>NZ_JAKGCY010000001.1:0-1053738 GCF_021852965.1 Vibrio floridensis | reverse complement strand
ATCATGCTAGTGGAAGATGAGCAATGCTACTTCTACCAATGTGACCAAATTGGCACACCTTTGGCTCTGGTGGATGAACAAGGCTCGGTTGTTTGGCAAGCACGTTACGACATATACGGACGTGCGCACATTGAGGTGGAGAGCGTTGGCAACCCGCTCCGTTTTCAAGGGCAATATCACGATGTGGAAACAGGGCTACACTACAACCTTGCCCGTTACTACGACCCAAGAACAGGACGCTTTATTCAACCAGATCCGATTGGGCTTTTAGGCGGCATAAACCATTATCAATATGCCCCCAATCCGGTGATGTGGGTAGACCCGCATGGTTTATGTGCCAAAGAGGACGCTCCTGCAATAAAAGCCGGCGTGAACGATACCCAGCCGCAACAGCCGATGTTTTACGCGATGGGCTCAGGCAATTACGCCAGTGCGGTGAAAACAGCCAGCCCGACTTATCAGTTACATGCCATAGCGCCAGACGCTGTTCAGCAAGTCGGCATTGATTATGCGTTGGGTGCGACAGAAATGCTGGCGGCAGGTGCTTACAACACAGCCGTTGACGCGGTGGCTGGCTTAGCTGGGTTAGCGCAACTCGCATTTGGTGATTTAGAGCAATCTTCTGCGCTCATTCAATCGATTCAAGAGAAATATAGCTATGTTCCGCAGTCTCGGGGCGCACATCAAATTATTAACAACGTATCTGGATATGTTGAAGCCTATGCAGATACAATGGAAGGGCTTGGGAGTGCAACACTAGAACATACAGGTTCCCCCTTGGCGGCAACACTCGTGCAGTTAGCCCCAGAAATAGTGATGACCGCATGGGGCGGTAGAGTTGCTATGAAGTCTGTGGGGAAAGGGGTAGTTCCAGATAGTAAGTTAACCCCATCAGAGTTTGCTCGAAGTCTTCAAGGAGCTGGTGATTATCCGGGCAAAGACAGTTATAGAGATATTATTCTTAAGAAAGGGAAGATTATCTACGGTGGAACACCTGGCCAATCCGAGTTTTATACTACGGTTAGTGCGTTAAAACGTGCTGATTATAGTTCTGAGAAATTATTTAATGGTGTTCAGGTAGCACCAGGAGATCCTGCTAGAATTCCTGTTCACCCTATAACAGGTTTGTACCGACCCGGAGTCAGTGCGTACGAAGTCGTTGATGATGTACCGGCAGCATTTGGTAGGACGCTAGCAAATCCTCAACATGGCTCAGGAGGTCTGCCACAGATAGTTATTGAGAACTATAAAGCTTACCTGAAGCCACTATACTCTATCCCATTGAATAAATAGGTTTAATTAGATTATGAATATGCTCTCAGAAGGAAAGATTAAAGCAGATGTTTGGAGCTTTGAGTTTACTAAAGATACAAGTGAGAGAGATTTTTTGTCATCAGAGCTCAAAAGTGATATTTACAAACTGGTTCATAATGGTGACTACAGATCATATTACACTCCTCCCTATGAAATATGTGGAAAGAAGTTTGTCTTTAGAGTCTATTTCGAGTCAGGTTCTTTAGTATCTATAACTTTAAGTCCTAATAATAGAGAGCCTTCTTGGGATAATGTAGAAAATGGAGAGCTATTTAAAGATAAGGCTAAGAATGACACATGGTTGAAAAATTGTTTTTCACTTACTGCGCCAGCCAGTTTTACTTGGGGGACCATAGAATCAACTCTAGACAAGAGGGCCGGTACGGCAACAATCGTCTTGCGCTATAAAAGGATGTTCTAAATAAGCAACATTACTTGACTATTTCACATCAATGTGAAGATAGACCTAGATAACTTCAGACTATGCTATACGCACTTTCCAGTCGACTAGACGCCAGATAATGCAGTAACGAGGTCTGAAGGTGTTTTTGAGCCAGGAATGCTATTTGATCGATTCGGTGGGGTACTTTCTCATTTTGAATACGATGCGCTGGGGCCTCGTAGTCGAAAAGTGACAGAAACTGGCACCACCGAGTTTATCTGGCAGGGGAGCCAGTTAATTGGTGAGTATCACAACGGAAAGTACCGTTGGTATTTTTATTTGCCCAATAGTCACACGCCAATCATGCTAGTGGAAGATGAGCAATGCTACTTCTACCAATGTGACCAAATTGGCACACCTTTGGCTCTGGTGGATGAGCAAGGCTCGCTTGTTTGGCAAGCACGCTACGACACATACGGACGTGCGCGCATTGAGGTGGAGAGCGCTGGCAACCCGCTCCGTTTTCAAGGGCAATATCACGATGTGGAAACAGGGCTTCACTACAACTTTGCCCGTTATTACGACCCTAGAACCAACATTAAGAACTTCTGGTATTACAGAGCAGTCTGCGTTTTTATCAAAACATGTACCTGATTTAACAACTGAACAAGCTACTCTGATTTTAGAACAGGGGCTAAAAAGAGATTCAACGGTGGTATTTGGTGGAAGTCGAATAAGAGGAGATTTCAGTAAAGGCAGCGATATTGATGTTGGTTTTGGTAGTTTATCAGAGAAACAAGCTCAAAGAATTATCAAAAACATCAATAAAACGACAGCCGACAACCCCCATTTCTTAAAAATGGAAGAGTTGACGATTGTTCCCGGTAAAAGTACGCAAACAATCGAAACAATGACAACGCCAGAACAGTTTTTCCAAAGAGCCGGAATTAGAGCTGGGGGAGACTTGAAAGCCGGTCAGCCGTATACTCCTTCGGGGTCAATAACAATAGATCCCGATGGAAAAATTATTATCTTACCTCCAGGAGGTTAAAAATGATTTCGCTTAAAGAAAATAAAAATAACATAGATTCTAATGCGATGACTTTTTGCCAGTTAAGCTTTGGAAAAGGGCAAGGCTTACAGACTTTATCCTACGAAATAAAAATAGTTAAAAGCGAATTATTAGAAAAATTGACCCCTTTGTACGATGACGGTGTTGAAGATCTTAAAGAAGATGACCAAATCACTGGTGAATTCGATCCTCCGTATCCTAGAGCAACAAATTATCCATCATTACTGGAGTTCATCGATATCGAGGGCTCATATCTCTATGACTATCTTTATGCTTACCATAAGTTCGATATTCTTGGTATTGTTTTTGATGAAGATAATGACGTAGCTAGTTATGTCGTCGACTCTTTAGAATCAATTGAGCAAATAGATGAGGAGATCATCATTAAAGGAACTGCTATAAAAAGGTAGATTACGTGGGTAACGGCTTGACGAAAGACCTTAACCCTAATAGTGCGAATAATTTCGGCGCAGTAGAAACGCTGAATTTCGAGCGTAAGACTATTAACTTAAAAGAATTACACGACGCTGGTGCTATTGTCATCATTAAGGATCTTAAACCGTTATGAGCTATTCCATACAAAAATACCCGGTACAAGCTGCTTTACCAACGATCACTCAGCATGATCAGTTGCCAACGGGCGCAATTGAAATAGGTCGTCTATTGGATACTACTGAGGCGGAAGACTTATATGTGCTTGTGAAACGGGATAATTATTTATCAATTTTGAAAGCGTATAGGAATTTAAAAACGGATCAATATTATTGCAAACAATTCGACTTCCCTCTCAGGGTTCTTAGCTGGTTCCCTAAAGCGCTAGAGGAGTTCCGCAAGCCGCCGGCGGCCGGCGGCTTACACGCGGGAGCGATGACCAGTGCCGATGAGAATGTCGACGGAGAAATGCTTTGTGTACAAGCGGCGACACAAGGTTATCATCTTGTTAATCGTTCACGTCAAAGTTCATTGGATGTTGGCAACTCTTATATGCCCACACGAATTTCGTTTAGTTACCATTTTCTTTATGATCTCGGTTTTTTGGACTTGTTGAAAAAACTGGGTGAGCAATATAAGTGAGATGAGCAGTAAAATTAGTTTGAGTTCGTTGCTTGAAGTAATTAACGAGCTAATGGGTGTTGGAAATACCTTCGTGCTAAGTCTGTCAAGCTAGGTTAAAAGGTTCAACTTTATTTTTCTATCCATTCAAATAATAGCTTAATGCTTATCTTTGCCTATGGTAGTTCAACAATAACACACGGGACAGCGCACATTACGACGAAGAGTGTTTGTAGCTACCTACATTTTCAAAGGCATATCATGGTTAATTGGAAACGATTATTTTCAACAATAAGCAAAGTATCTGCCGTATTAATGATTGTGCTTCTTAGCCTGTTAAGCGGCTGCAAGTTTGAAGGAAAAGATATGAAAGCGGATTTATTTTTTGATGCGAAGATGGTCATTTTATTACGTGCGATTCAACGGCATGATGCCGCAGCAGCTAAATCAATGTTAGCGCAAGGCGTTGAGCTGAACGTACGCGGAAAAGAAGGCATTACGCCATTACTGTGGCTTATCATGCAAAAAGACCTCAGTGCCGTTGAACTAGCATTGCAACTGGGGGCGGACCCTAATTTCCCCGCCATGATTGAGATCAACCGCACAGGGCCCAAGCCTGCGCAGCCGTTGGCAATTATTGCAGGTGATGGTGACAATAAGTTGTTTCGTTTGTTATTGGAGTATGGGGCTAGTCCCGATTCTCGCGATAATTCTACCGGGCATCCCGCGTTATTTCGTTGTATCGGGCATGACAATTGGCAACAGTTTAGTTGGTTACTGGAAAACGGTGTCGATATCAATGCTACGGATAATTCGAATAGGAATGCAGCGTTGTATGCCACAGGATTATTAAAATACGATTTTGTCGTTAAATTACTTGAACTTGGTATCGATTATACGAAACCAAATAATGCAGGGGTGACACTTGCTCACGCTATAGAGACTGTTTTCGCAAATAATCGCAAGAATCCTAGTTTTAGGTTGAGTGAAGATATGCATAAGGCGAAGGTCATGCTAGAAGAGAGAGGCGTTGTGTTTCCGCCACCCACTCCCCAAGAAGTACGAGAGGCGTTAAAGCAAGGGCAATAGGCTTTGTTGCGTAATTCGATGGAACTAAATCAGAAAGTTACGATCTGAACGGCTAAATCAGCTAATCCTCGTAGCCTTATGCCTAAACCTCGTTACAAAACAACCAACTGGAAACAGTACAATAAAGCCTTAATCAATCGTGGCTCACTTACCTTCTGGATTGATGAAGAAGCGATAAGAGAGTGGAAACAAAGCAAACAAAAAAGCGGGGAAGACCTCGTTTCTTTAGCAACCTGGCGATCACAACTGCGTTAATGATGAAGCGTATCTTCTCAATGCCGTTACGAACTCTGCAAGGATTCATTAACTCAGTATTTATGCTTGCTCGTGTTCCATTGCAGTGTCCACATTACACCTGTATCAGTCGCCGAGCTAAACAGGTTGAAGTATCATTCAAACCTCAAACGTCTGGTGTGATAAGACATTTGGCCATCGATGCTACTGGTCTCAAGGTTTACGGCGAAGGGGAATGGAAAGTCAAAAAGCATGACACAGACGGTAAACGCAGAGTTTGGCGAAAGCTCTATCTTGCCGTTGATACGAATACCCACGAAATTATCGCTGCGGAACTGAGTTTATCGAACGTGACTGATACTGAAGTGCTGCCAAATCTACTTAAGCAAACACGCAGAAAGATCGCTGAGATATCTGGTGACGGAGCTTATGACACCAAGGACTGCTACGAAGCTATCCGTATAAAACGAGCAGTCGCACTCATTCCTCCACGAGACGGAGCCGCATTCTGGGAGCGCGGTCACCCCCGAAATCTTAGTGTGGCCTGTCAGAAGTTGTATGGTTCAAATAAACACTGGAAACAGAAGTATGGTTACCACAAGCGTTCTCTCTCAGAAACGGCAATGTATAGAGTGAAGCAGTTACTAGGTTGAAAATTAAGCCTGAGAGACTACAACGCTCAGGTTGGTGAGACTTACGCCATGATCAAAGCGTTAAACAAGCTCACTGGGTTAGCTATGCCTAAAACTTGTCGTATTGGCTAACAATTAGCCGAAATGGGTCTAATCTACTTCGAAAATGAATTACGCAACAAAGCCGCGCTCTACGACACATACGGATGTGCGCACATTACGACGAAGTGTGTTTGTAGCTACCTACATTTTCAAAGGCATATCATGGTTAATTGGAAACAACTATTTTCAGCATCAAGCAAAGTATTGTCAGTGTTAATGATTGCGCTTCTTAGCTTGTTAAGCGGCTGCAAGTTTGAAGGAAACGATATGAAAGCGGATCTGTTTTTTGATGCGAAGATGGTCAGCCTGTTACGCGCTATACAGCGGAAGGATTCCGCAGCGGCAAAGGCAATGTTAGCACAAGGGGTTGAGCTGAACGTGCGTGGTGAAGAGGGCATTACACCATTACTGTGGCTGATTATGCAAAAAGACCTCAGTGCCGTTGAATTGGCATTGCAACTGGGGGCGAATCCTAATTTCCCTGCCATGATTGAGATTAACCGCACTGGGCCTAAACCCGCGCAGCCTTTGGCAATTATTGCGGGTGATGGAGACAATCAACTATTTAGTTTATTACTAAAATACGGCGCTAGCCCGGACTCCCGAGACGAATCTACTGGCAGACCCGCTATCTTTGGCACCATTGGACATGATAATTGGCAGCAATTCAGCCTACTTTTAGAGTACGGTGTCGATATCAATGCGAAAGATAGAAGCAACAGTAATAGCGCCCTGTATGCTGCCGATTTAGGTAAGTATGACTTTGTTTACAAACTTATTAACGAAGGTGCATTAGCAACAGAACCATCGACAACAGGCGCTTCAGTGGCATGGCGTGTACATTGAGCACTCGAAAAGAACGCTAAAAATCCAGCTTTTAGGGTGAATGAAGATACCCACAAAACGAAAGCCTTGCTCGAAGAGAGAGGCGTTGTGTTTCCGCCACCCACTCCCCAAGAAGTACGAGAGGCGTTAAAGCAAGGGCAGTAAAGAACAACCTCACCTCCACAATCATTGATACTGATGCTCCCAGCAGATCAACTCGCCGAACTTCTTATCGAGCTCCAGTTCGGTTAGGCGACAATAAAAGGTACTGCCCGGGCGATCTTCGTGGTGTCGGCAAGTACGGCAAATACCAAAGCTTTGTGTTTCATTTTTGGCCTGCATCTGAGCCAGCATTTTCTTCAAATAACCGACGCTGTCCGGAGAGGCAGCTTCCAATTCACTAAGTGGCTCCAAGTAACGCGCTGGCGGTGTCAGCTTTTCGATTAAGCGCTTTCCGACAAGCGTTAAGCCAAGATGAGACACCCGTTTGTCTACTGCATCCTTGGTTTTGGTCAGCATCCCTTTGTTCTCGAGCAAGGTAATGGATTGTGAGAGTGTGCCTTTGGTGATGCCAAGGAACTCTTTAAGTGCAGCTGGCGTATCGCTGAATTGATTGCATCTTGATAAGTAGCTCAAGATATCAAGATGGACAGGGTGCAATCCGTGTTCCGCCCCCAGCTGCCTGACTTCGGTTCTCAATAGATTGCTGATTCGATCAAGCAACTCATACACATCTTTACTCATGCGCGCTCCACATAAAGATAAAAGTTTTTAGTCGAAACTATATTGACAAAAAGAAATCCGTCTGTAAATTAATATTTAGTTTCGCATCGAAACTAAATATTAATACAATGGAGCTCAACATGAACAAACACAGACAGGTACTCACTCTAGCCACAGTGGCTTCCATTTTTGCACTGCAAGCATCTACGGTGTATGCGCATACCAAGGAGCACATACAAGCAAAACAAGGCAAAAACATTCCCGCGAGTTTTGATTTGACTCATAGCAAAGTTGTTGACCAAAACGACCACTACATTTTTCAAGCACAAGTTCGTGGTCAACTTGGTGAATTAAAACCTGAGGCGAATGGCGCAATCGTTGGGGCAGAGGTCTACAGCTATGTGTGGCCAACCTCATTAGACTCTTCCGCTATTGGGTTTGACAAAGAAAAAGGCATCGTTGCGCTAGCTGTCACATCGCATCCAGATTTCGATGACACTCCGCTATACGATGAAAATAGCGATGGAAACAAAACAAACGATGGCGATCTTTGGCATGCGCACTGGGTAGTGCTCACGAAAGATGAAGCGTGTCCGGCGGGGTTAAAAGTACGTGACATTGCAGAAGGTGAAGCGCCAACCGTTCCGGTGACTTGGCCGAACCTACCAATCTATATCGACAGTCCAAATTTTTCGCCTAAGTTCACTAAAGAAGAGTTGCTCGTTAAAGTGCCCAAATCGTCGCTCGATACTCATGAGGGGTTCAACTTTGATGCCGTGACATCGGTACTAAAAGTGAACGCCAGCGTCCATTCACCGCTACTTTGTGTTACCAATGTGTTTGATATTGCCTCTGGAGATCTCTCGTTACCGGGCCGAATTAGCCATAAGTAGTGCGTCACGTATTGAACAAACGTATTTAAGAAATCAGATAGCAATAGTGGAGAAAGGGAAATGAGTTTACATGTTTTCGATACACATACCGTGACGCGCCAAGGTAAAAAACTGCACTTTGATGTGCTACTCAATGAACGAGATGGAGAGAAAGCGATAGCGGCGGCAAAAGCCTTCTTGGCAGAGCAGCAGCTCGACGTTGAAAGCCTGAGCTCGCAAGATTGCCGATTCTGTCATACCAGTGAACGGTTTTCTGAGTTAGACGTGCAAGCTGCAGAAAAGGGTTATGCGATCATCACCTTAGAGGGCTTTGAGCGATAAGTGGTCAGCCCAAGCATCATCCACCCTTCATTCGATAAGCGCAGGGTGGATGATACAAATACAACACTTAATCTATCACTATATGATTTGAAAAAAAGCATTAATCGAATCATAATGTGATTCGAATGTGTTGGATTTTCGAATCAAGGAGCCGTTATGTGGATCTGGCAACAGGCGTCATGGCCTGAATTTGAGTGGGACAGAAGTGTGATTGAGCCGCTTGTGAGAACCACTCGCCTTAATCAAGGTATCTTGTTAGGGAAAATGCTTTGTCAGCCACTTGATCAAACCCAAAATATGCTGGATACCTTGCTCGCCAACATTGTGCACTCTAGCGCGATAGAAGGGGAAAAACTCAACGCCTTTTCTGTGCGCTCTTCACTTGCCAACAAATTGGGCATCAGTGAAGAGAATCCGTTCCCAACAACGAAACAGACCGATGGTCTGGCAGAGATCATGCTCGATGCGGTCGATAACCTCGAGGTTCCACTCACTTTAGAGCGCGTCTTGCATTGGCATGCCTTGTTATTCCCCCAAGGCTACACGCTGTTCAATCCTGTTATTGGTGGGCAGTTAAGAAGCGAAACGCCCATGCAAGTGGTATCTGGACGGATAGACAAACCCGTTGTCCATTTTGAAGCACCAGGTAGAGCGTGCTTAGACGCAGAACTGAGCACGTTTATACAGTGGTTTAATGATTCAAAGACGGATACCTCACTCGATCCTCTATTAAGAGCGGCCATCACTCACCTTTGGTTTGTCACACTACACCCATTGGATGATGGCAATGGTCGCATTACTCGAGTGCTGACCGATCTCGCACTGGCACAAGCAGAGCACCAATCCGTGCGCTTTTACGCCATGTCGGTAGCGATTCTTGCTAATCGAAAAAGCTATTACGAGATCTTAGAGCAAACGCAAAAGGGGGATTTGGACATCACCGCGTGGCTACGTTGGTTTTTAGACACGCTGAATGAAACCTTTGATGTTGCGTTAAAAGAGATTGAACAAACGGTAATTAAAACCAATTACTGGCGACACATCGACCAAACGCGGTTGTTGACTGAACAAACCAAAGTGCTTAATCGAATGCTCGATGGTGATTTCCCTGAGGGGATCAACACATCGCAATACCACAAGGTTGCGAAAGTGAGTAAACCCACCGCCACAAGGCATTTGGCCACGCTTGTTGAGCTTGGCTGCCTGATTAAATCTGACGCTGGTGGCCGGAGCACACGTTATCACTTGCCAAAGATTGGCGACCAAACGGCGTGATTCACGAAGAGATCGACCATAGCCGAAAAATCGTTCACACAGGGGTTAGCTTGAACTGAATGTTTCTTGCATCGGTTTAAGCTTCTCAAGCAAAAAGTCCAAAAACACACGCAGGTGAGGTTTGGGGTATTGTGTGTTTTTGTAGATAGCGAAGATCTCACCACTGCCTAGCTCACCGTGTGTTGCCGTCCAGGACGGCAGTAATTCCACTAACTGCCCACTTTCCAGATAGGGTTTGAGCATCCACTTCGACAACAGAAGTACGCCAGTACCTTGCAGCGCTGCACATAAAAGAGGAGAGCCGCCTTTTGAAATCAAATTGCCAGCGACCATGACTTTTCTAGTGGTCGATTTCTGGCGGAAGTACCAATAATTCCGCTGCCGTTCGTGACTTATCAATAGACAATTGTGCTGCTGTAAATCTTCTGGTTGTGTTATGGGGGAGTGCGTATTTATATATGCAGGCGAAGCAACCAACGCGGTGTAATTGGTTAGCAAGTGCCGAGCTTTCAGTCGGCTGTCTTGTGGGGTGCCAATACGGATCGCCATATCGACATTGTCGCTGTTTAAATCCACAAGCTTATTATCCAGCTCAAGTTCAATTTGTATCTTGGGGTAGCGCTCGAGGAACTCTGGAATTAATGGAGTGAGGCATAAATTGCCGAAGCTTTCGAATACCGAGATTCTCAGTATGCCTTCAGGCACACCATGATTTCCTCTCATTTCCGCCAATAAGTTATCGCTGTCGCGCAGGATCTTGCTCGATTGCTGATAAAAATATTGCCCTTCCTCGGTCAAAATCAACTGACGCGTGCTGCGTTTAAACAGTGTCGTTTTGATTCTGTTTTCGAGGCTATCAATATTTCTTGCCACCGACGAGGGGGCCATATTTAGCGCTCTTCCTGCCTGAGAAAAACTGCCAGACTCGACCACCTGATCAAACACTTTGAGTAACTCTAGCACGTGTTCACCTTTGCGTTTTATGCATAACTGATTGAGATTTTAGACCCATTCCACCGCAATATCGAATTCTGCACAATAACCCCATCGCACTAAGGCGGTATTTATCACTGAAATAAGGATGGGAAAATGGCCAAACGTATCAATCTTGCTCAAGTACAACCTCAAGCGTTAACGGCAATGTTAGGAATAGAAAACTACCTTGCGGATACCGCATTATCTACTGAGCTTAAAGAGCTCATCAAAATTCGAGCGTCAATGATCAACGGGTGTGCTTACTGTATTCAGATGCACACCACCGAGGCTCTGAAAAACGGGATCGCTCAGCAAAAGCTGTTTGCATTGTCTGCATGGAAAGAGTCGCCACTGTTTGATGAGGC
Organism: Vibrio floridensis; assembly: GCF_021852965.1. Classification (NCBI taxonomy): domain Bacteria; kingdom Pseudomonadati; phylum Pseudomonadota; class Gammaproteobacteria; order Vibrionales; family Vibrionaceae; genus Vibrio; species Vibrio floridensis. The sequence continues at coordinate 1,042,483 of NZ_JAKGCY010000001.1, read as the reverse complement.
AGAGCGAGCAGTGCTTCACCTAACAGATGACATGACAAAAATTGCCGATGCTGGCGTATCAGATAGCGTCTATCAGACCTGCCTTGAGTTACTTGGAGAAGAGCGCTTAGCTCAAGCAATGATGCAGATCATCATGATCAACGCGTGGAATCGATTTGCGCTTGCCACCGCGATGATGCATGAATAACCCGTAAGTGCTTCATGGCCCAATGTATCAGCAACATTGGGCCGCTTTACCCTGTTACCTGCTGCTCTTATCTTGTACAAACCTACGAGCGATAAATCGAAAAACAACCTTTATTCTGTCGTGCTGCGCTCAATTTTAACGCCGAATAAAACCGTGTGTTTTCAGCGCTGATATACTCCTTGCAGGATGAAAAAGAATAGGTGAAAAGCATGTCCAAAACCGCGAAGCTGAATAACGAAGAAAAGTTAGTGAAAAAGGCCTTAGAGATAGGCGGTAAGATGGCCAAAATGCAGGGCTTCGATTTACCTCAATCACCTCAACCCGTGCGTGTAAAAGCCGTCTACCTATTCTTGGTGGATGCCAAGCAAATCGCTCCGTTACCAGACAGCAAGCTCGATGGCGCAAACATCAAGCACCGCCTAGCACTCTGGATTCACGCCGCGTTGCCGGATAACGATCCGCTGAAGTAACTCGTTACTAAAATCGCTGAGTATTGGCCATTTTTGGGGTCAATAGTAATAAACAGTGGTAATTGAAATTTGAGCACTTAGAATGCGCACACTAAAAGTGATAACTGATGTAGAGTGATTTTATGCTTCGTGATTACACCTTCGATTGTCTTGTCTCCATGCCTCGTCATGAACTGGAAGAGTTCAGCGTGCGCATGATCAGTAAAATGGTACCTGAAGACGTGATGAGCGAACTGTTTACTTTTGATCAAGAAGAAGTAGATAGTGAAGACCGCATGTTGTCGGCGCGCCTTGATGCCATGTTGCGTATGACGGCAATCGCACTGAGTGAAATTCAGCAAGCGTTTGATGATTCAGAAAACGCCAAACAAAACAGTGAGCGTATGACTCGCCTTGTGCTTTGGCATTTCTACGCCATCTCATTTCGTTTGGAAGAAGCGATCACGCTTGAAGCGCACTGCGAACAAGTGGAAAAACTGCTCGAAAACACACCCAACGATGTGTTTGCTTGGGTGAAAACACTGACCGATCTGCTGCACACCTATGCGGAAATCAACGCCAAAGAGAACCCAGAAGCGTAATAATGATTCGGTGTTAATTGGGTATAAAACAGAAGGCGAGCCATTGGGTTCGCCTTTTGTTTTTAATCCAGATGCTTAAACTGCAAAGCGACCAAGCGCTGGTATAGCTCACAGCTTTGCATCAAGGCGTGATGATTACCGATATCGACCAACTCGCCATTGTCCAGCACGGCGATGTTATCGGCGTGTTGAATGGTGGAAAGGCGATGCGCGATGATCAACGTTGTGCGGCATTTCATTAACGCTTCAAGTGCTTGCTGAACGTGGTGTTCACTTTCGCTGTCCAGTGCGCTGGTGGCTTCATCCAACAAAAGAATTTTGGGGTCTTTTAAAATCGCGCGCGCAATGGCAATGCGCTGTTTTTGCCCGCCAGAGAGCCTGACCCCGCGCTCACCCAAAAAACTGTGATAACCTTCTGGCAGCTTTTCAATAAATTCGTGCGCGTGCGCTTTTTTCGCCGCCTCAATCACTTGCTCGTCAGTCGCGTCTGGGTTGCCGTAGCGAATGTTATGGAACACATCGTGACTAAATAACGCAGGTTGCTGCGGCACGAGCGCCATTTGTTGGCGTAGCTCGTTAGGATCAAACTGGCGAATATCGATACCACCCAACAGCACTTGCCCTTGTTGCGGGTCGTAAAAGCGTTGCAGTAGTTCAAACAACGTGGTTTTTCCCGCACCCGATGGACCGACTAAGGCCAACACTTTGCCTTGTTCGGCGGTGAGATTTAAGCCTTTGATCGCAGGCTGATTGGGGCGAGATGGGTAGTTGAAATTCACCGAATCAAAGCTTACTTCGGCAGGGATGTCTGCGGGGATGGATTGATGATGGCTAGGCGCTTTAATGTCGCTTTCCACTTGCAGAATTTCAATCAGCCTTTCGGTTGCGCCCGCCGCTCTTTGCAGCTCGCCCAGCACTTCAGAAATGGTGGCGGTGGAAGAGGCGACCATAATGGCATAAAAGACAAAAGCGCCGAGATCGCCTGCCGACATCTTTCCGTGGATCACATCACTACCACCAACCCAAAGCATGCCTGCAATGGCGCTAAAGACAATCACGATCACGCCAGAGATCAAAATCGCCCGCTGTTTTACGCGCTGTCTGCCGATTTCGTACGCCTTTTCAACTTCAACCGCGAAGGCGGCTTTTTCATGTTGCTCAGAACTAAAGCTTTGCACGGTTTTAATGTGTTCTATCGCTTCTCCGGCGTAGCTGCCCACATCGGCCATTGAATCTTGGCTTTGGCGAGAGAGGGCACGCACACGTCGGCCATAAAACAAAATAGGAACCAACACAAATGGCACGGAAGCCAGCACAATCAGCGTGAGTTTAAAGTTGGTGGCAAACAACATGATGATCGCCCCGACGCACATCAGCGCGCTGCGCATCGCCATGGAAAACGACGAGCCAATGATGCTTTGCAGCAAAGTGGTGTCTGTGGTGAGCCGCGACATAATATCGCCGCTGCTGTTAGTCTCGAAGTAGCTCGGGTGCAAGGTTATCACATGGTTAAACACTGCAAGGCGAATGTCGGCGCTGACACGCTCCCCAACCGATGAGACCAAATAAAAGCGAAAGAAGGTGCCAATCGCAATGCACAGAGTCACGCCAACAATAAATTGAATCGCATTGGTGAGCTCATGCAACGATTGTTGGGCAAACCCTTGGTCGATAAGCATACGCACCCCATACCCAACAGAAAGGGTCAGGCTCGCCGTGGCCACAAGTGCCACCAAAGCGGCAGCAACCCGCCATCTATAAGGTGAAACAAAGGTACTGAGTTTAAGAAGAATGCCGAGATTTTTGTTGTTTTTGCTGCTCATGAATGACTCACAAAGCTATTGGGTACTTGGCATAGTAAGCGAGTTTGTGGAGTGAGGCTAGGGCTTAGATAGGATGAGGAGTGGCTTCATGTCTTAGATTGGAGCGATAGGAGAACACCAACAAGAGTTGAATCTTGTTGGTGTCTGAGGGTTAAAGATCCACCAAGCTGGTCAGAGAGTCAAAGTAGCTCATGATCCCATTACTCGACCCACTATTCTGAGGAATTGGGAGACCGGCGCTATTATGGCACTGAGCAACAATATTGCTTTCCTTGACGCTTTTACATTGCATGAGCAGCTCAGCAACTTGGGCGTCATTACCTAGAGCTTTGTGTGCGGCAATGTACTCCGGTAAGAAGGGGACTTGTGTTCCAATAACGCTTTCTCCCTTGGCTAATAATTTTAGTGAACTATTGGGTTTTTTCTGCTCTCGATAAGACTGTGCGGCTAACGTAAAGGTTTGTATCGAGGCATAGTCCCAGTTCTTAATCATTGAAAGATTTTGCAGTGCTTTCGAGTCCAAGTTTTGTGCTTTACGCACCCCATAAAAAGCTAATCTTGGGTATGCGTGGTATTGAGTAGGGCCGGAGACTGATTTTCTTGCGAGTTTTTCTGCCGTTTTGATATCACCAAACTCTAATGCTCTAAAGGCTTCGGAAGCGTACCAATAGTTTTGTTGAATTTGGTTACCCTTGCCGTTTTTTACGATTTTTTCAAATGTGCTGGAAGAGAGCTGTCTTCCTCGCTCTTTGCGATACTCGCGTTTTATGTAAGCAGACAAATCCTTTTTACGTTCAATCGGCGAAGAATGTCGTGCAGAAAAGCTCTGTAGCAGACGGGTTCCCGCTTCATTTGCTGCTAAGTATCCCAAATTACTCAAGGTATTGTCGCTCGATAAGTGTTTGCCCGCATCGCTGGCTATGCTAACAAATTTTTGAACTTCAAGTTTTTTTTCCTTGAGCTGTTCTTCGGTGAACTTTTGACTGCTTTCTAGACGCTCCAATACGGGGGAGAAGGCTCGTGGGCTATATCCAGCCTTAACTAACAGATCCATACCAAGAAGGTCCGCCTCATCTTCGTCACTGCGGCTCATCGAAGAACTGATGACATCACGGCTTAAACGGTTGATCGTCAAACCGGTTCGATAGGAGTCTTCAATGACGTTACGCGTCGATGCCTTGTTTTGGCTCGTGACCTTATAGCCATTCGCGGTTTTTACTGTTTTCATATCTGTCAGTACGGCAGTGCTCATTGCGATGTTCGCCGTTTTACTCACTAGGGCACTTTGTTTGGCAAAGTACTCATTAGTCTCACTGTGTTTGAGCAAAATATGAGAGAGCTCATGAGCAATGATAAAGGCGAGTTCATCTTCAGATTCAGCATCTGCCAACACGCCTTGAGTAATCACAATCGTATCAGGTGTAGCGTAAGCAGAATAATTACGGTCAGATGCGACGACAATGGAAATGTTTTTCTCAGTGGAGTGAGGCCACTCCTTAAGTATTTTAGCTAAGATATTTTCAAGATACTTGTTGATGTATGGATTTGCGATCAGGTCTTTATCCGCCGCCGCACGAGTATTAATGATATTGGCAAACTCTTGGCTTGTTGAAGCATTTGTTTCAGGAGCATTCGTTTCAACCAAATTTTGGTCGATGAACTTTCCTTCGAAAGATTGATATTTGCTACCAACCAAGCTAGTGATACTGTCTATTGCACATCCGGTGATGATAAAGGGTACCGCCATCCAAAGCAGATTCTTCATTAATTGCACCCCTCACCTAGACCTAAGGTCGCATAAGTGCCGCTGTCACTCTTAGTACTGATTTTCTGAGTGCTGCACACTACACTAGCGACTGCTGTTTTATTTAACTGGACTTCAATCTGATCAAACCATTTCTCTTGACCGTCAATTTTCACCATCACCATCTGCTCTTTTGAGTCATAGTTTTCAACCACCAAAGCGCTTTTTTTGGGATCGGGAAGGGAACTACGTGGTACGTCGTTGCAGTCATTACTTTGGTCACAAACCCAAACGGTGTCGACAAGAAAATCGATAATTTTGACTTGTTCTTGTGCCATCGTCAGAGTAGAGGTACCACTCAAAACTAAGCTAAATAATAAAGTTAATGACGGTCTCATAAATGTTCCTTATTTTCTGAATGTTATGTGTTTCTTAATTTATTCTTAGAGTGTTTTACGAATAGACAGACCTTCTCCTTGTATCCCTGAAGTCTTGGTCTAACCGCTTCGAAAATGAAGAAGAAAAAGACAGGTAAGTCGATGAATATGATCAGTACTAACCCGTACCAGTTTGGGGCTCCGACGTGGAGTACAAAATGGGAAATGACGACTGAAACGAAGATCACCGCAATGATAATGACCATTGGAACAAACGCGGCCCATACCTTTTGTCTGGCATCAAATTGCTCGGACTGCCGTTGTTCGAGAAAGTTAAAGCGGAACCAAATAACAAGAAAGAGCACGATGGTTTGCACTGATATTTCGACGATATCTGCGATACTCAAATTGAAGAGCCCTATATCATCGGGAGATCGCCAATACTCCCCTTGCAAAGTAACTAGGTTATCGAGCGCCATCGCATGGAAGTAAACGCCGGGTAGAGTTCCATGGACAGGGGATACGACAACATCCACACCACCAGTTAGGTGGTATCCAACCAGTACGATTTTCCCTTGAATGGCTTGCTTTAAATCCGCTGAACCTGCAGCCCCTGGTGCCCTTAGAGTGGAAGCGGCAATGGTCAGAAAGGGTGGGCAACGCTTTCTAAGCGTTTCATCAACATCATTTTTGTCTCTGATACCTTGAGTCAAACTGATGGCCAGTAACTCTTTAAACTGCTGCCATTGGCTTAAGCTTTCTTTGCCACAGCTGACGTCCAATGGAAAAAACTTGTCTTGATCCGGAGCATGCTTGTTACTCCACTGAACGATCAAGGCGTCATCCATATTGGCTAAATAATGGGATTTACATTGAGAAGATTGCTCGCACCAATTTTGATACATGGCGGCAGCTACTGTGGTCATGCCTGTGTCATTCCATGGCACAGATAATGGGTAGTAACGCCCTTCGTCACTCCAAGAAACGGCCGCGAGTTGAGCAACATTGGCAATTTTGTGTCTTAGCGAGTTGGGGTCACTTAATCGCTCTGGTGTATCGTAGGCAGCATTACTAGCCATAAAAATGGGAAACGGTTGACTAGCGAGTGTTGAAAGCCAGCGCTCAAGGCCATCAGAATGCTCATGATGCTGGAGGATGTCGTAGAAAACCGATTGAGGCTCAAATCGAGATATAGTCTTAAGCAAACGTGCTAGGTTGTTATAGCTCACAGGAAAGGTATTCGTTGATTCAATGTATTGGTCATCAATAAGCACTACAACGATTTGATCCGACACGCGATCACTGAAAAAGGGCGACCATAATCTAAGAATGTGGTCTTCATAATGGTTTGATGCTGAGTTTCGAATACCCAGTGGATCAACGATAAACACCAGTAAGATCAGACTTGTTGTGATCAATGCTTTAAGAAATATTTCTACACTAAATGACATAACAAACGAATATCGATAGCCAATAAGAAAATGGTGGATAACCAATGGGTTGTATTATTTATGATCCAAAGTAACATTGTGAACAAATCATTTGTGTGAAGAATATCACGTGGTGTGGTGCTATTTTGAGCAGGTCCAATAAGTGAATAATCTGTCCCATTTTGAACAATAAATTATTGACTCATCTGTTAGTTAAAGAGTTTTGGATCGAAGTAGACAGTACTCACAATGACAGTGAATTTAGGCTAAAAAAGAGTGCGATAATGCGGGCCGGAAGGTAAATAGCACATTGCCAACCTTCACGATTGCTCGCTGTTTGAATGCTGGTGTTTTGAAGCAAGATCACATCGTTATGATTCATTAAACTGGTTGAGTATAAATTTAGAGTTAAAACTCAGAAATTTGTAAAGCGAAACGTATATTCTCAGTTATTCAACAATGTTTATAACTACAATGAGAGTCAACTATGCAATTTAGTTTGAAGAGGAAGATGGTTTCCTCGGTTGTTTTGGCTATTGCAATCACATCTGCCACTTTACTATTCGTCGGATACAAAACGTTTAACACTCACAGCTGGCGTGCGATTGAAAGTGAGAGTCGCAACACGCTTGAAGCGCATGCCAAAGGCATTGCCGATTGGTTTCACGACAAGCAATTGGCGGTGAAAGGTTTAAGAGAAGAGATTGAACGTAACCCAAACCTGGATATTGTGCCTCACCTGCGCCAAACCCTTATCGCTGGCGGCTTTGGCTTAAGCTACTACGGTAACGAACAAGGTGAAATGTTTCGTCATGATCCTTCGCTAAACAAACCCGGTTACGACCCGCGTGCTCGTGGTTGGTACAAAGAAGCAAAAGCGGAAGATCGCGCGATTACCACTGCGCCTTATGTCAGTGTGACCATGCAAACCTTGGTGGTGACTTTAACGGATCCAGTGCGTCAAAACGGCAAGTTAATTGGTGTTGCGGCATCCAACCTGGCGTTGGATAAATTGATCAAAGACGTGCTAGCGATTCAAGTGCCAGGGAATGGTCAGGCCATTCTGGTCAACCGTAAAGGGGCGATCGTGGCACACCCAAATAAAGATGTGCTGCTGAAACCCATCCATGAGATCGCTTCTGAGCTGAATATTACCCAACTGATTCAAGCGGCAGACAGCGATACCGCCATCTACGCGACAGTGAATGGTGCTGAGAAAGTGATCATGGCGCAGCCGATCGAGTACACAGACTGGTTGCTTGTGATGGAGATGGACAAAGCCACACTTGAAGAGCCGATTACGGACATGCTGTTTAGTCAGGCGTTAATCGGTTTGTTGGTCTTGGTGATCATGGCCGCTGCAACCTCTTGGTTTGTTGCAAGACAGTTGATTGAACTGGGGCGTGTTAGCGAAGCGTTGGCGGATATTGCCGAAGGTGATGGCGACTTAACCCGTCGCTTGCAAGTGACCAGCCAAGACGAAGTGGGCCAACTGGCTGAGAAGTTCAACAAGTTCGTCGACCGCTTGCATGTGATGGTGAAAAACGTGCGCGACGTTTCTGGCGCATTGAACCTCGGAGCTGACGAAGCAGCGCGTACCGCAACCCAGCGCAGCAACAGCATTCGCCAGCAGCAAGATGAAATTACGATGGTGGCCACAGCGGTAACGGAAATGGCGTCAGCGACGGCGGAAATTGCAGGCAACGCAGACAACACCGCTAAGAATGCCAACCAGTCGGTGGAACTGAGTCAGCATGGTTTCCAACAAATGACCAAGAGCCAAGATTCTATCCACTCATTGGCGAGTGAGCTCAACAGTGCAGTCGAAATTATTGGTGAGCTGGAAGCACATGGTCAGCAAATCTCGACCATTCTTGCAACGATTAGAGACATTGCAGAACAGACCAACTTGTTGGCTCTGAATGCGGCGATTGAAGCGGCGCGTGCTGGTGAACAAGGCCGCGGTTTTGCGGTGGTTGCTGACGAGGTTCGTGTTCTGTCTCAACGTACTCATGCCTCAACAGAAGAGATCCAAAGCAAGATTCAAGGGCTGCAAAAAGCTACAAACGATGCGGTGTCTGTGATGAAGCAAAGCCATCAATTAGCCGAGACCAGTGTTGCGGATGTGAATCTAACGGGCGAGAGTTTGACTGCGATTGGTGAAGCAATTCAAACCATCAGCGATATGGCAACGCAAATTGCGTCGGCGGCTGAAGAGCAATCGCTGGTGACCGCCGATATCAATGGCAACACGGAATCGGTACGTGAGGTGAGTGATCGACTCGCACACGACGCCATCGACGCGGTTGAACAAGCCAAACGTCTGCATGCGCTTGCGGGCGACTTGGATAGAGAGATTTCTCGCTTTAAGCTGTAACGTCGAGCTTCTAGAACCATTGATTGGAATAGTAATGATAAAATCGGCACCTGAGGTGCCGATTTTTTTTGTGTCATACATGCTCTACGTTTAGAGCATGTACATGCGCGCGCTGCGAGCTGGAATTCGGAAGGTGTGGTAACGCGAACTCACGGTTTCAGTCACGCCAGTGAGTGTATCTGTGTAAGGCTGATACCAGTTGAACTCATGCTGATAGGTGTCAACGGTATGAGAACGCTCTTCACCGCATTTATTAATGCCGACCACCCCTTGTTTACCGCGCTTAAACATCAGTAGACACTGGTCGCTGTACAGCATCGTCATCTCTTGCCCTTGCATTTGGTTATGAAAGCGCAACATGTTCTTCATCAGGTCACGGTTCCAAACACCTTCCCAACGGCGATTATCACGATCTTCGTTATCAGGTAAGTTGTCGCTGTAAATCAGAGGTGTGCCGCCATCTTTACCGAGGATATAAGCGTAAGCCAGCTCTTCATCTTTCGGATCCATGATTTGATAACGGAAACCGTCGTTCGTTGGGATGTCGTGCGTGATGGTAAAGGTAATTGAACGTGCGTTTTCAAGCCCTTGACCATAGGCTTGTGGATCATGAAGCATATTCATGCCACCGCTGTAGGAGAAGGCATTGCGAATAGAGGCGAACAGTGGGAAATCGTAAGCCGAATGGTTGGTGGCGTTGAGATAAGGCGCTAAGAAATTCTCATAGCTGGAGTCGCCTTTGCCACCACTGGTGATCACTTCACCAAATACGTGCATTCCGGCGGTAATCTCTGCAGTGAAAATCTGGTCGATTTGATATTGGCTCATGTGTTTAACCGCATCAATGCGGAAGCCTTTCACACCTAAACCTTTTAGCGCATTCAAATACAAACGTTGCTGTGACACCACCCAGTTGTTCGGATCTAAGTCTGGCAGCCCTCGGTCACCTGCGCCGCCACAAAGACGCCAGTACTGAACATTGCCGGCATCATTCCAATCGCTAATACACCCTTCTGGGTGGAAGTCAAAGCCAGAGAATAGGTTTTCCGTTAAATTGCCAAAAAGCGTTTGGTCCGCATAATAACTGGTGTTAGCTGCGTATTGTTGCAGCACTTCACTGCCAGGGTAATTTAAGTCTTCACGCTTCCATGTTTCATTGGCCATATGGTTAAGCACCACATCGGCATACACATCAACGCCGACCGCCTTCAGAGCATCAATCATGGATTTTAAGTCACTTTTGTTGCCAAGTGGGGAATCGATCACGCGCAGATCTTGCGGTTGATAACGTGCCCACCATTCATTGCCATTCGATTTCAGTGCTGGCGAAATCAGCACTTTTTTATAACCCGCCGCCGCGATTTGCGAGGCGTTTTGCGTGACGTCGGAGTACTTCCAGTTAAATGCATGCAAAATGGCGTCAGCATTGGCGGTACTGGAGAGGCTGCAAGCGATGGCAGCAGAGAGAAAAACGAATTTTGACGGTTTCATAGGGTATGTCTCTTATTATCGGTATGACTTCAAAAGGGCTTGCCTGCGTGAAGTGTGGTCGCTTTAACGGAGTGACTTTAAGCAACAACGCTTAGTAGCTCGGCGTCATTAATGATAAAAAATCCATAAATAATATGAATGTCATTAATAGGTGTGCGGAAGCCAAATCACACTGTGCAGGGGTGGGATTTATAAAATTGTGCACTTGCATTTATTTTGCACACTTTGCCAAATGTACAACTTGTGTTAATGCAAGTTGTTGTATTTAAACGAATTGATCAGCATCACTTTTTGTATGCATCTAGAGCTAGTCATCACTTGCGCTCTCGGTTAAGGTTACGGCCATTAACCCTTTTTTGGCGAACGAGATGAGTCTTTCTTTTTCAAATATCCAACGTTCACAATTGCCCGATGTTGAGGCGATGGAAAAACAGTTATTCGATCAACACGGTTATCCTGCGTTCTTTTTACGCCAAGCTTATGATTGCTGGCGCAGTGGTTTTATGGTGGCTGAGTGTGGGCATCAGATTGCGGGGTATGTGCTGATTGTGCCTAAGGCAGACAAGTGCAATGAAGCTTGGATGCTGTCGTTGGCAGTATCGCCCGCATACCAAGGGCAAGGAATTGCCAAACAATTGGTGAAGTATGCGCTAGCGCGTCAGTCGCATTACCAAAAAATCTATTTGACGGTTGCGCCAGACAATTTGCCAGCGCGCGCCATCTATCAATCCTGTGGCTTTGAAATCCTCACCGAGGAAGAGAACTATTTTGATGATGGTGAAAACCGTTTGGTGATGTGTCGCACAGCGTTTAACCCTGTCTCTACAGGTGCACAATAAGGCAACATTGTGCACCGCCATTGTGCATTATCAGCATGAGTATGGCGATAACAGTGAGCTAATTGATTGAAATAATTGCACTGTTTGGTTTGGCACTTGGTTTGCAATTGCTCTTTTGCAGTCACGCGTCTCACGCTGAACAATAAAACAAACTAAGCAACGTCACGGCAACGAAGCCTCTTCTGGAAACAGAAGGGGCTTTTTTCATTTTAAAGGAGTTATCTATGCATGGATGCAGCAAAACAACGTGTCCTTACTGTGGGGTCGGTTGTGGTGTGGAGGTGAAGCCAGATGAGCTGGTGGGAGATAAAGAACATCCTGCCAATCTTGGCGCATTGTGCGTAAAAGGCGCGGCGTTGGCGGAGAGTTTAAACATGCCGAGCCGTTTGCTTTACCCTAAGCTCGCGGGTGAGCAAGTCAGTTGGGAGCTGGCAAGCGATTGGATTGCGCAGCGATTTCATCAGGCAATGGAACAATATGGGCCGGATTCCGTCGCCATGTACGTATCAGGGCAACTGCTGACCGAAGATTACTACGTTGCCAATAAGTTGATGAAGGGCTATGTGGGCAGCGCAAACATCGATACCAACTCGCGCTTATGTATGTCCTCTGCAGTCGCCGCTAATGTGCGAGCGTTTGGTGAAGATGTGGTCCCCGTGAGTTATGACGATCTCGAACATGCGGAGCTGATCGTGATCAGTGGTGCCAACACGGCGTGGACCCATCCCGTGTTGTTTCGCCGTATTCAGCAAATCCGTGAGAGCAATCCAAACGTCAAGTTGGTGGTGATTGACCCACGTAAAACCGTCACCGCCGAGCAAGCGGATTTGCATTTGCCCATCGCCAATGACAGCGATGTCACCTTGTTTCATGGTTTGCTTGCGTATTTGCTTAAGCAGCAAGGCAGTGACAAAGGCATCGATACCGAGTTTATTGAGTTACATACCCAAGGGTTTGCCGCGCTACAGGCTGTGGTCTCGAGCGGGGCATATCAATTGGAGCAAGTGGCGTTTCACTGTGGCATCAAAGTTCAAGCGCTGCGCACTTTCTATCAATGGTTTTCACGCAGCAACGCAACGATGACGCTGTTTTGCCAAGGGGTCAATCAAGCGCAAAACGGGGTCGATAAAGCCAATGCCATCATCAATACACATCTCGCCACGGGGCAAATTGGTAAGCGCGGCGCAGGGCCGTTTTCGTTGACGGGCCAGCCCAATGCCATGGGGGGACGAGAAGTGGGTGGACTCGCTAATCAGTTGGCGGCTCACCGAGGTTTTGATCCTGAATCCATCCGTGCTGTGCAGCAGTTTTGGCAATCGCCTCGCATTGCAGAACAACCCGGTTTAAAAGCGCTGGATCTGTTTAAGGCTGTCGAGCGAGGGGAAATCAAAGTGTTGTGGATCATGGCCACCAATCCGGTGGTTTCAATGCCTGATAACCGATGGATACGCCAAGCGCTCGAACGATGCCCGTGTGTGATTGTGTCAGACATCACCGCCGATTCAGACGTTGCACACTACGCTGATTTACTGCTGCCCGCCGCTGGATGGGGAGAAAAGCAAGGCATGGTCACCAATTCTGAGCGGCGAATGTCGCGTCAGCGTCGATTTATCTCCCCGCCAGGAGAAGCCAAACCCGATTGGCAAGCCATCTGTGAAGTGGGCGCGCGTTTATCGCTAAAGTTGCAGGCGAAAAATGGCTTTGCGTTTGAATCTGAAGCGGCGATTTTCCGTGAGTTTGCACGGCTCACTTCCATCAATAGTGGCAGTCATTACAAGTTGGATCTCGCTCAATATCAGAACCTCAGTGACGAAGCCTACGAGCAGTGGCGACCAACCCAATGGGGAGGAGAATCACCCTACGCGGATGGTCGCTTCTCTCATCCCGATGGCAAAGCCAGATTCGTTGCCATGACGGAGTTGGCAAACAGCAGTGATGAGCCTATAGGCAGAGGGCTCTGGCGCTTAAATAGCGGACGTCAGCGTGATCAATGGCATACCATGACGCGCACGGGTCATATTGAGAAACTGGCCGCAAGCGAGCTTGAGCCTTCCGTCTATCTAAATCGTCTGTCGGCTGGAAAGCTTGAACTGCAAGCAGGAGAGCTGGCAAACATCACCAATCCCGATACTCTGCAATCCCTGTTGGCTAAGGTGGTCATTGATGAGTCGATGGCCTTTGGTGAGTTGTTTATGTCCATGCATTGGGCTGGGCGCTATGGCGGTCAGAGCCAAGTCAACGCTGTGGTCAGTGCCACGGGCGACCCTATTTCGGGCCAGCCTGCGTTTAAATCCAGCCTTGTTGAGGTAGAAAAAGCACCGGTCGTCAGCTTTGGTGTGATGATCAGCGATTTCTCGCCTGCGATAGCAACAGACTATTGCGCATACCAACATCAAGACCAATCCGGAGTATGGCGCGTTGCGAGCTTAACGCTGCCACCACAGCAACTGGCGGAGATAAATCTGCCGGCGGTCAGTCAGGTTCGCCGCGTGAGTTGGCAGCACGAGCTTGGTTGGATCACGCTGCAACTGCAAAGTGACACACACGAATCAAACCAAGCCAAGTTGCAAGCGATCTTTATCGCTTCGTCACAGCCACTCAAAGCGGACTATCAACAGTTACAAAAGCTGATTGGTGAACCCATCAACTGGCAAGCACTGATGCAAGCGGGCTTTGCCACACGAGTTAGCCAGCTTGTGTGCAGTTGTCTGCGCGTGACGGACAGGCAAATAGAACAAGCGATTGAGCAAAAGGGCGTGACCACGCTGACGCAATTGCAAAACCAGCTCCAGTGTGGAACCAATTGCGGGTCGTGCATTCCGCAGCTCAAACAATATTTTGCCCCTGCCATCGCGCAGCCAAGCCGTTAATCCACTCGGCAACGAAGGAAAGCATTATGGATACAAGTATCAGCACTCAATTACGTGATCGCAGCTATAGCGAACATGCGATTAGTTACCACTCATCACGCCGGTTGCAAGCCAAGAATCGCCCAACGTCAACCGGGGCAGCCGCATCGGGTTTTGTCTACTTAGTCGGCGCAGGGCCGGGCGATCCGGAACTGCTGACGGTGAAGGCGGTCAACGCGCTGCAACAGTGCGATCTGTTGGTTTATGACCGCTTGGTCAGCAAAGAAATTCTGGCACTGGTGCCAGAGCACGTGGACAAAATTTATGTGGGCAAACGCTGTGGCGAGCCGAGTCTAAAGCAAGAGGAGATCAATCAGATCCTCGTCAGCTTTGCGCAACTTGGGCGCAAAATCGTTCGGCTCAAAGGGGGCGACCCCTTCATCTTTGGCCGTGGCGGTGAAGAGGCGTTAGCGCTGGTCGAGCACAACATTCGTTACTGTGTGATTCCCGGCATCACGGCGGCCATCGGCTGCGCGGCAAGTTGTGCCATTCCGCTCACGCACCGAGAAGTTGCTCGCAGTGTCACGCTCGTGACTGGCACTGTGGTGACAGGGTCGCTTCCTGCTTGGTCTGCACTTGTTGAAGCGGGTCAAACATTGGTGTTTTACATGGGATTGGAATCAGCACGCGCGATCGAACAAGGTTTGCGTGGGCAGGGGGTTAGTGCAGATTTCCCGGTCGCGATCGTGACGCAAGGTTCGACAGCTGAGCAGAAAACGTACGTGACAACCTTGGCCACGTTGGAAAAAACAGCAGTGGCGCTAAAAGGGGTGAGTCCGGCATTGATCATTATGGGGGAAGTCGTCAAACTGCGGGAAAGATTAAAGACCACCCTTGCGGCATTCGCGCCCATGGCTAACGCCTCATTTGTTGATGAGTGATTGACGAATGAGTGTTAGCAGCCAGAAGGACGACCGCAGCTAAGCAGCAAAAGAACAACGAGGAAGTATGAGCACAATTTTGGAATGTATCCGCACGGTTGGACGCGGTGAGCGTGGACGCAAACCCCTGACGTTTGAACAAGCCTATCAAGTCATGGATGAGTATCTCGATGGTCAAGTGGGGGATGACCAGATGGCGATGCTGCTGATGCTGATCCGCGTACAAAATGAGACTCGCCAAGAGATCGCGGGATTTGTTAAAGCTTTCCAAAGTCGAGTGCCTAACCTTGGTGCAGACGTAGACTGGCCTTGTTATGCGGGAAAACGCGCCTCTGCGGGTAAGCCTTGGCATCTTCTTGCGGCAAAAATTTTTGCCAATAATGGCTACAAAGTTCTGCTCCACGGATACAACGACAAACCCGCAGGGCGTGAACATGCAGAGCATTATTTAGAGGCGGTAGGCGTGCGTGAGGCGGGCTCTACGCAAGAAGCGAAAACAGTGCTTGAGCAAGATGGCATCGTTTATCTGCCGCTGCGCAATTTTGCGCCGATGGCGGAGAAAATGATTGGTTGGAAAAGCCGTTATGGTCTGAGAACGCCGATCAACACCGTGGTTCGAGCGCTTAACCCAGGCGGGGCGAAAATCGGCTTGCGTGGCAGTTTCCATCCCGGGTTCCAGCAGTTGCACGCGGAAGTGGAAGATGAAATTGGCTATACCGAGCATGGCGTGATTTCATTTAAAGGCCAGTCGGGAGAGTCGGAGTTTAATCCCAAAGTGAGCCAAACCGTGTGGTTCAGTGGTCCGGAAGGGGTCACCTCCCATTATTGGACTGAGCAAATGTGCTCAGACATCGCGATTGTGCAGAACTGTCCGTTTGCAACGCTGGACGACGAGAAAAACCTGATGGCCAACACCATCGTGGCAACCTTAGCCGCGCTGCTGTTTACCGAACTGCAAGATCGAGAAGCGGCACTGGAAAAGGCGCATGATTTTTGGCGTCAATACTGCGCGGCGGTCAATATCTCGGCTTAGTATCGCAGCCTAGTTCGCGGCAACTTACCGCGCGGGGATATTTGTCGAATACAAGGGTGTTAACTATCTTTAAAGCCAAACGGTGCCTATTTCCCCCGTTTGGCTTTTCCATTTCTAGGAGTGAACACCATGGTTGGCAAAACATCGAATTCAGCAACAAAGCAACCCATCCCACAAGAAGCCTTTGATTGGTATGACGAGTATGCACACGGCAAGATTGACCGCCGTGAGTTTTTAAATCGCCTAGCCGGGTTGGCGGTGCTTGGCTTTAGCGTTGCGACATTAACCGAGGCACTGCTGCCGGATTACGCAAAGGCGGAGCAAGTGTCGTTTAATGACCCCGATATCAAAGCCAGTTATCAAACCTTCCCCTCACCAAAAGGCCATGGCGAAGGCAAAGGCTACTTAGTGGTGCCAACGCAACTGACCACGCCGTTGCCAGTGGTGCTCGTGGTGCATGAGAATCGTGGCCTCAATCCCTACATCCAAGATGTCGCACGCCGTTTAGCCAAGCAGGGTTTTGTCGCTTTTGCACCGGATGCATTAGCGCCAGTGGGCGGTTATCCCGGTAATGATGACCAAGGCCGAGAGCTGCAAAAAAAACTCGATAGAGCGAAAATAGAGCAAGATTTCATCGCCGCGGCGCAATACCTCAAATTGCATACTTTGAGCAATGGCAAGCTAGGAGCGGTTGGTTTTTGTTTTGGCGGCTATGTGGTGAACATGTTGGCGGCCGTTATGGGTGAGCAGTTAAATGCTGGGGTACCGTTTTATGGCACGCCAGCAGAAAAATCGTTACGAGCCGACATCAAAGCGCCCCTTCAACTCCATTTCGCCGAACTCGACCAACGAGTAAATGCCACTTGGCCTGATTATGAGCAAGATCTAAAAGCCATGAATGCTCGCTACAACGCCTTCATCTATCCGAAAGTCAATCATGGCTTTCATAACGACTCGACCGCGCGTTATGCGCCAGAAGAGGCAGAGTTGGCTTGGCAAAGAACCGTGGAATTTTTCCGTCGCGAGCTCAAATCCTAGTGGCGCATTGCCACGAATCCATTAATCCACACAGCCCGTTAATCCACACGGCCAAGGTCAGTCTGCCTTGGCTGTTCTTTTTGCACTGTTTTTTTTCTATCGATTATCCTTCTATCTATTTTCTTTCTATCGATGAGCCGATTTCCCAAGATGGCACATTCTTTGTTATGTCATAGTGAAATAACGAAAACGACAAGGAATGTCTATGACGAAAAAGCCTTATCAAAGGACGATGATTGTTTGCTGCGATTCATTAACACAACAAGCGCATTTAGCCGAGCGATTGGCGAAAGAGTATGACCAAGTGCTGGGGTGTCAGCTTGGGCAATTGGAACACATCCTACGGCGAGAAGCGGAAAGCTGCGTCGTCGTCGGGTGGTCCGCCCCTTGTGCCGAAGTGCGGTTGATCATTGAGTATTGCCGTCAACAAAAGCGGCCGGTGCTGGTCTTGTTTCGCCAAGTATTTTCTCAACAATTCAATCAGTTAAAAGATTGCCACGACTGTGTATTTTTACCAGAAGAAAACACTTTGCCTTTAGCGCCTTGGATCGACTACGCCGCGCAACTAAGAGAAAGTTACTTGCTGGTGGAGGAGAAAGTGGCGCTTTTAAATGACAAGTTGCAAGAGCGAAAAGTGATTGAAAAAGCCAAAGGTCTACTGATGAAGTTTCAACAAGTGGACGAAGAAACCGCCTATCAAGCGATGCGTCGTTCCGCGATGCAAACCAGTCAACCCATGCTGCAAGTTGCGAAAAACGTGATTGCGACGTTAACCACACTGCAAGGCTGTTCTACTACTTTGGGGGTAAGAGAAAAAAGTGCAATTGGTGCGACGTGCACTAAATCAAAGCAGTGATGCAGGAAACAGCAAAGGACATAACGATAACATACTGATTTTATGTAAATATATCGTTGGCACACTAATTGAATAGCTTTAGTTAGACACATTGTTGAATGGCGAATCTCAATTATCAACGGCGGTAATTGCAGAGAAAGCAACGGCGCTACGACTCCTCGGAGTCGTGGCGCTTTTTTTTGGAGAAAATCGATGAAAAAGAGATGGACAGTTGGCGTATTAACAAGTTGGTTGGCGTTTGCTCCACCGGTTGTACTCGCAGAAGTCGGCGAGGCTGAAAAAGAGGACTTAAAGTTTG
Source organism: Vibrio floridensis (assembly GCF_021852965.1). Classification (NCBI taxonomy): domain Bacteria; kingdom Pseudomonadati; phylum Pseudomonadota; class Gammaproteobacteria; order Vibrionales; family Vibrionaceae; genus Vibrio; species Vibrio floridensis. The sequence continues at coordinate 1,024,149 of NZ_JAKGCY010000001.1, read as the reverse complement.
GCTTTATCAAATTGACCGACATGGCACCGTTGGCGATCGCTTATGAAAAAGGATTTTTTGAGGATGAAGGGCTGTATGTGACGCTAGAAGCGCAGGCCAACTGGAAGGTGCTGCTCGATCGCGTGATTGATGGTGAACTGGATGGTGCGCACATGCTGGCAGGCCAACCACTGGGTGCCACCATCGGCATTGGCACGCAAGCCAAAGTGATCACCGCATTCAGTATGGATCTCAATGGTAACGCGATCACCGTGTCGAACGATGTTTGGCAGCAAATGAAGCCCAATTTGGCCAAAGACAGTGACGGTAAACCCGTTCACCCCATCAAAGCCGATGCCCTTAAACCTGTCGTAACCAGTTATCGCGACCAAGGCAAAGCGTTCAATATGGGCATGGTGTTTCCCGTTTCAACGCATAACTACGAGCTGCGCTACTGGCTCGCGGCTGGGGGGATTCATCCTGGCTATTATGCGCCGCACAAAGGCGACAACAGTGGCCAAATTAATGCCGACGTGCTGCTCAGCGTCACGCCGCCACCACAAATGCCAGCCACCATGGAAGCGGGCACCATCAAAGGCTATTGCGTTGGCGAACCTTGGAACCAGCAAGCGGTGTTTAAGGGCATTGGCGTGCCCGTGGTGACCGACTATGAGATCTGGAAAAACAACCCAGAGAAGGTATTTGGTGTTGCACAAGATTGGGCGGAAAAGTACCCCAATACCCATATCCGCGTGGTCAAAGCCCTGATCCGTGCGGCGCATTGGTTAGATGAAAACGATAACCGCAATCGCGCCGAAGCCGTGAAGCTGCTTTCACGCAGCGAGTACGTCGGCGCCGATGCGGAAGTGATCGCCAATTCCATGACTGGCACGTTTGAATACGAAAAAGGCGATAAGCGACAAGTGCCCGATTTTAATGTGTTCTTTCGCTACAACGCCACCTATCCCTACTACAGCGACGCGATTTGGTATCTCACACAAATGCGCCGTTGGGGACAAATCGAACACCAGAAACCAGACTCATGGTACATGGACATCGCCAAGCAGGTGTATCGACCAGAGATTTATCAACGCGCGGCAGAAGCGCTAATCGAAGAAGGGACATTGAGCGCCAGCGATTTTCCTGACTTTGCCAAAGAAAGTGGTTTTCGCCCACCGCAAACCCACTTTATTGATCAGATCCGCTATGACGGCCGTAGCCCCAATGCGTATCTGCAGCAGTTCGCTATTGGCCTGAAAGGCTCTGAGTCACTTTAACGCATCAATGAATAACAAGGAGTCGTTATGTCAGGAAATGTTATTTCACTTATTCCCAGTTCACAGGCAGTGGCGGACAAAAGTCGGCTGATTCTTCTGCCCCTGATTGGCTTACTGGTGTTTTTGTTGGCGTGGCACTTAAGTGCACGCCAAGTCGAAACGTCGCTTGGCACATTGCCAGGTCCGGTGGATACCTTTCAACAGTTTTCTAATTTGCTCACCGAGCACCACAATGAGCGCGAAAAGGAGCAGCGCTTCATTGAGCGGCAGGAGCAACGCAACGCAGCCAAGCTGGCAAAAGATCCTACAGCGGAAGTGAAAATTCGCCCATATACCGGCAAACCGACCTTTTTCGACCAAATCATCACCAGTTTGGTGACGGTGGCTTGCGGGTTTTTGTTGGCCAGTCTCATTGCTATTCCACTTGGCATTATTCTCGGGCTCAACCAAGGGCTCTACATGGCGTTCAACCCAATCATCCAATTGTTAAAGCCGGTTTCACCTTTGGCGTGGTTGCCGATTGTCACCATGGTGGTCAGTGCAACCTACGTCAGTGATGACCCGCTTTTTGCCAAGTCTTTCGTCAACTCGCTGTTTACCGTGGCGTTATGCAGCTTGTGGCCTACTTTGATCAACACGGCGGTTGGCGTGACCAGCGTCGATAAAGATCTCCTCAACGTGAGCAAAGTACTGAGGCTTTCATGGTGGCGACACATCCGCATCATCGTGCTTCCATCGGCCATCCCAATGATGTTTACCGGATTACGCCTTTCGTTGGGCATTGCGTGGATGGTGTTGATCGCCGCAGAAATGTTGGCGCAAAACCCAGGGCTAGGAAAGTTTGTTTGGGATGAGTTTCAAAACGGCAGCTCTGATTCACTTGGCCGCATCATGGTGGCCGTGATTGTGATTGGCTTGATTGGTCTTCTGCTCGATCGCGGCATGTTGCAATGCCAGCGTTGGTTGTCGTGGAACAAACAGATGTCGTTAAGATAGGAGTCGGCACTATGTCTAAATCGTTTTTAGAACTGACGCAACTTGGGATGCGCTTTCCCACCCCTCAAGGGGAGTTTATCGCGCTGAAAAACGTCGATATGCAGATCCCAAAAGGGGAGTTCATTTCACTGATTGGCCATTCTGGCTGTGGAAAATCAACCGTGCTGAACTTGGTCGCTGGGCTGCACCTGCCGACCGATGGTGGTGTGATTGTCGATGGTAGAGAAGTGAGTGGCCCGGGGCCTGAGCGCGCGGTGGTGTTCCAAAATCATTCGCTGTTGCCTTGGTTAACCGTTTATCAAAACGTTGAGTTGGCCGTTAAGCAGATTGCCCAAGGCCAGAGCAAAGCGTGGGTGAAAGAGCAAGTGCACCACTATTTGGATTTGATTCAAATGGCGCACGCCGCCGATAAAAAGCCGGATGAAATCTCAGGCGGTATGAAACAACGGGTGGGCATTGCCCGAGCGTTGGCCTTACAACCTAAAGTGCTGCTGATGGATGAGCCGTTTGGCGCTTTGGACGCGCTGACTCGTGCGCGATTGCAAGATGCACTGATGGCCATTCAAGCCGAGCTCAACAACACGGTGATCATGATTACGCACGATGTCGATGAAGCGGTTTTGCTTTCCGACAAAATAGTCATGATGACCAATGGCCCCGCGGCGACGATTGGCGAAATTCTCCCGATTGAGTTGCCAAGACCACGTGATCGCGTCGCTTTGGCGGACGACCCGCAATACCAACACTATCGCCAAGCTGTGTTGAGATTCTTATACGAGAAACAAAGCAAAGGCGAAGCGGCAACGGCGCGCACCGCACAACACTCGCAAGCAAAACCGATAAAAACAGCCTGAGGACAAACGCATGGAAAGCATAGTGATCATTGGCAATGGCATGGTAGGCCATCAACTGGTAGAGCAGCTCGTCGCCAGTGGCAGCCATTTAGAAAAAAGAATTATCGTGATTGGGGAAGAGCGATTCGTCGCCTATGACCGCGTTCACCTCTCGGCGATGTTTTCAGGACAAAGCCACCAAGACTTATTACTCAGCAGTGAAGAGTGGTATCAGAAGCATGGCATTGAGCTGATACTGGGTGTTGCGGTGGTGGGTATTGACCGACAAAGCAAAAGAGTCACATTGGAAGATGAAAGCCAACTGAGTTATGACCAATTGGTGTTTGCTACTGGCTCTTACCCATTTGTGCCCCCAATGGCAGGGAGTGAGCGCAGCAAGGTGTTTGTCTACCGAACCTTGGATGATCTGTCGCAGATTAAGCAAGCGTGTCTTGGTGCGAAGAAAGGTGCCGTGATTGGGGGAGGGTTACTTGGTTTGGAGGCGGCGAATGCCCTAAGGCTGCTTGGCTTAGAAACGCATGTCGTTGAATTTGCGCCACGCTTAATGCCAGTCCAACTTGATGAGGGTGCAGGCGCGGTGCTGAAAAGCAAAATTGAGCAACTTGGCTTAATGGTGCATACCTCAACCGCCACCGAAAAAATCATTGATGGTGAAACGGCTTACCATCGCATGGTGTTTAAAGATGCCCCGCCGCTGGAAGTGGATGTGATCGTGTTCTCGGCGGGCATTCGACCGAGAGACCAACTGGCTCGCGATTGTGGCCTTGAGCTGGGCGAGCGCGGTGGCATCGTGGTCAATAACGCGTGCCAAACCAGTGATAGCGAGATTTACGCCATTGGCGAGTGTGCACTGTGGCAAGGAAAAATCTTCGGCTTGGTGGCACCTGGATATGCGATGGCGCGAGTAGTGGCGCAGCAACTGAGAGGGGGCAGCGAGGCTGAGTTTAGCGGCGCAGACATGAGCACCAAGCTCAAATTATTGGGGGTGGATGTGGCGTCGATAGGTGATGCGCATAAAGCCACACCGAAGGCGACGGAAATGGTACTGCATGATGCGGCTGCGGGCATCTACAAAAAATTGGTGGTGGATCAAAGCGGCACCACCTTGCTAGGCGCGATCTTAATCGGCGACAACCAAGATTATGATGTGCTGCTGCAAAGCTACTTGAACAAAACCCCACTGCCGCAGCCTGCGGTCAGTTTGCTGTTTGACACCAGTGCGCTAAAAGGGGATGTCAGTGACAACACGGTGATCTGTTCATGTCACAACGTTACCAAAGGCGATCTGATCAGTGCGATTCAGGCGGGTGCGCATGAGCTTGGCGAGTTAAAAGCGCAGACTAAAGCCGGCAGCGGGTGTGGCGGGTGCAGTGCCATGGTCAAATCGGTGCTTGATCAGCAACTGAGCGTGATGGGTTTAGAAGTGAATACCCGGCTTTGTGAGCACTTTAGCCAAACGCGGCAGGCGCTTTACCACATATGCCAAGTGGAGAAAATTCGCGATTTCGATAGTTTGTTGGCGAAGCACGGTAAGGGACATGGTTGCGACATATGCAAACCCACCGCAGGGTCGATTTTCTCGTCATTATGGAATGAGCACATCATGGAGCCGGAACATTCACCTTTGCAGGATTCCAACGATGCGTTTATGGCCAATCTGCAAAAAGACGGTTCTTACTCTATTGTGCCCCGTATCCCTGGTGGCGAGATCACCCCAGAGAAGCTCATCGTGTTAGGGGAGGTGGCTCGCCAGTACGATCTCTACACCAAAATCACCGGAGGTCAACGCGTTGACCTGTTTGGTGCTCAGGTGGAACAGTTACCGGAGATTTGGCAAACCCTTATCGATGCTGGATTTGAAACTGGCCATGCTTACGGCAAATCCGTGCGCACGGTGAAATCTTGTGTCGGTTCAACTTGGTGTCGTTATGGCGTGGATGATTCAGTGGGTCTAGCCATTGAACTTGAGAATCGTTACAAAGGGCTGCGAGCGCCGCATAAGCTGAAGTTTGCCGTATCAGGGTGTACGCGTGAATGTGCCGAAGCGCAAAGCAAAGACATAGGCGTGATCGCGACAGAAAAAGGCTGGAATTTGTATGTGTGTGGTAACGGTGGCATGCGTCCAAGACATGCTGATCTGTTGGCGGCTGATTTGAGTAAAGCAGAGCTGATTACGCTGATCGACCGTATGTTGATGTTTTACGTGCGCACGGCGGATCGTCTGCAACGCACCTCCGTGTGGTTGGAGAATCTTGACGGTGGATTGGATTATCTCAAAAGTGTCGTTCTAGACGATTCGCTTCATTTATGTGAGCAACTGGAGCAGCAAATGGCGCATGTCGTGGACACCTATCACTGTGAGTGGAAGCAAACCTTAACCAATCCTGAAAAATTGATGCGTTTCAGACCGTTCATTAACTCAACCCAGCAGAGCACGCTATTGGGCTACCAACGTACGCGTGGCCAACGTATCCCTGTCAAACTGGAGGAATAAGCGATGCAAAGTAAACAATTTATCTGCCATCTCAATGAACTGAAAAGTGACCATGGCCATCCTGTGTTATTGAATGATGAGCAACTGGCGATGTTTTATGTGCCTAAGGAGGGGGTGTTTGCGATACAAAACTGGGACCCGATTGGCAAAGCTTTTGTATTAAGCCGCGGCATTGTCGGGGATATCCAAGGTGAGCTCTGCGTTGCCTCTCCGTTGTATAAACAGCATTTTTGCTTAAAAACAGGTAAGTGCTTTGAAGATGAATCGGTCAAATTAACGACATGGCCAGTGCTGGTGGAAAACGAGGATGTCTATGTTCTCGTTTAGCCAAGCATTAGTGATAAATGATATTGTCAGTACTCTTGCGATATAAGTATTTATGACAATATAAAACCGCCTTCTAAGAAGGCGGTTTTAATACAAGATAATTCTATTCTGCTTGCCAGTAGCCTTCTACCTCACAAATAAAGTGAGGTGGTTTTACCTACTTCTTCTAATCAGCATCGTGTCTATGAGACTGGAGTCTTACCAACTTCGCTAACTCGTTCGAGTAGGCCGTCTTATTTCTATTTTTTAGCCTACCGAAGAAACGTGTTCTCTGTTAGAGTCACCGTCAATTATGCTATTGAATAAAAACACCCACAGATCGCATGTCATTGATGGATTTTTATTCACCCTTAGAACTCATTTTAGGAATCCCTAGTGACTAACAACGAAATTTTACGTCGTATCCAACACGCGTTAAACCTTAAAAACGCACAGATAATGAAAGCTTTCGGGCAGGCCGAAGTCACTGTGGCCCACGATAAAGTGGCAAACTGGTTAAAAGATGAAAGCGACAAATCTTGCGTTAAGATGAAGGATCAAGAGTTAGCGGTATTCTTAAATGGCTTTATTAACCTCAAGCGAGGAAAAAAAGACGGCGAGCAACCTAAGCCAGAAGTCAAGTTGACCAACAACATGATTCTCATGAAGCTGCGCATTGCGTTAGACATGAAAGCAGAAGATGTGTTGGACGTACTAGAATTGGTTGGTATTAGTTTAAGTAAATACGAAATTGGTGCGTATTTCCGCAAGCCAAACAACAAAAACTACAAACAGTGTGAAGACCAACTTCTGTGCGACTTCTTAAATGGTGTGCAGTTTACCAATCGTCCCGATTCTGAAGAGTTTACTGGGTAATTTTTATCTCGAATCGAACGTGGTAATTGATTAAAAAAGCGAGAACCATTTTATTTGGTTACTCGCTTTTATCATTCTAAATGACCGATATTAGAGCTTCACAATCACGTCTACTCTTTGTCTTTCTTCAGTAGATACCTATCAAACCACGCCTTGGTCGATAAGCATACGTACCCCATACCCAACAGAAAGGGTAAGGCTCGCCGTGGCCACAAGTGCCACCAAAGCGGCAGCAACCCGCCATCTATAAGGTGAAACAAAGGTACTGAGTTTAAGAAGAATGCGGAGGTTTTTATTGTTTTTGCTGCTCATGAATGACTCACAAAGCTATTGGGTACTTGGCATAGTAAGCGAGTTTGGGAAGAGAGGCTAGGGAGGGGCTGTTTTATGGGGACATGAGTCCGATGGGGTAACTTGGTTTTGCCCCGAAATGAGTCAGAGAGGAATCGAATCTCATTTTAAGTATAGTTATATGACTTACTTTCACTTATGTCAGCTTAGCTCTTTGCCTCTTCATGAACTGCTAGCCAGAATTTGCAACGACCACTCACTAACTTATTGACTAATATCGACTAAAACAGGAGTTGTTGTTACACTGGAGTAAATTTAGATAGCTCGCTGGAGAACACATGAAAGACTATATGAATCAACTCGATCAAGAGACTAGAAAGGTAGATTTTGATTCATTTGATATCTCTGTTAAAGAATTGATTTCCATGGCGAATGAATCAATTATCAACATTGCTCCTGAGTATCAAAGGCAATTTCGTTGGCCCGAGGAAAACCAGTCTAAACTTGTAGAATCTGTTTTATTGGGAATACCTATTCCTAATTTGTTCATGGCTGCAAATAGAGATGGATCTTGGGAGTTAATTGATGGTGTACAAAGGCTTAACTCATTGATTCATTTTTGTGGAACTCCAGAGCAAATAGTAAGTTTTGGGCTGGATAAGCCTCTTAGACTTAAGGGACTGGATATCCTTTCCGAGTTCAATGGAGCAACGTTTGATGATCTGCCTCATTCACTTCGTTTGAAGTTCAGTTTACGTCCACTTAAGGTAACAACATTAAGCGATAAGAGTGATCTGAAAGTACGATTCGACCTCTTTGAGAGATTGAATACTGGTGGTATCAAACTAACTCCTCAAGAAATTCGAGCTTGTGTATTTAGGGGGCAATTTAATGATTTTATTGTTGAACTTGCAAAAAATGATGATTTTAACAAAGTTGTTAATGTGTCATCAACTAAAGCAAAAGACGGAACTAAAGAAGAGCTTGTTTTGAAGTTTTTGGCTTACAAAACTAAACGTGATGGATTTAAGCACAGTGTCGAAACGTTTCTAAATGATTTTATGGCTGAATCGTCAGTACATTTTAATTACAAGAAGTATCGAGAGTTGTTTGAAAAAACATTCGAGTCACTAAGAACGGTCTTACCTGAAGGAATTAAACGCGGAAATAAAGGAAGCACACCACAAGTGCTCTTTGAAGCAATTTCTATTGGGGCTGCCGATGCTATTGAGGCTGGTGTTGATATTACTGGCTCAGATGTAGCTAACTGGATTGATGATGAAGAGTTACGCCGTTTGACTACAGGAGCCACAAACTCAGGGCCTCGATTACGCGAAAGAATTGAATATTGCCGAGTTAGGTTTGTGGACAATGTTTAATGATATTGACTCTGGTGTTATGCATCGCTTGAGACAAATAGATTCAATACTAGAGTATTTGTCAGATGAGACACTGACAGAAGATACCAAAAATTCAGACTTCTATCGTGCTCAGAAAGGCTTGGTATTTGTTGCAATGTATGCAGCACTTGAGTTTGCAATTACGCAATCAGTCACACGGACATTAGAAATTATTGAGCAAGAGGAAGCGCCAGCTAATCGTTTTAAAAGTACGGTATTATGCTCACTGTTTGATTCTTATTTTAAGGCTCTTCGAGAGTGCGGAGCCTCAAAAGTGTGGGAGAATCGTCATAAACTTGTTCTTGCAGTAACAGGTGATACTGAAGTAACTAATGTTGACAGTTCTGTTTTTCCATCAGGTGGCTCAATGAATATTTCCATCAAACAGTTAGAGAACGTGTGGACATTTTTTGATTTAGATAGCTCACCACTGCCTGAAGGGGTACAACACTTTGTCTTAACGGAAGTGAAAGATCACCGTAACGCGATAGCTCATGGTAGGGAGACTGCAATTACTATAGGACGTCGGTTTAACGTTACGCAGCTAGATAGCAAAGCAAACAGCATAAAGCATTTGTGTCTTCACATTACTTCTTCTTTTGCCTCATATTGCGCAGACAAACGATATTTTATTACTGACCGTGTGGCATAAAAAATAACAGCCAATGCTATCAATACTGAACTTCTATTGGAACAGCTTTGCCATTATCAATAGTTATTCATGACTTACTTATGCTTGATTTTCCGTAACTCATTTCTGTCCAAAAACAACCTAACAACCTCACCCAACAAACACTCCAAACAAAAAGGCGAACCCATCGGTTCGCCTTTGCTATTTCAGTTACTACAAAATTACTCTTCGTAGTTCTGAATGCCTGGGCATGAGCAGACTAGGTTACGGTCACCGTAGACGTTGTCTACACGGTTCACGGTTGGCCAGTATTTAGAACGCTTAGTTGCAGTAGATGGGAAGCACGCGATTTCACGTGGGTATGGGCGATCCCATTGCTCTTCCATTAGGTCTACTTGCGTGTGTGGCGCGTTAACCAGAGGGTTGTTTTCCAGTGGCCATTCACCGTTCTTCACTTTGGTCATCTCTTCACGGATGGCGATCATCGCGTCACAGAAACGGTCTAGCTCTTCCAGATCTTCCGATTCCGTTGGCTCTACCATCAGTGTGCCTGCCACAGGGAACGACATGGTTGGCGCGTGGAAACCGTAGTCCATCAAACGTTTTGCAATGTCTTCTTCGCTGATGCCTGTTTCTTCTTTCAGCGGACGAATATCGATAATACATTCGTGCGCCACGCGGCCATTGGTGCCACGGTAAAGAACAGGGTAGTGCGGGCGTAGACGCTCCATCACGTAGTTCGCGTTCAAAATCGCCACTTTGGTTGCTTCTGTTAGGCCATCTGCGCCCATCATGGCAATGTAAGCCCAAGAGATTGGCAGAATTGATGCACTGCCGAGATCCGCTGCTGAAACCGCGAACTCTTTACCTTCCACACCGTTTTCGATGTGACCAGGTAGGAAAGGCGCTAGGTGCGATTTCACACCGATAGGACCCATACCCGGACCACCGCCACCGTGTGGGATACAGAAGGTTTTGTGTAGGTTAAGGTGCGAAACGTCTGAACCGATAAAGCCCGGAGACGTTAGGCCAACCTGCGCGTTCATGTTTGCGCCATCAAGATAAACCTGACCGCCAGCCGCGTGAACCATTTCGCACACTTCTTTCACTTGCTCTTCGTAAACGCCGTGCGTTGAAGGGTAAGTGATCATGATGCTTGATAGGTTTTCTTGATGCTTTTCGATTTTCGCAGCGAGATCAACAAGGTCGATGTTGCCGTTTTCATCGCATTTCACTACCACCACTTTCATCGAAACCATCGCAGCCGTTGCTGGGTTGGTGCCGTGCGCGGAGCTTGGGATCAAACACACGTTGCGGTGACCTTCGCCACGGCTCTCGTGGTAACGCTGAATCGCGATAAGGCCAGCGTATTCGCCAGAAGCACCCGAGTTTGGTTGTAGTGAGAACGCATCGTAGCCAGTGATTTCGCACAGCTTCGCTTTGAGATCTTCAGCCAGTGCAGTGTAACCTGCGGCTTGCTCGATAGGCGCGAATGGGTGAAGCGCACCAAATTCAGGCCAAGTCACCGGGATCATCTCTGCCGCTGCGTTGAGCTTCATGGTACAGCTGCCCAGTGGGATCATGCCGTGAGTGAGCGAGAAGTCTTTGTTTTCTAGCTGTTTTAGGTAACGCATCATCTGTGTTTCACTGTGGTGAGTGTTGAACACAGGGTGAGTTAAGAAACGGCTAGTACGACGACACGCTTCTGGAATCGCGGCAAATTCGTTACTTGCGATGTCGGTTGAAAGTGCGTTTACGCTCTCTTTCACATCGAAAATTGCGAATAGGGCGTCGATGTCTGCCACGGTGGTGGTTTCGTCAAAGCTAATGCCGATTTGGCCGTCAAGCAGACGCAGGTTGATGTCTGCCGCTTGTGCTTTGGCGTAAAGAGCTTGAGTTTTGTCACCAGTGTTAATGGTGATGGTGTCGAAGAACGCGTTGTGCGCAAGCTCGTAACCGGATTTGGTTAAGCCAGCAGCAAGAATGGCCGTCATGTGGTGAGTGCGGCGCGCGATGGTGCGGATGCCTTCTTCACCGTGGTACACGGCAAAGAACGATGCCATGTTGGCAAGTAGTGCTTGCGCCGTACAGATGTTCGAGGTCGCTTTCTCGCGGCGGATATGCTGCTCACGTGTTTGCATTGCCATGCGAAGTGCTTGGTTGCCTTTGGCGTCGATAGAAACACCGATCACACGGCCTGGCATGGTGCGTTTGTGCTGTTCGCGCGTTGCCATGAATGCTGCGTGTGGGCCACCGTAACCCATAGGTACGCCAAAGCGCTGTGCTGAGCCAATGACAACATCTGCGCCCATTTCACCGGCTGGCTTCACAAGTGCAGAAGCAAGGAGATCGGTAGCAACTGAAACCAGTGTCTTGTTGGCTTGTGCTTGTGCGATGACATCGGTGAGATCGCGAACTTCGCCCGTTGTGCTTGGGTATTGAAGTAGGGCACCGAACGCTTCTGTTTGTGGGAGTGCATCAACATTGCCGATAACTACGTCAAAGCCGAAGTATTTCGCGCGAGTTTTGATCACTTCAATGGTTTGTGGGTGAACATCGTCTGCCACGAAGAAGACTTTGCTCTTGCTCTTACCAGCGCGCTGGCAAAGCGTCATCGCTTCTGCGGCTGCGGTGGCTTCATCGAGTAGAGAGGCGTTTGCGATGTCCATGCCCGTTAGGTCCATCACCATTTGTTGATAGTTCAACAATGATTCTAATCGACCTTGAGAAATTTCTGGTTGGTATGGTGTGTAAGCCGTGTACCAGCCTGGGTTTTCCAGTACGTTACGTAAAATAACGTTTGGCGTGAAGGTGTTGTAGTAACCTTGGCCAATGAAAGTGCGCTTAACTTGGTTTAAATCAGCGAACTTTTTGATCGATGCCAGCATGTCTGCTTCGCTTTGCGCTTCTGCCAGTTGCATTGGCTTTTCTAGGCGAATTTGTGCTGGAACGGTTTGTGCGATCAAGGCATCTAGGCTTTCTGCGTTAATGGTAGAAAGCATTTTTTGTTGATCGGCGTGGTTTGGTCCGTTGTGGCGACCAACGAACTCGTGTTGTGTGTTGAGGCTTTGAAGTAATTCAGTCATGGTCCTTTACCTTCAAGAGAGCTGAGAAAGCGTGAGCGCTATAAACACAGCCTTGAAAAAAAGCTGCCCACGGGAGGAGGCAGCTTTATATCAAAATTCCTTTATTAATCTTCTTCGATTGAGTTTAGGTACTCTTCTGCATCTTTCAGATTATCAAGCTCTGAAGGATCAGACAGTTTCACCTTAACAATCCAACCGCCTTCGTACGGTTCCTCGTTGATTAGCTCTGGGCTATCAGAAAGCTCTTCATTCACTTCAACGACTTCACCGGTTACTGGTGCGTAGATGTCTGACGCCGCTTTTACGGATTCAACCAGTGAAAAGCTTTCACCTGCTTCGATTTCCGCTTCAAGCTCAGGTAGCTCGACGAATACCACATCACCCAGCATTTCTTGAGCGTGCTCAGAGATACCGATAGTTACAGTGCCGTCACCGTTGTCGCGAACCCACTCGTGGCTTTCTGTAAACTTCAGTGTTTTGTCCATTGCATAATCTCCAAAATATCGTATTAGGATTTAAATTTGTGGTTACTGGTAAAGTGGGAAGCGTGAACAGAGTGCTTTCACTTCTTTACGCACGCGTTGTTCTACTTCCGCGTTGCCCTCTGGGTTTTCAACTAACCCGTCGAGAACATCACCAATCCAGTGACCTATTAATTTGAATTCTTCTGCGCCAAAGCCTCGGCTTGTACCCGCTGGCGTGCCCAAACGAACACCCGATGTAATCATAGGTTTTTCTGTGTCGAATGGGATGCCATTTTTGTTACATGTGATCCCCGCACGCTCTAGTGCTTCTTCTGCTTTGTTACCTTTCAATCCCTTAGGACGAAGATCAACCAGCATTAGGTGCGTGTCCGTTCCGCCAGTCACAATGTCACAACCGCGAGTTTGCAACACTTCAGCAAGAACTTTTGCGTTATCGATCACCGAATCGATATAAGTTTTGAACTCAGGGCCGAGTGCTTCGCCAAACGCTACTGCTTTCGCTGCAATCACGTGCATCAGCGGGCCGCCTTGTAGGCCAGGGAATACCGCAGAGTTGATTTTCTTAATGATTTCTTCGTGATTGGTGAGGATCATGCCGCCGCGTGGCCCGCGTAGCGTTTTGTGTGTGGTGGTGGTCACCACGTGTGCATGAGGCAGTGGGCTAGGGTGTGCGCCTGTGGCGATCAAACCCGCGATGTGCGCCATATCAACCATTAAAATCGCGCCAACTTCGTCAGCGATTTCACGGAACTTGGCAAAATCAATCACACGAGGAATCGCGCTGCCACCCGCAATAATCATTTTTGGTTTGTGTTCTACCGCCAGTGCGCGAACATCATCGTAGTTGATTTCGAGCGTCTCTTTATCAACACCATATTGAACGGCGTTAAACCATTTGCCCGAAAGAGCAGGGCGTGCACCGTGAGTTAAGTGGCCACCTGCATCGAGCGACATGCCCATAATGGTGTCGCCAGGTTGCAATAGCGCCAGTTTCACCGCGCCGTTGGCTTGAGCGCCAGAGTGCGGTTGAACGTTTGCGTATTCGCAATTAAAAAGTTTTTTCGCGCGTTCGATAGCGATGGCTTCCACGGTATCAACGTGTTCACAACCACCGTAGTAACGACGGCCTGGGTAACCTTCTGCGTATTTATTGGTGAGGCAGGTGCCTTGCGCTTGCATGACCGCTTTAGACACGATGTTCTCAGAAGCGATCAATTCGATTTGTTCATTTTGACGAGTAAATTCGGCTTGAATACCAGCAAAAACGGCATCATCCGTTGCAGACAAGTTAGTCGAGAAAAAGTTTTCCAAGCTGTGATTTTGGTAATGACTATTCATGGTAGATAACCTTTCAATCATCCGTCGAATCGGCGTCTTTGCTTTACGATCCGACCGTCCTTTATAACAACCGTTTGGCGCTGTTTTTGTGATTTGTTTTCACACACCAAACAGAGTGAATTCCGTCCCAAATGGGTTCAAAAGGCCGCTGAATAGCATCAAATCCATTGTCTATTTCAAGCGGAAAAAGCATCTCTTCATCTAACAAGTCGGTAACATACCCGTTGTTCAGTGAACAATCAACAAAAATTTCCTATAGGAAACAGAGATTCGGATTTTGTTAACAGGAGCACGCTTTATTTAACTTGGTGGACTTTTCTCCACTTTACGCTTCATGCACAATGTTTTGTAAACAGGAAGCGTATAAGAAACATGAGGGATTTATGTCGGAAGAATTGTATGACGAGTACCCGTCCCTGACATTAGCGAAAGAATCGCAAGAGCAAAATATCGAGCCATTGAAGCTTGGCCAACGTATTAAAGAGGTGCGCTCACGCCTTGGTATTACGCTTGAAGAAGCCAGTCAACGAACCGGTTTGGCGCGTTCAACACTGAGCAAAATCGAGAACGAACAGATTTCTCCTACCTTTCAAGCAATGCAGAAACTCGCGCACGGTTTGAAAATTGATATGCCACAACTCTTTGAACCACCAAGGAAAAAGGTTGCGACTGGTCGTCGTGATATTACGTTGGCAGGGCATGGTAAACCACACCCAACACAAACTTACGAGCACGAACTGTTAGCCACTCAGCTGTCGAATAAAAAAATGATGCCGTTCAAAAGTGTGGTGCATGCGCGCACGTTTGAAGAGTATGGCGATTGGGTTCGTCACGATGGTGAAGAGTTCTTGCTGATCTTATCTGGCGCGGTTCAATTCTATTCTGAATTCTATGAGCCTGTGGTGCTGAGTGAAGGAGACAGCGTCTATTACGATGCGAACATGGGGCATATGTTGGTCTCCGTTAGTGAGGAAGATGCGTACATTTTGTGGGTGACAGCGAAATAGTTTTAAAAAGATGTAAATTTCCTATAGTGAAAGCAAACGTTTGCTTTTGTTTGAAACAAGATTAGAATAGCGCCGCTCTGATGATAATTCCCTCAATGCGGCGCTTTTTTGTGGTTGCTTGATGTGATTAAATTGTTAAAAGTCACATTTTAAGCAGGACCCAGTAGGTTGAACGTGCAAATTAGCACAACACGTGTTTATTATTGGAAACACAGTTTCCTTTGAGTGGAAATCTGGACAATTAATTGCTGATAGATCGCTGTGATGGGTCTAGCTAATGGAGACGAAAATGACTCAAGAACACTCAGACCAAGTACTACTTAAAACACCACTTCACGCATTGCACATTGAAGTGGGTGCGAAAATGGTGCCATTCGCTGGTTACGACATGCCAGTTCAATACCCGTTAGGTGTGAAGAAAGAACACTTGCACACGCGTGAAGCGGCAGGCCTGTTTGATGTGTCTCACATGGGGCAGCTAAGACTGCACGGTGCGGGCGCAGCAGCGTTTCTTGAGTCACTGGTTCCAGTGGATATCGTAGATTTGGGTGAAGGTAAACAGCGTTACGCGTTTTTCACCAATGAGCAGGGCGGCATTATGGATGACCTCATGGTGGCTAACCTGGGTGACCATCTGTTTGTTGTCGTCAACGCGGCATGTAAAGAGCAAGACATCAACCATCTGCAAGCGCATATTCCATCAGACGTTGAACTTGAAATCATTGACGATCGCGCATTGCTTGCTATTCAAGGTCCAAAAGCGGTTGAGGTGTTGAGCCGCTTCCAACCAGCCGTGGCTGAGATGCTGTTTATGGACGTGCAAAAGCTGGAATTGCTTGGCGTAGAATGCATCATCTCTCGCAGCGGCTATACTGGAGAAGACGGCTACGAAATTTCTGTACCAGCAGACAAAGCAGAAGCGCTTGCTCGTGCATTGACCGCGGAAGAAGAAGTCGAATGGATCGGTCTTGGTGCACGTGATTCGTTACGTCTAGAGTGTGGTTTGTGTTTGTACGGTCATGATCTTGATGAAACTACCACGCCAGTAGAAGCCAGCCTATTGTGGGGCATTCAGAAAGTTCGCCGCGCAGGTGGTGAGCGTGAAGGTGGCTT
This sequence comes from Vibrio floridensis, assembly GCF_021852965.1. NCBI lineage: Bacteria > Pseudomonadati > Pseudomonadota > Gammaproteobacteria > Vibrionales > Vibrionaceae > Vibrio > Vibrio floridensis. The sequence goes on along the minus strand of NZ_JAKGCY010000001.1, from coordinate 1,008,016 downwards.
CCCAGGGGCAGACATCATCCTTAAGCAGATCGAAACGAAGGATGTATCTCGCAAGCGTGTTGGTCTGGTTGGTCAAACCAAAGCACCAGTCCGTGAAGGTGCAGAGCTGTTTGATGGAGAAGGTAATAAAGTGGGTGTAGTAACCAGTGGTACCGCAGGTCCAAATGCGGGCAAGCCAGTTTCCATGGCTTATCTACGTTCAGACCTAACGGAAATCGGCACGGAAGTGTTTGCTGAAGTTCGTGGCAAACTGCTACCAATGACGGTAGAGAAAATGCCGTTTGTACCACAACGCTACTACCGTGGTTAAGGAAGCGTTGAGCTAAGTTACCGCAAATACGACGTTAATTTTTGCGAATAATTGGCACCGCGCTTCTAAGATAGGGGCGCGGTGTTATGTTTTCTATTCATTCTCATGCCAAAATCACCTTGTGTGTGGCGCTGCTTTTCTCAGGCTTTTCTTTTGCCGCTAACGACGTCGAAAGCCGTATCGTCAACGGAACGGTGATTGATGTTAACCGGTATTCTTCTTTTGCCAGTCTTTTTTTTGATTCACTCGAATACGACGGTGTCTATTTCCCTTGGGCAAGTTGTGGAGCAACCATTTTAGACACTTCGCATGTGCTGACCGCCGCCCACTGTGTGGAAGATTTGGGTTCGATGGCGCTGTTTTTGGTGGTGGTGCCACAGCTTCAAGATGAAAACGACTACCCATTTGGCAATATTCAACGTCACCGCGTGGCGAAAATCTTTTATCCCGATAATTTCTCAAACAGTCCTTATACGCTCTTTCCAAATGATATTGCTATTCTAAAACTCGAAAACCCAATGAACATTGATTCGGTCAATGATGTGGTAAAAAGAGCACAGAACGAGGTGTATCGAAGTCCATCCGAAACGTTTTTTGCTGTTGGTCACGGCAATACGAGTACTGGGTACGACAACGAATCTCAGCTACAAGAAACACAGTTGACCTATATCAGTAATACTCAATGTGCCAATATCTTTTCGGATGGGGTTTATCTGACCAACAAACAAATTTGTTTCGATGGTAAGTTCAGTCAACAGAGCCAGCTTAAAAATAGTACCTGTAACGGGGATTCTGGTGGCCCAGTCTATTGGCTTAATAATGGTGAAATGATCCAAGTGGGTTTGACGAGTTTTGGTCCGTCAGTGTGTGGCGACCCTAACTGGGCGGTGACTTCAGTGTTCACTGAAATTTCCGACTATGCCGCGTGGATAGACAGTGTTTTGGCAGGCAATGAAAGCGCGAAAGTCGCGGTGACGGAGCAGATGCGCTTAGACTACATTAATGGCGATAGTGGCAGTGTCGATGACACCGGTTCATCTGCTAGCAATGAAGAGGTCCCAATAAGTTTTGGCAACTCTTCGGGGGGCGGCGCAGTAGGGCTATGGCTGTTGATGTACTACCTACTGCACGCTTGTTTGCCTCGAGTTTGGGTGTCTATTTTTTCACTGAAACGCCCTAAGGAGTGAGGTCCTCAATTGGGCAGAACATATCGATGACGATATCGTTCAACTTCGCAGGGTGAATCATTTGTGCTTTTTCCACACCAAATTGGTTCGCCATGATGGTATTAAACAGCTCCCAATGATTGAGCAGTATTTGGTCACGGTTTTCCGCATCGTCGGGCCAAGTTTCTTTCATCATCGGAGCGAGTGTGATGGCTCCATGAGCAAAGACCAGCAACTGCCATTTGGACTCCCATTGATCGATGGGTGTTTCTGGGTATTCCACGTTGTAGTCGGCAAATAGCTTGGTAAATATTTCAGCGAACTCGTCTTTTGATCTGAGGAAGTATTGCAGTAGGGCGTCATCCGCTTGGCGGATCGCATCGGCAATCATTTGGATTGGGTGAGGATTGACCAAAGCAAACGCGAGCATACGAACCATAAACAGATAAATTTTTCGGTTGGATGGCATCTCTTTTGGCATTTGGTTGATGAGCTCCGCCATGTAGAGTTGCAAAAACTCGTCCATTCCATCACTGACGGCTTGCCAAATCTTCTCTTTGCTACCGAAGTGGTGGCGAATCAAACTGTGTGACACGCCTGCCTTCTCACTGATGTTTCGCAAAGAGATGCGCTCATAACCTAATTCGCAGAACATATCGGCTGCCACTTTAAGGATCATGCACTTAGTTTGCTCGGCCGCTTCGGCACTTCTTCGACCTTGCTTTCTTTCAGTCATCGTTCGAGTTTTCTCAGATATCCATCAACGCGACTATTTTTACCAGAAACGAGACAACTTGACCAATTCTTATATTGTCCACATGGAAAATATATTGATCATTTTTTGATTCCCCATATACTGCACACCTGTATAGCAAAATAAAGGAATGGAGAATCTCAGTGCGCAAACCCCAGATAACACGCACGTCTGTCGCTATTGTGGTGATGCTTGGTCTATCAACACTGCTGACGGGCTGTGACAAAGCCATATCGGAGCCTGCCGATCCTCTGATCAAACCCGTTAAGTTACTGGCGGTGGACGATCTGAGCGTTGCTGAATCGGATGCCTTTTTAGCGCGAATCGACGCAACGTATCGCGCTCAGCTCTCTTTCCAAGTGGGCGGTGAAATTAAGCAACTGTTGGTCAAGATGGGTGAAGAGGTGAGCCAAGGTGATGTTTTGGTGACGCTTGACCCGAAAGATTTGCAATTGGCCCTTAACGCTGCTCAGGCGCAATACTCACTGGCGAAGACGGAATGGCAACGCGCCAAGCAACTGTATGAGAAAAAACTCGTCAGCGCCGATAGCTATGATCAGCAAGAAACCCAATACAAAGCGGCGCTCGCCAATTGGGAGCAAGCCAAAACCGATCTCAGTTACACCAAAATTCACGCGCCTTTTGATGGTGTGGTTTCTTACACCTATGTCAAACCTCATCAACTGGTGGCGGAAAAACAAGAGATCCTCAATCTTATCGACAACCGTGTGTTGGATGTGTCGTTTGCATTGCCTGTGACCTATGTTGAGTCGCTTTCTCTGGCGGCGCTCAAACACGCTGAGATGTGGGTGACGATGGACAGCGAACCCAATAAGCGCATTTCTGGTCAGTTTAAAGAGATCTCAACTCGACCAAACCCAGACACCAACAGTTACCAAGTGATCGTCACCATCGACAGACCGGAAGATCGCAATTTGTTAACGGGGATGACGGGGCAAGTCCACATTGCTAAGCAAAACCTCTCAAACGCGGTGATGCTGCCAAACACCGCGTGGGTGACAAAACAAGCCTCGCAAGGAGAGGTGTGGGTGATGGACAGTGAGACGCAGCAAGTCAACAAAGTGACGCTCTCTTTAAATGCTCATGGTGGCGTGGAATCTGGCCTCGACAGCAACGACTACGTGGTCATTGCGGGTGTCGAGCGTTTGGTGGAAGGCCAAGTCGTCAAAGCATGGGTACGCGAGGAGGGGATTTAATGAAACGTCCTTTATTACTACTTTCAGCAATAGCGTTGGCCGTGCTGACAGGGTGTGATTCCCAGCCACAGTCGTTTAATGACCAGCCATTGTACGTTTCAACCGTTTCTGTTGATGCGCCTGTTAAGAGCCAGTATCGCACCTTTAAGGGGCAAGTTGTGCCCGCCGAGCAAACACCGATCGCCTTTCGCCGCGCAGGAGAAATTCAGCATGTATTGGTCAACGCGGGCGATCTCGTCAAGCAAGGTCAGATGATCGCTAAGCTTGATGATAGCAAAGAAAAACAGGCGGTAAACGATGCACAAGCGCAATACAACTTGGCAATTCGTCAGCTGAAACGTGGTAACGAGCTCTACGCCAAACGGATGATCTCTAACGCGGAGTTAGATGCGCTCACGGCGAGCAAAGCATTGGCTGAAGCTAATTTTTACAACGCAACCAACCAACTTAACTACACCCGATTGTTTGCCCCGTTCACCGGTAAGATCTCGGACGTGTACAAAGAACGTTTTGAGCGCGTCGCGATTGGTGAGCCGATCGTCAGTTTGTATCAAAACGACAAGGTGTACGTGCGAATTGAGTTGTCCGACAACGTGTTAGCTTTGGTCAACCCGAACACACAAAGTATGGATTACCAGCCCCAAGCGACCTTTTCTGGCGTGCAGAAAACGTTCGCACTCAATTATTTGGAACACACCAGTGAACCGAATGCGCAAACCCAAACTTACCAAATGTACTTATCGATGCCACAACCGTTGCAGCAAAGTGAGATCCTGCCTGGTACCAGTGTCAGCGTGCTGGTTGATATGGCGGCAGCGGGCATTACCGCCATTGATGGCTACACCATTCCGATGACAGCACTGCAAGCGGGAAGTCATGAAGGGGAGTTTTTTGTTTGGAAATTAAATGGTGACGCGGTCACTAAAGTGCCCGTGGCCATTGAACAAATCCACGGCGATGGGGCCATTGTCTCATCGGGAGTGGCACAAGGTGATGTGTTGGTGAATTCGAATTTACGCAAGTTGCGCGAAGGCAAACACGTGGATGTGGTAGAGAAGGAACAAGAATGAGCATTGCGGAATATTCCATCAAGAACAAAGTCATCAGTTGGCTGTTTATCGTTATTCTTGCCATTGGCGGAGTCACGTCATTCTTAGAATTGGGGCGTTTGGAAGACCCTGCGTTCACCATTAAAGATGCGATGGTCATTGCTACGTACCCGGGCGCGACGTCGAAAGAGGTTGAAGAAGAGCTGACTTATCCGCTCGAGAAAGAGATCCGCAAGCTGCCTTACATCGATAAGATCACGTCTACTTCATCGAATGGTCTGTCGCAAATCATGGTGAGCATGAAGATGGATTACGGCCCTGACGAGCTGCCACAAATCTGGGACGAGATGCGCCGTAAAATCAATGATCTGCAACCCTCGTTACCGCAAGGTGTTCAATCTCTGCAAATCATTGATGATTTTGGTGACGTATACGGCGTGATGCTGATGCTCACGGGCGACGATTACGATTATGTGGAACTGAAACGCTACGCAGACCAACTGACTCGTGAGCTTGAACTGATTGATGGTGTGGGCAAAGTGGACATCGCAGGCGATCAACAAGAGCAACTCTTTGTTGAAATCTCCCTCGATCGCCTTGCCGCGCTCAACCTAGATATGAACGTTATTTCCGGTTTACTCAATAAGCAGAATAATGTGGTTTCTGCCGGTGAAGTGATGGTCAATGGCGAGAGTTTGATGATTCGACCAAGCGGCACGTTGAACACCGTCGACGCGCTTGAAAATCTGATCATTCATGGCCGCGATACCGGGAATCTTATTCGCTTAAAAGACGTAGCGACCATTACCCGCGGCATTCAAGAAAAGCCCGATAATGTGCTGTTGTTTAACGGCAAGAAAGCGATCAATATCGGCGTTTCATTTGCTTCAGGCGTGAATGTGGTGGAAGTGGGCCAGCGTATTGAAACGGAACTGGCCAGCCTAGAAAGCATCAAACCAGCAGGCATCGACATGAGCTACTTCTACAATCAGGCACAAGAAGTGGATGATTCAGTGAAAGCCTTTGTGATCAGCCTAGCGGAAGCGGTGGCGATCGTGATTATTGTTTTGCTGTTCACCATGGGGCTTCGTAGTGGGGTGATCATCGGCTTGGTGTTGCTGCTGACGGTATTCGGCACCTTTATCTTGATGAATCATTACGACATTGAACTGCACCGAATCTCGCTAGGGGCGTTGATTATCGCCCTAGGTATGCTGGTGGATAACGCCATTGTGGTGGTGGAAGGGATCTTGGTGGGCCTAAAGAAAGGGCGCACAAAAATCCAAGCCGCGACCGACATTGTGAAACAAACTCAGTGGCCATTGTTGGGGGCGACCGTGATTGCCATCACTGCGTTTGCGCCGATTGGCTTATCACAGGACGCAACCGGCGAGTTCATGGGCTCGCTGTTCTGGGTTTTGTGTTTCTCGCTGTTCTTAAGCTGGATCACCGCCATCACGCTGACACCGTTTCTGGCGAATCTGCTCTTGAAAGAGCAAGACAAAACGCTCGCTGCCGATGAAGAAGACCCATACAAAGGTTGGTTGTTTGTCGCATTTGGCTCGTTGCTAAAGTGGGCGTTACGTTTTCGTTGGCTGACGATCGCAGGCATGGTGGCCTTGCTTGTTGGCGCGGTAGTGGCGTTTGGTCATGTTAAGCAGCAGTTCTTCCCGCCATCGAACACGCCGATGTTTTACGTGGATATGTGGATGCCAGAAGGGACGGACATTCGTGAAACCATGAAGCAAGCCAGTGAAGTGGAAAGTTACATTCGCCAACAAGCAAACATCGACTTTGTGTCAGCATCGATTGGTCAGGGTTTGCAGCGATTTGCTTTGACCTATGAGCCGGCCAAGAACTACGAAGCGTATGCGCAATTTCAAGTGCGAACAACGGATCGCGACACCATGTTTGTGCTGCTTAACGAACTGGATAGCCGCTTAGCCAAAACCTTTGATAAGCCAACCTTCCAGTTAAAGTTGATGGAATTTGGCCCATCGCCGGCATCTAAGATTGAAGCGCGCATCACTGGCCCAGATCCACAAGTGCTTAGAGCGTTGGCGGTTCAAGTGGAAGACATTCTCCATACCGATCCGGGTGCTCGTAATATACGCCATGATTGGCGTGAGCGAACGAAGCAAATCGTGCCGATTTTCAACGAATCGAAAGCGCGCCGTTTAGGCATCTCAAAAGAAGATTTGTCGAGCACCTTGCAGATGAGTTTTGGTGGCAGCACATTGGGTCTACTCAGAGATGGCACACACATTTTGCCGATTATGGTGCGATTGCCAGAAACAGAACGAGTGGACTTTGAATCGTTACAAAACGTCAGCATCTGGAGCCCATCGTTGCAAAGTTACATTCCGGTTGATCAAATCATCGATGGTGTGACTTTAGATTGGGAGGAGCCGTTAATAGAACGCCGTGACCGTAAACGCACGTTGACCGTGTTGGCTGACCACGATGTGCTAAGCGAGGACACGGCAGCAAGTTTGTTTGCTCGTGTGCAACCTAAAGTGATGGCGCTGCCCATTCCACATGGCTATGAAATCACATGGGGTGGGGAATACGAATCATCGAAAGATGCACAGGACGCGTTGTTTGGTTCCTTGCCGATGGGTTACTTATCGATGTTCATTATCACCATGTTGCTTTTCAATTCGTTCAAAAAGCCGCTGGTGATTTGGTTCACGGTGCCGCTTTCTATCATTGGTGTGGCACTTGGATTGTTGGTCACCAACATGCCGTTCAGTTTCACCGCTTTTCTTGGCCTGTTAAGCCTTAGCGGCATGATTCTGAAAAATGGCATTGTGTTGCTGGATCAGATCAATCTGGAGCTCGATTCAGGGAAAGATCCGTATCTTGCCATCATCGACAGCGCGGTGAGCCGTGTTCGTCCGGTCAGCATGGCGGCATTGACCACCATACTTGGCATGATTCCATTGGTGTTTGATGCGTTCTTTGGCTCTATGGCCATTACCATCATGGCAGGCTTGGGTTTCGCGACGGTACTGACCTTAGTTGTCGTGCCCGTTATGTTTGCTATTTTGTTTGGCATCAAGCCGGCAAAGTCTTAACACGACTTACCAATGGCACAATTTTATCGATAAAAAATGGGGCAGTCTTCTGCCCCTTGTTGTTGCTGTTTCGGCGAATCGAATTAGCTCGGAGACTGGACACCCGAGTTTGATGCATTGACATAGCAAACCGAGAACGGAACGTTGAGTCGATGAAACTGATTTATCCAGCGCCACTGGTTGTCTTGGAGTTTATCTCCAGGGCCTTTAACCTCAATCCATTCAAACTTTCCATCTTTAAACGCAATCAAGTCGGGCATACCATTTCGATAAAGCTTTAGGTCGCTCAACTGAACCGTAAATAGAGAGGCCAGAGTCTCGCTAGGTATATGGCTAAGAGCAAGCTGGATTAATGTTTCATCCAAACTGGGCCAATGTACAAAGGGATTACTGATGCCTTGTTTTGCCCGGTAGGTGGTGATAAGGATTTCGGTCTGCCCACGCTTTATTTTGTCGATAGCATCAGACACCAAGTCCGCTCGCTGTTTAACAAAATCGTGATGATAGAGATCCAATGGGCGTTGTTGGTAAGCGTTGATAAAGGCACCTTCGATGGGGGCAAAAATTGCGTCCCATAGTGTCAAGCCGAGTAGGCCATTAAGTAGCGCATTCTCGGTGTAGTAGACGTACCAGCCTAACGATTCAAAGTAGGATTTCGTGGCGAGTTCAACCCGCTGTTGTGATAAGTCCAGCTCAACATAATGCTCCCGACATTTTGGTTTAGCCGTTCTGGTTGTTTTCACTCCTAGCTTTCTTTTGAGCCGTTGATCGAGTTTTTGTGCCACTTCGAGTTCTGAAACATCGATTGGAAGCGTGAGCATTTGGTTGACGATTTCAGAGAATCGATCATCTTGGCCAAGCTTATCGTAGATGCGCGCACGGCGTTCTCGGCTCGGCGTCAGCGTGGTTTGTTCAAACAGTGTGAGCGCCGAGGTGAACTCGCCAAGGCGTTCAAAATCTCGGGCAAGGTCATTAAGCAGGTGTTCGCGTTTACGGTCGACATAGGGATGTGCCACAGGGCCAGGCAGTGCTGCCAGCAGTTGTTCCAGATTCTCCTTTTGTTTTCTATCACAAAGCCAGTAACGGTTCGAAAGTTCGCTAAGGTCGATTAAGCGGTCAATCTGTTCTCGACTATCGAAGAATCGCCGCTCTTTACTTAACTGGTAAGACTCGAATTGATGCAGACCAAGATCATCCAAAACGAATTGGCTCAGATCTTGATGGGTGTTTGCGAAAAACAACGTCAGTAGCAGGTCGATCATGTGAGCGGAGTTAAGCTTGATGACGGTGAATGACAGCTCCTCAAACTGAGTGAAGGCGTCGTCACTTAGACAACTGACCAGTGCCTCTTTTTTTTGCGTTTTGGTGAGATGAGGGTAGAGCGAAAGCAGCTCAGGTTTTGTCAGTAAGTAGAGAGCAAGCTCTTGATGAGAAAGTACAGGAGAGAGTTCGACAAACTCGCCTTGGCTGAGTATGTCTAGGGCATGATCAATTTGGGGAATTTCAGCGTAATGCAGTTTATCACTGCGAAACCAACAGCCTTTGCGACTGTACAAACGCACCAACAGGCATTGCGCACGCTTATCAAGCTCAGTGAACGCCAAAAGCCATTGCTGTTCGTCTGTTGTCAGCAAGTCCTGATACCACTGCAGTGCGTGGCGCGTAAGCTTCAAAAAGTTCTCGAGATAGTAATCCGGGGCGAGTTCTACGCTGTTTTCCATAAACGACCGACCATAAAAAAGGCTTAACCCGTAGGTTAAGCCTTTTCATGTTCAAATCAACGCGTAATTACGCCTTTTTCAGCTCTGCGACTTTCGCTTCTGAAAGTGGTTTCGTTACCAGTGCAAGCACAATACAAACGCCCATCATCACCGCTGAAATTGTGTAAGCCAAGGTGTAGCCTGTGCCGTTGGTCATAGAGTAACCAACCACCGCTGCGCCAATCGCGCCGCCAATACCCCATGCTGTGTAAAGTACGCCATAGTTAGTGCCGTAGTTTTTCAGACCGTAGAATTCTGCGGTTAGGGTAGGGAACACAGCAAGAAGCGTACCGTAACCAACTGCTGCGATAGCCGTACCAATGATCAGCGTGAATTCCGATTTGAAGGTAGCGAACAATGCCATGTTGATACCTTGCAGAACACACGCTAGAAGAAGCGTACGTACACCGCCGATCTTGTCGGCAAGCATACCCGCAGCGACACGGCCGCCTGAGTTAAATATGGCAAGGATGGACGCTAAGTAAACCGCGTTAGGCAGGTTTGCTTGAACGCTTGCGATGGTGGTGATGTTACCGATGATCATCAGGCCAACTGACGCTGCAAACGCGTACATGATCCAAAGAGAATAAAACTGTGGCGTTTTTAGCATTGCTTTCCACGTTAGGTCTTCAGATTTCTTCACCGCTTTAGGTGCTTGGCCTTCTTTTACTTTCGGCTCTGCTGGGGTGTAATCTGCTGGCGGGTTATTGATAGTTGCCGCTAGAGGTACCGCGATAGCAAGAACACCAACACCAAGAATCATAAAGCTGGTCTGAATGCCCATGTTGGTAATCAATGCAGAAGTCAGTGGCGCTAGGTAGATCGCTGCAAGACCAAAACCTGCTGCGATGATGCCGTTAACCATGCCTTTCTTCGATGCGTGGAACCACTTCATCGCCGATGGAGATAGACAAGCATAACCAAAACCGATACCCGCACCAGTGATCACACCAAACGTGATGTTGAGCATCAGTGGAGAGTCAACAAAACCAGATGCAATCATACCTAGACCTGTAAGAACAGTCCCTAGGATAAGGATCATACGTGGACCCATGCGGTCTTGAAGAATACCTGCAACAAGAAGACAAATAGAGAACGTGATCGTTGCGGTTGCGTAAGGGGCAGACGCTTCTGCTGCGCTCCAGCCTGACTCAGTCACTAGTGCTTTGTTGAATACACTCCAAGCATACAGGATGCCAAGACAAAGGTTGATACAGAATCCTGCAAGTAGGATGCGCATAGCTTTATCAATCTTGCTCATTTTTGTTCTCAGTGTTGCTTCTGGTAATACCAAAAGGGGCGAATAAAAGGTGGTTAAACTCAAAATTAGTTTGCGTTTTTCAACAGATAACGCAATGAGCGCGGATTATAACCAATCCTTTTGTGATTGGAATCTCTTTTTGAGGCCAGATCTGAAAATATTTTTATACGTTAAAAAGTGTTGTTACAGATTTTTCTGAATTGACATTTTTTTGTGAAAATCTTGTGATCTTTGGGTGTTGAGCGCTTATCTGACGGGGCTTAGATATGCAGAAGAGAACCGATATGGTACTGAGTTCACATTGCTAAAAAAAAGACAAAATATTTTCCAATGTTAAGTGAATGTAACAATGCTTTTCTAAATTTACACTTTACTCTCGAAATGCCGTAGACAAAGGATTCTTAAAATTCATTGTGTTAACCATATGTAAAATCAGTCGGTTCAATTAATATTTGTACACATTTTGTACAGGTTTGGCCTCTTGATCTCTGAAACTAGTTTGGCAAAATATAGCGGAAACTGAGATTGCAATATTGAAAGGATGCTTTTTAGGCTTTTATAGCGAGGTGTATATGAAGATTTTCCTTATTCTACTGATATCTGTTACGGCGGGTTATGCCTCTGCTGACCACATCCACTCTTTCTTGTTTGGTCTCTATATTTCATCTCTGGCGGTAGGCAGCTGTTACTGGTTTGCATTCCGCAGCTCGCGTTTCCCTCAACTGGCGGTTTTCCTGTTGCTTTGCGGCATGCTGTCTAAGTTAGCAGTGACGGTTATCGGCGTATTTTGGGGATTGTCGCAAGATTTGATCGGTTCGCCATTCATCTTCTCGCTTTCGTATTTGTTCTTCTCAATTGTGGTGACATACCTTTGGTTCAGTTACCGCCAGAAAAAAACCAAAGCGCCAGGGCAACGACACGTAGCTGCGTAAGGCAGAATAATTTATACAAAAATGCCAGCGATTTTCGCTGGCATTTTACGTTTTCAGAACTGATAACTTTCTGGAACAACCACAACACCATTATCAGAGATTTTGAAGCGTTGTGCGTCCTCTAATCGATTCAAACCAATCTGGGTGTACGGAGGCACTTTCACATGCTTGTCGATAATGCAGTTCACTAGCTGACACCCTTCGCCAATTTCAACATCATCAAAAATGATGCTATCAACGATCGTAGCACTGTCGTTGATTCTGACATTGGAAGAAATAATGGAATGTTGCACAGAACCTCCAGAATTGATAACCCCGTTAGCAATCATAGAGTTAATGAAGATCCCTTCATTTCCCGCTCCCGATGAAACCGTTCGTGCCGGGGGATATTGTGGTTCGTAGGTGCGGATACCCCAATCTTTTTGATATAAATTCATTGGGGGGACTGGTTCCAAAAGATCCATGTTGGCCTGATAAAATGAATCAATAGTACCTACGTCACGCCAATAGCAATCTCTATCGACACGGCCTTTGCTGCCACAAAACTTGTAGGCGTATACCGAGCCACCATCAATGAGTTTCGGAATGATGTCTTTGCCAAAATCATGCGAAGAGTCGTTGTCGTCTGCATCTTTTACCAAGGACTCCTTCAATACGTCCATGCTAAAGATATAAATACCCATCGAGACGAGGCTACGTTCAGGGTTATTGGGTAAGTGTGGCGGGTTCTCTGGTTTCTCGATGAACGAGTGGACGCGATTGTTTTCCTCAATACCCATCACGCCGAATGCTTTCGCTTCCTTGCAGTTGACATCCATACAAGCCACGGTCAACGTTGCATTGTTTGCTATGTGCTCTTCAAGCATCGGAGCGTAATCCATGCGATAAATATGGTCACCAGAAAGAACAACAACATATTTCGCTTCACTCCGTTCAAGTAGCCAAAGGTTGTGAAAAATAGCATCGGCAGTACCTTCATACCATTTTCCACCTTTGCGCATCTGAGGCGGTACAGAGGTGATGTATTCCCCCAGTTCCGGATTAAATATCGACCAACCATCACGAAGATGTTTTTGTAGGGAGTGGGACTTGTATTGCGTTAAAACGAGTATTTTTCGTAAGCCTGAGTGAAGACAGTTCGTTAACGTAAAATCAATGATTCTATATTTACCGCCAAATGGAACTGCTGGCTTCGCGCGATCATCGGTCAATGGGCTGAGCCGTGATCCCATGCCTCCGGCGAGTATCACCGTTAAGATGTCCTGCATTTATGTTCTCCCTGACAATGTGCAATCTCATTGAGATTAGTACAAGAATTAAGCCAAGAGTTAAATCTTGAGAAATTCAGCACATTTCATTGGAGAATTGATTGGTGTGCACAAAAAATACGCAATTAGGTATGGGTTTTGCACTAGTAGAGTGCATAAAAGGTGGTTGGAGTTTACATTAAGCGAGAAGTGGAATGCAGGTTCAAAATAATAAAACTTTGAGATTTTTACACTGTAAATAGTAGCCCATCATTTGTGAAGGATTGATGGGCTGCTTAATCCGGAAAGTGGTTAGCTTAGACCGATGATATTGCCGTCTTTATCGATATCTAAGGCCATGAACGCCGGCTTATCCGGTAAGCCAGGCATGGTCATCACACTTCCTGTCAGGGCATAGACAAACCCTGCGCCGGCGCATAAACGCACTTCTCGGACTGTGATAGAGAATCCTTTTGGTGCCCCTTTGAGTGAAGAGTCGGATGAGATAGACAATGGTGTTTTGGCCATACAAACTGCCAAATGCCCAAACCCTAATTGCTGATAAAGGTCCAGTTGCTGTTCTGCTTCGGTAGTGAACTCAACTTCGCCACAACCATAGCCCTTTTTACAAACCGCGTTAATTTTTTCGCGTAGAGTTTGCTCGGGTTGATACAGCGGCATAAAGTTCACAGGCTCAGCGCACGCTTCGATCACTTCTCTGGCAACTGCTTCCATCCCTTTTCCGCCTTTGGCGAAGCCTTCGCTAATGGCGACACGCACGGTGGTGTCAAACTGATGAATCATCGATTCGAGTTGCATCAATTCTTCATTCGAGTCCTGTGGGAAACGGTTAATGGCTACCACGACAGGCAAGCCATATTTTTTTGCGTTTTCAATGTGCCACTGCAAATTACTAAAACCGGCAACCAGGGCTGGAGAGTCAACAGAAAACAGAGCGTCGGGCAGAGGCATGCCTGGTTTGAGGTCATAAAGGCCAGAATTGGCTTTTAACCCTCTTAGTGTTGCAACAAGCACCACACAATCTGGAGACTTGCCCGATGTGGAGGATTTTATGTTACACGCTTTCTCTAGCCCCATGTCAGATCCGAAACCCGCTTCGGTGACAACGTAACTGGATAGTTTTAGCGCGATTTCATCGGCGATAATTGAGGAGTTTCCATGCGCGATGTTAGCAAACGGACCAGCATGGATAAGGGTTGGGACACCTTCAAGTGTTTGCATTAACGTGGGTTTAATTGCGTCTTTTAACGTTACCGTCATCGCCCCAGCGACCTGCAACTGCTCTGCGGTGACAGGCTCACCTTGAACATTGTAAGCCAGCACGACTTGGCCAATGCGTAAGCGCATATCCTGCAGATTTTTCGAAAGCGCTAAAATCGCCATCAGTTCGGAGGCCGCTGAAATATCGAAACCTTCTTCACGCTCAAAGCCATTGATGGTCTTGCCTGCCTCATTCAAACCCACCATAACTTTACGCAGAGCTCGGTCGTTATGGTCCATCACGCGTTTCCAAACTACGCGACTAGGATCTATTTTGAGTGCTTTTAGGCCAGTGCGAGCTTCAAAGGCTTCGTAACCTGCGCGTTGCTCATGATAAATACGAGCGTCAATGGCCGCAGCAGCCAAGTTATGAGCTGCGGTGACCGCATGAATGTCCCCGGTAAGGTGCAAATTGAGTTCGTCCATCGGTGCAACTTGCGAGTAGCCACCACCAGCAGCACCCCCTTTCACACCGAATACAGGACCCATTGATGGTTGACGAATACAAGCCATGACTGACTGATTCAGTGCATGCAGTCCTTGAGCAAGTCCTATCGTGGTAACGGTTTTTCCTTCCCCTAATGGGGTTGGGGTGATCGCGGTGACTAAAACCAGCTTGCCATCTGCTTTGTCTCTTAGACGTTGTACGCACTTCGCTGATACTTTTGCTTTATATAAACCGTGGGTTTCGAACTCTTCAGCACGAAGCCCCGCTTTTGTCGCTATTTCTGCTATGGCTTGAAGTGGTGTTGTACGGCAAATATCGATATCGGAAAGCATGCAAAACCCTTATTAAACAATCACGCAAACGTTTGCGCTGGCATGATACTCAAATGCTTAACTGAGTAAAGTATTATATAGTCCGAGCTGTGCTACAACGTAGTCTAATTTGATAAATATTGGTTTAGATCAAAAAGAAAAGGCTGCAAATTTGCAGCCTTAATAGTATTTAGTACGGAATTATCTATCCCAGTAAGCTTCTTCCAAGCTGTCTTCGCGCTCAGGTAATGCACGAGATAGGCGAGGGGAGTGCTGGGTCAAGACTTCATAGCTCACTCGGTTTGCATATTTACAAATTTGCGACAAGGACGAATAAGTAAGGCAAATATGCTGGTGCTTTTCTGAGTTAGGTACATTTTTAATATGGAATGCGTTTGAGGCCATATCATGCAGTAGGGCTGAAAGCGCACCATCGCCAGCGCCATTGGTATTTTTAATTTCTGCAGGGCCACCAAGGTAAGGGCCGATGTGTGAATACACTCGAATTGGGTCTTTGCAATCGCTACGACGCATCGCACGGCTAAACTCATACAAGTTAAACCCTTCAATCTCGCCTTGATAAAGATCGTGAGTGGTTTCGCGTTTTGCATCTTCGTCTGTATAGCCTGCCATGTAAAGGCCATCAGGGCCGGCAGTACACAGTACTAAATCAACCCAATCCAATGCTTTATCAGCGGCTTTGAGAGGATCTGATTCACCTGTCAGTGCTTGACCTTCCTCTTCATTCATTGCCACAACCGTGATGTTTTCACGAATGTACTCTTGCCACCACTCAGGATTCCCTTCAATGACGTACTTTGTGCCTAAGGTCAACACAACAGGGACTTGATGCTTTTTGGCATATTCAATGGCGCGTTGCACCGCTTGAGGCATCGGATCTTCTGGCTTTCCACGCATTAAGTACGATGAAACAACCAGAGCGGCGGCTTTCTCGAAGACTTCCTCCGGAATGCTCTCTGGTGCCAGTTTATTCATGTGACCTTCGTTGATGGCGAAGGTACGCTCACCATCTTCTGAAATCAGTGTGTAACAGCGACCAATTGGCCCATCAACGGTTTGCAGGTGGTTGAGATTCATACGCGAAGATGTGCGGCATAAATAACGGTAGGCGTATGAACCAACTTGGATGTTTTTCGACATCACACCCAGCAACACGGATTTGCTGTCGGCAAGTACCGAGTAATTGTGAAGCGTATTACCAATCGTATCACCTGGGTATTGGTGAGTGATCAAACCGCGTTCTACGAGTTCTTCATATAATGCGTCCGCTTTGCTTTCTTCAAGAACTAGCGAGTGTCCTTTGCTTAAATCATATTTTGCTAAGAATTCATCGTCCACACGAGCTTCGATATCGACAATGGTCTGGCCTACGCCAACAATGGTTGGACGGTAAAGTTTTGGTGCTACTTTGAGCTCAGAAACAAGTGGATCTCGAGTGTTGGTAGGGAAGTAATGTTTAGATTTTCGCTGACCAGGAAACTTCATACTAGTGATTGCTTGAGGAAAAAGGAGGCGCATGATATCACAGATTTTTTGAAACAAGGCTATTTTGTTGCTTCAAAAGCTGGCCGAGTAAGTTTTGCTCGGCCAAGCGAAGTTCAAAAGGAAACTACTGTGTTGTCGCGAGATTCGTCTCACCCTGCTGATAGGCTTCTGTGCCCCACAAAGGAACAGACGACAGACTGTGTTTGAAACTGCCTTCTGTCTCTTTGGTGGTGTAGGAGAGATAGAGAAGCGTTTGGTTTTTTTGATCGTAAATACGACGCACCTTCATCGTTTTAAAGAAGATACTTTTTGATTGTTTGAAAACCACTTCTCCCGATGAGCTTTTATCGATCTTAGCGATCATCTCTGGCGTAATACTGCCAGTTTGGCGGCAAGAAATAGAGCTGTCACTTGGGTCGGACAGGCTCAAATTGGCTTCGATAGACGCAATATGGCAAGTGACCCCTGTGACCACTTCATCTTGTAAAGAGGTGATTTTGATGTCTTTTAAAGTAAACCAGCCTAAACCTACGTCGCCTACTTCGTTGCCACCACAGCCAGACAGCAGCGCAGTGGTCGACAAAACCGCTGTAAGAATTTTTGTTTTCATGACCTTATCCTTGATAACCCTCGCGAACTATGGAAGTTACCTTACCAGCTTTCTATGTTGAATGTCTCTAGCTAGATTGGTTATTCTCACGTCACGCAAGTTTCTGATTAGCAAATTGATTAGAACCAAACGTAACCACATGGTATGGTATGAGCCTTGCAGGAAAATGAGAAAAAAGAGGTTAACAGTATGAAAAAGACATTCGTTGTGCTGCTGATTTCGTTAGGCCTGCTTGCAGGGTGCGCTGCACCCCCTAAGTCGACGATCTGTACGCCCAAAATTTGTGATATCTGGAATTAAACATGTCAAATCAATTGCCGATGGTGAGTAAGAAAAATCAGTGGCTATACAATCAGGTAGATTGTGAGTTTCCCACCAAGGAAAGCCTTGCTGGATTAAAACTCTACCGCGACTCTGTAGAGAAGAGATCCACCATTGAGCTTGATGTGAAAGCGTTGGCAACCGAGGAAGTAACGATGGAGCATTATTTGGTTGACTTCCATCGCCTAACCATCATGTTCGCCATTCTGCAAAGTAAGCGCTGGCATTGTGAAGCGGATCAAGCTTTGTTGATCGAGTTTCTAACACAAATTATCCTTTCTGCTGAGCACGATCTGTACGTTAGCTTTGTCGCAGGCGAGCCTGTTGGGGCTGCTATCGTCACCCATCGCGATGAGCAGTTACTGCTTTCCGATGTCGTCTTTAATCAACACTTCGAACTTCCAGGTCTAGAAGTTTATTTATCCGCACTAATTGGTAAGTTGACGTCAGAAATGCAAAATGTTGAGAAAATTTTAATCGAAATTTGATCAATGTCGTAATTTTCTATTATTGAACCACTATCATATCCCCACGATTTGGAGTGTGGGATTCATATGAGAACTTTTGTGCTTTTTTGGGTATCGCTGATTGGGGTAGGGTTCAATTCCGCCTTGGCTGAGACAAAGTGGCAAACACGGCAAGTTCTCATATTGCACTCTTACGATGCGTCCTATCAATGGACTCAAGATATGCAAAGAGGTGTCGAGAAAGCGATTGATAACCTTGATGGTGACGTTCGCTTATCCGTGGAATACCTCGACACAAAGCGAATTTCTTCACCTGAATACTTGCAAAAAACGGCCGCTTATCTGAGCGAAAAGTATAAGAATTATCATTGGGATGGAATTCTAGTTACTGATGACAATGCCTTTCGGTTTGTTCAATCTTACTTCCCTGCAGAGTTAGTGAAATACCCGATTGTTGCGGTTGCTATTAATGACTTGGACTTGCAACATCGTCTGCCCTTCGACAACATCAGTGTCACTTACGAACGTGATCTCCTTGACGAAAACCTTGATGTGATTCACCAGCTGCGCCCTAACATTAAAAAACTCTACTATCTGGCGGACAAAAGCATTACCTCGGATTTCATTCGTCTAGATGTGCGAAAAGCGATGGAAAAGTATCCCGACATCGAGTTGGTGGACATTTCTGACAAAACACTCGACCAGGCAGCGGAGTTTCTTACTACGGTTGAGCGAGATGATGGCGTATTGCTGACACACTACAACACAGAATTGGAGCAAGGAATCTTCCACTCATACAAAAAGATCGCCAATACGGTGGGTAGTCACAGTGAGGCTCCTGTTTTTGTCCTTTGGGAACTCTATTTGGGGCAAACCGGTATCGTGGGAGGTTACGTTAACCGCTCCGAAAAATTTGGCATAAATGGCATGCTCCTCCTAGCAAAAAAGATGGGGTTTGATGTAACGAATTCTCAATCGATGAATGCTGCTCAAACGCCGATATTTCAGTACGATGCTTTAGAAAAATATGGCATTGAAGTGAGGCAACTACCCAAAAACGCGGTCATAGTTAACCAACCTGTCTCGTATATCAGCCGTCATCTTCATGTTCTCTTGATTTCTGGTGTGATCATTGTTTCATTGTCACTGGTTATCGCCATGCAGTTCATGACAATTCAGCAAAAGAAGTTACTGAACCTCAAAAATCGGAAAATTGTCATGCTACAAAAACGTACGCTATCCGTACAAAAAGAGATGATACACGTGTTGGGAGAGGCCATTGAAACACGATCTGGTGAAACTGGAAATCACGTAAAACGAGTAGCACAGCTTTCCGTAGCGATTGGGCGTCTATGTGGTCTAAGCCATCGAGAACTTGAAATGCTTGAAATCGTTAGCCCTATGCATGATGTGGGTAAAATCGCTGTTCCAGAAGCCATCCTCGATAAACCAGGAAGGCTAACTCAAGATGAAAGAGCGATTATGCAAACCCACTGTGACGCGGGACATCGTCTACTCAACAACAATAAAGCGAAAGTGATGAAACTGGCCGCTATTGTTGCCTACGAACACCATGAACACTGGGATGGTAATGGTTACCCCAACGGCATACGAGGTGAGCAGATTCATATTTTCTCACGCATCACCGCCATTGCTGATGTATTTGACGCTTTACTCAGTGAACGCTGCTATAAAGCGCCTTGGGAGCTGTTGCGTGTGGTCGCTTTCTTTGAGCAACAAAAAGGGAAACAGTTTGATCCTCAGTTGACGGATTTGCTTTTAAAGAACATTGAAGATTTTGTTGCGATTCGTCTTTGCTATCCAGACGTCAACGAATCACTTCGTCAGGCTATATAAAAGCGCTACTTCCTGCGCAATTATGATCATTGGTTACGTTAAATTGCCATTTTTGCCGATGAACTCCGGTTTTCTGACAACTTTGCTTCTTATAGTTGCTTGGTTCGCAATTATTTTATTTTTCGTTTGAATCCGGGGTTAGCCATGATTACCAAAACTGTAAAGTGTGTGATTTTCGACTGTGATGGAACCTTGGTAAATAGCGAGACGCTCTGTTGCCATGCCTTAGTGAATGTGTTTGAACAATTTGGTGCTCATATTTCACTAGAACAGTGTCTGGCTCAATTCAAAGGCGGCAAGCTAGCTGATGTGTTGACGGATGCGATGGTGTTGGCGAAGCTCAATATTTCGCTGGATTTGTTAGAACCCGCCTATCGTGATGAAGTTCGTCGGCTGTTTAGTGAGCAGTTGGAGGTGATGCCTGGAGTAGAACTGCTGCTCAATTATTTGGAAGAGAATGGCATTGAGTATTGTGTGGTCTCTAATGGTCCGAGAGACAAAATTGAAATGTCGCTGGAACTGACAGGCTTATTAGAACGATTTCAGGGACGAATTTATTCGGCCTTTGATGCCAATAGCTGGAAACCCGATCCCGATCTCCTTATGTATTGTGCTTTCCACATGGGATTCTCATCTGATGAGTGTGTTTATATTGATGACACCCCAAAAGGAGTCGAAGCGGGGCTTAATGCCGATATTGAAACCTTTCAGCTCTTCAACGGATACGAGATAACGCAGTGCTCAGATGCCCGAGTGACTCAAATCGGGCACCTTGAAGAGTTGGTTGATATTTTGCGCAAACGCACATTTTAGTGATAGGCATTGGTTGCGGAATGGACATAAACCGGACGGCTTTTATAGATCGGTGCCATCTGTAAACAACGAATTGCGCTAAGGCTCTTAGTATGGAAGCCGCATGAAGCGCAAGTGAACTTTTCACCATCGGATGAAATAAAATATTCATCATGTTGGCAAAGTGGGCATCGAGTGTCTTCGTTCAGTTCAATTTTTTTATAAATATTCATGTTTATCACCAGCAGCAAAGTAGACTCAGTTAGAATAGCGAAATGTTTACTTTTGGTGCATTCTTTCACTCCGATAAACAAGTTATTGAGAGTAACATCTCAGTATTAGGTGAGAACTAACCTGTTTTCATATCAGATTGCTCTGTAGACCGAAAAGGTGACGATCGCATACCCGCCTATTTCGATTGCTCGTCGCTGGATAGAGTAGTGATCAAACTTAACACAACAAAAAAGCTCCTTTCGGAGCTTTTTTGTTGATGTCGAGATTTCGCTTATTGAGTTCGATATTGTTTAAGGATTTGTGACAGTGAGAAGGTGGCCTTGGTGAGATTCGCTACTCCCGATGACGACTGCTGCGCGACGGTGCGTATCGTATTTGATTGGCTGCGAATATCGCTGAGCTCTGAGGCAATGTCGTTAGCGACCGCACTTTGCTCTTCAGCAGAGGTGGAAATTTGAATACTCATGTCCATCAGCACTTTCGCTGAGTCGGCAATCGATTTAACGTCCGTACCAATTTCTGCAATCAAATCACTACTGGTTTTCGCTTGACTGACCGTTTGAGCGGTAATCGAAGCGATGTTTTGGCTCTCTGTTTGCAGCTTCTCTATCATGGCTTGAATTTCAACGGTGGCCGCCTGAGTTCGGCTGGCCAAGGTTCGAACTTCGTCTGCAACTACGGCGAAACCACGCCCTTGTTCACCCGCTCGCGCCGCTTCAATCGCTGCGTTAAGTGCCAGCAGGTTTGTTTGTTCAGAGATGGCATTGATGGTGGTGATCACATCATTGATTTGCGTCGTGTTGTCATTCAACGTGGATACTGATGTCGATGCTCGCTCAATGTAGCTAGAAAGCTTATCAATCTCTGCAATCGCGGATACAACGCGTTTATGACTGCCTTCAATATGATGGGTATCGCGCTCTGTTTGATGCGTCGCTTGCTGAGAAATCGAAGAGACTTCTTTTGCTGAAGCGGTCATTTGCTCCATAGCGGTAGCCACGGAGTCTAATGAGGAATACTGATTTTGGATTTGCGTTTCGCTGAGCTTCATCTCTTTTTCAAACGAAGCACTGGTTTCGCCCATCGTGTTTGCATTCTCTTTTACACTTTTTACTAGATCGGTCAGAGTGTCCATGGCTTTGTCTAGCGCACAGCCTATGGTACCAAATTCATCACGACCAGGATGGAAGCCGAGACGAGAAGTTAAATCGCCTTCACCAATCTTCTGTGTTGTGGTGTAGAGGACCCACAGTGCGCCACCAAGGAAAGTTGCGACCCAATAACAAAACAAACCAAAAGGAGCGAGCCACAAATAGCTAAGCAAAAAGGTAGTGAGGGCAGAGGATCTTGCTTTCTCATCAGATTGTTTCGTGTTCGCAGTGAGCTGATAAAACTGGCCATCGGCTCCTTTTAATGACACGGTAGTCATGCCATCTTTGTACTTTGCTTCAGTTGCACTTGCGGCTTTAGATACGCCACTGATGGCCAAAATGGCGTCACTGTTAGGATGGCTGACGATCCCTTGTAAGCGATTTTGCGCGGCGATTTTAGCTTGCACCTCTATCTGCTCGAGTTGGTTAACATAACGGGCACCTGAAACACAGGATAGGGCGAGGATAAATAGGGTAGCGATGACCCAGATTTTGTCATTGATCGACATTTTGATAAACAAGCGGTCGATGGTCCTAAATTCAACTTCTCTCATATCTGCTCCATATTGAGATCAATTCGTCGCTAAAGTTATAGTGATACCGAAAGATTTTATGAGAGGAAGCTCAAGGTTGTATGCAATTAATGATATGTAACATTTTAATATTGTGATCGCTGCTGTATAACCACATATAACAGGATGTATAAAGAAGGTTTGTGTGATGCAACCTGTTACACACTATTTCCCCACACATACTAAGGAGTGGTCATGTCAGAATTTGAACTGAAAAATGATGAGACACTGGAGTGGCTGGACGCGATGGAAATTGGAATCGATTTGTCGCAATACCCAAATGAAGAGAATGACGCAGACAGCGATGTCTGTTGATTCACCCCTGACACACAATCATGAACTACCTTGCCCACCTACATTTAGCGGATGTTGCCAACAGTGACATGTTAGGTAACTTACTGGGCGACTTCGCCAAGGGTGACCCAAGCAAACAATATTCACTGGAAATCGTGCAAGGGATTCGTTTGCATCGCGCCGTCGATAAGTTTGTTGATACACACGGTATCGTGCAAGCGTGCAAAAAACGTTTCCCAGAACAGCAGCGACGTTTTGCGTTAATCGCTTTAGACATGTTTTGGGATCATTGCCTTGCGATGCATTGGCATCGATACAGCGATATCTCTTTAGATTCATTTGTGCATCACGCGCAACGAGAAGTGGCAAAACACGACACCAAAGATCTGCCTCCCTCTTTTTTACTGTTGAATCAACGCATGTGGCAAGGCAAGTGGTTGCAGTCATATCGTGAGATGGACAATATCGAGTTTGCGCTACACAGAATGTCACAGCGTCGACCCAGATTGTCGCCACTGTCTGAATGTCACGCCACATTGCAAGACGAATATGAGCATTTTTCTAGCGCCTTCGAAACGCTTTATGCCGACACATTGCAATTTAGCTGCAACCAACAGAAAGAGTTTGGCTTGTAGATAGAGATATTTATCTGGCTCTGCTACAATCCGCGCTCATTTTTTGGGGGCAATGATGACAAACCACTTTACGCAACTTGGATTAGACAAATCATTAAGTGAGCACGTGTCGGCGCTGGGTTTTACGACACCAACACCTATCCAGCAGCAAGCGATTCCACATGTACTCGATGGCAAAGATTTACTTGCCGCAGCTCAAACCGGTACTGGAAAAACCGCAGCATATGGTTTGCCTATCATCCAGTTATTAATGCAGTTGCCTCGCCTAGAAGCAGAACGCAAATTGCCACGCGCACTGGTTTTGACACCAACGCGTGAACTCGCTCAGCAAGTGTTTGATAACATGCAGCAATATGCTCAGGAAAGTGGCCTTGATATCGTTACCGTATACGGTGGAACCAGCATTCGCGTACAACAAGAACAGCTGGCAAAAGGGGTGGATATTCTTATCGCAACCCCCGGCCGTTTATTGGATCATTTGTTTACTAAGAAGACATCACTGAACCATTTACAAATGCTGGTGTTGGATGAAGCCGATCGCATGTTGGATATGGGATTCCTACCTGATATTCAGCGTTTGATGAAACGAATGCCTGAGCAGCGTCAAACTCTGCTATTCTCTGCCACGTTTGATACGCGCATCAAAGCACTGGCGTATCGCTTAATGAACGAGCCGATTGAAGTGCAAGTGGCACCAGCCAATAGCACGGCAGACAATGTTGAGCAAATGGTCTATCCGGTTGATAAAAAACGCAAAAGTGAACTTTTGGCCTATTTGATTGGTTCTCGTAATTGGCAGCAAGTATTGGTGTTTACCAAAACCAAGCAGGGCAGTGATGCGCTGGTGAGCGAGCTCAAGCTAGACGGCATCAAAGCGGCTTCGATCAATGGTGATAAATCTCAAGGCGCTCGGCAAAAAGCATTGGATGATTTTAAATCGGGCAAGGTGCGCGCGTTGATCGCAACGGACGTTGCTGCTCGTGGCCTTGATATTGCCCAGTTAGAGCAAGTGGTGAACTACGACATGCCGTACAAAGCAGAAGACTATGTACACCGTATTGGCCGAACAGGGCGTGCTGGTCAATCTGGCTTAGCGGTATCGTTTATGTCTCGTGACGAGGAGTACTTGCTAAAAGCAATCGAAAACTTGCTGGATAAACGATTGCCGCAAGAATGGCTCGCAGGATTCGAACCGAGTGAAAATGAAACTCGTTTGGACGATAATCCTGCAAAACGCACTAGTCGTTCTGCAGAAAAGCGCAAACTAAAGCAAAAGCTGAAAATTCACCAAGGTCGTGGCAAGAAGCGCTGAACTCGCGTTTAGGCAATAGAGACCGAAGCAAAGGTGTGTTCTTGCTCTAATGAGTGAGGCATCGATAAAAAATAACCTTGGTACATGTCGAGATTGAGCAACTTCATCTGTGCGAGTTGTTGTTCGGTCTCAATGCCTTCGATCACGGTCAATGATTGCATCTCTCGCGCAAACGCCAATGCTGAGATCAAGGGCTGTGTGTCGCCCTGCTCATACTGCTGAAGCAATGAACGGTCTAACTTGATGATATTGGGTAGTACGTTACGTGTTCGTTCTTGTGTGGACGCGGCAATACCAAAATCATCAATTGCCCACCAAAATCCATTTCGTCTCAAAGAATGAGTTGCGGTTCTCAATTCTTGTTCACAGTTCACTTTAACTTCGATAAGTTCCATCACAATCTGCTCTGGAGAAAGATTGGCTTCACGGATCGTTTTTAACAGGAAGTGGTAACTGAGTTCCTCTAAGGCCAGTCGTTCAACGGCATGGGGCAGCACATTTAGAAAAAGCTTCTTGTTGCGATAACTAGAACGAGCAAAATTGCGAATGTGCATAATGCGACTTAAACGTTCTACGTTAAGTTGATCGATGGGTGATATTTCCTCAGAGTGAAAAAAATGATCTGGACGGACAAAAGTCCCATCAGCGCATTGGATTCTCACCAGTGCTTCCAAGCCCACTAAAGAAAAATCCTTTTTATAGATAGGTTGAAAAACACTGCGAAGAGTCATGTTTTTGTATTGGGCGATAAACTGTTCGCCTCGTTCAGAATAAATATACTCGTTCAGCTTCTCTGCAGTTAACGTGTTCATCTTACGGCTCGAAATTATGACCAGAGCGACTCTATGCTCAAGCCCATGCGAAAAAATGTGTACTGTGCGGGGTTAAGTCTTATTTGCTCAACTTTCTAATCAGTGCACAGTCACCGACTTTGGTTCATAGAACCATAAAAAATCTATTACCAGAGTCACTATCTAACCCACGTAGAGATTAGTGAGCAAGTAAAGATAATTATAATATTGTGAATTGTCGAAGCAGCTCAAACTTTGTAGAGAAGTTAGCTTTTTTGTTAGGTGAATAGCGGATGTAAGGTCCAGCTTTACCATTGGAGTACGGCATAAAACTGAATGTACTTACGAACCATCTGTTTCGTGCTGGTACGTCTCAGTGGATGGCCATATTTCAAGTAACAAGGGGAAATGTTGAAGCGGCTTTCAAGCGCCTGGGTGAGTTGGGTATCACATGTATACAGAGAGATTCCCTGTTCACTGTACGCGTTGATTTGGTCAGGTAACTCACCCATCCACCAATGAAGTAGCTCACGGCTGGTTTTGCTGCGACTTATCCAATGATCGCCAATCAAAAACAGCAAGTCATTGGGTTGGATGGCAAAGCCATATTCACTTTGCCATTCGGTGACATCGGTGAGTAAGTTATCACGACACGTTTTGCCAGGGCTTACCATATGATGAGATAACACCCAAACAGTCCCAACATCCGAGGTCACCCTATACTGATGGGGCAGTTCGCTTGCTTCTAATGTCTCCAAAGGTTCAATCACGCTCTCATGTTGAAATTGTTTGAAGGTATTCTGCATTCGTCGGGCAAAAGCGAGCGCGAGGTGGTGCTCACTCATCCCTTGGTTGTGAACCGCGGGATAGTGTTTTTCACACAGTTTTAGGCAATCATCCTGAAAATTGTTAACACTTTTTATGACAAGGTCGAGTAGCAAGAGGTGTCCTTATGAAATGCAAAACATACTAAGCCGATTGAGGTTAGCATGTTTAAAAAAGGCCAACTAATATTCGCTTACAAGTTCTTGATCAAAACATCATATTTTCAGTTTTGATGGTTTGCTCCACTAGGTGATTTGGACAACTTGAGCTAGGTTTGAACAAACTGCGACCTAAGAAGACAGGGCTAGCGCGCGTTTTAAAAGTTCCTTCAGTTTTTTCGAACAAGTTGTTCCACCGCCACAGGTAGCCCGTTTGTAAAACTTGGTAAATAATCTCACTCACATTGTAGGGGAAAGGTTATATTGCGTACTGCTACCTATTCTCATTCTCTATAAGGTTGGATAACACGATGGAAAATCATGTGACGCACTACAACGCCATTGCTCGGCTGATTCATTGGGTATCGGCTGCGGTCATTGTTGGTATGTTTGCCGTCGGTTTGTGGATGGTTGATTTGTCTTATTACAGCGAGTGGTATCGTATTGCGCCAAACTGGCATAAGTCTGTCGGTGTCTTGCTACTTGCTCTGACTCTATTTCGTTTGGTTTGGAAATTGGTGAAGCCGTCACCAAACATCGAAGGCACAAAAACCGAAGTAGCAGCCGCAAAAGCAGCGCACCATACAATCTATTTATTACTGATGGTGCTGTTTATCTCGGGTTATTTAATTTCGACGTCTGATGGACGCGGAATAGAAGTATTTAATTGGTTTACTGTTCCAGCAGCCGGTGAGTTGTTTGCTAATCAGTCTGATATAGCGGGAGCGATTCACTTTTATGTTGCTTGGGCATTAATCGGCCTTGCTGCACTCCATGCACTTGCCGCTTTAAAACATCACTTTGTCGACAAGGACAATACATTAAGAAAAATGATAGGAGCTCGAACATGAGAAAGTCAGTTATTGCGACAGGTTTAGCGTTGATTATGGCAGTGCCGTTTGCTGCAAACGCTGCCGATTACGTTATTGATACCAAAGGGGCACACGCGTCTATTAACTTTAAAGTGAGCCATCTTGGTTATAGCTTTATTAAAGGTCGTTTCAATACCTTCTCTGGTGATTTTTCTTACGATCAAAGCAACATTGCTGCGTCTAAAGTAAACGTAGTCGTTGATACCCGTAGCTTAGATTCTAACCATGCAGAGCGTGATAAGCACATTCGTAGCGGCGATTTTATTGATGCAGGCAAATTCAATACCGCCACGTTTACTAGCACCAAAGTGATGGACAAGGGCGATGGTAAACTGGATGTGATGGGTGATTTGACGCTGCACGGCGTAACAAAGCCTATTACTATTGCTGCTGAGTTTGTTGGTGCAGGTCAAGACCCATGGGGTGGCCAACGTGTAGGCTTTGTTGGTATGACTCGTCTTGAGCTTGCTGATTTCAACATTCCAGTGATGGGTACTTCAAGCTACG
This sequence comes from Vibrio floridensis, assembly GCF_021852965.1. Lineage (NCBI taxonomy): Bacteria > Pseudomonadati > Pseudomonadota > Gammaproteobacteria > Vibrionales > Vibrionaceae > Vibrio > Vibrio floridensis. Next base: position 980,299 of record NZ_JAKGCY010000001.1, on the reverse strand, counting down.
TTGATATGGAATTGCACATCGAAGGCGTTAAGAAGTAATTCCTTTTCAATAAACGATTGAATAAACAAAAAGAAAGCCTCCATTCCACTGGAGGCTTTCTTATTTCTTTAAGCCATTAATGATTTTTGTTATGCACTTTCTAGCTGACGAGTTTCTACAAGATTCAAACGCTCACCGTAAATAGGACGAAGCGCATTAAGAACGTCTTGGCGAGAAACCACACCTGCAAACTTGCCGTTTTCTAATACAGGCAACACATGCGGCTTGCTCACTTTCATGCTTTTCGCACGTTCTTCAAGTGACAGTGACGTCATACGTGTAGCGATGCCCATACTAGAGGTTGGGTATAACTGCTCTTTGTCGATGCAAAGGAACTCAACCACATCGACCAAACGATCATTGACATCAATCGCTACCACATCACGGCTCATCAAATCCACGACTTTTTGACCTGAGCTTGGTAGGTAATCTTGACACCAAAGATCAACCATCACATCGTGCGCTGAAAGAAAACCGACCAAGCGACCTTCAATATCCACAACGGGTGCACTGACAATGTGGTTATCTAGAAGAGTATCCAGTGCTGTGGCAATTGGCATTTCCACACCAAGAACGATTGGTTTTGGATTCATGATTTCTTTTACAACTGCTGCGTTTTTCATAGTAAATTCCTTAACTGACGTAATTTGCGTTGTTTGTGTAATTGTGCTGATTTTTGCTGCTTTTAATTCTGGGCGACGGTAGATACACCAGTTCGCTAAGCCGACTAACACAGCGCCGCCGACGATATTGCCCAAGGTCACGGGTATAAGGTTGGCAGTAATAAAGTGACCGACATTGAGATCTGCATATTGGCTTGCATTGGCACCGACTTGTACCCAAAACGTGTCTGGTGCAAAGTTGGCAATCACGATCCCGAGTGGCACCATAAACATGTTGGCCACACAGTGCTCAAACCCGCTGCTAACAAACATGGCGACAGGCAACATGGTCATTACGGCTTTAGTCATCGCATTGGCAGAACTGAAAGTTAGCCAAATTGCCAAACAAACCAGTAAGTTACAAAGAACACCCAACGAAAATGCTTGAATCGCCGTATGGTGTAATTTGTGTTGGGCAATGTTGAGTGCATTCAATCCCCATTGCCCACCGTCCATCTGGTACAAACCCGCACCAGTGACCAACAAAAGCAAGAACATGGCACCGATAAAGTTACCGATGTAGACTTTTCCCCAAATCGACAGCATTTTGGTAAAGCTGATCTGTTTGTTTGCCCAAGAAATGCTGGAAAGCACAGAACTGGTAAACAGTTCTCCTCCACAGATGACGATGAGGATTAATCCCATACTGAAGGCTAAACCGCCTGCAAATCGGCTCAATCCCCAACCTGCATTTGCGCTACCGGTTGTCACCGTGATGTAGAACAAGAAAGCAAGCCCAATAAATGCCCCGGCCATAATCGCAAGACCTAATGTCATCGCGCTGGTTTTGTTTGCCTTACTCAGTGCAAACTTTTCGGCTTCGGCCATCATCTCCTTAGGAGAAAAGTACTGAGTGTTTTCAGAGGCAGCCACTGACATGTTGACTCCTTTTATCTGAATTCATTGATACTCCTTAATTTATGGTTATTCGCATTAGCGCTGACGTTGTTAGTGATTGCGGTGTTCCCAAACCGCACCAACAGATTAAGGGGCGGAGCAACTACAGGTAAAATTGATAATTTTTAGAATCCTCATCAAATTATTTGATATGCAAAAACAGAGGCGTAAAATGAAACCCATTGCTGATCAATTTGATCTATTGCTGCCGTAAGTAGAGGGTGAAATCTTGCGTTATTCGTTAAAACAGTTGGCCGTTTTTGATGCGGTCGCTGATACAGGGAGTGTTAGCCAAGCGGCTGACAAATTGGCGTTAACTCAATCAGCCACAAGCATGTCACTAGCTCAACTGGAGAAAATGCTTGGTAGGCCGTTGTTTGAGCGCCAAGGGAAACAGATGGCTTTAACCCACTGGGGGATGTGGTTGAGGCCAAAAGCAAAGCGCCTGCTTCAAGATGCACAGCAAATTGAGATGGGCTTCTATGAGCAACATTTACTGAGTGGTGAGATCCGCTTAGGGGCAAGCCAAACTCCAGCAGAGCATCTCGTACCAGAGCTTATCAGTATCATTGATAATGACTTTCCAGAGATGCGGATATCACTTGGCGTCAAAAGTACCAGTGGCGTCATTGAAGGGGTGCTGGATTACCGGTATGACCTTGGGATTATCGAAGGTCGATGTGATGATAACCGTCTACATCAAGAGGTGTGGTGCCGTGATCACCTTACGGTGGTTGCTTCTGCAAACCATCCTTTCGCTCGTCGAGATACCGTTAGTTTGGCGCAGCTTGAGCAGGCGAGGTGGGTATTACGTGAACATGGTTCGGGTACGCGCAAAATTTTTGATAGTTCGATTCATCATCTCGTCGAAGATCTTGATGTGTGGCGTGAGTATGAGCATGTTCCGGTGTTAAGAAGCTTGGTCGAAAACGGTTCTTACCTGACTTGTTTGCCTTATTTAGATGTAGAGCGACATATTGAAGCCGGTCGTTTGGTTGCATTGAATGTGCCTGATTTACATATGGAAAGAACACTCTCTTTTATATGGCGCGCGGATATGTCAGAAAATCCATTGGTCGAATGTATCAAGCGAGAAGGCCTACGAATGATGAAAGGAAAACCATCGGTGTTATAACCATCTCAACTTCACTCGCGCAGATGAGAGAACAACGTGCGCAGGGTTATTTTCTAAATCTGTTGATTTATCGTTTACCTCATACTTTTTGTGTAAACGAATGAAAATGAAATTTTTCGGTGTGATCTTGTGCACGTTTGTTTGGTGGTTTTTCTCTTAGTATTCATTGCTTGATTGATATGCGAGTTGGCATTCGCCGCTCCAAATGAGTATGAGTCGCACTATGAGTACATTGGTCGCTATTTCTTTAACAACAGGTATTTTGTCGGGAATATGGGGATGGATTGCCATCTCACTAGGCCTACTTTCGTGGGCGGGATTTCTTGGCTGTACAAGCTATTTCGCTTCACCCAACTCGGGGTTGAAAGGGTTAGCTGAGAGTTTGCTGACAAATATGTCTGGTGTTTTTTGGGCCATGGTGATCATTCACGGTTCGACGTATGCGGGTCTAGACATTCTAGGTTACGTGATTACTGCAATCGTCGCATTTGTCATGTGTATTCAAGCGAAACAAACTTGGTTGGCATATATCCCTGGTACTTTTATTGGTTCCTGCGCCACTTTTGCCGCGGACGGTAATTGGCAGCTTGTTGTGCCATCTCTCCTGTTAGGTGGAGTGTTTGGGTATCTCATGAAAACAACGGGCCTTTGGTTGCATCAGAAATCAGCCGCTGCTCAGCTTGCACGTCAAGCATAAAGTAATCCCCGATCTTTTTGTATCCGGTATACAGAGTCTGAATCCCGCTTTGTATACAACATCAATATTTATGATATTTGGTACAAGCGCATCTTTTGATGCGCTTTTTTCTATTTGTTGTTTTGTCAATGGCTCCTAGGTATTGCCATTGGCCATGGTGACAATACGTTTTAACGTCCAACGAAGTAACACAGGAATGCACTCAATGCCGTGTTCTTCACAATGTGAGACGATTGAGAGAGCGAGATCGGGTTTAGCGTGTTTCTTAAGTACCTTGTTCACTACCTTTTTGGCAGGAATAGGATGTTCATAAGGAATTTTGATGAGATCCTTAAAGAACTTATCGAAGCCATGATTGTATAGAAAGTGTTCGATGTCATGATCGGGCAACTCGGTGAGTCGGTGACGTTCTTGATCGTGCCCGAGCATACTTTTTACCGTTGCTGCGTATTTCTTACCCGCAGCATCGCCATCCGTCACTACGTGCCAATCAATTCCCATCGCTTTCGCCACCTTGATCAGTGAACGTAAACCGGATTGAGCAAATTCGATAATTTGCACACCTTCTGCAGCCAAGTTGTATCCACATTGATTGGCCAGTTCGTTGAAGAGCCAAACTTCTGTTTCACCCTCAACCAACAGCCAGCAACGAGCGAAAAGTGCTCCAGAACGATGGAAACGAATATGGAAGCCGATTCGACGTAGTTCATCCACGCTGAAACGTTGTGGTTGGATACTTTTGGCAACCGTTTTATCGGACTGTCGGATAAGCCGGCGAATGGAGTAGAGTGGAACAGAACCCAGCAATGCGCCACTGTTGGTGGTGAGGATTTTTTGCATGGGTAACATTTGCAACAAGCTCCATGCGCGAGCCAAGTGTGTTGGATGAAGGCGGCCTTCGGGATCTTCGATGATCAAGATAGGGCGTGCGCAACGTCTGAGGTCGGCAGGTCCTTTGGCTTGTAAATAGGCATTGAGTAACCCCATTAGCAGCAGACGTGTTTGCTTGTTGTTGGTTTCTTTAATGAACTGGCTAAGATTTTTGTCTGCCGAAGTGGCGTTATAAAACAGACCATCGCGCGGCTTACGTGGGTCATTTCGGTTAGGACTTTTGAAAGAAAAGTAGTGATCTACCAACGAATGCATGGAGTTTAAACTGCTGCGCATCTCGCCTTTATTTACATGACCCGGAATCGCTAACAAGCGACGACAGGTATTATCAATACGCTTTTCAATACGGGCATTTTTGCCATTCACGCCATTAATAATTTCGGGGAAGCGACGTGAATCTCGCAGGCGAATCACGGGATGTAAAGACATGAGCTCTTGAGCAATTTTCTCTGAATGATGGAGCGATTTGGTGGAGCCATCATCGTTCAGAAATGCATAATGCGTGGTGATGTCGTAACCATCTCGTGTCGCACTAATGCGATAGAAGATTCGATGATCACCATTTTCGTCTTTACACCAAATCGGCTTAAGGCGTCGATAACGCCCTGCTTTGATTTCATGCTTGTCGCTGGAGCGAAAACACAAAATGATTTGTAGGTGTTGAGTCTGTGGGTGCGAAATGGAGTAATCGACATGAAAATCTGACATCAAAAATTGATAAAGCTCAGCGCCCGGAGGAAGAGCAACAGACAAGGCATCTAAAAGCGAGGATTTTCCCCACGTGTTTTCACCAATTAAGGTGGTGAGTTCATCAAAAGAAAGCGATAACCGTCTTATTCCTCGAAAACCGGAGATTTCAATTCGTTCTAAAAGCATAACTCTCCTCCATGTGCACCCTAATTATTTGAATGTAAAGTGAAAGGCGCTTCTACAAAGCATATGACAAATTCGAACTGGCTGTTTGTTATGGTGTCACAGTTTTCATTGTGTTGATGGTTTGTTGAACAAATAGAGCGAAATAGATGTGATTTTATCGTCAGTAAGTGGTGTTTATTTGCAGAATGGTTTCATAAAATTCACGATTCTGTCATCATTCTGCTCTAAGTATAAAGGGATGAAGAGAGAGAAGATGACGATGATAAAAACAAATAAGCCAGTCACTTTGAAACTGGCGCACATCAATGACACTCATTCCTACTTTGAGCCAACGTCATTACAACTAAGAATTTCCTTATCAGGGAACCAGATTGAACCTTACGTGAGTGCGGGTGGATTTGCGCGCATCGCAACACGCGCTCAGCAAATTCAACAAGAGGCTGAAAGACAGAAAAAAGGGTTTCTATTCTTGCATGCTGGCGACTGTTTCCAAGGTACGCTTTATTTCTCGCTGTTCAAAGGCAAGGCAAACGCCGATCTGCTTAATACCATGGGCATTGATGCTATGGCTTTGGGAAATCATGAGCTCGATATGGGCAATGAACCTGTTGCCCAGTTTGTCCGCCGTATTCAGTTTCCTCTATTGGCAGGAAACTGGAACCTCAGCAATGAGAACCCAAATAAGTCGTTAACGATAAAAGAATGCAAAAATATCCGCAGTTTCGATGTTCAAACGAGTACTGCACAGTACATTGTTAAACTCATCGACGGAGAACCTGTTGCCATTTTTGGTTTGTCTTTAGACAAAATGGCGGATATTGCCAACCCAGATCTGGATACGCCATTTGAAAACGCCATCGAAACAGCAAAAGCAACGGTGGCGCGATTAAACCAAGAAGGCATTAATAAGATTATTTTGCTTAGCCATTTAGGTTATGACGGTGATATTGAATTGGCTAACGAAGTTTCCGGCATTGCGCTAATTATCGGCGGGCACAGCCACCGATTACAGGGGGACTTTAGCGCGGTTGGTCTTGGGAAAGACGATGATTATGGCCTGCGTGTGAGGGATACTTACATCGTCCAAGCGGGCTTCCATGCTCTGACCATGGGCCACTGTGAGATTAGGTTTGCAGCAGACGGGTTAGTTACACACTTTAGTGGCCGTAATGAGCTGCTTATTGGGCGTCGTATGTTTTTAGACCCAGGCTTAAATCAACAAAGTGATGAAGATTTGTATCTGCAGGCTGCAGACTTCATTGATAGCCAAGTGAATGTGGTGGTATGCAAGAAAGACCCAGGCATTCAACACATCATGCAAAATAAGTACATTCCGAGAGTGCGCGAACTGCAAAAGACGATTATCGCGCATACCGATCGCGCACTTCGCCACGTTCGTATTCCCGATGAAGTCGGTCCCAGTGAACTGGCGCCAATGGTCGCGGCGTCATTTGTTCATGCGTTAAACAAACGTCAACGTCAGGTTCAGTTTGCTATTCATAACGCTGGTGGCGTTCGAAATTCGCTGAACCCAGGTAATGTCTCCGTGGCCGATGTCGCTGGCAAGTTACTGCCTTTTGCCGTGCCGATCGGATGTTATGACGTTCAAGGGAAAACCATTGCCGCTGCGTTGGAAGGGGCGATCAACAATGCGACCAATAATGGCGTGGAAGGGACTGGTTCTGGAAGCTATCCGTATACCTATGGGCTACGATTTCATTATTGTGCGGAAAAGCCAAAAGGGGAACGCATTGAGCAACTTGAAATACAGTTGGCAGATGAGTGGCATCCCATAGAAGAAGAACGCTGGTATCGTGGCGCTTCATCTGCGTATACGATGAAAGGCAAAGAAGGCTATGAAGCCATCCGCCAGATGAAAGGTGAAGGTTGGGTGAGTAACCTCTCTATGGCCGACTGCTTTATCGAATATCTGTCTGAGATCCCCTATGTACTGAACCCTAATCGCACAGTTGCACTGGGTTGCTGATGATAAAAGCAAACTTGGTATAAAGTTTGCTCAGCTTCTTTGGCTTAACAGCGGGGGAGCGCTTATGTGGAAAGATTGGATGGATACAGCGGTGGTGGTTGGGTGGATCGCAATTTGGTCAACACTTGTTTATCTCGTGCCGCTAAATGGTGTGTGAGCCGCCTAAGAAAAAATCAAGGAGCGCTTTTGCGCTCCTTTCTTTTGTCAGGGTAATGTCAAAATTACCCAAACTTGCACTTGGCATTAGCCTTGGAAGTTTTGTGGGATTACAATATCGAACGTTTGGGGAGTAGTTAGCGTAAGTTTATTTGTCGTCATCTCGTTAGGCCAAAGCCTTTCCGGCAAATAAAGGTGAGTTATCCTCTCTTTGTTTCTTTGTCATCAACAGAAACAGAGAAAGCATTCCAGTTCACTTCAACGAGACCAACGCATTCATACACAGTACAGAATTAGGAACGATTCTGTGCCGATTTGTCATGTATGCGGAAGGGCTCGGACGATTGGGTTTTCTTCCGCATTGGAGGAAATTATGTCCCTATTCGACACCTCGTCATCTTTAATGTCCAATACTGATCTCATGTATGGCAGTTTTGCGCTGCTAACCATTGCGATGGTTTGCCTCGATATTTGGCAAACGCGTGGTGGTGCCATTTCAATGAAGAAAGCGGTGGGCTGGAGCCTATTCTGGTTTTTGCTCGCGTTTCTGTTTGCGGCCACCATCTTCCATTTCTGGGATTTCTACGCGCCAGACAGCTTGTACACCCACCAAGAAGCAACGACGGCGTTCATTACTGGTTATTTGCTCGAAAAATCGTTGAGTGTGGATAACTTGTTCGTGTTTGCCATCATCTTTGCCCAATACAAAGTCCCCGAGTCACTTAGACCTCGCGCTTTGCTCTGGGGGGTGATTGGCGCGTTAGTGTTACGTGCCCTGATGATTGCGGTAGGCGCTCAGTTGCTGGCTCAATACCATTGGATTCTTTACTTGTTTGCCGCTTTCCTCATCTGGACAGGGATTCAGCTCGCACGAGATAAAGAGGAAGAAGAAGAACTAAGTCCAATGCCAGAAAAGCTGATCAGACGCTTTTTCAACGTCACAAACGATTATCATGGCAACGCGGTATTCACCCGAGAAAACGGTCAGTGGTGGGCAACCCCGATGTTGATTGTAATCGGAGTGATAGCCGTTATGGATGTGATGTTTGCGCTAGACTCCATTCCCGCAATTTTTGCGGTCACTCGTGAGCCGTTTTTGGTGTTAGCTGCCAATGTATTTGCGCTGTTGGGCTTACGTTCACTCTATTTTGTACTGCAAGCCATGATCGATAAGTTCATCTATTTAAAGCCAGCTTTGGCTGTGATTATGATGTTTATTGGGGTCAAGATGCTGCTGGTGGGCACGGCGTATGAAATTCCGACCATCTGGTCGCTCTCATTCTTACTTATTGTGATGACAACGGCCGTTGTTGCCTCTGTTATTGCCAACAAAAAGGACATCGAAATGAATGAGAAAAGCCTGAAAATATCTAATACAAATAATGCGGATTTATAAAGCCGCTACCGCCAATGAAAATAAATTATGTAAACAAGTTGTGACCCAAGGCCTTGATTGAGCGCTTTAAAATGATGAATATGCAGACGAAGTAAGTTAATCTTGCATAAATATTCACCATTGAGTATTGTTTACGATTTTAATTTGTTACGCCATTGTTTCATTAGAAAATGTAATCCGAATGTAGAAAAATAGTCATTTTTTGAGCGCAAAAAAAAGCACTAAGATTCAACCATCGAAACGAAGTACGTTGAAAGATTTAAGAGAGGCAATCATGGCACAAGCAATGCAAATGAATACAATCGCTTTACCAACCTCTATGGATAAAAAAACCTATTCGGTTAACTTCAAAGGATTGATTGCTCACCTATTGGATATTCTTTTCGTAGACAGCTCAACTCAGAGCAACTACTACGCGGATGAACTGCCAGTCCATCTACAAAAAGACATCGGTATGTACCGTTAAGTCTAATCAGATATTTAAAAGCCGACGTTCTCGTCGGTTTTTTTTCATCTCAAGATGAGCGACCGTTTTGGCTGCCAGAGTAAGCCTTCATCTCGCCATTATTTGATAAGTTGCACAGAAATAAGACGTTTGGATGGGATGTTGTTGGTAAAGTAACCAATTGAACTTGTTGGGGCTTTTCTTTTACTTAAGTTGTGGCATAGTAGCTTCGTCTTCACGATGCGCGGGCATCGTATAATGGCTATTACCTCAGCCTTCCAAGCTGATGATGCGGGTTCGATTCCCGCTGCCCGCTCCAATTCTCCCCTCATTGCTTTTTAAAACTAAACCTTGGCACCATCTCTAGTTCATCGTTCAGAAGTTGTTCAGTGTCTCCATCAAGCGATATTTTGCTGGGTTATTTGCGCTTTAGTAAAAAAACACGCATCGGTCGGTCTTACTGAGTGTTTAGCTTTGTTAGAAGTGACATTGCCAACTGAACATTAGGGTGTGATTGGAGATGCAAGTAGAAGTTATCGATGTCTGTACTCTTATCTAACAATTTAGGTTTGGCCAAATAGAAACCTTGATAGAAATGCGTGTCCAATGCCTGCATCGCCAATAGCTGTTCTCTTGTCTCAATACCCTCAATGACGACCATGCATTTCAGCTGTTTTGCCAGTTCAATGCCCCGTAACAGGCTATTTTGCTGGCCGCTTAAATATTGCAAAAGTATATTTCTGTCTATCTTGATGATATCGGGCTGCAAGCTCTGAACTCTAAAATCATCCGAACCATCAGCGCCATAGTCATCAACGGCCACACGCAATCCATTTTGGCGACATTCAATAATGGCCTTTCGCAATTCGATGATTTCTTGGGTGCTGTCTACCTCGTGCTCAAGTATCTCATTGACGATTTGTTCTCTCTTGATGCCAAGTTCTTTTAATCTATTCAAAACCAAGGCTTGTCCATGTGACTTTAAGTTCGATAACGCCGTCGCGGGTAGTAGGTTGACGAACAAATTGATAGAGAGATGGAGTAAAGAAAAATTCCGAAAATGTAAAACGCGTGCGAGGCGATCAAGATTAATTTGGTGATAGTACTCATCAGTGCCAAAGGCTCTCTTTGCAAACAAATCGCCAGGGTTAACCCATTCTCCGTCAATGGTTCGTACTCTCAACAGAGCCTCTAAGCCCATTATGTTAAATCTTTTGTCGAAGAGTGGGTGGTAGGCCGTGCAGAGGAACAAGTTTCCATAGTAAGCGCAAGTAACACCATTTTCGCAAGTCTGCAGGTGTGATTCAAAATCCGCTTGTGACGTTAAAACATGAACCAAACTGAGCTCCTTGAATCCTCTTTGGGCTACTTTAAAAGTATATCCACAACTTAGCGTTTCGCCATTTCAGCGCTGAATTTGGTGTATGAAAGCAGAATGACATCGCGATTAAAACAGTTCAACATCATCGATGAATGGACGCAGAGGCGAGGCAATTCTTCCTTCTCGACATAAATGCTCATAGCAATGCACTTGATTGCGGCCATGTTCTTTGGCGAAGTAGAGTGCTTTATCTGCGTTGTCGAGCATGGTGGGGAAATAATCTCCTAGGCTGAGTGAGCAAAAACCTGCACTAAAAGTGAGAGCGCCCACTTGAGGGAAATGACGGTTTTGAATTGCAACCCTAAAGGCCTCTAATTGCTCGTAAACGTGTTGTTCATCTCCGGTCGAGAAAACAATCACAAACTCTTCACCACCAAAGCGAAACAACAGAGAAGAGGGCCCGAAATAGTGCTGCATTTGTTGAGCAAACATCAGTAGGACTTCATCACCAATCATGTGCCCAAAGCGATCGTTGATTGATTTAAAATGGTCAATATCGAGCATCGCAATCCACAGTTTGCTCTCTTCCTCTTTTGCCGATGGATGTAAAGATAAGGTTTGGTGAAGTCTATCTTCTAACGTGCGGCGATTGAGTAAGCCAGTGAGTTTATCGCGTTCACTTTCATGCAAAATGGCGGTGTAATTACGATAAATTCGCGCAAAGCCACTAATCAGCAAACGATAAGGTTCAGCGGGTTCACGTAAAATCAAACAGAGTTCTGCTGAGAAGTTTTCTTCAATGGGAATAGGGCAACGGCATTGGTACTGACCATCCTGTTGCTGGCTAAAAACGATCTCGGTTTGAGCGTACTGATATTCCTTGTTGGGATAGGCTTCGTTATATACCCACTGATATTTCTTTGTGCCTTTAGAGTCAAGCGTGATGTCCAACCGTGCGACCAAAAGGGTTGAAGGGCCTTTGTGATGCAGCAAGAGGGCGGAAGAAATCGGTAAAAGCTCTGATAAAGTCACCAAAATGCTGTAACTGAGGGCAAGCGAATTTTTTTGCTCGGTGATTTCGATAATGGATTCCAGTACTTTTTCATTCATACGATATGATTTCCTTCAGGAGCCGCTTTTCTCAAGTATAGGAAACGAAACCGGCGAATAGAAAAGTATCGAGAGAAACAATCAGCGCCTGTGGTAAGGCGCTGAGAAAACTCAATATGAAAAATACTTCCGTTGATTATTGGGAGAATATGTTGGTCGATAGATAATTTCTGGCGTTAAACAAACTGCTTCATTAGTCGCTGTAAGTCTTCAATACTGTCCACTAAGTGGCTGGTGCGTTGCACAGAGCTTTGAGACGACTGAGATGTCTCATCGGCGAGCTGCTTGATGTTGACGATGTTGCGATTGATCTCATGCGTTACACTGGCTTGTTGCTCTACCGCAGTAGCGATTTGATGGCTGCTGTCTGTTACCGCATCCAGCTTATTGCGAATAACGGAAAGAACATCGCCTGTTGCATCGGCTTGTTTCTTACAATCCTGAGACAAACCCACCCCCGTGTTCATTGCTTCCACCGCTTGTTTGGCCGTTGTTTGAAGCTGACTGATCATCGCATGGATCTCATTGGCACTGCTGCCCGTTTTTGAGGCCAAATTCCGGACTTCATCGGCCACCACGGCAAAGCCACGGCCCGCCTCCCCAGCACGTGCTGCTTCAATTGCAGCGTTTAACGCCAATAGATTGGTCTGTTCAGAGATGGTGGTGATCACTTCTAAAATACTGTCGATTTTCTGAGTATGGTTCGATAACTGCTCAATCACGGCTTTAGAGTGTTCCAGCTCTTTGGCCATGGCATCCACCACTCGTATGGTGGTTCCAATGCTCTCCAAGCCGGTTTGAGACGCCTCATTGGCTTCTTCTGTTAGCATGGACGCGGCAGACGCCGCATTCGCCACCTCATTGATCGAGTGAGTCAGCTCCTCAACGGCGGCGGCCACTTGCTGCGTTTCGTGGCATTGTTGATCTAAGCTGGCACCGATGGACTGAATGGTGGCAAATTCCTCTTCTGCTGAGATCAGAATTCCGCCGGTAGTTTCAGTGGCACGAGCCGTCACCGCGCGCAATTCCGCCTTTTTCATCATTAACGCCAACTCGATTTGTGAGTAATCGTCAAAATGATTGGTATAAGGCTTCTCCATGAGGGGATTATGGTAGGCATCATGAGCTAGGGTTCGAAGATTGCCAAATCGTTTCGCTTGGTAGAGAGCGTTAACCCCCAAAAGCAAAGCGCAACCACTGCTAAGAGTGAGTAAGGCGCTAGAAGCGGTGAATGTGCCAGCCAAAATTAAGCCCGCAGTTGCAAAAGAACCAAGAGTAGAAAGGTGGTGGAAAGTGAGCCTTGGTTTTGCACGATATTTATTCGCTCGCAGCTGATCGTAAAGCGCCTGTGCTCGTGCTACTTGTTCTGCGCTTGGTCTAGAACGGACGGATTGAAATTCAATGATGTCTCCATCAGCACTTTTGATCGGTGTAACGAACGCCGACACCCAGTAATGTTTCCCATCGCTGCATCGGTTTTTTACTAACCCCATCCAGCTTTTTCCTGAGCGTAAGTATTGCCACAGCTGAGCAAAAGCTTGCTTTGGCATATCAGGGTGACGAACCATGTTATGAGGATTGCCAACTAACTCCTGCTGTGAGAACCCGGCAATATCACAAAACTCGTTGTTCGCGTAAGTAATGATGCTGTCTGGGTTAGTGGTTGAGATTAGATTGGCACGTTCTGAATAGTGTTTGTTGAGCGTAGATTGGGTGGTCATTTTGAATATTATTTCTCTTAGAATGTGTGATAGAGCAAGTCGCGGAAAGGTGTTTTTGAGTACACCGGTGGCTATGATACAGCTTGAATAATCATCACATTTATGACCTGAATCAAAGCTTTAGGGATATTAATAAACTGGTTATTAAAAGGTGATTCGCTTCAACTTGGTGTGGAAAATAAAACACTTAAAACAAATTGTTACATTGGTATCGTGACATCGATCGTATCAATTGTTCGTTTTCGATCATTGACGGTCGTTAAGATGGGATAAAGTGTGAAAAAATATTACAACAATTTTGCTTTAGAACGATCTTCTTTTCCAAATGTCGCTGTTCATGTTGGTATGGAAAGTGTCCAACCCCACATTTTTAAGGGTTTATCCATCTAACCCTAAAGTGTCTACCCCTTTAGGGTAGTTTAATTTCGTAATTGATTTACATCATATTTTCATTTTCTTTCATAATTAACAATGCGCTCAGATAAGAACCTAACCCTTAGGAAGTATTATGAGCAAGTTGAAGCTAGTGATTGTCGGTAACGGGATGGTCGGCCACCGTTATATCGAAGATCTGGTTGATAAAACGGATGTTTCTCAGTACGACATCACCGTATTTTGTGAAGAACCACGCGTCGCGTACGATCGTGTTCACCTTTCTTCATACTTTTCACATCACACCGCAGATGAACTTTCGCTGGTTAAAACGGGCTTTTATGAAAAGCACGCGATCAAAGTGCTGCTAGGTGAACGCGCGATCAATATCAACCGTGAAAAACAAACGGTGTATTCGAGTTCGGGCCGTGAAATTCAATACGATAAGCTGATTCTTGCGACAGGTTCTTACCCATTTGTTCCACCAATCAAAGGTAATGAGAGCAAAGATTGTTTCGTTTACCGCACCATCGAAGATCTTAAAGCTATCGAGCTCTGCGCGAAGAAGAGTAAAAGCGGTGTAGTGATTGGCGGTGGTTTGCTTGGTTTGGAAGCGGCGGGTGCACTAAAAGCCCTTGGTATGGAAACACACGTGGTCGAGTTTGCCCCTAAACTGATGGCTGAACAGCTTGATCAAGCGGGTGGTGACCAACTTCGTCAAAAAATCGAACGTATGGGCGTGAAAGTTCATACCAGCAAAAACACCTTGGAAATCGCAGCAGAAGGTAAACAAGCACGCAATGTGATGCGCTTTGCCGATGGCACTGAGCTTGAGACTGACTTCATCGTGTTCTCTGCGGGTATCCGTCCTCAAGACAAACTGGCTCGCCAAATGGGCCTTGGTATCGCACCTCGTGGTGGTATTGAAATTAACGACCACTGTCAAACCACAGACAACAATATCTACGCCATTGGTGAATGTGCGTCATGGAATAAGATGTTCTACGGGCTGGTTGCGCCGGGTTACAAAATGGCGACAGTTGCCGTGGATCACCTACTCGGCAACATTGACAGCAAGTTTGAAGGGGCGGATATGTCTGCCAAGCTCAAACTGCTGGGTGTCAAAGTAGGCTCGATTGGCGACGCTAATGGTCGCACTCCTGGTTGTAAGAGCTACGTTTATCAAAACGAAGAGCTTGAAGTCTACAAGCGTTTGATCGTTTCAGCAGACAACAAGAAATTACTCGGCGCAGTAATGGTAGGTGACACGTCGGATTACGGTGACTTACTGCAACTGATGTTGAATGAAATTGAGCTGCCACAGCATCCAGATACCTTGATCCTGCCGGCGCACGCTGGTGCTGAGAAGCCAAAACTCGGCGCAGATTCATTACCAGATTCTGCGGTGATCTGTTCGTGTTTCGATGTGACTAAAGGCAAAATCGCGCAAGCGGTGGCTGACGGTCATCACACCATCGGCGATATCAAAGCGGTTACCGGTGCAGGCACTGGCTGTGGTGGTTGTATTCCACTGGTTACTTCGGTACTAAACGCTGAGCTTGCAAAAGCGGGTGTTGAAGTGAAAAGCGATATCTGTGAACACTTCGCGTACTCTCGCCAAGAGCTGTTCCACCTTATTCGTATCGAAGAGATCAAAACCTTCGACGAACTGTTGGCAAAACACGGCAAAGGCTATGGCTGTGAAGTGTGTAAGCCAGCAGTGGGTTCAATTTTGGCGTCATGCTGGGGTGAGCACATCCTGAAGCCTCAGTTAGTGAAGTTGCACGACACCAACGACAACTTCCTCGGCAACATGCAAAAAGACGGCACTTATTCTGTGATCCCACGTATGGCAGGTGGTGAAGTGACACCGCAAGCACTGAAAGTATTGGCGGAAGTCGCGGCTGAGTACAACCTCTACACCAAAGTAACGGGTGCTCAGCGTATTGGTCTGTTTGGTGCACAAAAAGACGATCTTCCAGCCATCTGGAAAAAACTGATTGCCGCTGGCTATGAGACTGGCCAAGCGTATGCCAAAGCACTGCGCATGGCGAAGACCTGTGTGGGTTCAACCTGGTGTCGTTACGGTGTTCAGGATTCGGTAGGTCTTGGCGTGTTTATCGAGAACCGCTACAAAGGCATCCGCACTCCGCACAAGATGAAATTTGGTGTGTCAGGCTGTACGCGTGAATGTGCTGAAGCGCAGGGTAAAGACCTCGGCATTATCGCCACAGACGCAGGCTGGAACATGTACGTGTGTGGTAATGGCGGTATGAAGCCTCGCCACGCTGATTTGCTGGCTAGCGACTTAGACCAAGAAACGCTGATCAAATACATCGACCGTTTCATGATGTTCTACATCCGCACTTCTGCGCCACTGCAGCGCACCTCTGTGTGGCTAGGCAACATGGAAGGGGGGGTGGACTACCTACGCCAAGTGATTGTTGAAGACAAATTAGGCATCAATGAACAGTTGGAAGCGGACATCGCGAAATTGGTGGAAGCGTATCGCTGTGAATGGAATGAAACCATTAACGATGAAGCTCAGCTAACACGCTTTGCGCACTTTATTAACTCAGACAAGCGTGATGAAAACGTTGTGTTTGTTTCAGAGCGTCAACAACATCGCCCAGCAACGTTTGCAGAGAAACACCCAGAGTTGAAAGGTGACATCTTGCACGTAGCGGTAACGGAATAATAGGAGAAGCAAACATGGCTTTTGAACAAGTATGCGACATTAACGACATTATTCCAGGTACGGGTGTTTGTGCCTTGGTCAATGGGCAGCAAATTGCGCTGTTTAGACCAAGTGAAGAAGAGCAGGTATTTGCTATCAGTAACATGGACCCATTTGCGCGCTCAAACGTGTTATCTCGCGGTTTGATCGCCGAGCACAAAGGCGAGCTTTGGGTTGCGAGTCCACTGAAAAAGCAGCGCTTTAACTTGGCAACGGGTGCGTGTATGGAAGATGAACGTTTTAACATCAAAGCATACCAAGCGCGCGTCAATAACGGCATTGTCGAAATCTCTGCTTAACTAAGCGTTAGGTAAGCTGGTAAGAGATTCAATAGCACAAAGGTTTCTTGTTCCCTTAACGGATTTTTGTAGGGAAAAGACGAAAATGAACAGGAAGCCTTTCTCTATTCAATCTTTCACTTTTAATTTTAACTTTTATAAAGGGACGCATTATGTCTGACTTAAGACCTGCAGAGTTCGTACAAACCATGATTGATGTTGGTGAAGCGAAAGTAAAAACTTCGACGCGTGATTTGTTACTGCGCGGTATGATGGCAGGTATCATTCTGTCGTTGGCGGTTGTGGTGGCGATTACCACCATTACGCAAACAGGCATTGGCATCGTGGGCGCGTTAGTGTTCCCTGTGGGTTTTTGTATCCTCAGCCTAATGGGTTACGACTTGGTGACAGGTGTTTTTGGTCTTGCACCGTTAGCGAAATTTGAAAACCGTCCGGGTATTACTTGGGGCCGTATCTTACGTTGTTGGGGCCTTGTTGGTCTGGGCAACTTAATTGGTTCACTGCTTGTGGCGTTTTTAATTGCGCTTTCGCTAACCATGAACTTCAGTGTTGAACCAAATGCGGTTGGTCAAACCTTTATTAAGGCAGCGACTGCTCGTACAGTCGGTTTTGAAAACCTAGGTGCTGACGGCTGGATCACCTGTTTCGTGCGCGGTATTCTGTGTAACTTGATGGTGTGTCTAGGCGTGATTGGTAACCTGTCTGCGCGTACCGTTGCAGGCAAGATTGCGGCAATGTGGCTACCTATCTTTATCTTCTTTGCGTTGGTTTTCGAACACGCGGTGGTGAACATGTTCCTATTCCCGCTAGGTATGATGCTGGGTGCGGATTTTGGTATCGCGACTTGGTTGAACTTTAACCTGATCCCAACCATTCTTGGTAACATCGTAGGCGGCTTGCTGTTCACTTGTATTCCTCTGTACCTGACTCATGCGAAAACAGCACCAGCGATTGATGTGACTGAAAAGCAAACTGAAATCAATGCAGAACCTGCGCTGAGCATCAAATAAACCATATCGCCCTGAGGTGTTCCCTCAGGGCGACGATTCAACTGATTCAACACTGAGAAAATCGCCAACACAGCAACCACCATTCACTCGTTTTGCTGATAAAAAGTAAACATTTCCCTCACAGAGAGGCGCAGAGTGGTACTCTTTATCATCAAATTTATTCAATAGGCTCAACCATGACGCTAACTTCTTTATCCTCATTGCAAAATCAAGGTTTTGTTTCTCTTGTCGGCGCGGGCCCTGGCGATCCGGATTTGCTCACGGTCAAGGGCTACCGAGTGATTCAACAAGCGGAAGTGGTGGTATACGACCGTTTGGTTTCACCGGAAATTCTCGCGTTAGCCAACGAAAAGGCGGAAATGATCTACGTGGGTAAGAAGCTTGATTTTCATTGTGTTCCGCAAGAAGAGATCAACCAAATTCTGGTGAGAAAAGCGTTGGAAGGCAAACGCGTGGTTCGCTTGAAAGGGGGCGACTCGTTCATCTTCGGTCGTGGTGGGGAAGAGCTTGAAGAGTTAGCGGAACATGGTGTGCGTTTTGAAGTGGTGCCGGGCATCACCGCGGCGGCGGGGGCAACGGCCTATGCTGGTATTCCGCTTACCCACAGAGATCACGCGCAAAGCGTGCAGTTTATTACTGGGCACATTCAAAAAGATGGCAAAGAGATAGAGTGGCCATCATTGGCGCAGGCCAACAACACTTTGGTGTTTTATATGGGGTTAAAGCAGTGCCGCTATATCGCGGAGAAATTGCTTGAAAACGGGTTGGATGCGTCAACGTCGTGCGCGATTATTGAAAATGGCACCCGTCGCGAACAGCGCGTATTGACGGGCAGCCTGACACAACTCCCTGAATTGGCCACTCAAGCAATCAGTCCCGCTTTGATCGTGGTTGGCAGCGTGACCTCGCTGCATGACAAACTCAAGTGGTTTAATTAGCTCTTTGGGCCATAAGTGGTCATCGCTGTGGCCAGTTGAAATCCCAACCTACAGATGGCTTTTGGCTAGTCATCTGTTTGGGATGCTTCTACCTTTGACTAAGAATCTACCCCTACCAATTGTCTTCGGGTAAACGAAGGCGCTTCGTTGTCATCTGTTACTCGGTGAGACTCCTCAAAGAGCGACAGCTGTGCCTGTATATTAAGCCAAACAGCCTCACTAATGCGGATCCTCAGCACCGCTTCAACCCCTGCTAGCAAGGTTTTAATGACGACACACCGCTCTGTTTAGCGTCATGCTGCTGACAATATTGTTCGTTGTTTTCAGATATTTTCTTGAACAAAGTCATAACCGAGTCTAGCTTTTTAACATAAACATAACAAAAGCATATGTCGTTTAGATTCGACTTTATCAATCTCAACGTTGGCGCGGTGAGTCAGAGGAGACAGCTTTTGAAGAAACGATTTCTCACACTGATGGGGCTGTTTGACCTGATGCTAGTCGGCTTCGGTGCGCCAGCCATTGCATCGCAAACAGACTTCAATATGACCCAAGGGGTCACACAGATCAGTCAGCAGGTGTATGAGTTGCACATGCTGATTTTTTATATCTGCTGTGCCATAGCACTGATTGTGTTTGGGGCCATGTTCTATGCCATTTTTAAACACCGAAAATCGAAAGGGGCCGTCGCTGCGCATTTTCATGAAAGCACCAAAGTGGAAGTGATATGGACGGTGATTCCGATTTTGATCCTCATCGCGATGGCGATTCCAGCCACCAAAACGTTGGTGGCGATGGAGGACACATCTCAATCTGATCTGACGGTTAAAATTACCGGTTCTCAGTGGAAATGGCACTACAGCTATTTCGGGGAAGACGTTGAGTTCTTCAGTTTACTGGCGACCTCGCAAAAGCAGATTGATGGTCTTGAAGTTAAAGGGGCCAATTATTTGTTGGAAGTGGATAATCCTCTGGTCATTCCCATCAATCGTAAGATCCGTTTTCTTCTCACTTCTGATGATGTCATTCATTCGTGGTGGGTGCCCGACTTTGCGGTGAAGAAAGATACTATCCCCGGTTTCATCAATGAAGCATGGACGCGCATCGACCAGCCCGGGGTATACCGTGGCCAGTGTGCTGAGTTGTGTGGTCGAGCACATGGATTTATGCCCGTGGTGGTGCATGCCATGAAGGAGAACGATTTTGAACAATGGCTTGCCAATAAGAAAACCGAGTTAGCCGAAGCGAAGCAAGCGGCAGCATCGGCACTAACGCAAACACTCTCGCTGGATGAGTTGATGGCTCAAGGTGAAGCGATTTACAGCGCGCGATGCGCGGTTTGCCATCAAGCCAATGGCATGGGGATCCCCGGAGCCTTTCCCGCCATTAAAGGCAGTGCGATTGCCACTGGGGATCGCGACAAGCACATCGACATTGTTCTTAATGGTAAAGCTGGAACCGCAATGCAAGCTTTTGCCAATCAGCTTTCTGAGCAAGAGATTGCTTCGGTGGTCACGTATCAACGCAATGCCTTTGGTAATGACACAGGTGATGCGGTGCAAGCGGCTGACGTCAACGCCCATAAAGCGCAGAGTCGCGGGGAGGGACAATGAGTCAATTTGAAAAACCGGTCAAATCTGCGTCGGCAGAAAGTGAACTGTCTAGTGCTGTGGCAGTGGAAAGCGATACTCATGAACATCATCAACCTTCTGGCATAGGCCGTTGGATCTACTCCACCAATCACAAAGACATTGGCACGCTCTACCTTTGGTTTAGCTTCATCATGTTTTTAACCGGTGGTGCGATGGCGATGGTTATTCGCGCGGAACTCTTTCAACCAGGTTTGCAATTGGTGGATCCGCAATTCTTTAATCAAATGACCACAGTTCACGGTTTGGTGATGGTGTTTGGTGCGGTCATGCCAGCCTTCACTGGCCTCGCCAACTGGATGATTCCGATGATGATTGGTGCGCCGGATATGGCGTTGCCAAGAATGAATAACTTGAGCTTTTGGATTTTGCCTTTTGCCTTTTTAATCCTCATCGGTTCGCTGTTTTTACCCGGCGGCGGCCCTGATTTTGGTTGGACTTTCTATGCGCCGCTTTCGACCAAGTATGGCCCCGATAGCACGGCACTGTTTGTGTTCTCTGTGCACATTATGGGGATCAGCTCCATCATGGGCGCGATCAATGTGATAGTGACCATCGTTAATATGCGTGCTCCGGGTATGACCTGGTTTAAGCTACCGATGTTCGTTTGGACTTGGTTGATTACGGCATTTTTGTTGATTGCTGTGATGCCCGTGTTGGCAGGGGCTGTGACCATGGTGCTGACAGATAAGTATTTCGGCACCAGTTTCTTTGACGCGGCAGGTGGTGGTGACCCTGTGATGTTCCAACACATCTTTTGGTTCTTCGGCCACCCTGAAGTTTACATCATGATTTTGCCGTCCTTCGGTATTGTCTCCGCCATCATCCCAGCGTTTAGTGGCAAAAAGCTTTTTGGCTATCACTCAATGGTTTACGCCACCTGTAGTATTGCACTGCTCTCGTTTGTGGTGTGGGCACACCATATGTTCACCACTGGCATGCCAGTATTTGCCGAGCTGTTCTTTATGTATTGCACCATGATGATTGCGGTTCCGACTGGGGTTAAAGTGTTTAACTGGGTTGCGACTATGTGGCGCGGCTCGTTGACGTTTGAAACGCCGATGTTGTTTGCGATCGCCTTTATTGTGTTGTTCACCATTGGTGGTTTCTCCGGCCTGATGTTGGCGATTGTTCCAGCGGATTTTCAATATCACGATACCTATTTTGTAGTGGCCCATTTCCACTATGTGCTGGTTTCTGGTGCGGTGTTCTCCATCATGGCGGCGGCCTATTATTGGCTGCCTAAGTGGACGGGGCATATGTACGACCAGCGGCTTAGTTTGTGGCATTTTTGGTGCTCGGTGATTTCGGTCAATATCCTTTTCTTCCCAATGCATTTCCTTGGCTTGGCGGGGATGCCACGACGTATTCCAGACTACGCGATTCAGTTTGCTGATGTGAATCAGATTGTCTCGATTGGCGGATTTGCCTTTGGCTTATCGCAGCTTATCTTCCTCTGGCTGGTGATTAAATGCGTCAAAGGGGGCGACAAAGCCGCAGCCAAACCGTGGGAAAGAGCGGAAGGGTTAGAGTGGACAGTGCCTAGCCCAGCCCCACATCACACCTTCTCGACACCACCCAAAGTGGATTGAGGTGACATGATGACTGGGGGAAGATCGAACCGCGTTCTGACACTTAAGCTGACGATGGCGGCTTTGGCGATGTTTGGTTTCGGTTTTGCGTTGGTGCCTCTGTATGACGTGATGTGCGATGTGCTTGGCATCAATGGTAAAACCGATAATGTTGCCGTGGCGGCTCCGGTAGGGTTGCAAATTGATACCAGCCGAACCATTCGCGTCGAGTTTATGGCGCATGTTTCACCAGATATGCCGTGGAGCTTCAAACCGCAATCGGTTACGCTCAATGTGCATCCGGGAGAAGTAATTCAAACGGCGTATCTGGCGCAAAACCTCAGCCAAGAGATCTTAGTTGGTCAGGCTGTGCCTTCGGTGTCTCCGGGACAGGGTGCGGCATTTTTCAACAAGATTGAGTGTTTTTGTTTTAATCGCCAACCCATTGAAGGAAATCAGTTGGCACAGATGCCGTTGATTTTCTACATCGAACCTGACTTACCCGCCGAAATTCACACATTAACGCTCTCTTACACCTTGTATCGATTACCCGTTGAACAAGCCGACAGAGAGAAACTCGCGCAATTATCTGGACTCAAGGAGGCAACCAATCCACTGCCTCAGGGAGCTGAGCTATGAGTAACAAACATCCGTCATATTATGTTCCTGCCCAAAGCAATTGGCCGATTCTTGGGGCTTTTGCGCTCTTTATGATTGCCGTTGGGGCTGGCATGACCGTTCAGGGAACGCAAATCGAAGGACCCGTGGGGCCAATTGGCAATGTGATTTTAATCGTCGGTTTTGTCACCTTGCTGTATATGCTGGCAGGGTGGTTTAGCAACGTGATCACCGAATCACTCACCGGAAAATACAGCGAGCAGATTGCCCGCTCGTTTCGACAAGGAATGAGTTGGTTTATTTTTTCTGAGGTGATGTTTTTCGGCGCGTTTTTTGGTGCGCTTTTCTACGCAAGAATGGTGGCAGTGCCATGGCTTGGTGGGGCAGACAACAATGCCATGACGCATGAGATTTTGTGGCCAAGCTTTGAAGCCCTTTGGCCTCTGACCACCACACCATCTGGTCAAGAAACACAAGCGATGCCATGGCAAGGGATCCCTTTGGTTAATACCATCATTTTGTTGACCTCATCGATTACCCTGCATTTGGCGCATACCAGCTTAGAGAAAAATCAACGTATGGCGTTGATTGTTTGGTTGGAGATCACCATCGTCCTCGCGGGCTTCTTCCTTTTCTATCAAGTCGAGGAATATGCCCATGCTTATCAGGAAATGGGGCTGACACTGCAATCGGGCATTTATGGCAATACCTTCTTTCTCTTGACGGGTTTTCACGGCATGCATGTGTTCTTAGGTACGACGTTTTTGATCGTGTTACTCGGACGCATCGCCAAAGATCATTTCACGCCGAAAGATCATTTTGCCTTTCAAGCGGGTAGTTGGTATTGGCATTTTGTTGACGTGGTTTGGCTCTGTTTGTTTGTTTTTGTCTACGTTCTGTAATGCAATCAATTTAGTATGGTCTTGGGTTGGGTTCTACCCAACCCGTTGTTAACGCGATCAGCAGAAACAGCACCACCAATGCGGAGAGCATCACTCTGCGCCCCAAATAGTGGCTCATGGATTTCCCATTGGGAGAAGAGTCGGCACGCACCATATGGAATAGGGCTAAACCCAAGTTGGCAATAATGAACAATAGCAGAAGAACCAGTATCAATTTGAATAGAAATATCGGCATAGTGACTCCGAAAGCTGCGTTGATCCGATCGCCCGGCGCCATTGTCGCCGCATTGTTAACTTTGGTCGTATTTACCCTGTTGGTCAAACTGGGTTTATGGCAGCTCTCGCGTGCAGAGGAAAAATCGCAACTTGAAATAGAGTTACAACAGCGTGCTTTGCAAGCACCGCAGCCCTTGCTTGATGTGCTCAATGTGGAACACGAAGCCGCGTTTTCGGTGACGGGAGTGAGAGTGGAAACCAATGTCGCGCCAAGTGCGTTGCCCATTGTGCTGCTCGACAACCAAACGTGGAACGGGAAAGTGGGGTATCTCGCTTATCAGGTGATGACATTGATGGATGAACCGGGAAGTTATCTGTTGGTGGAGCTCGGTTTTGTCGACGGTGGTTTACAACGCCAATCTCTCCCCAAAGTGCAAGGCTTTCGCGAACCTCTGTTTTTAACTGGGAGGTTGTATCAAAAATCCGTTAACCCATTGAGTGACCAACTCCATTTAGAACCGAGTGATCCAATACGAGTGCAAAACATGGTGATAGCGGATCTCAGCAAGCAATTCAACGTCAGTCTCATACCGACATTGTTTCAACCTGATAACCTCACCCATTGGCCCTATCCTCAACCTTGGCAGCCACTGAGCATGGGGAGTCAAAAGCATTTTGCCTATGCGATGCAGTGGTTTGCGATGGCGTTGGTGTTATTGCTGATCTCTTCGATGATTTTTGTTCGCTACCTACGCATTCGCCGCAAGGAGGTGTCGCATGATTTCCACACAAAATAGAGGCCGTTTCATGCTGCTGCTGTTGGTTCTTACCTTTGCTTTGCCGGCCATTGTCGCGAAAGTGGTATTGGAACAACATTGGTATCAATCCGGGGTCTCAAACAAAGGGGAGTTGATAGAACCCTATACCACCTTACAAAGTCTCGGGCAGGTGAATCCATTTCAGGGAAAAGGGTGGCAATTGGCGTACTTGCTGCCCACGTCTTGTGAAGCACTTTGCCAGCAGCAACTGCATCTCTTAGGCCAAAATCATCTCGCTTTGGGCAAATATCAAGAGAGAGTTGAAGCAGTAGTTTGGGCATTTTCTCCAACAACAACTAATCTTAAATATGAGCAGGTTGTGATAACAAAACAGATTGAAAGCGTTTTGAAACCGGGGGATATGGTGATCGTCGATCCACTAGGTCAGTTGGTGATGCGCTACCCACTGAACGCCACCAAGTCACTCATAGAGCAAAATAAAGAAATACTCTCAGATCTGAGGAAGCTGCTTAAACTTTCGCGAGTTGGTTGAAGGGGAGGGAGCCATGAATCTTCATCGGATTATGGTACAAATTGCGTTGGTGTTAACCTCGGTGGTGATACTACTTGGTGCTTACACGCGGCTTTCGGATGCGGGGTTGGGATGCCCTGACTGGCCCGGCTGTTACGGCCATCTCACGGTGCCGAATAGCGCGGCGGAACTGAGCGTTGTGGAGGCTAATTTCCCCGGCATGTTGGTTGAACCAAACAAAGCGTGGCTGGAAATGATTCATCGCTATTTTGCAGGTAGCTTAGGCGTTCTCATTTTCGCCATTACCTTACTCTGTCTGTTTAAAGCCAAAGCTCCGAAGGTGGTGCCAATTGTGCTTTCATTGTTGGTTGTCGCTCAGGCGCTGCTAGGCATGTGGACGGTGACCATGAAACTCATGCCAGTGGTGGTGATGGCGCATTTGCTCGGCGGCTTCTTACTGTTTGTGTTGCTTGCGATTCTCTATTGCCAACTCAAACCAACCGAATTTATGGTGGACTGGCAGTTTGTCGATCCCAGACTCCGGTTTTTCTCATTTTTTGTTATCGCTGTGGTGGCTTTGCAAATCCTTTTAGGCGGATGGACGTCATCCAACTACGCGGCACTAATGTGCAGTGAACTGCCGATTTGTGAAGGGGATTGGGTAAGCTATCTGGATTGGAAGAACGCGTTCGATTTTTGGAATTTAGGCCACCACACCTACGAGTTTGGCGTTTTGGAATATCCAGCCAGAATGACCATTCACGTCACGCATCGTATCGGCGCCATGGTCACGTTTTTCTGTGTGATGACCTACTGCTTTTGGCTCTATCAACAAAGCGAACCTATCGTTCAGCAACTGGCCATTGCGATTGGGTTGGTTTTGCTGGCACAGGTGGGGTTGGGCATCAGTAATGTTCTCTATCAGTTACCACTCTCTGTCGCGGTGGCTCACAACTTAGGTGCCGCATTACTGATTATGTTGGTGAGTGTGAGCAGCTATGTGCTTTGGCAGGAACAGCCGGGTATAGAACTCAATTTCGAGGGATTTAAATATGAGTAAAACGTTATCCGTCGACAAGCCACAAACACGATCTTCATGGAGTACTTACTGGACGCTTACCAAGCCCAAAGTGGTCGCGTTGATGTTATTGACGTCGGTGGTTGGTATGAGCTTGGCACCTCATGAGCACTTTACTTGGCATCAGGCACTGATCGCTTTGGTCGGCATTGCGCTCATGGCGGGATCGGCGGCGGCGTTTAATCATCTGATTGATAGAAGAATCGATGCCAAAATGGCAAGAACGTATCGTCGGCCGCTTCCTAAAGGGGATGTCAGCCCTTTCAATGTGCTGTTGTTCGCGCTTCTCATCGGTTCGTTAGGGTTTCTATCACTAATGCTCTGGGTAAATAGCCTCACTGCCTATCTCACCTTTGCCAGTTTGTTGGGCTATGCGGTGGTTTATACACTCTATTTAAAACGAGCGACCCCTCAAAATATCGTGATTGCAGGTATTGCTGGCGCGATGCCGCCCTTACTAGGCTGGACATCGATAACGGGGGAGTTACATCCTCATGCATGGTTGTTGGTGATGATCATTTTCATTTGGACCCCTCCGCATTTTTGGGCGTTGGCGATTCACAGAAAAGAGGATTATGCCAAGGTGAATATCCCCATGCTGCCAGTGACGCATGGCGTTGAATACACCAAAACGTCGATTCTTCTCTATGCCATTCTGCTGGCGTTGGTTTGTATGCTTCCCGTGTTGGTTGGAATGGCCAGCTATCTCTATTTATTCAGTGCCCTGGTGCTGAATGTCTGTTTTGTTCTGTATGCAATAAAACTCAAGTTTCGAGCCGAAGAGCGCACCGCAATCGAGATGTTTCGTTTCTCTATCTACTTTTTGTTGCTGCTGTTTTGCGCTTTGTTACTCGATCAGCAACTGGCTGGATAAATTAAGAAAGATCGAACAAAAGGCTACAGCATCGAGCTGGATTGCATCCACTCTTCTCGCCATGCAATAAATTCTTCCAAGGCTATTGGTTTGCTAACACAATAGCCTTGTATTTCATCACAGCCTAGCTCTCTAAGTGATTCAAATAGGGCGTAGGATTCCACGCCTTCTGCCACCACCTGTAACCCTAGATTGTGTGCAAGGTGGAGGGTGGAACTCACGATCACCTTATCATTTGGGTTTTCCAGCATGTTTAAAACAAATGATTTGTCGACTTTCAATTCATTGACGGGTAGCCGCTGTAGATAGCCCAGGGAAGAATAGCCGGTACCAAAGTCATCGATAGAGAGATGAAAGCCCATTTGAGACAGCTGCAGCAACGTCAGTTCTGATGTTTCTGGATCCTCCATGATGGCGCTTTCTGTGATTTCTAAACAGAGGCCACTGGCAGGGACATGGTATTCGCTGAGCCAGTGTTGTAAGTCATCGAGAAGCTGGGGGTTAATCAAATCCCATGTCGAGAGATTGACCGAAATAGTCAGTTGACCGGAGAGTGGCTGTAACTCCCGCCAATGCTGAATCACTTGTTGTATCATCCAGCGTGTCAGTTCCCTTACATAACCCGTTTGTTCAGCAAAAGGGACAAAGAAGAAGGGGGCAAGCAGGCCTCTTTCAGGATGTTGCCAGCGAATCAGCGCCTCTGCCGACGACACCACTTTGGTCGTGGCCATGACTTTGGGTTGAAGATAGACGCGTAACTCATTTTGTAATAGCGCCCGCCTCAACTCTGACAATAGAGAAAGATTTTCGGGATTGGCGGTGACCAAGGCACTGTCATAGAAAACAACTTGTGCTTTTTTGCGTTTGGCACTGTACATGGCGATCTGTGATGCGTTAAGTAAGCTATCAACGTCCCCGCCATCGCTTGGCCAAGTGGCGACCCCGATAGAGACACTGATATCAATTGGAGTATCGTTGACATAGAAAGGGGCATCAAGACGTTGTTTGATCCTTATAACACTGTCAACCAGCTCATCACGGTTGGTTTTTATTTCACCCACAAACTCGTCACCACTGATTCGAGCAGCAAAAAGAGGGATGCTTTCCGAGGTTAACGTGAGTCTTTGCGCCATTTCTTGTAACACCGCATCGCCCACATGGTAACCCAATACATCGTTGATGTGTTTAAAGCGGTCTAGGTTGATGGTGATGACCGAAATTGATTTGAGCGATGGATGGGCCAGCTCTTGTTTTAAGTGTTGTCGGAAGTGTTCCCGGTTCGGAAGATGCGTCAAAGTATCGAAGTAAGCGAGTTGGGTGATGGTCTGTTTTTGCTCCTGAAGACGTCCGCGCATTTGATCAAATCCCCTTGTCAGTTGACCAATTTCATCAGGACGCTGTGTACCTTCAATCGTTGCCGTGTAGTTGCCATCGGCCAGCGCTTCGGTTGCTTTGGTGAGTGTGATTAAAGGGCGGATAACGCGATGAGATAAGGCAAGAACGGCAAGAGTAAAGAGCACAATCGCCAATCCAGATACCCACAAATATTGAGAGGCGAGCTTGTCAAAGCGAAGGCTTGCCGCATCCAAAGATTCAAGGAAAACGACGGAAATCCAATTTTGACCGGCGAGCTTTTCAGTCAATGTATCCGTTACGTAAACTTTGTCCGCTATTGTACGGTCTTGTTCTCGAGAATCGGAGATCGCTTGAGAATCGCTCAATAAGGAAAAATAGTTTTTAATCATGGATTGGTTAGACACCACATAACGCTTAGGTGAATGGTTGAGTGATGATATGAGTGCGATATCAACCTTCGCCAGTTGACTAGCCAGCGCAATGCGCTGTTCGGTGATTTCAAAGCCAAACAACACATAGCCAATAATGCGTGGTGCTCGAATAGGGGCTAAGACAAATTGTGTCGGTTTACCTTGGTAAACCATTAAATGATAAGGTGTTTCGGTGGAAAACTGTTGCACTGCAACAACCAGTTCACCACGTGAGGCATCGGAAATATTTTCTTCTGAAAGTGCTCTCAAACGCCATTGAGTATCGATAAGTACAGCAACGGACGCATCCACTCGGGCAGCGTTGTTTTGCAATGCTGAAGTGATTGTCTGCTGATCTTGTGTTGCAACGGCGGTGCGAAAACCAAAGTCTGATGCGAGAAGGTCTGCGCTCTGTTGTAAGCGGGAGTTTGTTTCGATTAGCAATTGTTCCCAAACGCGTTTTGAAACATCCAGTGTGTTCTGAATCTCATCTCTTACATGAGTTTCGACTGTGGTTTGGACGAGAGCGAAGCTGACCAGCTGGATAGCAGCAAGAAACACGATCACCAGAGAAACAAAGCGACGAGCAAGGCTGGTGCGTAGGTAGTGACCAAATAGCGAATTCACAGATCCCCTCCTAACGCGGGCATCACGATTTCGACAGCAGCATTGTTTGCCGTTAAGCGTTTGCTTTGAGTGACGAGGGGAGAACCAATGGGTAACGCAGAATGCCACACTTCAATCTGATACGTATCGGCTGGTTGCTGAGTGAAGTGCACTTCGCCTTGATTGTCTGTTGTGGCGAAGAGTGGTGTGTCGGAGACTAAAATCCATGCCAGCATGCTATCGTGAATATTGCAGCCAATCTCGACAACCCCCGCCTTATCAAACACAACGGGTTTTTCTGGACGACCTGAATAGAGTTTGAGTTCAAATGTTTTTGCGTTTGAGAATGAGTAAACGTGGTGCCGAACTCTATCACGATTAGGAAACTCAACGGCACTGCCTTTGGTGATCACCAATACATTCGGGGTAAAAGTTCGGTGGTTTTGGCTTAATTCAGTGACAGGCATCGGCTGGAGAGACTGAAGAAGCGCGTCTGACTTGAGAAACACGACCGCGTTTTCAAGAGGTTCCCCTTGCTGAGTGAATACCCGTACTGTCAAATCCGCGGCGAAGCCGGGCAAGGAAACTAGAGACAGCCACAATAAATGAATAGTTCGTTTGCTCACGATGGTACTTCCTCAATAGCTCATTTGTGTTTTTGGATCTGTGCATCGCTTTTCGTGACGGCTTGATAGCGGTGATGTTTTAACTATAGATGAAAGATGGCAAACAGAATGTTTGATGCAAGTAGAAAGAAACTTGTGCGCTTTTTGGCCATGGAAACGAGGGCGAAATAGACTGGAGAGTTAGCCTAGTTCGGTATAGTAAGGATAATAAAAAGCCCCGCTGAATAAAGCAGGGCTTTGAGTTTGATTTGGTCAGAAATCGTGATTACGCGAGAAGTTCTTTCGCTGTGTTCACCACGTTTTCTACCGTGAAACCGAACATTTCGAACAATTGGTCAGCAGGTGCAGATTCACCGAAAGTCGTCATACCGATGATACGACCGTCGAAGCCAACGTACTTGTACCAGAAATCCGCAATGCCCGCTTCGATAGCGATACGTGCAGTTACGTCTGATGGCAGTACTGCTTCACGGTAAGCCGCGTCTTGCTTGTCGAATGCATCAGTAGCTGGCATTGAAACCACGCGTACTTTCTTACCTTCAGCCGTGAGTTGCTCAGCCGCTTTCACTGCTAGCTCAACTTCAGAACCTGTTGCGATTAGGATGAGCTCAGGCTTACCATCGCACTCTTTCAGGATGTAACCACCTTTGGCGATGTCTGCCACTTGCTCAGCGCTACGTGGTTGCTGTGCTAGGTTTTGACGAGAGAAAATCAGTGCTGATGGACCATCTTTACGTTCAATCGCCAGTTTCCATGCTACTGCAGATTCCACTTGGTCACATGGACGCCATGTGCTCATGTTTGGTGTTAGACGTAGCGATGCGATTTGCTCAACGGGTTGGTGAGTTGGGCCATCTTCGCCAAGACCGATAGAATCGTGCGTGTACACTTGGATGTTTTGCACTTTCATCAGCGCCGCCATGCGCATTGCGTTACGAGCGTATTCCATGAACATTAGGAATGTTGCGCCGTAAGGTACGAAACCACCGTGCAGTGCGATACCGTTCATGATCGCAGTCATACCAAATTCACGTACACCGTAGTGGATGTAGTTACCAGAGAAGTCGTTTGCTTCTAGCGATTTAGAACCCGACCACATAGTGAGGTTAGAAGGTGCTAGGTCAGCTGAGCCGCCCATGAATTCTGGCAGCATTTTACCAAACGCTTCTAGCGCGTTTTGCGATGCTTTACGTGATGCGATGTTCGCTGGGTTTGCTTGAAGATCGGCAATGATTTGGTTTGCTTTCTCTTCCCACTGCGCTGGAAGTTCGCCATTTACGCGGCGTTTGAACTCTGCGGCAAGCTCTGGATATGCTGCTTCATAAGCTGCAAATTTCTCGTTCCACGCTGCTTCCTTAGCTGCGCCTGCTTCCTTCGCTGACCATTCTGCGTACACTTCTTGCGGAATTTCAAAAGGACCGTGCTCCCAACCTAGTTCTTTACGTGTCGCTGCAATTTCTTCAGCGCCTAGTGGTGCACCGTGACAGTCGTGTGAACCCGATTTGTTTGGTGAACCAAAACCGATGATAGTCTTAGTACAGATTAGAGTCGGGCGAGGATCTGCTTTAGCGGCTTCAATTGCTGCGTTGATCGCTTCCGCATTGTGACCATCCACTGCTGGGATGACGTGCCAGCCGTAAGCTTCGAAACGCTTAGGCGTATCGTCAGAGAACCAACCTTCAACGTGACCGTCGATAGAGATGCCGTTGTCATCCCAGAATGCGATCAGTTTGCCCAGACCTAGCGTACCTGCTAGAGAACATGCCTCATGCGAGATACCTTCCATCAGACAGCCATCACCCATGAACACGTAAGTGAAGTGGTCAACGATGTCGTGGCCTTCTTTGTTGAATTGCGCTGCGAGCGCTTTCTCAGCCATTGCCATACCAACCGCGTTGGTGATGCCTTGACCTAGCGGGCCCGTCGTTGTTTCGATGCCCGGTGCGTAGCCGTATTCTGGGTGGCCCGGAGTCTTAGAATGCAATTGACGGAAGTTTTTCAGATCATCGATAGAAAGCTCGTAACCGCTCAAGTGCAGTAGCGAGTAAATCAGCATAGAGCCGTGACCGTTTGAAAGAACGAAACGGTCGCGGTCAGCCCATTCAGGGTTTGATGGGTTGTGGTTTAGGTGACCACGCCAAAGAACTTCAGCGATGTCCGCCATACCCATAGGTGCGCCTGGGTGGCCAGAGTTTGCTTTTTGTACGCCGTCCATGCTGAGTGCGCGGATTGCATTAGCTAAATGTTTACGATCCATAATAAATACCGAATATTATTTGAGTCTAAAGAGGAAATAAGTAGGGGAACGTTTGCGTTCCCCTAGTTTGATTCTGTGTGATTACAGTTTCGCTGCAATCATCGCTTCTAGTTTGCCTTGGTCAACGGCGAAGTTACGGATACCTTCAGCTAGCTTCTCAACCGCCATTGGGTCTTGGTTGTGCTCCCATAGGAATTCCGCGTGCGTCATTGGTGCTGGACGCGCTGCTGCGCCTTTAGAGTCAACCAGTTTCTCAACCACTTCACCTTCAGCCGCTTCTAGCTCTGCAAGTAGAGCAGGCGCGATAGTCAGACGGTCACAACCAGCCAGTTCTAGGATCTCACCGATGTTACGGAAGCTTGCACCCATAACGACGGTTTTGTAGCCGTACTCTTTGTAGTAGTTGTAGATCTTAGTAACAGACAATACGCCTGGATCTTCCTGAGCTTCAAAATCACGACCTTCTTTCGCCTTGTACCAGTCCATGATACGACCAACGAATGGAGAGATCAGGAATACGCCCGCTTCTGCACAAGCACGCGCTTGAGCGAATGAGAATAGAAGAGTCAGGTTACAGTTGATGCCTTCTTTCTCTAGGATTTCCGCTGCGCGAATACCTTCCCAAGTAGACGCCAGTTTGATCAGAATGCGATCGTTAGTGATGCCCGCATCGTTGTACATTTTCACTAGTTGGCGAGCTTTCGCTACGCTGCCTTCCATATCGTAAGATAGACGAGCGTCCACTTCTGTAGAGATTCGACCTGGGATTGTTTTTAGGATTTCTTTACCGATGTTTACTGCAAGCATGTCGCAAGTGTCTTGGATCTGCTGTGCTTTGTCATTGCTTTGAGTTTTTGCATATTCGATAGACGCATCGATCAGAGGCGCATACTCAGCGATTTGAGCAGCTTTAAGAATCAGAGAAGGGTTTGTGGTGGCATCTTCTGGTTGGTATTTCTTGATTGCATCAATTTCACCAGTGTCTGCTACGACAGTTGTTAGCTTGCGAAGTTGCTCTAACTTGTTGCTCATAATCGATCATCCTATATAACGGGCTATCGCTCGGTGTACACACCTAAGCCAATACATTTGTAAACTGACTAGCGAATAGTTTAGTGCGATTTTTGCAATGCACGCTCTATTCATCAGAAAAAATTTAGCAGCCGAACATTTGTTTTGAACATTTGCTCGATGGCTGAGTAAATGATGTATTCATATTTATCCTAACGTGTAGGAAAGTCAATGGTTGAGTGGCCTTTAAGGTGATGCTCATCAACGTTTTTTTTGTACAAAATCGAACGAATGACAATTAAACGTTTGCCCTTACTTGGCAAGGTTTCGCGGTCAAAACGATTTAACAAATAATTTACTGAGAAAATGTCATTTCAATGAGCAAAAGTTGCGGTTAGAATCGTGTGTAACATATGCTAAGTCAATGAGCATATGCTCAATGGCAGATTAAAATAGCACTCTGAAATGAGGGTGAGAGTAAATATGAGCAGTTCAAACCAAGATATATCGATTGAAAGCACGGATCTTCTCACGGAGATTTCGGTCGCTTACTATCAGGATGGCGCTACTCAGGAAGAGATTTCAAAGAAGTTTTCGGTTTCTCGCGCCAAAGTGGGCCGGATGCTTAAGCAAGCAAGAGACGAAGGGATCGTCGAAATCACCGTGAAGTATCACCCGGTGTTCAGTGCCAAAATTGAGCAGCGTCTAATTGAACGTTTTGGTGTGAAGCGAGCATTAGTCGCGCTTGACCAACCACAGGAAGAAGCACAGCGCCAGCAGGTGGCAGGTTTGGTCTCGAACTACCTGACGAGCACATTAAAAAATGGCATGGTGGTTTCGGTTGGGCAAGGGCGAAATGTCTCTGCGGTTGCGCACCACGTTGGTGTCATTACCCCGCGCGACTGTAAATTTGTCTGTGGGATTGGTGGAATTCACCCTCGCGGCGGTATGTTTAACGCTGACCATATTTGCCGGCAGTTGGCGAAAAAATATGGTGGTACATCAGAAACACTCTATGCGCCTGCGTACGCAGAAAACCGTGAGCAGAAAATGGCATTCATGCAAAACGCGACCGTGAAGCAGACCCTCGATCTCGCACGCAAAGCCGACATTGCTCTGATTGGGATCGGCGACATGAGCGAAAACAGCTATATGGTCGATCTGGGGTGGTTTACACCCGATGAAGTGGTGCAGTCTCGCTTACAGCAAGGGGTTGTGGGGGATTTCGCAGGTTATGACTTTTTCGATATTTATGGCAACGTCGCTAATACCGTAATGAGCGACCGTGTTATTGGTTTAGGTATTGAAGAGTTTAGGCCGATCTCCCAAGTCATCGCCATCGCGGCAGAAAACAGCAAGCCCTTGGCACTGCTTGGCGCGCTAAGAACGGGAGCCATTGATGTTGTCGCCACAAGTGTGAGTAACGCACTTACCGTGCTGAACCTTGACGAGCAGATGCAAGGAAAAGCGCAATAGCTGTTCGGGTTGCATATTTTTATGCAATTTATGCAATAAGGCTGTGAGAGTTTATAAATGACTCGCAGCCTGATTTGATTTCTAAGCTGAAAATAATCCCGAGGAGTACTTTTAAAACAGTTACTTGGAGGGACTTATGAAAAAAACACTGATCACCGCCGCTCTACTCAGCACGTTTGCTGGCAGCGTTATGGCACAAGAAAAAGTGGTTGCGGGTTACTTTGCTGATTGGCAATACGCGAACGCTTCAAATCCTTACACGGTTAAAGATATTCCTGCAGAAAAGCTGACTCATGTTATCTACGCCTTTTTAAGCATGTGTGGTCCTCATACTGGTGCATCAGAGACGGTGCAAAAGCTGGTAGCCAAACAGTGTGAAGGCAAAGAGCCATTTAGTGCGATTGTCGTTGATACCGAAGCTGCACTTGAAAAAGACTTCGGCAAGGTATCGGTAAAGGTGCCGTTCAAAGGCCATTTCGCCCAGCTTGCAGAACTGAAAAAACAGCACCCAGATCTTAAAATCCTTCCTTCTTTTGGTGGCTGGACTATGTCTGAGCCTTTCCATGCAATGGCTAAAGATCCTAAAGCGATGGCGCAGTTCTCAAAAACCGCCGTTGAACTTATCAAACAATATGACTTCTTTGACGGAATTGACTTGGACTGGGAATACCCGGGCGGTGGTGGCTTAACCACGTCCCCTTGGAATCCTGCGACGAAACTGTCTGATGAACAGAAAGCGGCAGAGCGCGATGCATTCACCTACTTGGTGAAAACAATGCGAGCAGATCTGGATTTGTTGGAGAAGCAAACCAAACGTCAATATGAGCTATCTACAGCAGTCGGTGTTGGATCGAAAGCGGCACAAATCGATTGGAAAGCCGCACAGCCATACCTAACCAACATGTTTGCGATGACCTATGACTTCCTCGGTGGGTGGGGGCAGCAGACCGGACACACCACCAACTTACATGCCACAGAACGCAGTTGGTGGGGCATGGGCGCAGATGTTTTCATCAATCAGATGATTGAACTTGGCATTCCTAGTGAAAAGCTGGTGATTGGCGCGGCGTTCTATGGTCGTGGATGGCAGGGAACAAAAGACTATGACGGTCAAGCGCCGAAAGGGGATCTGCTCTCTGAACAAGGCGCGCAATTTGGCACTGGCGAGAATGGCTACTTCATGTTCTGGGATCTGGTGAAGAACTATGGAGAGAAACAAGGCTATCAGTACAACTACGACGAACAGTCTCAAGCACCTTACTTGTGGAACCCAGAGAAAAAAGTCTTCATCTCATTTGAAGATCAGCGCTCGATTAAAGCGAAAGCTCAGTGGGCTAAGCAAGCCAATCTAGGGGGAATCTTTACGTGGGAACTTTCTGGCGATCCAAGCGGTAAGTTGGTTGATACCATGCATGCTGAAATGACAGGCAAGTAAAGTTCAGTCATTGGCTTTGATATAAAAACCCGCTGTTTTAGCGGGTTTTTGTTTACACGCAACAGGACTGTGAGCGTCTATTTTTCCGAGTGTTCGTCCATATAGACTTGCAGTTGCTCGACATTGAGTGGTTTTGCGTAGTAATAGCCTTGCAGCAAGTCACAACCAGATTCTGCGAGTTTGTTCGCCTGCAACTCTGTTTCTACTCCTTCAGCTAACACTGCCATGCCAAAGTTTTTCCCAATAGCAATGATATTTTTAACCATGTTGAAAGACTTTGCGTCATTCTCAATATTATCGACAAAGCTCTTGTCGATTTTCAACTCATCAATGGGCAGATCTTTTAGCATGCTTAACGAAGAATAACCGGTACCAAAATCATCCAGAGAGATTTTGAGCCCTTGTTGGTTCATCTCGTTGCAAATGGGTTTGAACTGATCAAGATCTTCAATAAACAAGTTTTCCGTTATTTCGAGAGTAATGCGCTTTCTATCAAGCCTTGCTGAGTCGATTGTGGTGATAAGGTGTTCGGCAAAATCCTGCTGAATAAACTGTTTGACAGAAATGTTGATTGAGAGGTTTAAGTCTTGACGCTGTGGTATCACATACGTTGCGATATCACTGACACTTCGTTCAATGATGAATTTACCCAGCTTAACCATAAGTCCAGAGCTTTCAGCAACAGGAATAAACAGATCGGGCGGGACAAAACCGAGCTCAGAATCCTGCCAACGAACCAAGGCTTCGACACCATGCAGCTTGCCATCCATATCGACCTGAGGTTGGTATACCATAAACAACTTCTGCTGCTCGATGGCAAACCGTAAACGTTGTTCAACTTTCATCTTGTATAAATGCTGCTCTTGCATTTCAGTCGTGAAAATATTGAACGAGTTACGCTCTTGTTTGGCTCGATACATTGAGATATCGGCGGCGCGAAGAAGCGCATCGAGGTCGTGACCATGAGTTGGATAAATGGCGATACCCACGCTACAGCTTAATAAGAACTGAACGTCGTTAATCACATAAGGCTCGGCCATTTTGGCGATCATGTTTGTAGCCAATGACTTAAGCAAAACGGGATCGCTTTCTTTAACCAATAAAATAAACTCATCACTAGCTTCACGAACGAGCAGGCGCTTCTCGTTGCTGAATGACCCTAATCGTTGTGTGATTTGTTTTAAAACTTGGTCACCGAAATCGTGGCCATGTGTGTCATTGACACTCTTAAAGTTGTCCATGTCGATGAACAACAAAGCAAAAGGTGAAGTCTTGTTTTTTAACCATAAATGAATGTTATCTCTGAGGTATCGACGGTTGGGTAACTGAGTCAAAGTATCATGTGTGGCTTGGTGGTGTAGGCGTTCAATGGTCTCTTTTTCGTTGTTCGCGATCGAGCGCACTAGACCATAGAAGGCCAGCTGTAGTATGGCAAAAATCAGTAAGTAAAAGCCAAACTGAGAGTAAAACAGCTGACGAATGTAGTGCATTTCAGTTGCGGATACTGCCCAAACACGATAGTCGGATAAGTATTTCACTGTCATCAAGTAAGACATCTGATGGCCCTGAGTCATCACGGTGACAGCTTCTTGTGAGGCTTTTAGCTCATCTTCAGAAATGGAGTGTTGTGATGCGGCGGCTGCGATCACTTCTTTATAACGATGATCTTCTATTGGCCGATCATAGCGGTTAACGAGCGATTCATCTGCTGACACAAAAGTGCGATAGCGATCGTGACGGACGAGGCTAACGATATTAAATGGATTTGCGTGAATGTTGTTTCTAAAGACCAGAGTAGACTCAACTTTTAGTCCAGCCGTCATAACGGCCTCGACCTCGCCCTGGCTGTTGCGGATCGATTTGCGAACAGGGATGATCAAAGAGTCGATGGCATCAAAATAATAGGTTCGGCCTAAGATCATACGGTTGGACTCGAGTGCTTCTATGAAACCTGCTTTTGTCACAGGATTATTCATTAGATTTTCTGCGCGGGCTAAATCGATGTTGCTGGTAACAGCAATAAAATCTCCATTTGGATTTGCCAAACCAAATCCGGCAATAATGGGGTGAATCTGCATCAGATTGTCTAAAATTGGCCGAATTTGTAGTGATGCAGTACGAGTGAAATCACTTTGATCAACCAGCCGCTGTCCAACTACTTCCAGTAACGACTCTTGGCTCTTAAACAGAGAGTCGACGGAAGACGAAAAAAGTTCAAGCTGCAGCAGTTGCTTATCTTGGTATTTCTGTAGATTGGAATGATAGAAATTATGGCCAAAAAGGATAAAAAGCCCCATGGTAACCACCACGAGGACCCAATAAAGCAGCCAAATATTGTTCTTCATTCCAGCCATTCTTTGCCTTCTGTTTGACGCTGTCTTCGTTAAGGTTCAATAGGTAATTGAGGGTTGGCTCCCCATTCCGTCCATGAACCGTCGTAGACAGACAAATTTTTGTAACCGATTAGGTATGCGCCTAATAACAAAATGCATGCAGTGACCCCCGAGCCACAACTGAAAATGATCGGTTTACTCTGGTCTAATGGTAGCGACTCGAAAGCCTCTTGCAAACCAGACAAAGGTTTAATATGGCCTTTGTCCATTAGTTGTGAAAACGGCAAACACAGGGAACCCGGAATGTGGCCACTGCGTATACCTTCTCTGGGCTCTGGGACCTGAGCTAAAAACCGTTCCATAGATCGTGCATCGACAATTGAGGCGGAGCGCAAATTACTGTGCTTCAGAACAATATCGGCATTTAAGAAATAATCTGGATCGATTTGTCCGTTGAATGTACCAATCTGTGATACTGCTTCAAAGTTGTCTTGGGTTTCAAAGCCTGCGTCAATCCAAGCTTTCAGGCCACCATTGAGCACTTGAACGTTATGATGTCCCATCGCTTTTAGCATCCACCAAGCTCTTGGCGAGGCGTAAGTTCCCGCGTTATCGTAGACCACGATATGGCTATCATTGTTTAGACCGATCTGTTGTGCTTTAGCATTGAAGGTTGCTTGATTGGGCATCATATGAGGCAAAGTACTGGAAAGATCGCAGAACTCGTGGTCGTAATCGAATCGACGAGCACCAGGGATGACCTTGCCGAAAATCTTAGGTTCAGCATTGGGAATCGTGAACTCCATGCTGGCATCTAAAATGACCAAATTTTTTTGATGTTTAATCTCATTCAGTTCACTGGCAGAAATAAGCGGGGACATAGAGTGATTTCCTTATGGTTTCTGGCATTCGATAAAGTGATAGCTAGGTTGCTCGGTGAGCGCATTTGTTCCTTTTGCTAAAAGCACTTGCGCAGGTGGCTGACAATCATTGTCGGGTTTGACCGTCAATCTCAGCACGCTGGAGTCGGGGAGCTTGACCGTTAAATAACGTCGATGCCCATCTAAAGATTGAGTTAACGTATTGCTAAGCAGTATTGCTTGAAGCCTCTCATTGTCCGGCTTATCTCTTAGCAGGTGTTGCAGCAACAGAAGCAAAACGATGCCTGACAACAGTAATCCAAATCCTTTTATGAGTGGTCTCATCGAATGCTCGTCAAAACAATTGGTTATTAGCGTTTAGGGCCAAGATAAAACAATTTCCTTCCGTTGTAACCATTTCCTTCCATCGCAACCACGGCACAAGTGGAGCGTTAAAAAAAGCCCTCGACAATAGAAGAGGGCCTTTCAATCAACTCTGGTTGGTGTGTTGTGAATCAGAGTTGCGTTGTGAATCATCGTTGCACACTGGGCAAGCGGGCAGTTTCATGAGGTTCATTTCTCGCCAAGACATCGTCATGGCGTCAAGGATCAAAATTTTACCGCTTTTAGGGGTACCAAATTGAGCCAACACTTTGATCGCTTCCATGGCTTGTACGGCGCCTATGATGCCAACGACAGGTGCCATGACCCCAGCTTCAACGCAACTCAGCGCATTTGAGCCAAATAGTGCGCTAAGACATTGATAGCAAGGCTCGTTAGCGTTTTGATAGGTAAAAACACTCACCTGACCTTCCATGCGAATCGCAGCGCCGGATACCAATGGCGTTTTGGTCGCAAAGCAGAGGCGATTCAATTGATTGCGCGTCTCCACGTTGTCACTGGCATCCAACACTAAGCTGTGGTTTTTGATCAAAGTTTCAAGCTCAGAGTCGCTAAGACGTTGCGCCACCGTTACCACTTCAATGTGAGGATTCAGCTCTCGTAGCGACTGAGCGGCGGACTCGACTTTTTTACGCCCAATATCAGCATCGTGATGCAAGACTTGGCGCTGCAAATTGGACAACTCAACAATATCGTCGTCAATCAATGTCAGCTTGCCGACACCCGCTGTCGCCAGATATTGACTCGCAGCGCAGCCAAGACCACCAGCACCCAAAATTAAGATGGAACTTTGTTTGAGAGCTTCTTGGCCTTCAAAATCAAACTGACGTAGGATGATTTGGCGGTTATAGCGCAGCATTTCCTGATCGGAAAGAATCTCCACCTTCAGCTCCTAAAACAGGGTTGAGTTAAACAATTCGATATTGACGGTTTCACCCACTTCAACACGTCCACGCTCTCGCTCTAAAACCACAAAACAATTTGCCAAGCTCATTGAACGAAACGCGCCGGAGCTTTGATTTCCTGTCGTTTCGACAAAGAACTGACCATTTTCAATGGTGTAAATACCGCGTTGGTAGTCGGTGCGGCCGGGTGCCTTTTTAAATGCCGTACGTGTTGTGGCAGGGATAGACTCCGGAGCTTTCCATTGCGAATGGCCCGCCAATTTGGCCAGCATCGGCTGAACCAAAACATACATAGTCAAAACGGCTGAAACGGGGTTACCTGGCAGACCGCAGAACCACGCAGTGCTGAGTTTACCAAAAGCAAAGGGTTTACCCGGCTTGATCGCCAGTTTCCAAAAACCGATTTCGCCTAGCTGTTCCAAAATGTCTTTGGTGTAGTCAGCTTCGCCCACGCTTACGCCACCAGAAGTCACCACCACATCCGCTTGTGATTGGGCTTTTTCGAAGGTGGCTTTTAATGTTTCAGGGCAATCAGGAATGATGCCGAGGTCGATGGCTTCGCAGCCAAAGTTCTCAATCAGCGGCTTAATACCGTAGCGGTTGCTATCGTAGATCTGACCTTCCAGTAGTGGTTCACCGAGTGATTTGAGCTCGTCACCAGTAGAAAAGAAAGCAACACGTGGTTTTCTGACCACTGTGACGTGGCTGATGCCTAAAGAAGCAATCATGGGAATATCACGAGGCGTGAGGCGAGCCCCTTGGGCCAAGACTAAGTCACCCGCTTGGATATCGTCGCCTGTTGGTCGAATGTTTTCGTTCGGCTTAATCTGGCACTGTTGGATGACAATACCTTCGTCGCTTACTTCGGTGTTTTCCTGCATGATGACGGCGTCACAGCCTACCGGGATTTTTGCGCCTGTCATGATGCGAATGCAGCTATTTTGCGGCCATTCCCCGTCAAAAGGCTGGCCTGCAAATGACTTGCCCGCAAGCGGTAGTGGTTGGTTGTGCTCTAAATCGGCAATGCGAATCGCGTATCCATCCATTGCAGAGTTATCAAAAGGAGGCACGTTAATAGGGGAAAGAATATCTTCAGCTAAGACATAACCAAGCGCTTCAGCAAGCGGTAGTTTTAACGTTGTTTGAATCGGTTTAATGCGGGAAAGCATTTTTTCCATCGCATCTTCAATTGGCATTAAGCCAGGTGCATCACAACAGCCCATATTGAATTTCCGTTGAATTATGGTTTTAGCGCACTTTAGCACAAATCGATGAGTGGCACGAATGACCCTCAGTAAAATATGGGTGTAATTATTCAAAAATCCGAGTATCCTTGTCAGCCATCCTAAAGGGGTATTCTTCCCTTTATGAGAGTCTTGAGATGTAAGAGGAAGTGGAATGTCAGGTCTTAGCGAATCCGCCCAACTGGTTAAACAAGCGTTAGAAAAGCGCGGTTTGGAAACGCCGATGGTGCCGAACCAATTCAGTCGTGAAGAAAAGAAAGAGAAAATCGAACACCACATGCGTGAGATCCTTTCTTTGCTTGAACTGGATCTGACCGACGATAGCTTGGAAGAAACGCCAAGACGCATTGCTAAAATGTACGTCGACGAAGTTTTTTCCGGCCTAGATTATCAGAACTTCCCTAAGATCACGGTGATTGAAAACAAGATGAACGTCAGCGAGATGGTTCGAGTGAAAGAGATCACCTTAACCAGCACCTGCGAGCATCATTTGGTGACCATTGATGGCAAAGCGGCAGTGGCCTATATTCCTCGCGGAAAAATCATTGGTTTATCTAAGATCAACCGCATTGTTCGTTTCTTTGCGCAACGCCCTCAGGTGCAAGAGCGCATGACACAACAGATTCTAGTGGCGTTGCAAACCTTACTCGAATCGGATGACGTTGCGGTAACCATCGACGCAACACACTATTGCGTGAAGTCTCGCGGCGTGATGGACGCGACCAGTGAAACCACCACAACCGCATTGGGTGGTATTTTTAAGAGTAACCCAGCGACACGAGCCGAGTTTCTGCACGGTTTGCGTTAATCGAAAGTTTATTGAATACAAAAAAACGCCCAACTCATGAGTTGGGCGTTTTTATGTCTGCGCATTCTTTTCGGCTATTTCAAAGCGTCAATGGAGGCTAAATCGCTGGTTTGGCTTTGAACACTTCGGGCCAATACATCTTAACGTAGCCAGCAGATACCCACACAACAAGCACGGTGGCAATGCTCAGTTCAAGAAAGCCAAAATCATGCAGCCATGCCCATTGGGGGTGGGACTCGGCAAAAAATGCCGTTAAGCGATGCATCGCAATGGCACTGATCACCGATGGGAAGGTAACGGCCGCGATGGAAGGTTGGAACTTCAATCTCAGTAACCGAATGTAGCACAAGTAAATCAGCAGAGTCATGGTAATGGCTATGCCCGCTAACGCGCCAGTAAGAATAGGATCTGGCTCTTTGAAGTTCACCAAATAAGCGGCCAGCGAAAGGTTAACCGGAGCGGCCATGATGGCTAATGTTGGCCTTGCTCGTTTAGGCAAAGAGCCAAAAAACACCAATCGGTAGAGAACCAGAGGCAGTAGGAAGAAATAGATCCCAATGCAGACCATAGCCAGTGTTTCTGAAAAGACATTGTGTCCAAATTGAGAACCGGCCAATGAGCTGCTAATCAATCCAACAGGATAGAGGAACCAGCTTGGCACAATATTGGACATCTTGAAATTCATGATTTGGAAACTGAAAAACAGCACCATCATGGTAAAGTGCAGCAAAACCGCCATAAACCAAAGAGGGTAGGCGATCAATGGAGATACGACCGCCAAATAATCGCACAACACCAGCAGCGCCATACTCATCGGAGCCATCAAACTTCCACTCAAAGGATGACGAATATCGTTGAGAAAGGTTTTAGCGTTGGTGGCGTATTTGGCCAATACAGGTAAGAGCAATATCGCGCCAAAAGCCGCGAGAAAAGGACGAATCGGAACACCCACTTCAGGCAAGTAAAGCGCCCATGCTTGCCCAAGTCCAATGACCCCCAATGCCAGTGCGGCTTGTGATGGTGGCACGTTTTGAACCTGTACCAATTTTCTCCAATTCAGCGAAAATTCCATTTACGAATTTAACCTCAATTCGACGCATTATTTTTAGATATTGATGATAAAAGTGATTTCCCTTGTTCACTTTTGACTCGATTCGAGTGTCTGGAGATCATTCATAGCATGATATCTGATTTGAACAGCCGAAACATACAACGGTGACCTTCAGGCGACGCTGATGGTATCAATTTTGCTGTGTACTTGCTTGGAAAAAATCGAACAGTGAGAAAAAAATCGGGATAAAGTGGTTTATCCCGAATCCATACTAGCGTCTTA
Organism: Vibrio floridensis; assembly: GCF_021852965.1. Classification (NCBI taxonomy): domain Bacteria; kingdom Pseudomonadati; phylum Pseudomonadota; class Gammaproteobacteria; order Vibrionales; family Vibrionaceae; genus Vibrio; species Vibrio floridensis. Next base: position 936,350 of record NZ_JAKGCY010000001.1, on the reverse strand, counting down.
CGCCTGTGGGTTTTGTTGCTCTGGTAGATCTTGCTGACGCAACTTATCGTTCTTGATGGTTCTGTGTAGAAGCTGACTGTAGATGGGCTTACCGCCACAAACTTGCGCACAAATTACCGCACCGAGACTGGTAATGATCAGTGGCAAAATGAGGTAATAGTTGTTGGTCATTTCAATCACGAGCAGAATTCCCGTAATCGGCGCGCGAACCGTGGCGGCGAACAAAGCGCCCATACCCGCAATGGCGAACATGCCCGGCTCGATGGGAAGATCGGGAAGTAGGATTTTCGCGGTGGCACCAAAGGCATAGCCAAATAGCGTGCCCAATGCCAACATAGGCGCAAAAATCCCGCCGGGTGCACCTGAGCCAAAACAGATTAAAGTGGTCAACACTCGTCCGACAAAGAGCATCACCAGCAGAGAAACGCTGTAGTTGCCGTTAGTGACGTCTGGAATAAGATGAATGCCGCCGCCCGTCAACTCGGGAACATACAGCAACAGCAAACCAAAGATGCCACCGAGACAGGTTCCGGTGATCAAATAACGTTTGCGATCATTCTTGTGCAAGGCAACGAAGGCGTCTTGTGCGACAGTCACCAGTTTATTGAACAGCACACCAAAAACGCCAAAAAGTCCGCCCAATAACAAAAAGAGCCACAAAGCTTTTAGCTCGGGTGGTTGATATTGCGGCATGGTGATGACCGCATCTTGGCCGTTGATGGCACGAAACACGATATTGGCCATAACAGCAGAAATAATCACGGCTCGAATAGAGATCAGCGAGTAACGAAATTGTGGACGCATCTCTTCGACCACGAACATGATCCCCGCAAGAGGAGCATTAAACGCGGCGGCCAAACCACCTGCCGCTCCTGACGCGAGTAGAGAGTGGCGAGTGTCGTCATCTTTCACTCGGAAAATATCCGTGACCATGCGACCAACGGCACCGCCCATCTGAACGGTAGGCCCTTCTCGGCCCAGCACCATTCCTGAACCCAGTGCCCCCATGCCGCCAAAAAACTTCACGGGAATGACTCGCCACCATCTGACTGGGCGGATATTGTCCATCGCCCCCTCGATTTCTGGGATACCTGAGCCAGCGGCCTCTGGCGCAAAGCGGTGAACCAGAAAATACCCCACGAATGCAAGCGCTGCACTGATCAAAATTGCCGCAAGCCAAAGCGGCAGCAAATGACCAATTTCACTCTTTAACCACTCCGTCCGAGTCTCGGAAACAAAATGTACGGCGATTTCGAAATAGGTTCCAACCAGTCCTGCCAATATGCCAACCAATGCGGCTAAGAAAAGGACAGAAATAGGTGTTGAACCGTGTGAGAGAAACTGATTGATTGCATCTTTGGGCACTTTTACTAGAACGGACTGAATGATTCTCTCACGCTTGGTCATGTGTATCTCCAACGCCAAAATTTCGAGCTCAGATTATAAGCGAAGCTAGGGTTGTGCTTTAGTTACGAAAGATGCAAATTAGTTTTTCATAATTCAGCGTGGTAAAAGCAAAAAATTGTGATAGATGGCACGTTATTTAAAGGGAATTTCTTGCAATTTAACCAATGTGTACCACACTTAAATCGTAAAGCAACATGCTGCTCGATAAGGAGGGATGTGAGGTTTTACACACAATTTGGATGGAATCAAAACTCTACTGTAGTTCCTCGTTTTTTGTTAGGGATGCATCTATAGTAATCCCAAATCGCAGACTCACGATTGAGTAACGAGGTAAAGGCGCACTGCTAGGTGCGCCTTATTGTATTTGTACCCTTATATGACACCCAAGCTGTCGATGTGCGTTCTCGTTAAAAGAACGTAATCACTGTCGCGTCGGTGGAAAGGTGAAAAAGTTACTTAGGTTCTTACTTTGTTTCGCTATCTAGGTCAGTATCAAGTGAAGGGATACTTTCGTTTTCTACCACTTCGCCTGCGGCTTCCAGTTTGGCACGTTCTGCTTTTGAAATGTAACGTGGTTTGTTACTTTTATGCAGTTTCGCGTTTTGCTTTTTCAGCTTCGATTTGAAAATTTGATTGATTTTCTTTTTGCGGTTCATTGTTGTTGCCCCCGTGAAAGGTGGCTGAGAATAATCATTTGTCGCACAAAGTACAAGTGAGTTTGATTTAGATAAATGAAAATAGTTCTCGACAAAGCGTAAAATTGACAAAGTGATTAATAAATATTGGTTCTACGATGGCGTCAAAAATACTGATGGGGGCATTGGCCACTGAGTTCAAAACGGTTGCAGCGATGATTCGCATCTATTGCAAGGATCACCACCACGGCGATACCTTGTGTGAGGAGTGTCGGGCACTAATGGACTACGCCGAAGTGAGGTTGGACAGATGTCCTTATGGCGAAGATAAGCCAACTTGCAATCAATGCCCCATCCATTGTTACAAAAAAGCACAGAAAGAACAGATGCGTTTGGTGATGCGTTATTCAGGACCACGAATGTTATTGGTTCATCCTATTTTGGCGATTCGTCATTTGCTACATGAACGAAAACCGGTGCCAGACAAGCCAACACCGGAAAGCTCTAACCGCCATAAAAGGCTCGCTAAGAAACCGTAACAACGGTTAAGTTTTTAATCCAAAATTTTTGTGTGTAGCGTCGGTAGCACAGCGCTAATTTCACAATTTCTTCAGCCAACATTAGCGCATAGACGACTTTAAACTCCATGCCAGCGATAAAGGCTGCTAAAGCACACAAAGGAATACCTGTCATCCACATGGCGATAAAGTCCATTCTTAAACAGAATACGTTGTCGCCACCTGCGCGAATGATGCCATTAATGATGGTCATGTTTAGCATGCGAATCCAGATCCCGCAGCAAAGGATGATCACCGCAGGCGCTGCTAGTGGTTTCAGTTCTTCACTGTTGAGATTGAGCCCAGATAAAATCCACTCTCTGTTCAACAACATAAATGCGCCGACTGACACGCCAACGACGAAAACGACCTTGATAAAATACGCGGCCATCGCTTGCGCACGGTCAAACTCGTTGCGCCCGAGTGACTGACCAATAAGCACAGAACAAGCGACCGAAATACCAAAAAAGATTGCGTAACATAATGATTCAAAAGGGCCAAGCATACTGAAAACAGCAAGCTCTGTGGTACCCATATGGCCAAATATAATTTGGTAGGCCATGGTGCCAATTCCCCATAAAACCGCGCCCAATGTCACCGGCAACGCCAAGCGACGGTAGGAAAGCCAAAGGGAAGGGCGATCTGCGGATGCTTCTGTTTCGAGCAACCAATGGCGCTTGTATTTCATAAACCCAAGCATGAGTACGACTTGCAGAGCGCGAGAAATTGACGTTGCCAAAGCGGCTCCTGCAACGCCCATCGCAGGCACGCCGAGCCCACCTTTAATCAGCCAATAGTTGAGAGCAATATTGACGAAAATGGTCACGGAGCCAATGAATAAGGGTGTTACGGTATCGCCAGAAGAACGCATGCTCGATTCAATCACAATCACGATATGGGTCAGCAATAAAACCGGTAGCGCGTACCAGAGATACACGGAGCCAAGTTCAATGACGGTTTTATCGTTGGTTTGCAGCATCATGATGAACTGCGAACCCAAGGTGATCAGTAAACTGACAGGTATCAGCACTTTCAACCCAAAGTTGAGGGCAATGAGAGAAACGGCTTTTGCACTGCGGCGATCGTCTTTGCCCCAGTATTGCGCAACTAACGTACCATTTGCGGAAGCAAGACCTGCCATGATCATAATTGCAATGAAATGCCATTTTGAGGCGATTCCCACAGCGGCAGTCGCTTCTTTCCCAAAATCACTGACCATTAAAACATCTGCCAATGCCAAAATAGCCACCAGTGCACTTTGAATTGCGACTGGAAAACCAAGTTTGGCGATTGTCTTTAATAGCCCTTCTGGTAAGGTGTTCTGAGCACTATTGTTCGTTAGATGCGTATTCATTTCGTCTCCTCTGTTTCTGAGGGGACTATATAAGGATTGCTTGCGAGTTAACATGTTTGAAAAATCACAAAAGCTGTGCAAATCCGTCATTGATGGTTATTTGCCAAAGCAGCAATGGATAGATGAAGTCCATCTTGCCGATCGATGTAAAGAGCGATTCTTAACGTTGACGGAGATCCCGGAGTGGCGTAATGCAGATGTGTTTATGGCAGGCATTGCTGAGCTAAAAGATGGCTACTACGTTGAGCGGTATGGTGTGGGTGTACATACGTTGCTGTTTACTCTCAAAGGTGGAGGGGTTCTGATAACGAAAGAGGCAGTAAAGGAAATTCCGCCTTACTCCTTAACTATATTGCCAGCGAAAACGCCTTTTCGTTTTGAGATGAATCCTGACCTTGCGCATTGGGATATGATTTGGTTGTTGCCGCAACCAACAGACAAATGGGCACACATTGCTCAAATGGGTCAAACCGTCGTGAGCTTTCGTGAGTCAGAACAGATTTGGTCGTTGATGTGTCTGCTTTACGGCGAAATTGGCGGGCGAACAAGTTACCGAAGAATGTTGGTTAGCGAAGTGGTGAGAATGCTATCGCGCATTGAGCCCGGTATTCCAGGTTCACTTTCACGCGTGCAAGCCCTATTTAATGAGGTGGAAAGCCAACTGCATTTGCCGTGGAGCGTTGCCGAAATGGCGGAGCACTGTTTTATTAGTGAGGAACAGTTCAACCGCCTAACAAAGCAGTTGTTTGGCCTTTCACCTCGCGCGCGTTTAATTCAACTTAGAATGGAGAAAGCGGCGGATCTCCTTCGCTATAGAGAGTGGACGATCACCATGATTTCCAATCGACTCGGTTATAAAGACCCTTATAACTTCACTCATCGTTTTAAGAAATATTTTGGTCTATCGCCGACTCAATATCGTAAAACTCAGCTTTAGTGTTACTCGCCCAAAGAGACCACTTTTCGAGTCTTCATTGCGGCAAACAGCATGTAAATAGTGGTCGGAACCAGTATCGCGAACAAGTAACCCAGCAAACCGTGTGGGCGTAGCATAAAATGACCAGCCAGTGCCGGACCGACAACGGAACCTACACTATAACTAAACAGCATGACCTGCGTAGCGGAAACAATAAAACGGTTATCAAGTTGCTGGCAGCCTAGTGTAATCGCAACAGGGTAAAGGGCAAATACCGCCATACCTAAAACAAACAGGGCAATTGCTAGAACAAGAGTTGATGTGGTTAATAAGGTCAAGCCAATCGCAAATACTCCCGCCAAACCGTAGAACGCCATCAACAGCGTTTTGCCTGTCCACTTGCTGAGTAATGTCACAGTTGGTTGAACGACCATACCACCCAAAATAATCAAAGCCATCAGTGTACCGATTTCGCCGTGGGCAATATGACGGTTAGCCAACTCCAATGGCATCAAACCGTAAATCGCTCCCAACGTTAATCCAGAGACGATACAACCAATGATGGCCGCATGATCTAAGTTGATGATCTGTTTAAATGACAAACTCTCAGATTCGGTGCTGTTGGGTTGCGCTGTCTTGAAGCACAGGAGAGTTAAAATAGCCAGTGACAGCGTCACGCAAATTATCGCGAAAGGTAATAGCCCCTCTGTGCCCAATAGCGTTATGCCCATTTGACCAAACGCAGTACCGCCATACAAAGAAATCATATAAAAGCTGAGTCGTTTTGCACGAGAACGTTCATCGCCATCGAGCAGCCATGACTCAACCACAACAAAGACTCCTGCAACCGCAATGCCGGCGATGAATCGAGCGATAAGCCATACGGTACTTGAAGGCAGCATTGGCAAAATGACGATGCTAGCAATGAAAGTGACTAAACAGGTGATAAACGCCAGTTTGTGACCGATACGTTGAACGATGGGCTCGAAAAACAAAGAACCGACCAAGAGTCCAGCATAAAACACGCTGGCAAGCCAACTCACAAGAGAAACGGGAAGTTGATACTGGTTGGTGACTAGCGGAATCAGACTCATCAGATACCCAGACGCTACGGAATAAAGTGTTAACGCCACAATAGGAACGGCAATGCCGAGTGATTTGTCTGCTGCTTTGTTCACGCCTTTTTGTCTCCAGTTTGCATATCAGTTAAAGTGATTTGGCGCGACTATGCGACCAAAAAACAGACATGTAAAATCAGAGATATTTGTCGTCAAGGACTCGAATTTTTATTGATGTGTTGATGTAATGAGCGAAAGGAACCTATTGGGTAGGCTAATGAGTTGCCAGACAAACACGACGTTTGTCTGGCAAATGGGTTATTTTAACAGTGCTTGATTAAGCCATTGATCAAATTGGCCTTTTGGCAGTGCTCCGTTGACCACATCAACACGTTTTCCCTGTTTAAACACCATCACGGTTGGAATGCTCCTGATCTGATACTGTGCGGCCAGTTGTTGTTCGACTTCAGTATTAATTTTCACAAAGCGAACTTTCCCCTTGCGTTCTGCAGCGACATCTTGAAACACCGGAGCGAACCCAACGCAGGGATTGCACCACGGCGCCCAAAAATCAACCACGACAGGCACGTTACTTTGCAGCAAGTGAGTAAAATTATCATTGGTACCTTCAATAGGTGCACCATCTAAAAGTTCTGTTTTACATTTGCCACAGGTAGGATGTTCAGAAACGCGCTCTGACGGCAAACGGTTCAAACCACCACAAGATGGGCAACGAGAATGAAAGGTCGACATGGCTTAACTTCCTCTTATTTTTTGTCTTTCGTCTTATATGAGGGTGAAAGACCTGCAGTTCAATACCGAAAGGAAAACTGGACTTACCAGATCCGCCGATTAGGCGTATACTTTCGTCATTCATTGACCAGATAACATGGTCACAATACTCAAAAACAACAATAAATAGGTCTAAGATGACAACTTATTACGCGGAAATTACCGGGTGGGGAAAATGTTTACCACCAGCAATCCTGTCAAATGACGATCTCAGCACATTTCTAGAAACTTCGGATGAATGGATCCGCACTCGTACGGGTATCGAGAACCGTCGAATCAGCCATGTGAACACGTCTGAACTTGCTACCGTTGCAGCAAAACAAGCCTTAGCGAGAGCGGGTGTTGAAGCGAAAGATATTGATTTAATTATTGTTGCGACTTGTTCGCCAGATTCTCTGATTCCGAATATCGCGTCTTTAGTACAAAAGAATTTGGAGATCGAGTCAGCGGCAGCTTTCGACTTAAATGCTGCGTGTACAGGGTTTGTTTACGGCTTAGAAACGGGTACGCGCCTTATTCAGTCCGGAGCCTATCGTCATGCTTTGGTGATTGGTGCGGAGCGTCTTTCTTTCTACATCGACTGGGCAATGCGCGATACCGCGGTGTTGTTTGGTGATGGTGCTGGTGCCGTCGTTCTTTCGCGTTCAGAAGAACCTGTCGGACTACAATCGGCGAAAATTGGCTGTGACGCTCAGGGACGCGATATCCTTTCTGTACCGAAGTTCGGTACTTCGATGGATCGTTTCGCTGCTGATAATGGCCACTGGGATTTTAACTTTGTTGGTAAAGAGATTTTTAAGCGTGCGGTAAAAGGCATGGGTAGTGCGGCTGCACACGTGCTTGGCCACGCTGGGCTAAGCAAAGATGACATTGATGTAGTCATCCCTCATCAGGCTAACATTCGTATCATCCAAACCTTGTGTGATCTTTCTGGCATCGACCAGAGCAAAGCATTCGTCAACATTCAAAAATACGGCAACACCTCTGCAGCGACCGTGCCTATTGCCATCTGTGAGGCGGTAGAACAAGGCCATATTAAGCCGGGTGACAATATTCTGTTGGCGGCGTTTGGCGCTGGCTTAACTTGGGGGGCAGGCCTTGTGAAGTGGGGCAAGCGAGTTGAACCAATCGGTGAGAGCGATGCTGCACTACCGGAATGTCCTCACAGTGCTTTAGAGATGTTGCAAAAAGCGATTGAACACTGCCACTCTCGTCAACGTACACGAGATTAAGCGTTAGGTACTTAACAGCGACAGCCGTTGTTCGATTTAAGATAAGATAAAGGTCTAGCCATCGGGTTAGGCCATTTTACTTAATGGAGGTCGAAATATAGATATACCTATATGTATCAAGAACCCACCCATCTCACTGAATGAGCTTAAAACGGCTGAGAACAGTGCTTTCCGTTCACTTTTTTATCATATTCGCTAAATCAGCAAACGGGTTGTATGTGGCGACTTTGTGTTCATCTTCACTAGGCGTTACTTCACTGCCATAGCGTTCATGTTCTAGGTATTTGCTATGCTCATGATCGTGGCAATAGAGACATAACAACTCCCAGTTGCTGCCATCTTCTGGGTTATTTGTATGGTCGTGGTCTTTGTGGTGAACGGTAAGTTCGCGTAAATTTGAGTAAACAAATTCTCTTGCGCACCGGCCGCATACCCAAGGATAGAGTTTTAGTGCTTTTTCTCTATAACCCGCTTCTTTGCGTGCATAGTTTGAACTGGATCCGTTGCGATCAGAAGACATATGTTTACCCCAAATAATCGTTTAGTAGAGATGCTAGCACAAGCATCGTTTAGAAAGAGTGACCAATATTAAGCGCCGTGTTATTGCTTGAACTCAGCAACTAAGTTAACGAGCCAAAAGCCACACGGTGAGTGCCTGTCGCGTGTTTCAAGAGCAGGGTTTATGGGACAGCGACTGCGTAAAGTTTGCTAAAGTCCATTAGGCTCAGGTCGATTCGATGATATTGTCTAGATAGAAAAAAGGAGCACGTTAAGTGCTCCAAAACAAAAATGCAGTGTTGTTATGCTTTTGCGAACTGATAGGTGCGGTAGCCACCAATGAGATTTCGCGCTTTAAAACCATTATTCACTAGCTGACGATATGCTACGTTACCGCGTAACCCAACTTGACAGTAAATGATGATCTCTTTGTCTTTTGGTAGTTCGTTCATACGATGGCGTAATTGGTCTACAGGAATGTTGATCGCATCCTTAATAAAACCGACGTTTTCAAGCTCACCAGGATTACGCACGTCCAGCAGTACTTGGTTATCAGTGAGTGAGTCCATCTCGTCAAAGTGAATCGGAGTGGCATCACCCTTAATGATGTTATTTGCAACGAAGGCAGCTTGGTTGATCACATCTTTGGCGCTGCCAAATGGCGGAGCGTAAGTAAGTTCAAGATGCTGCAACTGCTCGACAGTCATGCCAGCACGTTGGGCAACCGCCATCACATCAATGCGTTTATCCACGCCATCTTTACCCACCGCTTGCGCACCAAAGATCTTTCCTGTTTTAGGATCGAATAACATTTTGAACGAGACAATCTCAGCACCTGGATAGTAGCTCGCGTGGCTGGCAGTGTGGACATACACTTTTTCGTAATCAATACCATCGCGCTTCAGTTGTTTCTCATTTTTACCCGTTGAGGCAACGGCGAGGTCGAAGATCTTACAGATGGCCGTTCCCTGCGTACCTTGATAGGTTTCATTGCGACCAAGCATATTGTCTGCCGCCATGCGGCCTTGACGGTTAGCAGGCCCAGCAAGCGGAACCAAAGTTTGTGTACCTGTGACAAAATCTTTTTCTTCGACCGCATCACCGACGGCATAGATACTAGGATCGCTGGTTTGCATCATTTCGTTGGTGTAAATACCACCTAATTCACCAATTTGAAGTCCTGCTTCTTTTGCTAATTTAGTCTCAGGACGCACACCAATCGCCATGATCAGAATATCGGTGTTGAGTTTATCGCCGGTACTTAGGCTTAGTTCCAGATGTCCAGATGTATCTTGCTCATCAGTAGAGATGTATTCGACACTTGAGAGAGCGGTACCTAGGCGTAAGTCAATGCCTTTAGCCCGAATCTCGGCATGGGCGAACCCCGCCATTTCGCGGTCTACCGGCGTCATCACTTGGTCTGCAAGCTCAAGCAGAGTGGTTTTAATGCCAAGTTGATGGAAGGCTTCCATCATCTCTAAACCGATAAAGCCTCCGCCAACAACCGTTGCGTGTTCAACATTGTTATGTTGGATTGTTTGGATGATCTTATCCATATCTGGAATATTGCGCAGGGAGTGTGTGAGTGGGTTGTTCACACCAGGAATCGGTGGCACAACTGGGCCTGCGCCAGGGCTAAGCAGTAAAAAATCATAACTCTCTTGGTATTCACTACCATCGATCAAGTTTTTCACTGTGACACTTTTATCCAGACGATTGATAGCGGTAATTTCGTTCATAACGCGCACATCAACGTTAAATCGAGCAAGAAAGCTCTCGGGGGTTTGCAACAACAGTTTACTGCGCTCTTTGATATCGCCACCGATATGGTAAGGCAAACCACAGTTGGCAAATGAAACGAAAGGACCACGTTCAAACATGATAATTTGTGCATCTTCACTTAAACGACGAGCACGAGCAGCAGCAGAAGCACCTCCCGCGACACCACCAACAATTACAATCTTAGTCATATCTACAAAACCTTAACTTTATGAACTTTCGAGCCAACCGATTTAGTGATGTAAATGTATCAGCTCTGAAAGTGAAAATTTGTTACTTGAGGCCAAGTTTTTTTAGGAAGAATGTCGCAGGGCAAAAACCAGTAAATGCGCTTTGAATGAGGTTTAGCCCAACGAAGACCGTTAACCAGATAAAGTTTTCATGCACATAGTGTGTTAAAACCAATGATAAAAGCACCATACTTCCCGCAAGAATGCGAACTCCGTTTTCTACAGTCATAACGAACTCTCCACGTTGTTGTTGGTAATACCTTAACACTTAAATTAGAAATGTCTAATAAAAATTAATCTAATTGCAAAAAGTCTAAATTAGAATTGACTAATTAAATTGTGACGGTAAGATTTGTCATACAGAAACGGAGGGTGAACGATGAGTCACGACAAAACGATAGATCTAGAACAGATGCGAAACAGTGCGGAAAGTGTGGCAGAACTATTGAAGATAGTCGCGCACCCAGAGCGTTTGATGGTTCTTTGCCAGTTAACCAAAGGAGAGATTGGTGTAGGGCAGTTACAGCAAAGCTCAACCTTAAGTCAATCCGCATTTTCACAACACCTAACAGTGCTGCGTAAACATGGCTTAGTAAAGGCGAGAAAAGAATCACAACAAGTTTTCTACTCTTTGGCTGACCCGAGAATTGAACATTTAATTGGCAGCCTTCAGTTTATTTTTTGCCCCTAATTAGTGAGGAATTTATGGAATTTGCAGTACCTTGGACGTCGTTGGCAGGAGGCATTTTACTTGGTATCTCTGCGTTAACCTTGATGTTACTCAATGGCAAAGTCGCAGGGATTAGTGGCATTCTAACGGGTTTATTGACCCCCAAGACAAAGGATTTTGCATGGCGATTAATGTTCGTCATTGGCATGATTTCTGGTGGTGTTCTGGCCGCCACGCTCTCCAATACTCAGGTAAGTCCAGTCATCGAGGTTTCTAGTGCGTTGATTATCGTGGCGGGCTTATTGGTGGGGATTGGTACTCGCCTTGGTAATGGTTGTACGAGTGGTCACGGCATATGTGGCATTGGTCGTTTATCTAAGCGATCCATCGTGGCTACATGCATTTTCATGGCGGTGGCGGCGATCACCGTATTCATCAGACTTCATCTCATTTAATTGGCTAGGGTACAACAATGAACAATTTTGTTTTTCGAGTGACATCGCTACTGGCAGGTCTGCTTTTTGGCCTAGGTATGGCCATATCTGGCATGACAGATCCAAACAAAGTCATTGGTTTTCTTGATGTGGCAGGAGATTGGGATCCTAGTTTGATGTTTGTGATGGGCGGTGCGCTTGCCGTCTTCATGCCGGGTTATTTTCTGTTGGTGAAAAAGCAGCAAAAACCACTCAATGCTGAAGCATTTTGCCTAGCAACGAAGAAAACGATTGATGGCCGACTTGTCTCTGGTGCCGCAGTTTTTGGTATCGGTTGGGGATTAGCCGGTATCTGCCCAGGGCCAGCGGTTGCGAGCTTAGGCTTGGGCAATGTGCAAATCGTGCTGTTTTTTGCCGCGATGATGTTTGGGTTAGGCGTAACCAACTTACTGATTTGTTTTAAAAATGAGCGAGAAGTCAAAACGGAGCTTGCTTAATCCCATTATGCTGGCGTAAGGAATATAAGGAGATTTTCTATGCAACGACTTAAGTACACTGCACTGGTCATCGCGGTTTCCGCAACGCTGCCTAGTGTGGCTCATTCAGATATTTATACAGCGGTTCTGCAAACCGTTCCGCAGACGATTGTTCTTGATGGTACGGTTCAGCCTGTCAATCAAGGTACGGTGGCTGCTCAAACATCGGGTACGGTCGTTGCTTTGAATGTCGATGTGAATGACTTTGTGACTCAAGGTACGGTCTTATTAGAGATCAGTGCGGTTCAGCAATCTGCGGCGCTCGATTCTGCTGCGGCTCAATTGGCCAGCGCTAAAGCGCAAAACGCGGAAGCTCAGGCGCAAGTAAAGCGTTTTAGGCAACTGATGCCGAAGGGGGCTATTTCGCAAGATCAGATGGATGCTGCGGAGTCTCGCGCACGTAGCAGTGCCGCTATGGTTAAATCGGCCGAAGCGGCGGTTGCTCAAGCGAAGGAATCCCTAGGATACACCAGCGTTACCGCGCCATATGATGGCGTGGTAACAAAACGTTTTGTTGAACTAGGTGAAACCGTCGCACCGGGCACACCGCTTTTGAGTGGCTTTTCATTACAGCAACTGCGTGTAGAGACAAAAATTCCACAACGGTATCGTGGCTATGTTACGTCAGCGGATCAATTTACGATTGAAAACGCCAATCAACTCTCTGTTGTCCCTGTTTCTTACAACCTATTCCAGTACGCTGAGGCCGATTCACACAGTTACCCCATTCGGCTCGATTTGCCCGAGAATCAAGCTGACTTTATACCCGGTGCATGGGTGAAGACTTCTTTCCGTTATGGCGAGCGTCAGTTGTTGCTGATCCCTAAACAAGCCGTGATTCGCCGCGCTGAGTTGAGCGTAGTTTATCGCTTGGATGACAACGGCAATCCAGTGCTCAATCCTATTCGTCTTGGGCAAGAGTTTGAACAGGGCTTCGAAGTATTATCGGGGCTAGAGATTGGCGATCGCATCACCACTGATCTTATCAATGTGAAAGGTAAATAGTATGGATACACGACTCGGAATATCGGGTCGCATTGCCGCGGCCTTTCAAAATTCAGCAATGACACCATTACTCGCGCTTGTGGGCTTATTGATGGGGTTATTTGCTGTGATCATCACACCCAAAGAAGAAGAACCTCAAATCGACGTGACATTTGCCGATGTCTACATCCCATTTCCGGGTGCATCGCCACAAGAAGTCGCAAGCTTAGTGACAACGCCAGCGGAACAAGTCATTTCTGAAATTCAGGGCATCGATAAAATCTACTCATTTTCCCAGCCTGACGGGGCAATGATTGTGGCGATCTTTGATGTTGGTGTCACTCGCAACGATGCGGTTGTCCGAATCTATAACAAGCTGTATTCCAATAAAGATTGGATGCCGAAAGGCGTTGGGGTGGGAGAGCCCATCATTAAGCCCCGCGGTATTGAAGATGTGCCAATAGTGACGGTTACTTTATCGGATAAATCTGGCCAATATAGCGGTCAGCAACTCACACAAATTGCTCATGGATTAGAAACCGAACTCAAACGCATTGATGGCACACGCGACATTTATACCGTAGGGGGGCACGCGTCTATAGTCGATGTTCGTCTTGACCCGGTGAAAATGAATGCGTATGGAATAACGATAAACCATCTTAACCAAGCGATCCCTTCTGCGAATCAACGTTCAATGACATTAAGTCTGACTCATGATAATCAGCAAGTTCCGTTGCAGATCGGCGAGTTTTTGACCCAAGTGGATCAAATTAAACAGTTAGTAGTTGGCGTTGCTGATGGAGCCCCAGTCTATTTTTCAGATATCGCCGAAATTGAATTGGGCGTGAATACGCCAACGCACAATGTTTGGACCAGTGACAAGCAGGGTATTTACCCAGCAGTGACGATGGCGATTGCGAAAAAGGGCGGCGAAAACGCGGTCAATGTGGCAAAAAATATTGAAGAGCGTCTCGAGGTACTGAAAAACCAGCTCATCCCTCATGATGTTGACGTCACGATTACACGGGACTACGGTAAAACGGCGGCAGACAAAAGTAATACTTTGATAGGCAAGCTGGCCTTTGCAACCACCGCTGTTGTGCTATTGGTATTGCTGACGATGGGTTGGCGAGAGTCATTAGTGGTGGGAATTGCCATTATCGTCACCTTGATGATCACCCTGTTTGCTTCTTGGGCATGGGGTTTTACGCTCAACCGAGTTTCGCTGTTTGCACTGATTTTCTCGATTGGTATTTTGGTCGACGACGCGATTGTCGTGGTAGAGAATATTCACCGTCATATGTCGATGGGTAAGAAAAAACTGGCCGAGTTGATCCCTGTCGCGGTGGATGAGGTTGGGGGGCCAACGATCTTGGCGACGTTAACCGTGATCGCCGCACTGCTGCCAATGGCCTTCGTTTCCGGATTAATGGGGCCTTACATGAGCCCAATTCCGATCAACGCGTCAATGGGCATGCTGATTTCACTAGCGGTGGCGTTTGTCGTCTCTCCTTGGTTATCCGGAAAATTACTTAAGTCGGCCCATCATGAGGAGTCTCACAAAGCAGACTCGATTTTCCATCGTCTAATGTCTCCGTTTATCACGGCGAAAGCACAAAGCCGTAACCGACTCTTGTTGTTGTTTGGCATTGTTGGACTCATTGCCGCATCAGTTGCGTTGCCAGTGATGCAGGCGGTGGTATTAAAAATGCTGCCTTTTGACAATAAGTCGGAGTTCCAAGTGGTGCTCGATATGCCGGAAGGGAGCTCACTCGAAAAGACTCAGAGAGTGCTTTTTGAAATGGCTCGTTCGCTCAATGAAGTGCCAGAAGTAAGTGACTATCAGATTTACGTAGGCAGTGCTGCGCCAATGAACTTTAACGGTTTGGTGCGTCACTATTTCTTGCGTAATCAAGCTCATCAAGGAGACATTCAAGTGAATTTGTTGGATCGTCGTGAGCGAGATCGTGATAGTCATGAAATCGCTAGCGCGGTACGTCCAATATTAAATGAGATTGCGAAGGCATTTGGCGGAAAAGTCAAAGTCGTAGAGGTGCCGCCCGGCCCACCAGTTTGGTCGCCAATTTTGGCAGAAGTGTATGCACCGACACCTGAGCTGAGAGCAGAAGCGGCCCGTCAGGTGCGTGAGATTTTCCGCGAAACCGATGACATTGTTGATGTCGATATGTATCTGCCAGAAATTCATCAAAAATGGCAAGTCACTATCGATCGTAGCAAAGCAGCTCGCCTGATGATTCCGTACAGTGAGATTGTCGATGCTCTTGCGACGTCGGTGGGTGGAAAACCGCTCTCCTACCTGCATGTCGAGCACGGAAAATATCCGATTCCAGTGATGATCCAAGCCGCTGAGTCGGCAAAAGTGCGCTTAGAACAAGTGCTTAATCTCCGTGTGCAAAGCCAAACGGGTAACCAGTATCCGCTGTCGGAGTTGGTTAACGTTCGTCAAAGCCAGATGGAAGATTACATCGTGCACAAGAATCTCGTTCCTATGGTGATGGTTGTCGCCGACATGACAGGAGAAACCGACAGCCCGTTGTATGGAATGGCCACGTTGTCTAGCACTCTTGGCCAACAAATGCCGATTGAACAGTACTTTATTCATCAGCCTGATGGGTTGCAGGGCATTTCAATTATGTGGGATGGGGAGTGGACCATCACTTATGAAACGTTCCGTGATATGGGGATCGCCTATGCCGTTGGTATGGTGCTTATCTACTTGCTGGTGGTGGCGCAGTTTAAGTCTTATCTAGTTCCGCTGATTATCATGGCACCGATTCCACTGACCATTATCGGTGTAATGCCTGGCCATGCTCTGTTGGGGGCGCAGTTTACGGCCACGTCCATGATTGGCATGATTGCACTTGCTGGCATCATTGTGCGCAACTCCATTCTGCTGGTGGATTTTATTAATCAACAGGTCGGTGAAGGTGTCGAATTTGCGGAAGCTGTGATGCAATCGGCAGCGGTTCGAGCAAAACCCATTATGCTAACAGCACTCGCGGCGATGATTGGTGCGGTATTTATACTAGACGACCCCATCTTCAATGGACTCGCGATCAGTTTGATCTTTGGTATCTTCGTCTCGACGATTCTCACGCTGATAGTGATACCGGTGCTCTATTTTGCAGTGATGAAGAAGCGATTTGTCGAGTAGCAAAGTAAAGTGTTGAGTTAAGATATTGAGCCCCAAACAGGGGCTCATTCTTTTTAGTTCGCAACGCTAATATACGTTTCTAAACATCACGAAGGTTACGGTAGAGTAAGAGTGGTGGAGACTGGACAGTGATCACTTAACTGATACTGAAGAACATCTTGGCTTGAAAACACGGTTTGATTGGCTTGGGTTGCACTTAATCCGTCGCTAACCGCAATGTGATCAATCAAAGAGCGAAATGAGTGAATGCGGTCAGGATTTTTCTTTGAACGTACTTTACACTTTGCAGCCGTTTTGGCCGTCAATAGCAGCAGATCTCCCTTGTTCGCTAACTCTGCCATCAACCAGTCATTGGGGTGGGCGAGGTTGTGATTAAAATCGCCGAGCACCATATACCTTTGTTCGAGTTTTTGCCTTTCAACAATCCACTTGGACAGTTCTTGTCCCTCGTTTTTGAGTGTTTTGCAGGCGTCGCTGCTTTTATATGTGCCGCTGCATCCCGCTTTCAAGTGGACATTGAGCACATGTATTTCGTGTGGCCCATCGCCGATTACGACATAAGAAGCGAAACGTAACTTGCTGTTGCCCTTGTTCAACTGGACATCACCCACGTCACGATAAGGAAGGCCTTTTCTAATGGCAAAGCCTGTGTACTGATTGATGTCGTCAAACTGAAAGCGTTGATAACGTGGGTTAGCACGGTCAGACAGAAGAATCTGATACTCCTTGCCCACCACTTTCCGCAGTGCGTTGATGTCGTTGACTTCTTGGAAGGCGAGGAGGTCGGTGGCTGTCGTTTGAAAATAGTATGCAAGTTTTTTGAAATCTTCATCATCACGTTGACTTTCTTTTACACGAGCGGAAGGTGAAGATGAAAGCCACTCCATATTCCAACTTGTGACGGTGATCGGTTGAGCTGAAACTGGTGACATTGGAAATAGCAAAGAGGTGACGAAGAATAAAAAGAGAGCATGAACGCGTAGTAACATTGGTTAAAATCCTTTTCGTATTTGGCAGCCTTTATCACACAAGCACTGCAAAAATTTCAAGTAGAAACCGCCACATTTTTGCAATTTTCATCGTTTTATTTTTATCTGAGATCTGCGCCAATAAGATCGATTTGATCTTAATCCATCGTTGAATTTTGTTGATCGAAATCAATACTTTTACCGAGTGCTTTTCGTTTAATACGCCACAACATATAGTGTCAGTCGGATAAAAAGTAACCCTATATAGTGTGTTTGTGGATAACTCTGTGAGTATGCTTAGGGTAAGGAGAAAAAAGTGAAACCAATCGTAATCAAGCGTGATGGCTCAAGGGCTCCGTTTAGCCGCGATCGCATTCAAGCAGCAGTAGAATCGGCCGCAGAGCATGTCGACAAAGAGATTGCTATTTATGCGCTCAATGTGGCGCTAGCCGTTGAGCTGCAGCTAAAAGATCACGATGAAGTTCACATTCACGAAATCCAAACTCGAGTAGAAAACGAGTTGATGCAAGGCCCATACAAGTCATTGGCTCGTGCGTACATCGAATATCGTCATGATCGTGATATTGCGCGTGAAAAGCAAAGCGCACTCACACGAGAAATCGAAGGTTTGATTGAAGAGAGCAACGTTGACTTAATCAACGAAAATGCCAATAAAGATGGTAAGGTAATCCCAACGCAACGTGATTTACTCGCCGGTATTGTGGCGAAGCACTATGCCAAAACGCACATTTTGCCACGCGATGTGGTTCAGGCGCATGATGAAGGTGATATTCACTATCACGATCTCGATTACGCGCCGTTTTTCCCAATGTTTAACTGCATGCTGATTGACCTAAAAGGCATGCTGACTCACGGCTTTAAAATGGGTAATGCGGAAATTGACACGCCTAAGTCAATTTCAACCGCAACTGCGGTGACTGCGCAAATTATCGCGCAAGTGGCGAGCCACATTTATGGTGGTACCACCATAAATCGCATTGATGAGATCCTTGAGCCGTATGTTAACGCGAGTTACGAAAAGCACTTAAAAATTGCCCAAGAGTGGGATATCCATAATCCAGACGGCTTTGCAAAATCGCGTACCGAGAAGGAATGTTATGATGCGTTTCAATCTCTAGAGTATGAAGTGAACACATTGCACACCGCGAACGGTCAAACACCATTTGTGACGTTTGGTTTTGGTTTGGGTACAAGTTGGGCATCGAAATTGATTCAACAATCCATTTTGAAAAACCGTATTGCGGGCCTTGGTAAGAACCGCAAGACAGCGGTATTCCCGAAACTGGTATTCGCTATTAAAGATGGTCTGAATCATAAACCAACCGATCCAAACTACGACATTAAACAATTGGCGTTAGAGTGTGCTTCTAAGCGTATGTATCCAGATATCTTGAACTACGACAAAGTGGTTGAGATCACCGGATCATTCAAAACGCCAATGGGCTGCCGTAGCTTCCTAGGCACCTACGAAGAGAATGGTGAGCTGATTCACGAAGGTCGCAATAACCTAGGTGTTGTCAGCTTGAACTTGCCACGTATCGCTTTGAAAGCGGGTGGTGATGAAGAAAAATTCTATGCGTTGTTGGATTCAAAACTGAAGCTTGCACGCCGTGCGTTAGAGACACGCATCAGTCGTTTAGAAAACGTTAAAGCTCGAGTGGCCCCAATCCTCTATATGGAAGGAGCTTGCGGTATCCGTTTGAAAGCGGACCAGCCGATTGCTGACATTTTCAAACATGGCCGCTCATCCATTTCGTTAGGTTACATTGGTATCCACGAAACCATTAACGCGCTGTTTGGTCACCAAACACACGTTTACGATGACAACGAACTGCGTGAGAAAGCGTTAAATATTGTTAAACGCATGAAGAAAGCGGTAGAAGCGTGGACGGAAGAAACGGGCTATGGCTTCAGTTTATACGGTACGCCAAGTGAAAACCTTTGTAGCCGCTTCTGCCGAATCGATACCAAAGAATTTGGTGTGATTGAAGGCGTCACAGACAGAGGTTATTACACCAACAGCTTCCATTTGGATGTTGAAAAGAAAGTAAACCCATACGACAAGATCGATTTCGAGATGCCGTATCCAGAAATTTCTAGCGGCGGTTTTATCTGCTATGGCGAATTTCCTAACATGCAAAAGAATATTGAAGCGCTAGAAAACGTATGGGATTACAGTTACAGCAAAGTCCCTTATTACGGCACCAATACACCGATTGATGAGTGCTACGAGTGCGGTTATACCGGAGAGTTTGATTGCGCCAGCAAAGGCTTTACCTGTCCGAAATGTGGCAACCATGACTCATCCAAAGTATCGGTTACTCGTCGTGTTTGCGGTTACTTAGGCAGTCCAGATGCGCGCCCATTTAACTTCGGTAAGCAAGAAGAAGTGAAACGTCGCGTGAAACACTTGTAAGTAACGCATTAGGTTTCACTCGTTATTCAATGAGCCAACCCCATCCGGTTGGTTCATTTTTTCCAGAGGTCAATATGAATTATCACCAGTATTATCCTGTCGACGTGGTTAATGGACCGGGTACACGATGCACACTGTTTGTTTCAGGCTGTGTTCATCAGTGTCGTGGTTGCTACAATCAGTCGACGCAGCGTTTAGATTCTGGTGTGCCGTTTACCCAAGAAGCGGAAGATCAAATCATCGCGGATCTTAATGACACTCGTATCAAACGCCGTGGTTTATCGCTCTCTGGCGGGGATCCATTGCATCCAGCAAATGTTGCCGATATTTTGCGTTTGGTAAAGCGCGTCAAACAGGAATGCTCGGAGAAAGACATCTGGGTTTGGACTGGATACACTCTTGATGAGCTTGACGAAGCTCAACGACAAATACTGCCATACATCGACACATTGATAGATGGTAAGTTTGAGCAAGACAAAGCGGACCCAAGCTTGGAGTGGCGGGGAAGCGCGAATCAAATCATTCACTGCTTTAAGCTGTAAGTCAGGTCTAACCAGTCAACTAAGTGTTAAGATTCAACCACCTTGGTGGTTTAGGCTGACTCTTGAAGGCGCGAATTCGTTATGACTTTAATTTCTATTCGCGCTCACTTATATCGCTGACTACACTCTACGTATATTAATTCAAACATTTTCGCTCAGTTGGTTCTTTGGGGATGTATTTACTCAGGAGCCGCTGTCGCGGTCAGGTTTGAATATGAAAATTGCTAATAAGATTATCTTGGTCTCAACAGCGTTATGCGCACTGGGCGTTGTATTTACTGGTGCTATAGTTGGTTTAAAATCTGCAGCGCTTTCTGAACAAGCACTTGTCACACGAGCGTCGCAACAACTGGTTTCTGTACGCGAAATTAAGAAAAATGAGATTGAGAGCTACTTTGAGCAAATTCATTATCAAGTCGAAACCTTAGCGGATGACATTGCGACTAAAGACGCAATGAAAGCCTTTAGTCAAGCGTTTCAAACGTATCCTTCACAACAGCTCTCATCGCAAGACGTCAATGCCTTGCGTAATTACTACAGCAATCAATTTGGACAAAAGTATCGAGCGCTTAATGAGGGGCTAGCTGCCAACGAAATCAGTATGCTTGATCAAATTGGTGAGGTTGGCAAAGCACTTCAAGCACGATACATTGCGGTCAATCCGAATCCACTGGGCGAAAAACACCAATATATCAGTGATACGCTCGGCACTACTTACGATCAAGTTCACGCAAAATATCACCCTTCCACCAAACACTTTTTAGAAGCCTTTGGCTATTACGATATCTTTTTCGTCGATAATGATGGCAATGTGGTTTATTCCGTCTTTAAAGAGTTGGATTTTGCCACCAATCTTAAGCAAGGGCCTTATTCGAATACTGGTATTGCAGAAGCCTACAGAAAAGCGGCGGCTTTGGGTAAAGCTCAATACTACCTTGATGACTTCAAACCGTATTATCCCTCGTATGAAGCGGCCGCCTCATTTATAGCCACACCAATAATGGAAGGTAACTCGCGCTTGGGCGTACTGATTTTCCAAATGCCGGTGGATGTGATCAACAGCATCATGACCTTTGGTGGGAATTGGGCGGCATCGGGTTTGGGTAAAAGCGGCGAAAGTTATCTCGTCGGCCCAGACAAGAAAATGCGTAGCCAGTCTCGCTTTCTGTTGGAAGCGCCTGATGACTATTTGGCTGTGATGAAATCGACGGGTGTCTCGTCGAAACTGCTGACACAGATTATCAGCAAAGGTTCGACCATCGGCCGACAAGAAATCGACAGTGATGCTTCACGTAGCGCGTTAATGGGCAAAATGGGATTTGAGATCATCAACGACTACCGCGGGGTGCAAGTCATGTCTGCGTACAGTCCGGTTACGGTTGCCGGTTTGAAGTGGGCAATATTGACGGAAATTGACTACGACGAAGCACTCCAGGATGTAGCGCTATTGGAAGGCTCGGTGAGAAACACCGTTTTAATGAGTATCGTCGGGATCATTGTCGTTTCCGTGTTGCTTTCTTATGTGTTAGGTAACAGTATCTCTCGGCCCATTCGCCTTGCTTGTGAAAAAATTGAGCGAATTTGTAGTAATAACGACTTAACTGAGCAACTTGATGTCCAAGGCAAAGACGAGGTCACTGAGCTGTCTACCTCACTCAATCATTTGTTCTCACACCTACGCCAAATGATCGGCCAGTTTTCCAGTGCAACGGATACGTTGAGCAACAATTCCCTCAACATAACCAACAATATGCGAGCAACACGTCAAGCGGTCGCCGAGCAAAACGCGAAATCCGATTCGGTGGCAACCGCAGTCAACGAAATGAGTGCATCGATTGCGGAAGTGGCGCAGTTTGCCAATCGCGCCGCCGATTATGTTAAAGGGGCGAACGAGCAAGGCGTGAAAGGCGTACAGGTTGGCAACAACTTGGGTGCAGAGATCGGTAAATTGCATGATGAGATGCAGATAGCCGTTGAAGCGATTGGTCGACTAAGAAATGAAAGTGCTTCGATTGCTGAAGTGCTCGACGTGATTCAAGGTATTGCCGAGCAAACCAACTTGCTCGCTCTGAATGCGGCCATTGAGGCGGCGAGAGCGGGCGAACAAGGGCGAGGTTTTGCAGTCGTCGCTGATGAAGTACGCTCGTTGGCTGGTCGGACTCAATCTTCAACAGAAGAAATTCGTCAAAAAATCGATGCGTTACAACGTGAAACAAACAGCGTGTCGCAGTGTATCGATAATGCCAACAAAACCGTCTCGCGTGGAGTTTCAACCTGTAAAACAAACACCGAGATGATTGAACAGCTTGTTTCAATGTTAGAAGAAATGAACGCGATGAATATCCAAATTGCGGCGGCAACTGAGGAGCAACGAGCGGTCACAGAAGACATCAGCAGCAGTATTACATCCATCGCAGACGCTTCTGTTGCAGTGAGTGACAAAGTGTCTCAGGTTGATGACGTATCGAAGGCACTTTCTATGCAAGCCAAAGAGCTGAGCCAAGAGATGGCTCAATTCAAATTCTAGTGACAGGCGAACATTTGGCTAACATTTGACCGTCAAAGTGTCTAATTGGTCTCTCTTTAAGTGAGGAGAAAGAGAGACTATTGAGACTTTTCACTTTTATTTCCTACAAAATAAAAATATGTTTCGAACTTTTAGGCTTTAATGTTAACGTTTATCCCACTATCTGGAGCAATCTCCATTACTTGAATTTCAAAGGGTTGTGACTTTCATGTTTTCTCAATTACCGACACCAGCATTAGATCCTATTCTTTCTCTTACCGTTGCATTTCGTAACGACCCGCGCGACCAAAAAGTCGACCTAGGCATTGGCGTTTACAAAAATAACAAAGGCGAAACGCCAATCATGCGAGCGGTTGCAGAAGCACAAAAAATGGTAGCGAATACTCAAACCACCAAATCGTATGTGGGCCTAGCAGGATGTGAAGAGTTTAACCAATCGATGGTGAACTTACTGCTTACGGGCACTTCCGTGCTCGACCGAGTGAGTGCTATTCAAACTCCTGGAGCCAGTGGCGCGCTGCGAATGCTTGGTGATTTGATGAAAGTGGCTCAGCCAGAGACCACCGTTTGGATCTCTAACCCTAGTTATGTAAACCATAAACCAGTGATGGAAGCGGCAGGGTTGAAAGTGCGTTATTACCGTTACTTCAGCCCAGCAACAAAGCAAGTCGACATCGGCCAGATGCTAGATGATCTTGCTACTGCTGGTCCAAAGGACGTCGTACTGCTTCATGGCTGTTGTCACAACCCAACGGGAGCGGACATCGATTTTGCTGCTTGGCAAGCCATCACCGATTTGGCAGTAAAGAACGGTTTCACACCCTTTGTTGATATTGCCTACCAAGGCTTTGGTGATGGCCTTGAAGAAGACGCCAAAGGTCTGCAGTTCATGGCTGACCGTGTTGAAGAAATGCTGATTACCACTTCATGTTCGAAGAATTTTGGTCTTTACCGTGAACGTACTGGTGCGGCCATTGTGATTGGCAAAAATGCGAAAGAATCCGCGAATGCGAAAGGCAAGTTATTAACATTGGCTCGCTCAACTTACACCATGCCGCCTGATCATGGTGCTGCATTGGTCAAAACAATCCTACAAAATGTTGAACTTACAACCACTTGGAAGCAAGAATTGTGTGAAATGCAGCAACGTTTGTTAAACCTGCGTCAAACTTTATGTAATGAATTGAGAAATCAACACAATACGTCACAATTCGACTTCATTGAAAGCCACAAGGGTATGTTTACTGTGCTAGGCTTTACACCTGAGCAAATGGGAACGCTACGAGATGAATATGGAATTTATGGTGTCGGTGACGGGCGAATTAACATCGCTGGTCTTACAGAAGCGCACATTCCATACGTGGCAGACGCGATAGTCAAAGTCTCACAACGTTAATGCAGGTGATTGGATGAAGAATTTGAAACTTATTTTGCCTTTACTACTTAGCGGTGGTTTAACTGCTTGTGCAGTGACACCAGCAAGCGTAGATGCCCCAGCAGAAAATAAGTCGGAAATTAAAGAAGAACCAGTAAAGCAGACAAAGCCTCAGCCCAAACCAGAGCGCCCAGTGCTTGAACTTAAAGCCCATAAAACATCTGACGGGAAGTTGATTCTTGGTGAAGAAGAGTGGGTGTACGTTCCGGGGTTAAATGAGGTGTTTAAGTCTCGAATTGATACTGGAGCAACAACTTCATCCATCAGTGCGGTTGATTTGGTTGAGTTTGAACGTGATGGCAAAGATTGGGTTAAGTTCAAAATCGAGCATGATGGCATCAATAGTAACGAAATAGCGTTACCGGTTGAGCGCTGGGTTCACATTCGCCAATCCAGTGCGGAAGGAACGCAAAAGCGCGCTGTCGTGCTAGCTTGGATTCAAATTGGTGATCTCAAAGAAAAAACCGAGTTCACGCTAACCGACAGAACGCATTTAACTTTCCCAGTCTTGCTAGGGCGCAGCTTCTTCAAAGACGTCGCAATTGTCGATGTTTCACAGAAATACGTTCAAGATAAGCCGACAACGAAGTAGCGAAAAACCAAAGCGATAAGTATTACGAACAAAGGGCCAATTTGGCCCTTTGTTTTTGCTCTGCGCTTGTTATGTGTAGCTTCTAAAAAGAAACTAGAAACTTAGAACATAAAATCAACGGACATTATCATCTGATGCCCATATGTGCCGTTATTACGGATATCAGCCCCGATAGAGAGTTGTTGTGTAGAATGAAAGCGAGCACCGATACCGATGATTGAATTATTGTTGTCGTTAGATATCAGTTGACCCAATCGTCCATGAACCTCAATGTTTTGCATCAACCAAACACGAGCACCAATATTGACTTCGGTTTTCCACTCATCGCCAATTTTATCGCTCGATTTGTTTTTAATGTTGTGAATCAGCATTTGACCATAAATATCGGCAAACTGACCCATAGGACCATTAAAACCAATACCACCAGCAAGATCCCAGTCCCCACTAAATTCACTGTCAAAGCGTCCGACAAAGTGTGTATTTTCCGTGAAGTAAGTGTTGAACTCCGCACCAAAAGTGCCAGGGCTTGACCCCATTCGCACCTCAAACATGTTGTAGTTGAAGTTGTTTGCACTTGCTGTTATTGGGAGCAAAGTACATACACCCAACAAGGTTGTTTTGAGAGCTTTACCTAGCATGAGATCTCCAAAGCCAAAAAATTAACGCCCGTATTTTACAAAAAAAGCCTGCAAATAGCAGGCCAAACTTAAAAATAATATGACGTAAATGAGTGTATTAAGCGAAAAAGCAGCGCACTCGTACCACTCTGGCTATTTGGTGTGTTAAAGCAGCGTCAAACTATCGACTTCAATCTCTGGGGTATTGCCACCCTCAAACTCACCAAACAAGCGCAGGCGTGTATTGCTGTTAATGGTTTGCGTAAATCGAATATCGTCATCGAGCTCGATTTGAATCTCGGCGCTGCCATCGGTGAAAATATAGGTATCTTTATTAAGTTGGCGGACCAAAGTTCCTTCAACGACGACATCTTTCTCCGTAAACATAGTTGAATCTTTCAGCAGTTCGGAAACGACCGATACATTCACCGGACCGTCAAAACTGATACCTTGTACTGTTGAAGAATTGTTGGCGAGCGCGATGGCTGGTGTGGTTGTCAAAGCAGCGATTGCGATAATAAGTGTTTTGTTCATGTTCTTTTCCTATGTTTAACCGAGGTTGTTTCGATAAGGGTATTAGAACAAAACAGATTTGAATGGTTGCTTAGCGCTTGATTCATATTGGATTCATTTTCTAAAGTGTCAAAAAAGGCTAAAATAGGCCTCCCTTGAATAGCGGCGATAAAAAATGGAAGCAAAAGTAACCACGCTCATGGTGCAAGGCACTACCTCTGATGCGGGAAAAAGCGTATTGGTGGCAGGTCTCTGCCGTGTATTGGCTCGTAAAGGCGTAAACGTTGCCCCTTTCAAACCACAAAATATGGCCCTCAATAGTGCGGTGACGAAAGAAGGTGGCGAAATAGGCCGAGCTCAAGCTGTTCAAGCGCAAGCGTGTCGCATTGAGCCGAGCGTTCACATGAATCCGGTTTTGATCAAACCCAATAGCGATACTGGCGCGCAGATCATTTTGCAAGGTAAGGCATTGACCAATATGGATGCCTATGGCTTCCACAATTACAAAAAAGTAGCGATGGATACGGTGATGGACTCCTTCGCTCGTTTAAAAAATGAATATCAAGCCATCATGATCGAAGGGGCCGGCAGTCCTGCTGAAATCAATTTGCGTCAGAATGACATAGCCAACATGGGCTTTGCCGAAGAAGCCGATGTTCCAGTGATTATCGTCGCTGATATCGATCGCGGTGGCGTTTTCGCACACCTTTATGGCACCTTGGCATTGCTCTCTCCATCGGAACAAGCGCGAGTGAAGGGATTCGTTATCAACCGTTTTCGCGGTGACATTAAGTTGCTTGAATCGGGTCTCGATTGGCTCGAAGAGAAAACAGGTAAGCCTGTCATTGGCGTTCTGCCATTTCTTCATGGATTGAATCTCGAGGCAGAAGATGCGATTACCTCACAACAAGCGCTCTCTGATGAGGTTAAGCTAAAAGTCGTGGTTCCTGTGCTGACGAGGATTAGTAATCATACGGATTTCGATGTGCTCAGACTGCATCCCCAAATTGACTTGCGTTACGTGGGCAAAGGAGAGCGATTAGAGCACGCGGATTTGATCATCTTGCCCGGTTCCAAATCAGTGCGTGACGATCTTCGATACCTTCGAGAACAAGGATGGGACAAGGATATTCTAAGACATTTGCGCTTTGGTGGTAAGGTGTTAGGGATCTGTGGTGGCTACCAAATGTTAGGGGAGTCGATTAGCGATCCGTTTGGTGTCGAAGGTGAACCCGGTGAAAGCGTAGGGCTCGGACTCTTAAAAACGCGCACGGAACTTACCCAAGATAAGTGTTTGATTAACACTAAAGGGCAGTTATCACTAAACGGAAAACACGTTAACGTGACTGGCTATGAGATCCACGTTGGGCGATCGCAAGTGAATGAATATCAACCGATCACCAAAGATGATGGCCAGCTTGAAGGCGCACTAAGCGAATGCGGGCAGATCATGGGCAGTTATCTACATGGTTTCTTAGACTCTGAAGCCGTATTAGAGCTGATTTGTGAGTGGGTCAATGGAGTGCGAATCAAGGCTCAGAATCACCAACAACTTAAGGAGCAGGCGATAGACCGAATTGCCGATGCCATTGAAGAACATTTGGACCTGAGTCAATTGGGCATATAGAGAGCGAAGTATGATGAACAAATGGCTGAGTTTACTGTTACTAATGCTGGCGCCTGCGGTGAGTGCACAACAAACAACGCGCATTTATGCCGCATCGTCACTGACGAATGCCATCAACGATGTGATAGAGAGTTACGAACGTCAGAACCATCAAAAAGTACAGGCAATTTACGGTGGCTCATCATCCCTCTCAAGGCAGTTGCTCAGCGGTGCACCGGGTGACATTTTTATCTCTGCCAATAACCAATGGATGGACTACCTGCTCCAACATGAGGTCATTAAAAGCGACAGCGTCACAAATTTACTTTCCAATAAGTTGGTTGTTATTACCAATAAAAACAACAATGTAACTCTTGATGTTTCATCCAAAGCCCAGTGGCAGAGGCTTCTAACAGGCAATTGGCTCGCCCTAGGCGATACCAACTCTGTACCTGCTGGTATGTACGCCAAACAAATGTTGCAAAATGCCGATGTGTGGAATGCGGTGTCGAGCCATGTTGCGCCGAGCAAAAACGTTCGCTTGGCCCTAGCGTTAGTAGAGCGAGATGAAGCAAAGCTTGGCATCGTTTACCAAACTGATGCGCGAATGTCGCAGAAAGTGAAGATACTCGTGACACCTGAGCAAGCGCTCTACGATCCCATTACTTACCCTGCTGGGTTGATCACTCAATCCGAATCCGCCAAGGCGTTCTTCAATTATCTTATGGGTCCAGAAGCCACTGCCATATTTCAAAAGCATGGTTTTACAACGTTGGAGAAATCGTGAGCGAACTCGAATACCAAGCGTTAATACTTAGCCTAAAAGTGGGTTTTTATACGGTGATCTGGTTACTGCCATTTGGCGTGTTTTTCGCTTGGCTATTGGCACGAAAATGCTTTCCGGGCAAAACCCTACTTGATAGCGCAATACATCTTCCTTTGGTTCTTCCTCCGGTTGTGATTGGTTATTTGTTGCTTATTGCGATGGGGCGCCAAGGCGTGCTAGGGAGTTGGTTGTATGAAATGTTTGGCTTGTCATTTGCGTTTAACTGGAAAGGGGCGGTATTGGCTTGTTGGGTTGTCGCGCTGCCTTTGATGGTGCGTTCTATTCGAATCAGTTTAGAAAGTGTCGACAGCAAACTAGAGCAAGCAGCGGCGACACTCGGTGCATCACCAACAAAAGTCTTTCTCACCATCACATTACCTCTGATGCTGCCTGGGATCATTTCGGGATCGATGTTGGCATTTGCACGTAGTCTCGGAGAGTTTGGGGCAACCATCAGTTTTGTTTCCAACATTCCTGGCGCAACACAAACTTTGCCTCTTGCCATGTTTAATTTTATCGAGACACCGGGTGCAGAAGCGCAAGCGGCAAGACTATGTGTGATTTCAATTGCTATCGCACTGTCTACTTTATTGGTATCAGAGTGGTTGAACAGAAAAGCCAAACAACGATTGGGAGCGAAGTGATGAAGGGTCTCCAAGTTGCGTTCAAACAAACGTTGGGTCATGTTGTTTTCGATATCGAATTACAACTTCCGAGTAAAGGTGTTAGCGCGATTTTTGGTCGTTCTGGTGCAGGTAAAACGTCAATTATCAATGTGATCAGCGGACTAACTCAGCCCGAACAAGGGCGTATAGCGCTGAACTCGGACGTGCTGTTTGATTCGGTTTTAGGTATTAATGTCCCCGTACACCAACGGAATATTGGTTACGTATTCCAAGATTCTCGTTTATTTCCTCACTACCATGTTGAAGGCAATTTGAAGTATGGCATCAAACAGTTTGATGCAGATATGTTTGATAAAGTGGTGACGTTGCTCGCGCTACAACCATTACTAAAACGCTATCCTGCTTCTCTGTCTGGCGGTGAAAAACAACGCGTTGCGATTGGCCGTGCACTGTTATCATCACCCAAGATTCTATTGATGGATGAGCCGCTGGCCTCGCTCGATATGCCGCGGAAAAAAGAAGTGCTTCCCTTTCTTGAGAAGCTTTCGGAAAGCTTCGAAATACCCATTGTGTATGTCACCCATAGTCTGCAAGAGATCTTGCGACTAGCGGATCACCTCACGGTGTTGGATAGAGGTCAGATTGTCGCTTCCGGTTTGTTGTCTGAAGTGTGGTCTTCGCAAGCAATGCGCCCGTGGCAATCATTCTCCGAACAAAGCACTTTGTTTAATGCCAACATTGCAGAACAGCACCCTCAATACGCCTTGACTCGTGTCATGTTGTCGTCAACAGCGTCGCTGTGGGTGCAAAAGATTGACGCGCCCCTCGGTAGCGATATTCGTCTCCAGGTGCGGGCGAATGATGTTTCCATTACGCTCGTTCAACCGCAGAAAACCTCAATTCGCAATATTATTGAGGCGAAGGTCGAGCGTGTTGAGAAAAGACACCCTGCAGAAGATAAAGAGAGCATCGCGGTTAAACTGGCGTTGACCCAAGATTGCTTTCTATGGGCGACCATTACCCCGTGGGCGTTGGCCGATCTTAATCTTAAACAGGGGGACCGTGTGTTTGCACAGATCAAAGGGGTGAGTGTGACCCAAAGGGATATCGCACTCACACATTAGTCTATTGATGTTATGAATTATTTGGTGACAATGTCACCTTTCGTCGATTCTGACGTTTTTTAGAAGAGAGCAACCCAACAATTTGCGGCAGAAGTGACATTAAAATCATCCCAGCCATCAGGGAAAACTGATGAAAAGTATAAGATTCGCCAACCAACAGAACCCCACACACGATACCGGCAACGGGATTTGCAATCCCACCGAACGTAAAATCGACCACAGACATTCGTTGTAATAGCCAAACGTACAAGCCATATCCCAGCGCTGTATTCATTAAAACTATCCAACCGAGGCCAATGAAATTTTGGCCATCTAACTGTTGCCATGCTTGATAGTAGGGAGTGGGCTCAACAACGAACTGCGCGAACGATGCAAGCGACAATACAATGCCACCAAAGATCAACTGCCAGGTAAGGATAAGCCACCAGTGCATCTCTGTTCCGAGTGATTTGGTGATACGACTGCCAATAATAATGCAGAAAATCGCAGACAACATGGCCAACAATCCGATGGGACTAAGAGCCAAGTGGCTAGGATCAAACAAGAACCAAGCAAAACTAATCAATCCGAAACCGCATAAAGCTTGAACTTTACTTGGCGCTTGTTTGGCGACAACCCAATGAAAAAGCATCGCGAAAACAGGCACTGATATCATGCCTACACCTGAGATTGCAGATGGTAGCGTCAACGCCATCACGAAAATGAGTGCAAAAAAGGCCGCAATGTTGACGGTTCCAAGTTTAAGCAAGGTGATTATTTGGTGACGATTCGGCAACATGGGTTTAACCAATAGTAAAAGCAACCCTGCGGGGAGCGCTCTTAACGCACCCAGTAACAGCGGTGGCCAGTCAGCCAACGTTGCTTGTGTAACAGCGTAGGTCGTTCCCCAAAAAAAGGCAGGTATCATAGCGATAAGTATGTTCATATTAAATATCTTTACATTGAGATAATTAAACTCAATGTATGCCTATTTTTGATGAAAGTAAAGTATCTTTATATTAAGATATCTCGCAAGCTAATGATTGAGATAAGATGATGGATGCAATTGATCGTGTAGTAGAACAATGGGATAGAGAGCGACCAGAGTTAGATACCGAGCCTATGGCTATCATGGGGCGCGTATTCCGCATCACCAAATACTTGGAAAGTGCAGTGGGTGAGGTGCACAAACGTTACGATCTCAAGATGGGAGAGTTTGACGTGGTTGCGACTCTGCGTAGAAGTGGCGAGCCATATCGTCTGACGCCATCGGAGTTATTGGCGTCTTTGATGCTGACTTCTGGGGCAATGACCAACCGTTTAGATAAGCTTGAGCAAAAAGGTCTGATTTCGCGCCAACACAGCAAGGAAGATCGACGCAGCGTTACTGTCGAGCTCACAGAACATGGATTGGTGACAGTGAATAAGCTGATAGAAGAACATGTCGCGATTCAACATGCGCTATTGAAAAATCTTTCACAGCCACAGAAACAAGCTTTGAATGCGGTGCTTAAAGAGTGGTTGGGGCAGTTCGAATAAGATAAAAAAAGCTGCTCGTGTGAGCAGCTTTTTACATTACTTAGCGAATACGTCGCGGAAATCGCGTTTCAGAATAGGGTCGCGGCGTGCTTTCTTAAGTTGTTTTACCATGTCTTTAACACAGTTAAAGAGTACGTGGTCTAGCAGTTGTGCACGGTAAGCGTCTTTCTCTTCTTCCGTCATACCCTCAGGAAGCTTCATGGTTGGGAATTCTTCCATCACATTCACACCTGCGAACGCCTGGCTTACAGAGATCAGTGCGTGGAACTGTTCAAAATTGTCTAGTACGTTTTGCGCGCTTGCAGGTAGTGAATCCCATGCTTCACGCACGGCTTCTTCAGAGACTTCATGGATAGAGGTTACCATCTCGAACATCTCTTCTGGAACTTGGTCAAACTCAATCACTTGACGAAGTTCTGGCGAAATAGTGGCTAGGTCGATTGGTTGTTTTTCTGTAGTGTTTGCTTCTGACATGACACGTCTCTCAATTAAAAGGCGGAATAGTAAGGTGATCTTCAAAAAAGTCAACGTATTACGTAACTCGCTGGATGAAACCAGTAAGTTGATATGATATACCTTTACTCTCAGAAGTGAAGCCCAGTAGAGGAAAGGATGATATCAACAGGATCATCAATGCGCATTATGCTGGTCGATGACGTCCAACTCGACCGAATGCAGTTGGCTATTCGCCTAAAACAGTTGGGCCATGTTGTTGAATCGGTGTCTAGCGGTAAAGATGCGCTCGATCTGTATCAAGAGTTTGATCCCGAGCTGGTGTTACTGGATATTAGTATGCCGGAAATGGATGGTTTCGCAGTATCAAAAGCGATTCGTGAACAGTTTCCAGAATGGGTTCCAATTGTTTTTTTAAGTAGTCATGAAGAGCCTGAAATGATCGCAAAAGCGATCGATGCGGGTGGGGATGATTATCTGATCAAACCTGTTGATAGATTAGTACTAAGTTCAAAGTTAAGTGCAATGCAGCGTATCGCTGAGATGCGACGAGAGCTAAAAAAGAAAACCGCTGAGTTGGCTGAGTTAAATGCGTTATTGCAACAGCAGGCAAACGAAGATGGTTTAACCAAGATTTATAACCGCCGTTACATCGATGAGCAGTTGGGGCAGATGTTAGGCTGGTATGGAAGGCATCGTTTGCCAATCAGCGTGATCTTACTGGATATCGATAACTTCAAATTGTTTAATGACAACTATGGCCATATCGAAGGGGATAAATGTCTCCAAGCCACGGCGAATATAATTAAAAATTTATTTCAACGTAATGTTGACTGTGTCGGTCGTTATGGTGGTGAAGAGTTTGTCGTCTTACTTGGCGGTAGTGATGCTGAGCAGGCCGTTAAAGCCGTGGAAAGAATTCACAAAGCGGTTGAGGAGCTCAGCTATCCACACGCCTTTTCTACGGTGTCCAATATTGTTACCTTGTCACAAGGCGTCTACACTTTTATCCCTAATGGTAGGGAAGAACTGCTGACAATTTATCAGTTTGCTGATAAGGCGCTTTATCAAGCTAAGTTAGAAGGCAAGAACCGTTACGTGACTTACAGAGCCTCTTAATCATGATTATGCAACGTTTCCCTTTAGCCGTTAGCACATCAGTTTTAGTGACGACCACGTTGTTTTCTTCGGCAGTGTCAGCTCAGGAGCTCAAAGATCTGATCCAAAAAGAGCTGGAGCGAAACTTTGCAACAGCCATTGTTCTCACCGATAGTGATGTTTTTACTGTTGGTTTTCACGACTTTGACCCGAATGAATGGCTAAATCTCGATAATGAACAGCTGGGAAGTGCCGATTCTGTCAGTTTGCGCAAAAAAATTGGTGTATCAACGCTCCCGTTTGAGTTCGCACTCTATGAGGATCCTGACAACCAAGTAAAGCACAGCCTACAAGGTCGTTTATCCGCTCTAGGTATAGAGCAAGATGTTTCCATAGTGGAAAACAGTGTGTCAGACAGCCATCGAGAGTATGTATTGGGCGCGTTTCTCGAATACACAAACTCACGGCAACTGAGTGAAAACTGGACGTTTGATGCCTCTATTGGGGCTCATTTAATGTATTACCGCAGCGACTATACCTATCGCAGCGATGCATTGGTGAAATACAAAAGCGTGTTCGATGGTTACTTGGTTAATACTGATGCTTGGGCTCTGGTCGCTGAACCTAATGTACATGCCAAATATTTACAAATGAAGCCTTGGGGAAAGTGGTATTACTGGAGCTCGGCACATTATTTTTACGGCCAAGGCTGGGGAGAAGCAAACAGAGGCCAGGTTGGTAACCCAGAAGGTTGGTATTGGGTTAACGGCATCAAAATGTTTTATGACTTTGAAAAGTGGGGACGTGCAGTCCAATCTGTTTACACAAGTTTTAATCGGGTTGATGTCGGAGGTGACCCAAAAGAATCGTTGAATACTCAATACTATTATGAGGCCAGCTTAGGTTGGTTAATGACACCGCCTTTCAAAACACAGTGGGTTGACAATGTTGGTATCGGCCTAAGCCTAAATTATGGCAGTGCCCTGAAAGGCGGTAGTTTAGTGCTCTTCTTTAACCAAGATTGACGCCATAAATTTTAAATATTTGGCAAGGGAAATGGCCTTATAAATAGGTTTTTATTCGATCTTCGTCATGACTTGGTTTCTGCCTGCTTTCTTCGCTTTATACAAGGCTTCGTCTGCTA
Organism: Vibrio floridensis; assembly: GCF_021852965.1. Taxonomy (NCBI): domain Bacteria; kingdom Pseudomonadati; phylum Pseudomonadota; class Gammaproteobacteria; order Vibrionales; family Vibrionaceae; genus Vibrio; species Vibrio floridensis. The sequence continues at coordinate 902,067 of NZ_JAKGCY010000001.1, read as the reverse complement.
AGCTACGAATGGTATCTGGATCTTTCGAAGAACGGCTGTCTGACACACCAATACTGACCGTTACATTGACCGTATTCATTTTATTTTCTTGAGTGCCACGACGTTTTTTTCCTTCACTTGCTTTGCTTGGGCGCGTCGTGTCATTCCTCAAAACGAGATCGTAATTGGCAATATCTTCTCGAATGTCGTCTAGGTAACCTTCTACTTCTTTCGAGGTTTTGCCTTTAAATACCACGGTAAATTCTTCTCCACCATAACGATAAACCTTTGCTCCGCCCTTAATTAAGAGCAAGCGAGAGCCAACAAGTTTCAAAACGTCATCGCCAGTGTCGTGCCCATAGGTGTCGTTAAATTTCTTAAAGTGATCCACATCGATCATTGCGATAGAAAAACGCCTGCCTAGGTGTTTTACATCCATTTCTAACGCTCTACGACTGGGAAGCTGTGTCAGCACATCGATAAATGCTAGCTCATGACTGGCTTGGACAACATGCATAATCAGCAAGATTCCAGCTAATGAAAACATGGTGCTTGATATAAATTGAACGTCGAAAAAAGCAAACGTCGTTGATGACATAAGGAGGCACGTATAAATGGAAACTTCGATTGGTCGGTTGTGCTTCAACACCAACATCGCGGTTGTCAAGACGATACCCATACCATAAGCAATCAATAGTAAGGGTAGTCTAGAAATTACCTCGACGGAAAAAAGCAAGCCATTGTTCCAATGCTCGTAACCAGCTTCTTGGAAGTAGCTAATAAAAACATAGGACCAAGCGGTTAGCACAGCAATCACAAGGGCGTACATTGCGATTGAACGACTATGCATGCCTGATGCGCTAAACAAATAGACGACAAAACATGCAACGGGTAATAGAAATGCCAATAAGGAGAGTTCTAAAAGTACAGAGCCTTTTACAAGAGGGATTTGTAGCCTTTGTTGTATCACATAATAAGCAACGCTCATCGCCATTGCGATCATGGCAATGCGACCCTGCTTGAAAACACTACATAGTAAGAATGCCGTTAGTAGAAGAAAGTAAGGTAAGTTTGCGGCCAAGCCCCAATTGGCTTGTGTCACGACAATAATGTTGTCCATCCCTATGGCCAAAATACCGAGCAAAAACAGTGGAAAGAAGATCTTAAACTGAGGGCTACTAACAACCGGAGATGTCATTAACTGCTGACTTCCTATAATGCAGACACATGGGCCATGGGTAAGATAAGCCTAGTAGAATACGATTATTTCTGGATTTTCCAAGCATTTTGCTAAACTTAAATAGTGATTTGTTGATAACGTTAGTAAAAGTCGCTTTAGAAGCTTGGTTTACAAGTATGGCTGCGTATACTGTGGCAATGCCGAGCATAATAAAAACAGGGAGATGCTTAAATGCAAATCAGTGTCGATGTTCATAACTACATGGAAACTTTAGTTGGTCAGGTATTAGCGCAAGATGAATATGTAACTCGTTACACTTCAGAGCAACTTGCGGATTTGGCCTGTTTAGCCCTCGTGCAACTTAAACCCGTTTATATTCGACATGATATCGATTTCTTGTCTGCGTTGCCGGAAGAGCGATTAGTGCAGTTCAAACACAATAGTGAAGTCGCTGTCAAAAATGCTGAAAGCATGATCATTGAGGATCGACGAACTAATCGTATTAACGATGATGTGCCCGTGGTTTTTTCCCACGTCAACTATGATGACAATGCGCCGCTAGAATGGTTTGAAAAACCTATTTTGAAATTCAACAAACCACATGAGAGAAATTAATGGGATTGTTTAAGCGCCTATTTGGTTTGGGCAATGAAAGAGAAAAAGTACCAGAACTTGAACCTATCGAACACAAAGGTTTTCTCATTTATGCGGAAAGTCTAGCGGAAGGTGGACAATATCGAATAGCCGGACGCATCACAAAAGAGATTGATGGGGAACTCAAAACACATCGATTTATACGTTCAGATGTTCTGAGTTCACTAGGTGATGCGAATGAACTAATGCAAAAAAAAGCGCAAATGTACATCGACCAGATGAAAGGGGAGATATTTAACTAAAACTCTCTCTGGTTTTGATTCCTGTCATCATAAAAAGAGTCATTAGTGTTTATGCTGATGGCTCTTTTTTGTTAAATGCAAAAATTGTTGGTTATGTGGTTGTTTATCAACCAATAATTCTAGGTCTGGTTAGACCTCTGTCTTGTTGATATGTCGTTGTTTTATTTCACGGGGTGCGTACAGTTCCTTCATTACATAGGGTTATATGTAATGAAATTTTGTATTTTAACTACAAATTACTTGAAGTCACATCCTGCGTTAGATACAAAAAGATAACTAACAAGGCCAATAGTCAAGGAATAGCTATGCAAATTGGTGTACCAAGAGAACAGCTCGCTGGAGAAACGCGAGTCGCTGCTTCGCCAAGTTCGGTAGAGCAGCTAATTAAATTGGGGTTTGATGTTGTTGTCGAAACCCAAGCGGGGGCGTTAGCCAGCTTCGATGATTCAGCATATGAATCAGCTGGTGCGAAAATGGTTTCTAAAGAAGATGCTTGGAACTCTGAGCTGATCCTTAAAGTCAATGCGCCAATTATCGATGAAGACAGGAGCATTGACGAGATTGCGTTGATCAAAGATGGCGTGACCTTGGTTAGCTTCATTTGGCCAGCTCAAAACCCTCAGTTGATGGAACAACTCTCTAGTAAGAACATCAATGTGCTGGCTATGGATGCCGTGCCACGTATCTCTCGTGCTCAGGCACTGGATGCATTGTCCTCAATGGCCAACATCGCCGGTTATCGAGCGGTTGTTGAAGCGGCGCATGAGTTTGGGCGTTTCTTTACAGGGCAGATTACTGCTGCTGGTAAGGTACCACCAGCGAAAGTGTTTGTCGCCGGTGCGGGTGTTGCTGGTTTGGCTGCTATCGGTGCTGCTGGTAGCCTAGGTGCGATTGTTCGTGCTTTTGACGTACGTCCAGAAGTTAAAGAACAAGTGGAATCCATGGGTGCAGAGTTCCTTTCTGTTGATTACCAGGAAGCTGCTGGTTCTGGTGATGGTTATGCGAAAGAGATGTCTGATGACTTCAACAAGAAAGCTGCGGAGCTGTATGCTGCACAGGCGAAAGATGTTGACATCATTATAACGACCGCACTGATTCCTGGTAAGCCAGCGCCTAAGCTGATTACCAAGGAAATGGTCGATAGCATGAAAGCAGGTAGTGTGATTGTTGACCTTGCTGCCGCTAACGGTGGTAACTGCGAATACACAGTCGCAAACCAAGTTATCACGACGGCAAACGGCGTAAAAGTGATCGGATACACCGACATGGTTGGTCGTTTGCCCACTCAATCTTCACAACTTTATGCAACAAACTTAGTCAACCTTTTCAAACTGTTGTGTAAAGAAAAAGATGGCAACATCAATATCGATTTCGACGATGTTGTACTACGTGGTGTCACTGTGGTTAAAGATGGTGGAATCACCTGGCCTGCGCCACCAATTCAAGTTTCTGCACAGCCGCAAGCCAAACCAAAAGCGGTTGAAAAGCCAGCGCCAAAAGTACAAGAACCCGTTTCTCCAGTGAAAAAACTGGCCGGACTTGCAGTGGCTGTCGGTGCATTTGCATGGATTGCATCCGTTGCGCCAGCCGCGTTCCTCACACATTTTACGGTGTTCGTTTTGGCATGTGTTGTGGGCTACTACGTGGTATGGAATGTCACACACGCACTTCACACTCCACTCATGTCGGTAACCAACGCAATTTCGGGGATCATCGTTGTCGGTGCCTTGTTACAGATTGGCAAAGGAAATGGGGCAGTAACGTTTTTGGCGTTCATTGCTGTGTTGATCGCGAGCATTAATATTTTTGGTGGCTTTACGGTAACCAAACGCATGCTCGAAATGTTCCGCAAAGATAAATAATAGGGAGTAACCAATGTCTGCAGGATTAGTACAGGCGGCCTATATCGTTGCTGCACTATTTTTTATTCTGAGCCTTGCTGGTCTATCTAAGCAAGAATCAGCAAGATCAGGGAACTACTACGGCATTGCTGGTATGGCAATTGCTTTACTTGCGACCATCTTTAGTCCAAGTGCTGAAGGTTTTGCTTGGGTCATTGTCGCCATGGTGATTGGTGGTGGTATTGGTATCCACTACGCTAAAAAAGTGGAAATGACAGAAATGCCAGAGTTAGTGGCCATTCTACACAGTTTTGTGGGTATGGCGGCGGTTTTGGTTGGTTACAACAGCTATCTTGAACCACCTGCGCCAGTCTCTCTTGACCCAGCAGGAATTCACGCAGAACACGTCATTCACTTAGTGGAAGTATTTTTGGGCGTGTTCATTGGTGCGGTAACCTTTACGGGATCGATTGTCGCGTTCGGAAAGTTACGCGGTATCATTTCCTCATCGCCACTTAACTTGCCTCATAAACACAAGATGAATCTCGCTGCTATCGTCGTTTCGACTCTGCTTATGATTCACTTTGTTAACGCAGACGGCAGTATGTTTGCCTTAATCGTGATGACACTGATTGCTTTCGCATTTGGTTACCACTTGGTGGCATCGATCGGTGGTGCGGATATGCCAGTTGTAGTCTCTATGCTGAACTCTTACTCAGGTTGGGCAGCGGCGGCAGCTGGTTTCATGCTAGCAAACGATCTGTTGATCGTGACTGGTGCTCTTGTTGGTTCTTCAGGTGCCATTCTTTCGTACATCATGTGTAAAGCGATGAACCGTTCGTTTATCAGCGTTATCGCTGGTGGCTTTGGCCAGGAAGTCGTGATTTCTGGTGATGAAGAGTACGGTGAGCATCGCGAAATCAACGCAGAAGATGTAGCGGATATGCTGAAAAACTCCAAGTCAGTCATCATCACTCCAGGATATGGCATGGCAGTAGCACAAGCTCAATACCCAGTTCACGAGATCACAGAAAAACTGCGTGCGCAAGGTGTTAATGTTCGTTTTGGTATTCACCCAGTAGCGGGTCGTTTACCTGGTCATATGAACGTGCTGCTTGCTGAAGCAAAAGTACCTTATGACATCGTTTTGGAAATGGATGAGATCAACGACGACTTCTCAGACACGGATACTGTGTTGGTTATTGGTGCGAATGACACCGTTAACCCAGCTGCGCTAGAAGATCCAAACAGTCCAATCGCCGGCATGCCAGTGTTGGAAGTTTGGCATGCGAAAAACGTCATTGTTTTCAAACGTTCAATGAATACTGGTTATGCTGGCGTTCAGAACCCATTATTCTTTAAAGAGAACACATCAATGCTCTTTGGCGATGCCAAAGATAGCGTGGATGCGATTTCAAAAGCGTTATAATTTACATAAAAGACGAAGACCAGCTGAAAAGCTGGTCTTTTTGTTTGATTTAACATCAGTCCGACTAAATACCAGATGGCATAAATGTAAATTTTAATGAATATGTTGTATATTGAGCCTAATTTTCACGACGCAGTACAACGCTTTGATTAAAAAACTATTCTTATCACTAGTCATAGCTTTGAATCTATTGCCACCTGCAATGGCAGATTCACTGCCCGAGCGAATCGACTTTTTTACGGAGTTGTTCGATTACGATTCCGCGAGCGAAACCTATGACATTCGTGATCTGCAGTCATCATTTCCTACTAAGCTTTTATCGCCTGATTCTATGTTGCCGCAAACGTCCAACTATCCATTGAAAGACGTGCAGCTACTTTATCAATTATCCAAAACATGTAATGGCAAATTACCATTGAGCCCTTTGATCACCGAGCCATTGGTGTTCACTCGCTCCATTTGTAAAGGTATAAAACTAAACACGCGTTGGTTTTCTCGCTCTGCTCTTATTCATCCAGGTGGTGGTACTTATGCCGCAAGATACATTAAAAAGTTTCCTGAAGAGCACGAAACATTGAAGAAGTTCATGCATATTAAAGAGCGGAAAAATGAAGTGGGAGATGAGTTGTTAACTACTCTTCAGCAAATGGATGATGAAACCATTAACTCGCTAATTTCGGGCGCAATCATGTTTCTTGATAAAGACCAGCTTTGGTTGAGAAGAGGTGATTATTATCATGTGTTCGATAAAAGCACTTGGTCAAACAACGTCGAAAAAGCTGGGTTGGCATTAAGCGTTAACTCAGACAGTTCGAGCTGTTTTGTTCAACGAGGTAATATATGTTGGGACGTTGAAGATCATTCTCAGATCTTGCGTTTCTCAATGATTGTTCTGGCTATCGCCAATATTATGCTGGTTACTGGTTGGGCGGTTTATCGGTGGAACAGTAAGCGTCAAGAGCTTCGTAGCAGAATGCTTGTTTTGCAAATACTAACACATGAACTACGCACTCCCATCGCGAGCTTATCGCTCACCGTCGAAGGTTTTCGCAGAGAATTTGAGCACTTACCAGAAACAGTTTATGATGAGTTTCGTCGGTTGTGCGAAGACACCAGACGCTTGCGGCAATTAGCTGAAGCGAGTAAAGACTATCTACAGTCTGATAATCAACAACTTGCCACAGACTGGATTCCCTCAGTTGAAGAGTGGCTCATGTTTAAAATAGAAGATGAATTTCCTCAAGACGTGTTGTTCAAGATCAACAAAGACGTTGCCGCGAAAATTAACGTTTATTGGTTAGGGACTTGTGTAGATAACTTGATCCGTAACGCAGTCAAATACGGCGTCGCCCCCGTGACACTGGATGTACAAACGGGTGACAGTAAACTAACAATCCGAGTCACAGATAATGGCAAACTGACCAGCAGAGACTGGTCACATTTACGCAAGCCATTTGTCAGCAAAAGCGGTTTGGGGCTTGGCTTAACGATTGTTGAATCTATGGTCGGACGAATGGGCGGAAAAATGAAGCTTATTGGTCCACCTACTACGTTTATTTTGGAGATACCTTGTGAAACAGACGTTGCTTCTCGTTGAAGATGATAAAAACTTGGCTGATGGCCTTCTAGTTAGCCTAGAGCAGGCAGGGTACGAGTGTTTGCACGCAGAGCGTATTTCTGATGTTGAAGCGCTGTGGCAAGAAGCCGATTTGGTTATTCTGGATCGCCAATTACCAGATGGCGATTCAGTCACACATCTGCCTAGTTGGAAAAAAGCGAAGAATATTCCCGTTATTCTCTTAACGGCCTTGGTTACGGTTAAAGATAAAGTGGCTGGATTGGATTCTGGTGCAAATGACTATCTTACGAAACCTTTTGCTGAAGCGGAGCTGTTTGCACGTATTCGTGCTCAGTTACGTTCGCCAGAAGCTGCAGAGCAAGGGAATAGTGACAAAGTTGAAACTGAAAATCTTGTCATCGATAAATCGACTCGTGAAGTATTTTTCAAGGGTGAACAGATTACACTGACAAGAACAGAATTTGATCTCCTATTGTTTTTAGCAAGCAACTTAGGGCGCGTGTTTACACGCGATGAGTTGCTTGATCATGTTTGGGGTTACAACCATTTCCCAACCACTCGTACGGTTGATACCCATGTGTTGCAACTAAGACAAAAACTTGTCGGTTTGGAGATTGAAACCCTTCGCGGTGTCGGCTATAAGATGAAAGGTTAATGCGCAAGTCACTTTTACTTCCAATCTTAACATTGACGATCACTCAACCAGTCTACGGAGTAGACTGGTTTGATGCTAGTACTCCGCTAACTCAAGCCCATCAACATTTACTTGAAGATAATCTGCCTGGTATGTTCGAGTCTCTCGTCGAGGTTTGGCAGTCAGAGCCCAAAGACACGATTAGAGAACATCTCAACAGTCTCTTAATACAGTCCTTAAATCGAGACTGTGGTAAGTCGTTGACGAAAAGAACGTTACCAAACTGGCTGACAGGCGTAAAAGTGATACGACAAACCATTCAAAGTCCAGGTAGGGATACCTATCGTTTGGTGATCGATATTCGTGCCACATTAGAGATAAAAAGCCTAGCAATGCGCAAGTGGGTCGATCGAAGTGTTTCTTCTGACAGTCATTTTACGCAAATAAATGGTGACGGTGTCACGAATGACCCCGGGGAAATGCAATATCAGAAGCGATACAACCTCACCGGCAAGCTTGATTCAGGACTTTACCAACTCGTTATACAGCCCGCGGATCAAGAGGTTTGGAGTGGTTGGGTCATTTTAGGTGAACCAATTGCTCCACAATACGTGCGATGGTCTTCAAAAGAGAATTGGAGCGTGGAAAAAGTAGCGTTGAACAACCCATATTGCCCATTGCCTGAAATGAATGTTGGGCTCTATGATTACGTCAATGGCCAATACCAGCGAGTTTGGAACCAAACCTACGAATCTGATTATCCTAATAGTTTAGATCTCGAAGGCATACCAAACGAACGATATGTCCTTGCAGTAAGCATGAATACTAAGCGTTGGCAGGGGCAGATTTTGGTTGAACAATCTCAAACGATAAGCCGCACTTACGATATTACACAAGAATAAAACTTGAAAAATCTAAAATCCTGCCGATATTACAAGAAAAGGAATCTAAGGGTTGTCTTAGGATGAAAATACAGAATCGTATTGTTACCGTAGCCGTGTTGTGCTGTGGTACTGCAAATGCAGCAAATTACACCGTTGAAGCTCGAAGTGATGCGATGGGGGGAGTGGGTACCGTTGCGGGCAACTACCTGACAGCGCCATTCTTCAATCCAGCGCTATCCGCTGTCTATAGACGGAATGATGATGCTGGTATGCTTATTCCCAGTTTTGGCATAACCTACAACGACCCTGATCAGCTCATTGATCAAATCGAAGCTTTGGGAGCGCTAACTGATCCCGTAGAGATCGCCAATGCACTAAACAATATCAATAACGATCAGTTGGATCTTGAGTTGGGCGGCGCTGTCGCATTTGGTATACCCAATCGATTTCTTTCAGCGACAATCTATGGAAAGCTTTATACCGAATCATTTGTCACACCAAAGGTTGCGCCTGGACCAGATCCAGATAAAAGTTATGTTCAAGCTGTATCTGTTTCGGTTACTGAAGTCGGTATATCACTCGCTAAGTACCAGACCTTCCTATATCAGCACATGGCTTTTGGCGTCACACCCAAGTTACAAAGGGTCTACACGCACTCTTTTGCATCGTCATTTTCCAATTTCGACTTAACTGGGGTGCGCGAAAACGAGACTGGAGAAACTATCTTTAATATAGATGCTGGTGCGCTATGGTTCTATGGGCCATTTCGAGTTGGTTTTGCTGCTAAAAACTTGATTGGTCGTGACATTGAGACTAAGTCGTATCAGTTTGATGGAACCGTGCCGTCTACAGCGATCCCTTCTTATGATTATAGTATGAGGCCACTTTACACTGTTGGTGCAGGGATTGTTGCGGATTACTTTACGATCAGTGTTGATTACGATTTAAATGAAGAAAAAAAATTCTCTTCATTTGATGACAATAGTCAAATGTTAAGGGCAGGCTTTGAGATAGATGTTTTAAGACAGTTACAACTGCGCGGTGGCTATATGAAGAACTTAGCCCGAGATGTCGAAGACACCATTACAGCGGGTATTGGCTTATCTCCACTAAACTTATTTGAAATCGACATATCAGCACGCTACACCAATGAAAACGCAATGGGTGCTTCAATCAATTTTCTTGCTACCTACTAAGCATCTCGTTATAGTCGGCTCCTTACAAAGGAGCCGATTTTTTATGTTTGACGATCTTCCACCTCTATCACATCAAGAGCAGCAAAAAGCCGTTGAAGAAATACAAAACTTAATGGCGCAAGGGATGAGTACCGCCCAAGCAATTAAAATCGTTGCGGACAAGATTAGGGCAGAGCATAAGGCTCAGAACCAACAGTAAGCGTTAGCTTTACCCCAGCAAAACGTCCATTAAGCAGAGCAAATAAGCTCTGCTTTTTTGTGCCTCAACAATCTCGGTAAAACTTTACCATATTAGTTTTACCGAGATTTGTTGGTGAGCTGAAATTCGATTGATAAATTATGCCTTATCTACATAATTCCAACAAATACAACTAGTTGCGTTGGTTTTTAATGCTGCATTGCAACGCTGTCACTTCTTGCTTGTAATTTAATTACACTTTGCTTTGTTGGCAAAAACTTCTTGTAGTGGAGTGTGCTGAAAAATTTACGTTGTGACACTGTAAGTGCTCACTTATACCGCAGGCTTTTAGAAACAAGTTGTGTGTATACTTACAAACCCAATTGGTGGTGTTGATAGCTAAGTTTTAATGAATTTGGTATGTCAGCTTTATGAGTAAGATTTGATCGCTTTTGATCGAGTGGGCGTGTTTGCAGGGAGCAACTTAGCAAATCAATCGTTGCTAAAAAGCGTAACGGCATACCGTTTAGGCAGGTGCTACCCAAGCGTTCAGTCGATCAGGTAAACGACGCAGTCAGGATGACGCGTAGTTGAAGCAACAGTCACTGAACTTGTCGTGGATCGCGATTAGAATCTAGCTGGGCAAGTAGAGATTAGTTGCTAGGAGCTAAAGATGCATTTTAAAGTGGCTAAAACAAGACACTACTAAGTTTCTTAATCGCAGTGCGCATTATGTACGTTATGTTAAATAAAGAGCAACGCTAAGCTCATGAAATTTCGATACTCGCCCCTTTGCTTTTATTTTCGGTGTTAAGTATGCAATTAAACATAAGTGCTATTTACCATAAAATACCTAATATAGAACCTTATAATCAAAGATTTAAGGTTCTATATTGTATTGATAAAATGATCGTCGTACTTGACCACTCTAAACGGGATCAAAAAAGGAGCTTTAAAAGCTCCTTTGACGTTAACCACCGGCTAGTTTCACTCTCATGCCTTTCTTTTCAAGATAGGCTTTGATTTTCTCTCGGACATCGCCTTGTATCTCGATGTTGCCATCTTTAACGCTACCACCACAACCACAGATCTTCTTTAACTCAGCTGCGAGAAGTTTTAGAGGGGCATCGTCTAGGTCTAGGCCTGTTACGACAGAAACTCCCTTACCTTTTCTACCTTTGGTTTCACGTTGTATCCGAACGATACCATCACCTTTCGGTCGCTCTGATTGTTGCTCTTCTGGCTTAATGCGACCAGATTCTGTTGAATATACCAATGTCATTGTTATTTCTTCTGTTGCTCAGCTTTTTGCTTAGCGATTAGATACGCTTCGATATGGCGCTGAATAGCCGCTTTTGAACCTTTAATGAGTTTGCCATTAAAGAAGCAATACCAAGCATTAGGCTCGCCAGTATCGTTCTTAATGGCAAAACCATTAAAGTTTTCTGATTGTGGGTTTCCTATAGCTTCTTGCTTTCTATCTAAAGAAGAAAATTCTCTAGGATCGATGATAGATGCCGTGTCACACCACCAGTCGATACTTTTTTTAACGGCACTTAGGCTGCCGTGAAGCACACGATTCTTAATCTTAACCTGCCAAATATTAGTGTCATTGGCAGCAGATTGTAAGTTGAAACCACGGTAATGAGATATAGCCATGTAACTGAATCATCTAGTAGTTAAGTCTTACTATAATCATAATAGTAATCAGACGCTTAGCAAGTATAAAATTTCCTTAATAGCGTGCTTTGGTGCAACGAAATGGAAAAAAACCTTATTCTCCATGAAGATACTCTAAGGGTTTTGTACTGACCTTGTCTTATTTTGGTCAGTTTTCTGGGCGAAAAAGTACAAAAAGCAGCGCGGTATATCTGGTATACCTCGCTGTTTTTAGGTGCTTTAATTTATTGGATAGCGCGTTTAATACAATCGGCTAAGAACTCGTGAAACTTGTGCCCGTTGTGTTGTAGCATTTTCGGAAACATTGAAATTTTTGTCATACCGGGGAAAGTGTTTACCTCGTTTAGATAAATATCACCTTCTTTCGTTAAGAAGAAATCGATTCGAGACAAATGACGAAGGTTCATTTGGCGAAACACTTTTTCACTGTATTCTCTAATGGAGTTCTGTTGAGCTTGAGTGAGGTTTTTGGCTTCAACTTCGGTAATTGAGTGGCTGCCTGCACTGTATTTTTCATCATAAGAATAGAATGCCCCGTCGGGGGCAATGATTTCGCCTGGCTTTGAAATATGCAGCTCACCGTTCATTTCATAGGCAGACACTTCCAGCTCTCTAGGTCTTACTGCTTTCTCTACCAACACTTGGTGTGAATATCCAAATGCATCATCAATAGCTTTATCAAGTTGCGATTTGCAAGTGACACTGTAACACCCTACTGATGACCCCTGCCTTGCTGCTTTTACAAAAACCTTTCCCCAATTATCAAACGCTTGGGAACATCGTTCATGTGCCTGTTGGTCGTTGTTCGTTAAGAATAGATAAGGAGTATTAGGGATACCTATCGCGTCATACCAAAGCTTTGATGTAATTTTGTTGAAGCTATTGCTACTCGCTTCTGGGCCACAGCCAAGATAAGGAATACCCGCAAGCTCAAACATCGACTGAATATCCCCTGTTTCACCGGGAAATCCGTGGATGCAAGGCACGATAAAGTCGACCTGTATTGAAAGATCAGATTCATCACTCTTAATGCACTTGGTGTGTATGTCGAGATATACGGCTTGGTTGTTTGTATCAAACCAACCGCTTTGCTCAATGACAACTTTATGTACGGTAACATTTTCAATAAGTCTGAGTTGCTGTTCTAAGAACTCTGACGACAGCAGTGAAATTTCGTGTTCCGAGGAACCGCCACCGCAAAGAAGTAATACATTTTTCATCATTAGAATATATTTCCGTGATTAAGAGACACGACTTTCTCAATGATAACCATATCGTCTCTCTCGTACAGTCATTTGTGGGTAAAAAGTGTTTTTCACTCGTTGGATGCTTAATTGTTGCGCAAAAAACAGAAGGAGCACAAGGCTCCTTCAAACATTGAATTTAGCGATTAGTTTAGCTTGTTGAGAGTTGGGTACTCTGAATTCTTAATCGCATCGATGCTTTTAACAAATGGCTGTAGCTCTTTGAACTCTTGCGGTAACGCAGAGATGGCTTTTTTCGCTTCAGTGCTGGTAGCAAAATCGCCATACAAAACGGTGAACCACTTAGTTCCGTTGACCACTTTGTAGTTTTCCCAAACTGGCTGTCCATCTTTAGGTAGCCTGGAAGCAAAGTAATCTACTTTGGCCTGTGTACCGACAGCAACAACTTGCACCGTGTAACCAAACCTCTGTAATTGTTCTTGTTGTTTCTTCGATGGCGGCACTATCTTAACCGATTTGGTATCAGATTGAGGGCTGAGCTTAACCACTTTCTTTTCTTCGACTTGTGGTTCCATTTTAACAACAGGTGTCGAAATCGTGGTCTCTTGAACGGTTTCTTCTTTGGCCATTAACGGTTCTGGAATCGGGTCTATCTTGAACTCTTCACGATGACTTTCCGTTGTGACATTTGCGACATAATTATCTGACGCACAAGCCGAGAGCAAAACAGAGAGAGTGATAATTGCAACTTTCTTCATGGGATTTGACCATTTCTTAAAATTTATATCGAATCATGCCGATAGCTATGCCTAGAATCAAGCTTAGATATCAATAAACTGCCTTGAACATGTGACTTAATACACAATCTATCGACAGCGCGCTCTTTTAATAAGCATAGCGCTAATTATAGACATTTCACCGATTAAGTTTTTGTTTATGATGTAATCATTAGTTGGAGCTGTATGCGTCGGGAGAAGATTGGTGAATAAGTTACAGAAACTCTTTAAACCGGCTTCCATAGCCGTGGTTGGTGCGTCACAGCGTCACTTGAGTGCGGGCAATATCGTCATGAGGAACTTACTTCAAGGTGGCTTTGAAGGTGCGATTATGCCCGTGACACCTAAGTATAAATCTGTCTCCGGTGTACTAGCCTATCCTTCCTTGGATAAGTTGCCTTTGGTCCCTGATATTGCAATTGTTTGTACAAGATCCGAACGCAACGTGGAAATATTCGAGCAACTTGCGATTCTCGGCACAGAGTTCGTCATTGTACTGGCCTCTGATACTGACTATTTACACGGTGAAGCCGAAAGTGTGGCAGAAGCATGTGTTTCCATCGCACGTGCTAATGGCATGAGGATACTTGGGCCGAATAGTTTAGGGTTGATTCTTCCTTGGCATAAATTTAATGCCTCTTTTTCTCCTGTCAATGCCAAGCCTGGAAAGATAGCGTTTATATCTCAGTCAGCAGCAGTCTGTACGACAGTTCTTGACTGGGCAAATGACAAAGAAATTGGCTTTTCGGCGTTTGTCTCTGTTGGTAATGGTTTAGATATCGACTTCGATGAGCTCTTGGATTATCTCTGTACCGACAGCAAAACCGATGCCATTTTGCTCTATGTCGATTCGATTTCAGATGCACGACGATTTATGTCAGCTGCGCGTGCAGCGTCACGAAACCGACGTATTCTTGTTTTAAAAGGTGGGCGTTCGATCTCTGGCCGTAAGGCGCTTAAAAAAGTGGGATTTGACACACTCGATATTGTTTATGATTCGGCTATCAGACGTTCTGGAATGCTGCGTGTACACAACACTCATGAACTGTTTGCCGCTGTAGAAACTTTAACCCACTCTGTACCCCTTAGAGGCGAACGGCTTGCCATTGTCACTAATGGTGCCGGCCCTGCCCTGATGGCAGTCGATACGCTATTCGATAGAGGTGGCCAGTTGGCAAACTTGTCTTTGGAAACCATCGATGCGTTATCGTCTCAGCTTCCTGAAAGTTGGTCACGTGACAACCCAATAGACATCGTTGGCGACGCAGATAAAGAGCGCTATGTTAAAACCATCAACACGTTGCTTGATAGCGATTGTGCAGACGCGATATTGATTATGCATAGTCCCTCTGCTGTCTCTGATTCCGTTGAAACAGCGCAGGCGATCGTTGATGCGATCAAGGCGCACCCTCGCCACAAACGTTTTAATATTTTGACCAACTGGTCTGGCGAACAAACAGCGAAACCCGCTCGAATGATCCTCACCAAGGCAGGCATTCCGACCTACCGTACTCCAGAAAGCGCTGTGGTTGCCTTCATGCACCTTGTTGAGTACCGACGAAACCAGAAGCAATTGATGGAAACTCCGACCACCGCCGAACCTCTTCATGTCTCTGATGTTAACACAGCGCGCGAATGGGTCGCTCAACAACTTAAGAACTCACAGCAAGTTCATTTAGATACTCATCAACTAGGCAACTTGCTGAAGTTATTCAATTTTGATGTGCTTCCGACTTGGATCGCCAGTGACACTGTCGAAGCTGTTCATATTGCAGAGCAAATTGGTTACCCTGTAGCGGTCAAACTTCGTTCACCCGATATTGCTCACAAGTCTGATGTGCAAGGTGTGATGCTTAACTTGCGCAATAGCCAAGAAGTCTCTTCGGCTGCTAATGCGATTCTCGATCGCACCAAATTGGCCTATCCAAGCGCACATATCCACGGCCTGCTTGTTCAGGGAATGGCAAAACTTGCTGGTGGTGAGGAGATCCGAATCAAGGTCATCACTGATAAAGTGTTTGGCCCAGTGATTTTGTTAGGCCAAGGCGGGTCGGAATGGAGCGAAGCCCGCGACGCTTCTGCGGCATTACCCCCACTCAACATGACGTTGGCTCGCTATCTCATTGTTCGAGCCATTAAAGAAGGACACATTCGGCTACAAAAATTACCCGAACCTATGGATGTGTTAGGACTGGCTAAGTTCTTGGTAAAAATATCTCAAATGGTCGTTGAACTGCCACAAATTAAAGAGCTGGATATCCATCCAGTATTGGCAAATGGTGAGCACTTTACCATTTTAGACGCGGATCTCACGCTAGAGGATTACAAAGGAAATGGCCAAGAACGGTTAGCTATCCGCCCTTTCCCAGCTGAGTTTGTCGAAACAATGCAACTTAAGGATGGCGAACACATACTGCTTCGCCCAATCTTGCCAGAAGATGAGCCAGCTCACGCTGAGTTCATTAACAACGTCTCCAAAGAGGATCTCTACAAACGCTTTTTTAGTGATGTGGGCGAGTTTAACCATGAGGCTTTAGCCAATCTGACACAGATTGACTACGACAGAGAAATGGCCTTTGTTGCCGTCTCCTTCTCTACGGGCGAAGCCAAAATTATTGGGGTTGCTCGTGCGCTGATTAATCCTGAGAACACGGAAGCTGAATTTGCGATCCTGATTCGTTCTGATCTCAAAGGCAAAGGGCTTGGGAAAGTATTAATGAACAAGATTATTGATTATTGCCGCAAAAAAGGAACTCAGCGGATGACGGGAATGACCATGCCAACCAACCGTGGAATGCTCACGTTGGCTCAAAAACTTGGATTCTCACTAGACGTGCAGTTTGAAGATGGTGTCGCGGATATGGTCTTACTATTAAATCCATAAGTCGTTGATTAAATGGTAGAGGATGCTTGGGCTGGTGATGAACCAGCCCAAATCTCAAAGTTAGATATAAGCGTAATTGGAGTGATTATCAAAGGTTAAATGGACTTTATTTGAGTTTCCAGTTCTTCTTAATGTACTGAATGCACCAAGATTTTGCTTCGCCCATTTGATTTCGTTTCCATGCGAGGATCACTTCCAAAGGTTGCGGTATAACGCCTTCGATGGCCTTTAACTGACCCTTTTCAATGAGTATTTGTGCAACGTCCGTTGGTAACGTGCCGATACCAAGCCCAGCGACTAATGCATCCACCTTGGCTTGCAAATTGGTGACCGTTAGTCTTGGCTGCCTTTGTACAATGTTTACTGTTATTGCGGGTTGCTCACGCGCAGTGTCCGCAATGGCGATGATTCGGTACTTTTCCCTTGCCAAGTCGTCAAACTCGCCCACACGCTTATGCACATAGTGACTTGGTGCAGCAACCCACGTCATACTCATTTTGCCAATCGTTTCTGCTTTAACATCGTGTGGCAACACTTCCATTCTTGGACAAATAAGCAGATCGGCTCTTCCTGTCTGCAGAGATTCCCAGCAACCTGCTAAAATTTCTTCTTGAAGCCTTACTCTGGTTTTACTGACGTTACTGAGAGCATCAACCAGAGGGAAAAAATGGTGAATACCAATGATCCCATCATAGGCAATCGCAATATCGAGTTCCCAACCATTGGCGAGCAATGTCGCATCGTTTACTAATTTTTCTGTGGCCGTCAGAATTGCCCGACCACGGTCGAGAATCAGCCTGCCTGCATCGGTAAAACTGGCCTTATGTCCCGAGCGATCGAAAATCATAATATCAAGATCTTGTTCAAGTTTTTGGATCTGATAACTCAAAGATGAAGGCGCACGATCAAGTTCATTAGCGGCGGCCGCGAAGCTCCCTCTTCTATCAATCGCATCAAGTATATGAAGTGCTTCTAACGTAATGGGGCTTTGCACATTTAATCCTTTTAGTGATCTTTGTCACATATGTGAATTTTGTAAAACCAGTAGATACTTCGTTCTAACTCAAAATATCTCGTTGAATAATATTGCCTTTTCGTGGAAAAGAAAATCCATCTAACCAAAGTGTTAGTTTAAAATAAAGGTGCAAATGATAGTAATTATCACTCGCATAAAATAGAATTGCCGCGATGATTAGCCTGCTAAGGATTTAAAAGGTAGTAAAAATGTACAACAGAACGTTTCTTTCAGCCTCAATATTATTCGTTCTTTCTACTCCGCTTCAAGCGCAAGAAGTGGGTTTGTTCGATGAAGTCGTTGTTTCTGCAACAAGGACAGAACAGAGCAAGCAAGATGTTTCTTCTTCTATCGAGACGGTTTCATCTGACGACATCGACGCTCAGTTAGCCAAAAACCTACACGATGCGCTTATTTACACTCCCGGCGTGAATGTAACGACATCGAGTCGATTTGGCATTTCAGGGTTCAATATTCGTGGGATGGAAGGTAGCCGAGTAAAAGTCGTTGTGGACGGAGTATCACAAGTGACTCCTTTCAACCCAGGCGCAAACGTTCAAGCTATTTATCCAAATACTGTTGAATTAGATACGCTTACTTCAATTGAAATCAATAAAGGTGCATCTTCTACCCTATACGGTTCTGATGCGCTCGGTGGAACCGTTGTACTCCGTACCAAGCAGCCTGCTGATGTATTAGATGAAGGTGATGGCACGCATTTCGGTATTAAATCCAGCTATTTCTCAGCCGATACACAATTTAAGAACACCCTTACGTGGGCAATGAGAAAAGGCATATTCGAAACGATAGTCATTGGCACATACGCAGATGGTAACGAGCAGAAAACGTACTCAGATGATGCGGACATCGATGGCCCAATGCGTGGAACAGCAAACCCGGCTGATAAAAAGTTATCAAATATTCTGGCGAAAGCGTTTGTTGATATTGGAGATCACAATCGCGTGGGCGTTGTGTATGAACAATATAAACATGAATACAACGAAGATAATCGATATGGCAACTACACGATGAGTTATGGCCCCATGCCCGTTGCTACGTATTCAAATTCACACAACAATGATGAGGCAACTCGCCGTCGTGTTGGCTTAACATATGACTTTCATGGCAATGCCGTCGTGTTTGACTCATTGAATGCCGCACTTAACTACCAAGAAAGCGAATCAATTAACGGTAACTTCTCCCACGTAACAGATCATTCAGGAATGGTAGGTTACAACGGAGACAGAACACGTGAGCGCTCGGCAAAAGAAGAAACACTGCAGTTTGATACGCAATTTGACAAACTTTTAGTGCTCGATGGTTCGACACATGAAATTACGTACGGTTTGAACTACCAACATACCGACTTTTCAATAGACAATGTCGATTATCTTCATGACAACAACACATCTAAACCGGCTAAAACGACGGTTCCCAACGCAAAAACGGTAAAAAAAGGCGTTTTCTTCCAAGACAATGCATTTTTGTTGGAGGAGTCTCTTATTGTTAATGCTGGCGTACGATACGACTCGTTTGAAACAACACCAGAGTATTCCGCTACAGCAACGACAAAGCGTGAGAAAAACAGCAGTGACGCCCTTACAGGTAAGCTCGGTGCCGTTTATCACTACAACGGCAACATCAGTAACTTTGCGCAAGTTAGTCAAGGATTTAAAGCTCCAACCGTTGAACAACTCTATTATGAGTACAATACAGGAGCGGATTTTGTCCCAAATCCAGATTTGAAAGCGGAGCGTAGTACCTCTTATGAAATTGGCCTACGATCTAAAAATCGTTGGGCTCGTATTGAACTTGTTGGTTTTGTTAACCAGTACAAAGATTTTATTGATGAACAAGATCTAGAGCGCATCGACCCAAACAAAAAGCGTTTTACGATCGTAAACCGAGATCGTGTTGAAATTAAGGGTCTAGAGCTTAGTTCCGATATTTTACTGGATGACGCCATTAATGCTCCAAAAGGCCTGTACAGCAAGCTCTCCATTGCGTATGCCAAAGGAAAAGATAAAGATACCGGGAATGCACTCGATTCCGTTGCACCGCTAACAGCGGTATTGGGCTTGGGCTACCACAATCAAGAACTGAAATTTGGTGGCCTTGCCAATCTTACTCTTGTGGATAAAAAAGATGATTGGTCTAAAGAAGATGCATTTGATAGTGCAGGATATGGAGTTGTCGATATTTCGGCATACTATACACCGCTGAAAGATCTAACGCTAAGAGCAGGTATCAATAACCTTTTCGATAAAGAATACTGGTCATATCAAGATGTTAGAAACATTACAACCACGACTAACAAAGACTTTTTGTCGCAACCAGGTCGAAATTGGTCTGTTAGTGTTGACTACAAGTTCTAGCCTACAATAAAAACAAAAGCCAGCAACTGCTGGCTTTTTAAGTTTCATTCAAAATGTAAAAACAAAAAGAAAAGATGAATGATAACTTATTGTTTTGTCATTTCTTTTTTTACCATTACTGCAGAGGCAACGATAAAAGTAACGATCAAAGCAAGTTCCATGGGATCCTCGGTGTAAAACAAATTTTTTGTTACGAAATAAAGCCAAGTAAGTGTAACAGTTCATTAGCATTATGCTAGATATTTACGCAAAACTTGCGGTATTTCCGATTTGGATCAAAGTTTATTCCGAAGTAACCTCGTCTGATGAGTGTTCAATGTGCTCTGCTCCAATCAGTATCGCTCTCCCCTTACCCAACTTTTTCGCTTTGTACATTGCGGTGTCGGCGCTTTTTAAAATACGTTCAATATCTGTTTCAGATTGCCCAACTAACTTCACGCCAATACTGCATCCAACGCTCATTATCTGATTTTGATACTCGATAGGTTTCTTTATGCTCTCTAGGATGCGCTCACTGAGTACGGTGACCGAATGAATGTCTGCGCGTTTTATGAGCAAAACGAATTCATCTCCCGCGAGCCTAACAACCAAATCATCACTTCTCACCTCATTTAACAGCCTTTTTGATACCACCTTAAGCACTTCATCACCAGCATCATGGCCAAAAGTATCATTGACGTATTTGAATCCGTCTAAGTCCATGTAGAAAATAGAGAAGTCGTTGTTTGAGTAACTGCCGCGTTTTAATAGTTGCTCAAGTTCTGAGTTGAGTTTGGAACGGTTTGCCAAACCAGTAAGGGCATCGTGATGGGCAAGATACTCCAATCTCTCCATCTCTTTCGTTCCAGAGAGATCAGTGAAAATAATCACCATATCAAAAGCATCATTGTTTCCTACTTTCTTGGTCATTCGACTAATTTTCACGAAAAGTGGGATAAAATTGCCGTTACAGTGCTTCTCTAGAATCTCTCCTTGCCATTGCCCGTAATGTTCCACTGATTCATAAATCGTTGGCATGAGTTTGTGGGTTTCGTGCCAATCTATCGCTTTGAGGAGCGGCTGCCCAACGAGTTTCTCTTCCGTGTAACCGAGCATACGAGTTAGCGCCGCGTTCGTCATACTTATTGAGCCTAAGCTGTCAACCACCAGTAGGCCGTCTTGACTGTTCTCAAAGACATCTGCGGCGATTCGTTGTCTGTTGATGGCTTGTTGAATTTCCGTGATGTCCTCGATAGAAACTATGAGCAATGGATGGCTGTTTAACTTGGTTGTCGAAACCCTCAGAACTATTCTTTGTTGATCCTTCAACTGACTCTCGGCAACCAGATCGGAAAGGTTCTCACTGAAAGACAAAATTCTAGAGAGTGAATAGGGTTCTTTGAACTGCATGAGATCAACCAGATTGTTGCTTGCTATCTCTGATCGAGTACGTTGTAAAAGTGTGCTGGCGGCGATGTTATGACGCAGAATCTCCCCTTTGTTGTTAACGAGCAGTAAAGCATTTGGACTCCCCTCAATCACATCATTTGCTAAAGTTATTTCTTGTTCTAAATGACGAAGTGTATGAGATATCTGATTTTCTTTATAAGCTAACTGAGCACTCAAATGATCAAAGGCAGAGAGCAAGATCCCGAATTCATCGTTTGATTTTGCAGTGAGTTTGTTATTTTTAACCCTACCCTCGACCATTTCTTGTACGCTGATGTGAAGTTGATAGATACGATCTAGGACAATACGTTGAATCATCCAGCCGATGAGTAAGCAGCAAGTCAACATGACAATGACGGCAAGTGCGCTGCTTTGGATAATTTGAACCTGTAACTTCTCGAGATTGTGTGAATGCAGGGCCACCGTTAGTACACCAAGCGTTTTTTCTTCCGAAGCAATATCTTGTTCTATGGTCATTGTTTGGAACAAAGCGAAGGGGCTGTATTCCAGTTGTTGACGCAGAGCTTTTAGGTAACCATTCTCATTGGCTTGGAAATGAAAGATCAACCTTTTGTCTGGACTTTCTAATTTGACCTGATAGACGAAGGGATTCACTGTGTAAATCGAGAGTAACTCATTGATCGATGCCATATCGTTGACTAGTATCGTGTCATCAAGCTGTGCAGAAGTGGACTGCACTAGAAGAGCAATTTGCTGAGACTGATGTTCAAACTCTAACTGTGTGCTTTTCCACATCTGAACCACTTGTGTAAAAGCAAATAGCAAAGTGCCAGCGAGCAGAGTTGGTAACAGTAACTTGTATTTAATGGATAAACCTTTGGAAGGAAACATCAAAGGCCTCCCTGTGTAGAAAGCCGCCTTAAACTTGGCTCAAAACAACAAAAAAGAGACCTAGACAACGGTAATGTACTGAACAAACGCGAATAAATTCTCATAGAGCGCTATCGACTGTTATTCTTTTCGTTATAGATTATGGCGAATATCCCCTACTTTCATCCATCATCGTGGTGGCTTAAGTAAAGGATGAGGCTGATCACTGTCATACCGAGTGTTTTCAGCCAACTTAGGTAAGTTACTAGCAAGGATGGTTTAAAGAATAGTGAATAAACAAAGAGTGACTCTAAATTGCGACATGGGCGAAAGCTTTGGCAATTGGAAGATGGGATCCGACGAAATGGTGATGCCTTGGATTGACATGGCAAACATTGCTTGCGGCTTTCACGCATCAGATCCTTCCGTTATGTCTAAAACCGTGGCATTGGCAAAGCATTACAATGTCGAAGTGGGGGCGCATCCTGGCTATCAAGATCTTGTGGGCTTTGGTCGTCGTAGCCTCCCTCATACGCCTGCACAAGTAACGGAATTAGTGCTCTATCAAGTCGGTGCTTTAAAAGCGTTTTGTCAATATCGTGACGTTAAACTCCACTACGTAAAACCTCATGGTGCGCTTTACAATGACATGATGGACAGTGAAGAAACCTTTCGAGCTATATGCGAGGCGGTGTCTGTATTTGGTATTCCATTGATGATTTTGGCAACGTCAGACAATCAGCGTTATCTTGACATCGCCGACATCTATGATGTCCCACTACTGTTTGAAGCATTTGCCGATCGCCAGTACGACGATGATGGCAAACTGACGCCTCGCTCTTTACCTAACGCTGTGTTTCACCAAGCTGATGATATTTATAATCAGGCTCTGCAAATTGCGTCCTATGGCTGTGTCAATACTCGTAATGGTGGTCGGCTAGCGATTGAAGCCGATACTATCTGTGTGCACGGTGACAACCCTGAGTCCATCGCACTTGTTCAACGAATTAGCCAAGCTATCTCTCGGCTTTAAGGAGTCACTTTGCCACATCATAGGTTTACTATTACCCCTGTTGCTGAATGTGCACTTATGATTCACTTTGATGAAAACTTCATAGAAGCTGACATTGGCAAATATGCTGGGGCTATCGGCCTTCATCTGCAAAGCTCAGTAATGAACGTCGTCCCAGCCTATCACACCATACTGGTGGAATATCTTCCCTTTCGATTGAATGAAGCCGCTATCGTTAGGCAACTTCATGCGTTGTTGACAGAGCAAGTGAAAATGGAATTAGAAACAAAGCCGATCCGCCACCTGATCCCTGTTTACTATGCAGCCGAAACCGCTCTTGATCTCGTGAGATTTCAGGAAAATGGAATTGATCTCGAACAGCTGATTGACTTGCACTCTCAAACTGACTATGAAGTCTCTGCTGTGGGATTTACTCCCGGTTTCGCGTTTCTTTCTGGTGTTGATAGCCGTTTGTCGCTCCCAAGACTGGCTTCACCAAGGGTAAAAGTTCCCAAAGGAAGTGTCGCTATTGCAGAGACGAAAACGGCAATCTATCCGAGTGATAGCCCCGGAGGATGGAATATCATAGGCCGAACGCCAAGTGAAGTTTATCAACCCAATCAGCAGCCTATTACCCTCTTCTCCATCGGTGACATTGTCACCTTTAAGCCAATTGCAAAAGATGAATTTCTGCATTTAGGAGGCACTCTATGAGCCAAGGATCCCTTCGAGTGATTAAGGCTGGCCCACTAAGTTTAGTGCAGGATTTCGGACGCTTTGGGTTAGCTCATGTTGGTATTACACAAGGCGGTCCGGTAGACGATTATGCATACAGTTGGTCAAACTATTTGCTGGAAAACCCCGTCAATCTTACCTCAATTGAGATCACATTGGGCCAAACGGTGTTCGAAGTATTGGCTGATTGCCATCTTTCCATTTGTGGCGGAGACTTAACGGCTTGCCTTAATGGTGCCTCGTTAAACAACTGGAGTGACTTCGTTGCCAAGCAAGGCGACATTTTATCGTTTGGTTTACCGAGAAATGGTCTTAGGGCTTATTTATCCGTTAAAGGGGGCTTCGATGTTCCTTTGCATCTTGGCAGCAGCAGTGCCGTGAGTCGAGATCATTTGGGCGGATTGAGTCAAGATGGTTCAGTGCTACAAGCGAACGACATGCTCTTCTTCACCTCGCATCCTCTACCCAAGAGCAAACCGCGCGCGCTGACGTTCCGCTTTAAACCAGATTACAACCTTCCTTTGAAACTTCGAGTGATCGAGGGATTTCAAGCGCAGGATTTTGATCCTAACGAACGCGAGCGTCTATACCAAATCCGTTTTGAAGTCGATACAAACTCCAACCGTATGGGCTATCGGCTGAACCAAGGTAAAATCATTCCTCCATACAGTGGCATTTTGTCAGAAGGCATTACACTAGGGGCAATTCAGGTCCCCCCAAGTGGACATCCTATTGTTCTACTTAACGATCGGCAGACCATTGGTGGGTATCCCAAAATCGGTTGTGTTGCGCGAATCGACATACCGCGCCTTGCACAAGCTAAACCGGGTCAAGAAGTGCGTTTTGTGAAAGGAGATCGCGAAGGATTGCAAGATGTGTGGTGTCAGTGGGCAAGATTTTTCGGTTATTAGTTTATGTGCGTCAACCATCGCTTAGGTCTAAGGCATCACTAATATCGTTGTTTCGACAACGAAAAATAACTTACCCACTTCTCTTCTTTTTTATTTGTGAGAGGCTGATTTGCGAAACAAAGCCTCTCCCGTTGTCTTAGCCAACGCAATGGGATAGTCACGCATTTCTGCCAACATAATCGCTCTCTGTTCCACTTCATCCGCACTTAATGATTGTGTCACTGGGTGCTGCGCTTCGATGTCATTTGAAATAGGCAGCTCGAACCAGTGTTCAAGGGTTTTCTGAGCGGCTTGCAGAGCGGAAGAGGCTTTGACAATTTCAATGCACGCATAATTGTTAGTTGAAAACGCAACATCTGCCGCACGCAATGTGACGTCATTGCCTGGAATTTGCTGAGCACCGAACAGGGCTTTACCCGCTGCGTGAGCAGCGTGAAAGTCGGGGATAAACTGCGCCATGTGCTCGATTGCTCCTTGGGTTCTCGCGTTCAATACATCCTCATCCCAACCTTGTTGAATCTTTTTCATGTACTGCAATGGCAAACGAGGCTGTGAAGATTGATGATTACTACTTACCAATCCATCTTCAAATAAGGTGATCTCTTGAGTCATACCGTGCAGTTGGAAAATGCCATCAGCGTAAGGGGTTAATTGTGCCATACCCTGAGGTGTGCCACGTGGGCCGTGAAAAATGACTTCCGGCCACTCTTCGGAACATTGCGCCCAACGGGTGACGTAGGCCGCTTTAAACTCAACGAGTCGTTGTGTTTGCACACCTACACGGTCGTCAACGGTTCCCGTTTCGAACCCGCAAGCATTCACCAAGTAATCAGCGAAAATTGGCGATTCCTGTTCTGATACATTAAGTGACCATTGTCTGCCATCCCAACTAGCACTTTGTAATTCGGTATTGCAAAGCACTTTTGTTGAGGGAAATTGCTCCAAAGCCAAGCTGGCAATCGCAGAAAGCCTGAAAACGCTCCAACCAAACTCTTGAACCATCACCACTGGATACTTTAATTGATTTAAATTGGCATGGCGAGCAAATGGAATGACCCATTCATCCATTGTAGAGGGATGAGTAGGTTGAACTCGCTGGGTAAGCAACTCAAGGTCAGCTTGAGTATACAACTTGTAATAATGGTCAGGGTGCCCGAGCACTTGATTTCTGGGTTCTTGCTCGACTAGGGCTTTGTAAGTTTTAGCAATGGCCTCGAGACGCGTCAACAAATCCTCTGGCTGCCCTTCATCTGTCTTTGGTATCGCAATGACGGTAGGACGAATGTTGATGCTACTTGGGAACAAGCGAACACTGTCTATAGATTGTTTGAGCAGCTCGATACACTGCTCTGTCGAAATCTCTCTATATAAGTTTCCACCAGCGTGCAGATGGCAAATGGGAGGGCCGTTCACCAGTGACGGGCCTTTTTCAAGCAAGGTCACTTTAAAACCGAGCTCAGAAAAGTGTATTGCGGCCGTTGCTCCTGCAACACCACCACCAACGACAGCAATGTGTACACCATCGACACGTGAGTTTAACTTATTCATTTTTCAACTATCACTATGAATTCTGACGTCAGATTCTACCCGTGTTCAAGCGTGAATAAAATCACAAATTCCCTGCGGTTACTGGCACTTGACGGCTTTTTATTCGTTTTAGCTCAATTCAAACGCATGCTATAAATTTATCAAAAAAAGCTTGACGAGATTATGTCGACAACACGCTTTTACTTAAATGTGAATAACCCAAATGCGCTAACTCAAGTGGTTCAATGACTCTGCTTGATTTGCACTATTTTGGCCGTTTACTTATCCCAAAAGTTATCCACTGATTTTGTGGATAACTGGGACAAAAGCCATATCAACCTAGGAATATGCATTGTTGACAGGTGTCAATAACTTCTTGATTAAACTTGCAACAACGCCAAAGAGCGTGATGAGAGCAACGGTTGGTAACATAAGCCATAGTTGCGGGTGCCACTGTGTCGTCAGCTCAAAACCAAATCGCATCACACCGGCAACAGCGAGCTCTGCGCCAAAAGTAGCGACAATGCTCGCAATGAATGCCATTAGGCCAAATTCGGCCCAAATGGTTTGCGTGACACGCTTTTTAGACGCACCTAAGGTTCGATATAGGCGAATCTCTTGTTGCCTTTGCGATAAGCTCAGTCGAAGTAGCGTAAAGATGAGCATTAGGCCTGCTATTACACCGAGCACCGCAAGAATTGAAATAGACCAAACGATTTGCTCAATCAAGCTTTGTATCTTGGTCGCCATGGTACGGATATCTAACACAGTGACGGTGGGATGTGCACGCGACAACTGGTTCAATACACTCACCTGCTGCTCTTCAATTCGATAACTCACCAAATACGAACCAGGCATGGATGCCATCACATCGTTAGAAAATATAAAATAGAAATTGGGTTTCATGTCGCGCCACTCTACTTTGCGAATGGTGTTCACCGTCGCTTTGAAGGTTTGGCTACTTATAACAAAAGTGAGTTCGTCACCAATTTTTATGCCCATTTCGTTTGCCACTTCAGACTCGACCGATACAGCAAGCTTAGGGACCCATGAGCCTTCGATAACTTGGTTATAACTCGGTAGTTGATCAGACCACGTCAAACTGAGCTCTCGGCTCACTGCATCACTGCGATCGCGCCCTTCATTGTCTTTGGATTCGCTGACATCAACGCCATTTATTTCCGTGAAACGTCCACGGATGATTGGAAAAGCATCTGAACGAGGAATTTGGCTCTGATCTAACGACGCCAGATATGCCTCTTTTTCGTAGTCTGCAATGTTCAAAGCAAACACATTGGGCGCGTCTGCAGGTAGTGTTCTTTGCCAATCGAGCAGCAAATCCGTTCGTACTAACCAAATGATCGCCAATAACATCAGGGACAATGCCAAAGCCCCTAATTGCAAACCACTGCTCAATGCTGAGCGATTGATTCGGCTCAAGGCGAGTTTAACGGGAGTAGTGAGTGGAAAACGTGTCAATAGACGACTCAATCCCAAACCGATGAGTGCGAGTACAACAAAGAGCGTCACCATCGAAACCAGCACCACCCAAACCATCACATTGTTGTAGTAGTTAACCAGCATAGGAACAATAGGAACAAACACTAACGTGAGGCTACGCCAGTTCCGATTTATTGTGTCATCATTATCTTGCATTACACTCACGGCTGATGTTCTGAGCAATGTGGAGAGTGGAATGCCAAGCGCAGGTATCGCGATACATGATGCTGTTGCCAACGAAACGATAAAA
This sequence comes from Vibrio floridensis, assembly GCF_021852965.1. Taxonomy (NCBI): domain Bacteria; kingdom Pseudomonadati; phylum Pseudomonadota; class Gammaproteobacteria; order Vibrionales; family Vibrionaceae; genus Vibrio; species Vibrio floridensis. Next base: position 874,142 of record NZ_JAKGCY010000001.1, on the reverse strand, counting down.
GGCTCCACGCCAAAACTCGGCAACGGATCTGGTAGCAAATCTTTCAGTGGAACTCTTAATAATTGTTCTAAACCTAAACCAATGACGATGCCAATGACTGAAGCGATAACGAAGAGAATCGTCAGTTGAATCGCCAACCAACGTACAATCCAAGCTCGTCGCGCACCAATACTTTTAAGCATCGCGATGGTTTGCTTACGCGTGACAACGTAATTTTGACAAGTTAAAACCAGGGTTGTTGCGGCCATAATGATGACGATCGCTACCGTCAGTGACAAATACTGACTGGTGCGCTCAAACACCTCGCTGCTTCTGTCTGCATTTTCTTGATCTCGCCAACGATCACTCGGTGTGAGGTTCACACTGTCTTTAATGGGTTGTAAATGGCTCTTTTCTCCCGTCAGATAAAGACGGTACTGTACTCGACTACCAATTTGAACTGCGCCTGTTTTTTCAACATCCTCTAGATGGATGTAAACAGCGGGCATTTGCTGAAATGGGTTAAAGCTTAGTCCTGGCTCGGATTCGATAAAACCGGTAACAGAAAAATTTGCATCACCAATTGTGACATTGTCACCTAAATTAACGTCAAGACGCTCTTTCACTCGAGCATCAAGCCATAACTCTCCGGGCGCAACTTGCGTTTCAATGCCACTACTGCCCGCTAAGCGCAGTTCACCCAGCAGCGGATAATTGGACTCCACCGCTTTCACCGTCACTAATTGCATTTCGTTTTCGCTAAACGCCATGGTCGCAAAACGCGTCATTCGTGATGTGTTAACCGCTTCGCCTTGCGCCGCCACTGCGGACTGCAACGTCGGCGGCAAAGGATTGGCTGAAACAAACACGGTATCGGCGGTTAAGGCATCTTTCCCTTGTTTTACAATCACCTGCTCCATGCGAGTTGCCAGCGCTGATAATGCGAACACAGACGAGATGATCAAAACCAGTGCCACACTAATCGGCCATAAGTTCCCGTGTCGGATTTCCTCTAAACTCCATTGTGTCAAACGACGATTAAGTGTCATTTTCCCCATCTTATTCCACCCCAACCAGTTGTCCGGCGTTCATCTTGAATATTTTTTGGCAACGATGAGCAAGCTTGGTGTCATGTGTAACCAAAACAAGGGTGGTTCCATGCTGTTGATTGAGTTCAAACAGCAGTTCGATAATTTTCTCGGCCGTGTTTTGATCAAGATTTCCTGTGGGTTCGTCTGCAAATAGAATCTTAGGTTGGGTCATAAACGCACGTGCAAGGGCAACGCGTTGCTGCTCGCCACCAGAGAGTTGACTAGGCAAATGATGGACCCGTGACGCAAGGCCGACTGATTCAAGTAGTGTTTTTGCTCGCTCAATGTCCTCTTCTTGCCCTTTCAATAGACAAGGCAATGTGACGTTTTGCAACGCGGTTAGACTGGGGATCAACAAAAAGCTTTGGAAGACAAAACCGATATGCTCACTTCTTATTGCTGCTCGTTCTTCATCATCAAGCTTTGATAGTGGCTTACCAAGTAAATAAACCTCTCCAGCCGATGCGACATCGAGCCCCGCTAACAACGTCATTAAAGTCGATTTACCAGCACCCGACGTGCCAACGATCGCGACACTTTCACCCTCTTCTATCACAAGATTTACATTTTTTAGGATTGTTAACTGCTCGTTATTAGTAGAGACTTGTTTACTAACGGATTCGGCTTTGATTACTGGAGATTGCATGGTCAGATTTATTTCCTTCGTTATTATTTTCTTCCTTTCTGGCGTGACTCACGCAACTGAGAAAGTGTTGATTCTGGGTGACAGCCTGAGTGCAGGATACAACATGTCGGCAGAACAGGCTTGGCCAAATTTGTTACCAGAGGCATTGAACATATACGGAAAAAACGTCGAAGTGATCAATGCCAGTATTTCTGGTGATACCACAGGCAATGGCCTATCAAGATTGCCAGAACTACTAAAAACGCATTCTCCCGATTGGGTTCTGATTGAGCTGGGCGCCAACGATGGCTTGCGTGGTTTCCCGCATAAAGTGATCTCCTCAAACCTCTCACGCATCATACAGATGAGTAAAAGTTCGCAAGCGAAAGTCGCCTTAATGCAAATCCGTGTTCCACCCAATTACGGTAAGCGTTATACCGACGCCTTTGTTGAACTCTACCCAACACTTGCTGAGCATCATCAAGTCCCGTTGCTGCCCTTTTTCTTAGAACAAGTGATCGTGAAACCAGAATGGATGATGCAAGACGGTCTTCACCCTACCGCTGATGCACAGCCTTGGATCGCTCAGTTTGTTGCGGAAACGTTTTCCAAACATCTCTGATTTTAATGGTCTAGCTCAAATCATTTTACGTTTCTTTACGTTAGCCTAATGCAATTCTCCCCTAGTCAGGAATACTGCATGCGTATAGAACCGATTATTCAAGGCGTTGTTGCTCGTTCTGCTCATCCTTATGGTTGCGAAGCGGCAATAAAAAAACAGATAGCATTCGTAAAAAATGCACCACAGATTTCAAAAGGACCTAAACGTGTTCTGATTCTTGGTGCGTCTTCTGGTTTTGGCCTTGCCGCTCGGATAGCCCTCACTTTTGGTGGCGCACAGGCAGACACCATCGGTGTCTCATTTGAACGAGGCCCTTCTGAAAAAGGATCTGGCAGTGCGGGTTGGTACAACAACATCTTTTTTAGGCAGCAAGCAGAAAAAGAAGGTCGTATTGCGATCAACATTGTCGGAGATGCGTTTTCAGCAGAGACGCGTGCACAAGTCATTGAAGCGATTGAAACCTACTTTGAGGGTGAAGTTGATTTAGTTATCTACAGCCTTGCCACTGGTGTTCGCCCGATTCCAAATCGACCGGGTGAATTTTGGCGCAGTGTGATAAAACCCTATGGTCAAACAGTCACTGGCGCTTCTATTGATTTGGAGCTTGAGCAGTGGGTAGAAACAACCTTAGATCCTGCCACGGAAGATGAAGCGTTGAATACCATCAAAGTGATGGGGGGCGAAGACTGGGAAAGTTGGATTGATACCTTGATCAACGCAGAATCCATTGCAGAGGGTTGCCAAACCATCGCGTTTTCCTATGTCGGACCAGAAACGACTCATTCAATTTATCGTGATGGTACTTTGGGTCGAGCAAAGATTGATCTTCACCAAACCAGTCATTCTCTTAATCTCAAACTCGCCAATTTTGATGGCGGTGCTTATGCGACGGTGTGTAAGGCACTGGTGACTAAGGCAAGTGTTTTCATCCCCGCACTTTCACCTTACCTACTTGCGCTCTATCGTGTGATGAAAGAAGAAAAGTGTCATGAAGGCTGTATCGAACAGATGCAACGTTTGTTTAGCACTCGCCTTTATGGGCAAGACCACGTTTCGGTCGACGGCGAGCGTTTAATTCGAATGGATGACTGGGAAATGTCCCCGGCCATTCAACAAAAAGTAAACGCGATTCTAGAGCAAATGAACGCGGAAAACTTCAAAGAAGTCGGTGATTATCAAGGCTTCAGAAATGAGTTTATGCAACTCAATGGGTTTGACATTCAAGGGGTAGACTATGCACAACCCGTTGACTTAATGAACATTTTAAAATTAGAGCCATAGAATAGAACGTCTCACACGTGAGAATGCGTTCTCTTTTGCTAAGTCCCGAGTTTTTTCGGGACTTATTTTTTTGGGTAACACACTTGAGAGCCCCTATACTAATAGGGCTGCTGCTTTTCATAACTATTGTCACTCATTAGTACGTTGCTCACAAAAACAAGGACGTTTGCCCCATGGCAAAATACAGAACACTGGACTATCAGATTCCAGAGGCAATGCAAGAAAGTTGGCAACGCATTGTCAATTTGCTAGCGCAAATCGCAGATGTACCTTCTGCTCTGGTTATGCGTTTAACAACGGAACACATCGAAGTTTTTTCGTCTAGCCAAAGTGCATCGAGCCCTTATCACCAAGGAGATAGGGAGATTCTAGGACACGGTTTATATTGTGAAACTGTGATTGCAGAAAATGTCGAGCTTTTGGTGCCTAATGCACTTATTGATCCAGTATGGGATCATAATCCTGATATCAAGCTAGGCATGATTTCGTACTGTGGTTTACCACTCCGTTGGCCGAATGGCGAAGTATTTGGCACGATTTGTATGCTTGATGACAAAGAAAACCACTTTAGCCACACTTATCGCGAGTTGCTGGCAGGTTTTCAAACCTCCATTGAAGCGCAGCTCGCGGTGGTCTATCAACACCAAAAGCTACTTCGACTTAACGAACAGTTAAGAGTTCGCGTGGACAAGAGAACCACTAATCTCGCTAGGTTGAGCTTCAGCTTGAATCAAGAAATCGATCGTCGAAAAGCGGCTGAGCAGCAAGCGCATTATCAAAAACACCACGATCACGGCACAGGATTTTTGAATCGTAGTGCGCTCGAAGAGCATTTGCAGGGTTTGTTGGATACTAGGCAAGCAGATAGTACAAGTCTCGTGGTGATACACATAGGCTTTACTAATGCGCGCTCGATCCAGACCAAATACGGGTTTGCGCTACTAGATGATTTGCTGAAAATATATCGTAATCAAATCGGTGTCATTGAAGACGCCGATTCTATTACTGGGCGACCTAGCTCCCATGACCTAGTGATTGCAATTCAAGCTGAGAATATCACTGAAATTTTGGACAGCCTGTTAAATCGCATTATCAATGCCGGAAAACGAGGTTTTAAAGTGGGTGATAGCGAAGCTCATCTTCATGCTTTTATCGGCGTTTCAGTGGCAGATGCACACACAGAGAGCGCGCAGCAGTTACTAAGACACGCCAATCAAGCCATGGTGCTGTGTAAAGATTCTGGTCAGCAGTACGCGTATTTTTCTGCAACGCACGCCGATGCTCTGTTGCATCATAATCAAATTGAAAGTTATCTACTTCAAGCGGTGAGAAACGACGACCTCACCCTCTATTTTCAACCTAAGGTGTGTCCTCAGTCTCACAAGTGGATTGGTGCAGAGGCCTTGTTGCGTTGGAGTCACCCCGTTTTGGGGGACATTTCCAATGAAGCCCTGATTCATATGGCTGAGCAGAATGGGCTGATCTTTGAGGTGGGTGCGTTTGTGTTGCGCTCTGCTATTGAAAAAGCCAAAGAGTGGTCGGAAATCGTAGAGCATTTTCGCGTGGCGGTTAACGTTAGTGCGATTCAGCTAAAAAATCCGCTTTTTGCTGATCAAGTCCAAGAACTGCTTGTCGCGTACCAGTTACCTGCTCGATATCTTGAACTGGAAGTGACAGAAAGTAGTTTAATCAGTGATGAAGTGATTGCTAGAACAACGCTTGAAAGATTACATGATCTTGGTGTGACGCTGTCACTTGATGACTTTGGTACAGGCTATTCTTCTTTTAGTTACCTGAAAAAATACCCTTTTGATGCGATTAAAATAGACAAAAGTTTTGTTCAACACATTGATAACTCAGAAGAAGATAAAGAAATTATCCGTTCCATCATTCACGTTGCAAAGAAACTCGACTTAGAAGTGGTGATGGAAGGTATTGAGTCCGATCTTCAGGAAGCATTTTTAATTCGTGAAGGATGTGATATCGGTCAAGGCTTCCTCTATGGTAAACCCATGCCCTGTAGCGAGTTTTTGCAGGGGCTCTACAATCAGAACTTCTTAGGCTCTAGCCGTATCGCTTATCATATCTAAGTGATTGTTTGGTACTAGACTCTTGGTCCGGCGATTCCTATAATCGCCGCTTTCTGTTTCTAAAAGGCCGTTTGTTATGGACCAGTTGATTGCAAAACTTAAAAAGCTAGAAAAGCAAAATTATCGCGCTTATCAGCAAATCAAGGGGCAATACGATTTCACCGATTTTGATCTGTATATTGATCATATTCAATCTGACCCCTTTGCATCTGCTTCACGTTTCCGCGCTTTTCGTGCTTGGTCCTTAACTGGGCTTTCTTGGTTAAAAGAGGAGTCTGCGGCGTTCCAACTTGGCGCAAGAGATTTCATTGCTCGTAGCTTCGCCGAATTCGCCAAGCAAGAAAACGCCATCGCTATTTCTTTGCATGGACAAACCGTTTTAGACAGCACTTCTGTATTATTTACGGAAGAAGGGATTGAACTGCGTTTTCGAGTCAACCTACCCGCTGAAGGCCGTGACATTCTGGCAAAGAAAGCGATTAATATCATTACCTTCCACTTACCGAAGTTTATCCGCCGTTCCACCATTGAACGTGAACTTGATAAAGAAGCATTATTGACGCACTGTCAGGTTGTGGAAGACCAAGAGGCATTGCGCGAACAGCTTGAGGTCAATGGCCTTGTTTCATTTGTTGCCAACGGCAGCATCTTGCCTCGAGTGGCTGGTAACTGCGATCTACCAATGAAAGATGCCGTCGAGTTCACCGCACCAGAATCACTGCAAGTCACGTTACATGCACCAAATCGTGGCCATGTCACTGGCTTAGGGATTCCGAAAGGGATCACTTTGATTGTCGGTGGTGGTTTTCATGGCAAATCTACCCTGCTAAATGCCATTGAACGTTCGATTTACAATCACATTCCTGGTGATGGCCGTGAATACATTGTCACCGATGGTTCAGCAATGAAAATTCGTGCTGAGGAAGGCCGCTGCGTTCATCATTTGAATCTTTCCAACTACATTAATCATTTGCCAATGGGCAAAGATACTGCGGACTTCACCACGCAAGATGCATCAGGTTCCACCTCTCAGGCAGCGTGGTTACAAGAATCTGTCGAAGCGGGCGCTTCAACGCTATTGATTGATGAAGATACGTCAGCCACAAACTTCATGATTCGCGACGAGCGCATGCAAGCTCTTGTGGCAAAGGGTGACGAGCCAATTACACCGCTGGTGGACCGTATCGGTCAATTGCGCGATGAACTGGCGATCTCCACCATCATCGTGATGGGTGGGTCTGGTGATTATCTGGATGTTGCTGATAACGTTATCCAAATGCACGACTATCAGGCATTAGATGTGACAGAGAAAGCGAAAGAAGTGATTCAGTTGCACCCTACTCAACGTCACAACGAATCTGAGGCACCTTTGGTGACATTCCCTCCTCGCGCACTCCATTGTTCTGCGTTGATGAACATTCTAACGGATGGAAAGTTCCGTGTATCGGCGAAAGGTAAAGACAGCCTTCGCTTTGGTAAAGAGTTTACAGACCTTTCTGCACTTGAGCAGTTAGAATCGAGCGATGAAGTCAACGCGATCGGTTGGGTTTGGTATCAGCTTGCCCAAAACGCTGGATGGAACTCAAACCCAGCTAAACAGATCAACGAATTATTGGGCGATGCTTGGTTCCAAAATATGCCTCAGCATGGCGATCTCGCCAAACCACGTCCAATTGATGTGATGGCAGCGTTAAATCGCATGCGAAAGTCACAGTTTCGTAACAACCATTAACGGATAACGTGTGTCCATAAAAAGCGCAGTTTATACTGCGCTTTTTCTTTAGTTATTCTTAACTATCTGTGAGATGGGCCATCTGTGACATTTACCATTACAACCGAACGATTGATTCTGCGTGATTTCACGCCTAACGATGTTGAAGCGTATTTTCAACAGTGCCAAGACCCAAAATACCAACGTTTTTATTCCGATGAAGATTGCTCAGCAGAGAAATGTGCATTCTTAGTGAACTTATTCTATGAGCAAGCACAGCAATCTCCTCGGCAAGCCTTCCATCTTGCTGTCACAGATCGCTTTACCGGCGAGTACATGGGCATTGCAGGACTGAGACTGGAAAATGATCAACAAGCCTCAAGTGGTTGCGGTTTACAACGCACTTTTCATCACAGTGGTTTAGCGGTAGAAGCGATGTCTGCCCTACTCGATTTCGCTTTTAACCAACTGAATGTCCATCGGGTTTACGCCGAAACCATTGCGAAAAATCGCCCAGCAATTAAGTTATGCCGTCAACTTGGTATGACACAGGAAGCGGAATTCATAGAAAACCGCTTCTTTAAAGAGACTTGGTGGAACACGGTGGTGTTGGCAGTTCGAAGATCGCAGTGGTCACCCAAATAACTCAAAGATAACCAATAGACGTGATTGGCTCCGAGCGGCTATTGGGTGTCAGTGGCGTAAAACGTTCCACGCTTCGCACAGCACGCGAAATCGCTCTGCATTGCCGTTGTCACGGTCTGGATGCCAACGCAGCGCGAGCCTTCTCCAACGCTTACGAATATCAACGGCCGTTGCGTGTGGATCGAGTTCAAACAACTGCAACGCTTTTTCTCTGTCGATGGGTTCTCCTTCATGGTGCCCAACAAAACGACGATAACGCGTCCAGAACTCGTTCAAAAGACGTTTAACTTCCCCTTCATTCGCTTCGTAATTTTGCCACTGGACGTAGTATTCTCTTAAAGGATCATCGACGTCTATGGTATGGCCAGCGCAGGCGTGACTCGACATCAAAACGATGTTCATCGCTTCGACTTGAAGCCAATGGTCTGGGTAAAGCGTTTCTTGTAACTGATAAAGCGCATTCATGATCAAAAAGTTGCGCTTAAAAAGATCTTTGTCGGGGGAAGGATCAAGTTGGTGAATCAATCCCAGCTCACCTAAATGTGAAGCGAGAGTGTGTACCTTCCAGCCACTTGGCTGCTGACGTAATACTTCTAAAATCGGCCATAACAACGGGTTTTCCATGTAGGTTTGGAAAGTGGCCGCCAAATTCGTTTGCTGCATCCTATTCGCCTATCTGAATTTGCTTGCTCCTTTTATTCAAAGTCAGGATAGCCAATTTGTCGAGCAAGATTTCATTTTGACTGTCAGTTCGTGAAGCAGTGTTGAAAAAAAGAGACAGCACATTGGCTGTCTCTCACAGTCTGTGATGTGAAATAAGGCTTAAATCACACCAAGCTCTCTTAAACGCTCCATCAAATAGCTATGCGCGGTGTAGCGCTCAGAAAGAACTACGTCAGGTTTAGGATGAAGGAACAATGGCAGTGAAATGCGCGACTGTGTTTGACGTTCACCCGTAGGGTTGATTACACGGTGTGTGGTTGACGGAAAGTAACCACCTGACGCCTCTTGTAGCATGTCGCCGATGTTAATAATCAAGTTGCCAAAGTCACACGGCACATCAATCCAGCTGCCATCTTTCGCTTTCACTTGAAGGCCTGGTTCGTTTGCTGCAGGTAATACGGTCAACAAGTTGATGTCTTCATGCGCGGCCGCGCGAATAGCGCCCGGCTCTTCATCCCCTGTCATTGGTGGATAGTGCAATACACGCAATAAGGTTTTGTCACTGCCATTAATCATCTCAGACAGAGCAACAGAAAACTTTTCCTGAACCTCTTTTGGCGCGTGGGCTTCAACCCAGCCTAGCAGTTCGGAAGCAAAGGCATTTGCGCGCTCATAGTATTCCATGATTTCTGCTTTGAGTTGCTCGGGCATTTGACCCCAAGGATAGACGTGGAAGTATTCCTTGATGTCTTTAACGCTATGCCCTTTCGCCACTTCAGAAACCGACGGGGGGAAGTAACCATCTTGTGTTTCAACATTAAAATGGAAATCGTGCTTTTGCTCCGTTGAGAAAAACTCGTACCAGTTCTTATAAATCGATTCCACCAACTCTTTCGGAATTGGGTGATTTTTCAGGACGCCAAACCCAGTTTCGCGCAGCGATGTGACAAATTGTTCTGCTGCATCATCAGCAAGATAATCGACAGTTTCCAGTTTCATGACTTCACTTTCTTTTTGTTTTTTGAATTAGAGTCCGGATTCTAGTGGCACAAGCAAATGTAAATCAAACTTTAATGAAATGTATTGCCGCAAACGGTTAAATGTTGTGCCAACGCGCAAGCTATCAACACATTTCGTAATCGATATACCCGCTTACTCTCTCTGATTAGATCGCCCAAGCCATCAGGGTGAATGGTGCGTCACACAAATTAATTGAACAATGTTCAATAAGCTGTCATCATTTGACACGATTTACGCGAAAACTAAGGGAATAGAATCACGATGAAGAAGGAAAACTTAATGACAAAACAAAATCCTTTGCTGCTCTTGACGCTCGGCTATGCTGTCATCTTCGTTTTCTCTGCGGTATCGCCGACCTCTCACGCAGTGTGGATTGCCGAAATCATTCCAGCCGTTGCCATTCTTGCGACGATCATTTGGCTCAGTCGACGCTTTACCTTCAGTCGCACCGCTTACTTACTGATGTTTGTATGGCTTTGTCTACACACCATCGGGGCAAAATACACTTTCGCCGAAGTGCCATTTGATTGGTTCAACCAAATGATTGGCTCAGAAAGAAACAACTATGATCGCTTGGCCCACTTTTCTATCGGCCTTTACGCTTATCCCATTGCAGAATACTTGGTGAAACAGCATAAACAGTCGTTCACTTTTGCTTCTTTATTTGCCCTGTTTGCGATTATGAGCTTAGCCGCTGCCTATGAAATTATTGAATGGTGGTATGCTGCCCTCGCCGGTGGTGACGAAGGCATCGCTTTTCTCGGCTCTCAAGGTGATATCTGGGATGCACAGAAAGACATGCTGTGTGACACCCTCGGTGCACTTACCTCATTAATGCTTTTGCGTCTCCAAGGTGTTGGCCGCAATCCAGCTTAAATAGGGCTGAAAGCCCGCGGCAATGTCGAGTTGTACAATTTGCGGCACTTCGTAGTTGTGCAACTCACGTATCGATTCTTCCACCAGCGTATAAAGCGATTTTTTGCTTTTTATCACCAGCAGCGTTTCACTATCGTGGCAAACCTCTTCTTGCCAAACATAATGGCTAGTCATTGGTATTTCTTGAATACACGCCGCAAGTTGTTTGCTCAATAGCGCCTTAATGATGGCGTGTTTGTTCTCATCATCATTGGTGGTGGTCAACACCACACAAAAGTCATGGTTTGAATCACTCATAATGCTCTCTCAATAACTGGATAAACTGCATTGTTTTTTCATCAAGTTCTCCTTTTGCAGTATAGATTCCGACATTACCGAGTTGCTGACGATTGATCACCAACGTTTCGATTTCCCTTGCGGCCATCCATTCGCACATACGATCACTATAGGGCATGATCGCATCGCTGCACTTTAATAGGTCTAAACTTGCGAACAATGAGTCAACATCATAGATTGCTCTGTCTTCTAGCCTGGATGCTGAAAGTTCAAAGGGTGATGTCATGTGGTCAGCAAGCACTGAACGGTGACGGGCATGATCGGGCGTGACACGCAGCAGCGGATAGCCTTTCTGCTGTTCGAGGCGCTTTTCACTCTCTTTCGAGCGAATTTTCAGTAACGGATGGTCACGACGCACAAAGTAAGCCTCGTTGTCTTGAAATAATGGGATGAAATGTACCTTACAACGATCATGAAGGCCTTGAACTTCATGGCCAACAAAAAGGTCCAACTCCCCTTGAACCAGATGATGCATAAGCGACAAGTTGTTACCAAATTCGAGGTGTAGCGAGGTATTGGGAATACGCTCTTGATAGGTTTCTACGCTTTCTTTGACAAATAGCTCCCACCAAGCCTCACCCGTACCAACTTTTAGCTTACCAAAATGACGCTGCTGCATATCGGTAAAACGGTGCATCAACTGAGCGTGTTTTTCTTGCTGCTCTTGGGCATAAGATTTAAACATCCGGCCATATTCCGTCAACTCGACACCTTTGGAGCGGCGATGAAATAGATAGACGCCAATATCACTCTCGAGCTTTTTGATGGCGGCGGTCAGCGTTGGTTGGCTAATATGCAGTTTTTCCGCCGCTTGTTTGATATTCAGTTCATGAGCGACGGTTAAGAAATAACGATAGTTTTTGTTCATGGTTCATCTCTCGCACAGCACACATCATCGGAGCGCACGGCGTTAAACGGTGAAGATCACATTTCTGCTGGCTAATTTATCCTCAATTAAACTTAGCACGGCATGCGTTGCTGATGATATAAAAAAAACCTATATCAAACCAAGTGTAATCTATTTTTATTGTGAACTCAGAAAGACTACATTGACGCTAACAAAAAGCTTAAAGAGGTTTTAGCGAATGGAAAACAAATGGTGGCACGATGCGGTGGTCTATCAAATCTACCCGCGTAGTTTTTGCGATTCAAACAACGACGGCATCGGCGATTTAAATGGCATCATCAGCAAACTCGATTACCTGAAAACACTTGGCGTAAACGTGCTTTGGCTCTCGCCCGTGTATAAGTCGCCTATGGACGACAACGGCTACGACATTTCCGATTATCAAGATATCGCTGCGGAATTTGGCACCATGGCTGATATGCAAAACTTACTTGCTCAAGCAAAAGCGCGTGATATCCGCATCGTAATGGATCTTGTCGTCAACCATACCTCAGATGAACACCCTTGGTTTGTAGAAGCACGTAAATCAAAAGACAGCCCTTATCGTGACTACTATATTTGGCGTGATGCGAAACCAGATGGCAGTGTGCCCGATGACCAAGGCTCGATTTTTGGAGGCAGTGCTTGGCAATGGGATGAAGCAACACAACAGTATTACTTCCATCTATTTTCTAAGCGACAGCCGGATCTTAATTGGGAGAATCCTAAAGTCCAGCAGGAAGTACACAAGATGATGAACTGGTGGATTGACCAAGGTATCGGTGGATTTAGGCTCGACGTTATCGACTTGATTGGCAAAGAGATCGACAAAGGTATTACTGGTAATGGCCCAAGGCTGCATCCACTATTGCAGGAAATGAACAGAGCGACGTTTGGCGACAAAGATCTGCTGACCGTTGGCGAAACATGGGGAGCAACCCCAGAAATTGCAAAATTGTATAGCGATCCTCAGCGTCATGAACTCTCCATGGTGTTCCAATTTGAGCACATCACGCTCACGTGGCAACACGGTGACAAATGGAACCCTATTCCTCTTGATCTCAAGCAATTCAAACACGTACTGACCAAGTGGCAAACCGAGTTATCGAACCAAGGTTGGAATTCCTTGTTTTGGAACAATCATGATTTACCTCGTGTGGTCTCGAAATATGGTGATGACCAACGTTATCGTGTTGAGTCAGCGAAAATGCTGGCAACGGCGTTGCATTTCCTCAAAGGCACGCCTTACATCTACCAAGGTGAAGAGATCGGTATGACCAATGTCGCGTTTGAGTCGTTAGATCAATACAAAGACATTGAAACGCTAAACTTCTACAAAGTGAAAACAGAATCAGGGGTGTCAAATCAACATATGATGGACGCGATACATGAGAACAGCCGTGACAATGCTCGCACCCCAATGCAGTGGTCCGCATCTCAGAATGGTGGCTTTAGTCAGGCGAAACCTTGGATTGAAGTGAATCCGAACTATCCAGCGATCAACGTGGAACAAGCATTGGCAGATTCAGATTCCATTTTCTATCACTACCAAAAGCTGATTGAACTGCGCAAACAGCACCCAGCGATCGTCTATGGCGATTTCACCCCACTGTTTGCAGAGCACGATAGTGTGTTTGCTTATGTCCGCTCACATCAAGATGAGCAACTGCTGGTCATCAACAACTTTAGCGATCAAGATGTTTCATTAGCGTTGCCGGATAACTTGCAAAACAAAGAAGTTAACTGCCTGATTTATAACTACGATCCGTTGGATATGCTTAGTGTGACATTGTCACTAAAACCATATCAGTGCTTCGCATTTAAACTTAGATAAAGTGATATTCGATCGAGTCAAAAAGGGAAACCATGTGGTTTCCCTTATTTTTACTCTATTTCAGCTTGGCTTTCCCACCAATAATTTTATAAGCGGGTGTGCCTCTGATGAGGCTATCACGCGCAAACTCACTATCACAGTTGGGGCAATGGCATACTTTTTCACAGTAATTGTCGACGATACGCTCTTTAAAACATTTCACTAAAGCACCCTTTCCTCCTTTTCGATATTTAAACAGTAAGGCGCGACATTTACTGCAAATAATCTCAACCGTTCGTTCGGGGGCTTTTTTGTTTGGCTTGGCCATCAGTTATCTAATTCCGGTTTTACCCACACTTGGCTGAAGTCAAACCAGCCTAGCGCATTGCACTTCGCGTTTTGCAGTGCACCACTGTGATCTTTATTAACCCCTAACCAACAATGGAACATCGGGATGACTTGGCAACTACGCACTAACTGTCGACCGATTTCACGCGCGGGAAACTCTTCGCAGCCTCCTTCTCGCCACAGGTCTACGAGTTGACTCCAGCGAGCAAAGTCACCATCTGTACTCATCGACTCAATGTTGCTGTAATCCAATAACCAACCCGCCAGTGCGTCATCGCGATTAGTCGCAATGCCCATGGCTTTGATCCAAACATCCACACACTCAGGTTCTTGCAAAGACGCATCGTATTTCACGAAATCCACATCGATGTGATAGCGCTTAAGGATGGTCTTAATGGTTTTCGCGATCACAGGAAACATCGGATGCTGAGCTTGATACGCCACTGAAATTCGTTCTAGCTCTGTCGGCGGCTCTATATTGGGTTTCGGGTAAAGATCGATCCAGCCGGGTTTGATACCAAACGCTTGCAGTAGTCCTAGTTCGATCACTTTCTCTTGCGGGACGTAGCTAAACAGCTGATAGCCGTTGAGAACGGACGCTAAAAACTCCGCCCAACGGGGATCTTTTGCCACGCCACTACGCTTATTAAGCAATAAAAAAGTGCAACCGGGGTCGAGTTCCACTTCATCAGATAACGAGGAAGCGTCCATGATGGGCTTGCTTAAACTCGGGTAGACCATCGAAGAGTACGCTTCGTCAATCACCCACACTTCCACTTGGTCCAGTAGCGGACGAAAGCCAAAATAGCCGTCAAATGCGCGAAGAATTAGCCTCTTATCGTCATTCGATTGAACCATATAGGGGCCTGTTCCGACTGGGCGAATGTGGTAATCTTCACTGCGCAGCCTTTCGGGCAACAATATCTTGGCTTGAGATTCACTCAACGCCAAAGGCAGATGAAAATCGTCTTTAAACAGGTGAATATCCACCACCCACGGACTGGGTGTGGTCACAGATTGAAGATGAGAAAAAAGGTTGAGTCTGCGCAGCTCTAGTAAGCTTTCGATCACCATGTCGGTGGTTAGCAGCTCACCATTGTGAAAGCGAACACCCGGTCGCAGGTAAAAACGCCAGTGTTTGGCACTGCGCATTTCCCATGTATGTGCCAGATCGGGTTGCAAAACATCGTTATCATCGAGCTTGGTTAAGCCACTAAAGATTTGCCGTGCAATGTGAATTTCCGTTCTACGCATCTGTAAATGCGGATTGAGCATAGAGAGTGGTCGGTAATAAGGTAGACGAACCACCTGTTCCCCTTCTCGGTGCTGCAAACCAAGATAGCCTTGGATCACCTGCGTGAGTTTTGCCGCGTCACTGTCTAATACTTCGAGCGCTTGGCCAATTTTCCCTTCTTCCAAATAGCGTTTGGCAAGGTTTTCACTCACGTCTGCCTTGCTGCGCTTGAAAATAAGCTGGGATAGCTTGCCTCGCCCTGCAGCGGGATGCCACTCAATCCAGCCTTCTTCTTCAAGTTTGTTTAGAACAATGCGAGCGTTGCGACGGGTGCAGAACAGAATTTCAGTGATGTCTTCAAGCTGAACATCACTGTTTTTACCGTCGAAGTGTTGGAAAAGCGTTTCAAATTGGACTCTTAGACGCGGGCTACTCATAAAATGGGAAATTTCGTCGTTGAATTCGGTAGCCCTAAGTTTCCTTATTTTTGCTTAACAGTGCAAACGATTTTCACGCATCGATTACAATGCCTAATTGCTGCGAAATTTCAATGAGTTGAGATTCAGAATCTAACTTGATTGACCATTTACACTCCGCACCGTTTGCCACCAAAACATTGGCGCCACGACCAATCAGTTGAACTGCATCGACCTGAGCGCTTAAAGTGACACTGTGACCACCTTGCAGCCTCACAACGACTTCATGTGGCGTGACGATGATTTTACCGTGACTAAATTCAATCACCATATTAAACACCACGCTCTTTGTGCTGTTTAACAGCTATGGTCAAACGGCTGGTGCAAACCAATCTCTCACGTTCATCTGTAATCGTAATTTGCCACACTTGCGTTGATACACCGAGATGGATTGGCGTCGCCGTACCAATCACATAACCACTGCGCATCGGGCGAATATGGTTGGCATTAATATCAAGCCCAACGCAATAAGAACCGGCACCCACGCAAAAATTGGCCGCTAAAGAGCCGAGTGTTTCAGCAAGCACCACCGATGCGCCACCATGTAACATCCCGAGTGGTTGATGAGTAAAACTGCAAACCGGCATGGTTGCAGTCAGAGAGTTTTCGGTAAACCCGGTGTATTCGATTTGTAAGTGTTCAATAAGCGTATTTTTTGAGGTTGCGTTTAGGGTCGCTAAATCGATCGGTTTTTTCCAAATGCTCATTCTTTTGCCAGATTTCCGTTACAATTGGCGCTAGTATATACCCAAAATTATCGATATGGAGATTGTTATGTCATCGTGGTTGAAAGCTTCTGCACTCATCGCCGTTGCTGGGCTTACTGCTTGCACTTCTTCCCCTACCGGGCGTAATCAACTGCTGATGTTTTCAGACAGTGAGATGTCCACGCTTGGTGCGAACTCTTTTGAGCAGATGAAGAAAGAGATTCCGATTAGCCAAAACAAAGCGACCAATCAATATGTTCAGTGTGTAGCCAAAGCGATTACCGACACCATTCCCCCTCAACCTGGTTTCAAAGAGTGGGAAGTGGTGGTATTTGATAGTGACCAAGTGAACGCTTTTGCCCTGCCAGGGGGAAAAATTGGCGTTTATACAGGCTTGCTGAATGTCGCCGTTAACCAAGACCAACTGGCGACGGTCATTGGCCATGAAGTGGCGCACGTGCTTGCAGAACACAGCAATGAACGTCTCTCTCAAAGTCAGCTTGCCAATGCCGGATTGCAGTTGGCCAACGTCGCCATCGGTGCGTCTGAGTATAAGCAATATCAACAAATTACCATGGCGGCTTTGGGTGTTGGCGTGCAATATGGGGTCATTTTACCTTACGGCCGAACCCAAGAATCCGAAGCCGATATTGTCGGTCTAGAATACATGGCAAAAGCAGGATTCGATCCAAAACAGAGTGTGGAACTGTGGAAAAACATGGCAAAAGCCTCAGGCGGAAACCAACCTCCCGAGCTACTTTCAACTCACCCATCCCACAGTACGCGCATCAAAGATTTGCAGGACAAAGCCAGTAAATTACCCGCTTACCAAGGTAAGTCTCCGAGCTGTAAAGCTTAAACATAAAGAGCTCCGTGAAGGAGCTCTTTCTTATTGGCAATACGAGACTTTTTCTAGAAGCAAGGGATTTGCTAGGAGCCAAGAATCAATAGCGGTAAACGCATCAATTCATCACCGGTTGCCGCAAAATACCAGATGATCGAAACAAAACCCGCCACAGACATAAGATACCAAGCAAACGCAAAGCACTGACCATAACGCGTCAGAGGAAGAAGATGGCTATGATGTCGGCCACGCCATTCCATCACAATCTCTAACATCCCCATAATGAGCAGAAAACCAAACAGCGTTAAACCTAATGCATAGGAAAGATACACACCCGCAGCCGCAGTGAGTACGCCGCCAACGAGTCCCACCCAACTGTTCATCGAAAATGTGATGCTTTTGAGAATATGCCCACCATCTAATGGGAGAATGGGCAGTAAGTTAAACAAGTTTAATAAGGCATTAAACACCGCCAGCCCAGCAAAAAAAGCCTCTCCCGTCAGCCAATAGATCACCACCAGAATTACGCTGAGGATCAGACCAAAAAACGGCCCCATAATGGAAATCACCACATCCTGCCAACGGGTATTGATCTTATCGTCGCTAAGCGCCATCCCGCCCAAGAACGGAATTAGGTAAAAACCTTTGGTTTGCATGCCAAAGTATTTCATTGCGCGAACATGACCATATTCGTGAATCACTAAACAAGCAATCAATGCCAGCGCGAACTCGAATGAAAAAAGCCATGAATAAGCAGCCAAACTCATTGAAGCAAGGGCAACTTTGATAATCTTGGCACTTTTAAATGCTTTCATGCCTAAAGAAATCAAGCCAATAAGACTAAAACGGCGCTCTTCTTGGCGTGGTTGCACAGGGACTTGCTGCTCGATGTCTTTTTCGTTTCTAGTGCCACTGGCTGCCACTTGACCATTGACTAAACATTGGTAGTCAAACAGAAACGGTTGCCAGTCAAGCTGACCCGACAGCTCACATCTGAGCTCTTCCTCCCCAGCCATCAAGACAAACTGGTGTGAAAATTCCGAATGCTGCCCTTGCGTTGCATCGCGCTGAGAAACGAGTGTGTTGTCCCAAAAAAGCTGCTGCCAGCCCGCCATAGAACCTTCAAGTCTCAATGAGCGTCCTAGAAGTTCGATATTTAATAATTCCAACGTTAACTCGGCTATCCAAATAGACAAAGGCCCCATTATGCCTGCGCACAATTAGCGTTAAAAGATCCCTTCTTCTGAACAGCGCACAATTTGAACAGATAGCACGCTATTTCCCCATCAAATAATCAAAATATTTCTGGTCAAACCATTCATTGAGTAAATATCTCCATAATACATCGCCTTAGAGATACTGACTTGATCCATGCATCAAATTTACTGTTTAAAAAGCACACTGACTTTGACACCTTTGCTTACATTAAATTAACATTCATGTTACATAATAGAATTAATACTCAACTCGATAAGTTGAGTTTCATAACAAACAACAATTACAAGGACATCTGTCCACAATCACACACCCTAGGAGGGTCAAGGATGAACAAGAAGAACTGCTCTCTGCTGACGATATCGATATTGTTTACCTGCCATGCTAATGGCGCTGGTTTCCAAGTTGCGGAACATTCAGCGTCTGGTCTTGGTCGAGCGTTTTCCGGTGAAGGGGCTGTTGCTGACAACGCTTCGGTACTGGCGAGAAACCCAGCTGCGATGACACTATTTGAAAACGCACAGTTTTCTGGTGCTCTGTCTATCGTTGATCCAGAGGTCAATGTTTACGATAAAACGAATGGCGAACAATCTGATGACGTTGCGCCTTTGCAACTTGTTCCTGCGGCCTATTACATCAGCCCTATCAATGAGAAGTGGGCATGGGGTATTGGTATGTTTACTAACTACGGTGTGGCGACTGACTACCCAAACGACATTTCGGCTGGCGACATGGCTGGTGATACGGCGTTAGTTTCAGTGGGGATTAACCCCAATATCGCCTATCGCGTTAACGAAGCGTTGAGCGTAGGTGCGGGTGTGAATTTTGTTTATGCACACGCAGAGTTGACTCGTCACAAGGGTTCTCTTGCACCTCTGTTTGGATCGACTGATAAATCTGAAAACCTGATCGGTATGACTGGCACGACCTTTGGTTACGGCTGGAATGTCGGCGCACTCTACGAACTCAGTGAAAAAACACGCTTTGGTTTGGGTTATCGTTCCAAAGTCGATCTGGATTTCGATGATGGTGAATTCAGCAGCTACGATTCAGGCATCGCCACAGCCCCTAAAGTCGATGGCCGTCTACAGATCAGCCTACCTTCCATCATTGAAGTCTCGGCATACCATGAATTTAACGAGCAATGGGCGATGCACGCCGGTTGGCAACAAACCGAATGGAGCACATTCACCGAGCTAAAGGCAACGTCTCCACAGTGTAACGATGGTACCGCTGGTCAATGCTTCTATAAACCAGAGCATTACGAAAACAACAATCGTTATTCACTTGGTGCAACCTATCAAATGAACGAAAGCTGGACTCTTCGCGCAGGCTTAGCATTTGATGAACAAGCCGGTGAAGCAACCCTCAGCATTCCTGACAGCGACCGTTTCTGGTACAGCGCAGGCTTAACTTACTTGATGAGCGACAACATGACGATCGACGCGGGCTTTGCACTGGTTAAGAGCCGTTCTGGTTCATTCAAAGAAACCAACGCAGCAGATGCTGTGCTTGAGTTTGAAGCAGAAGGCACGGCCTATATCAGCGCGATTCAAATGAACTACACCTTTAAGTAATTAGGATTGATGGAGTATAACGATGAAACATACCTTTAAATTATCGCTACTATGTTCAGCAATCCTACTTGCGGGTTGTGGTGACAACACAGAAAGCTCAGGCACGACAGGTTCAGTGACTTTTGAACCAAGCGTTCAGGAATTGTTGGGGCGCGATGCGTCAATTAAGTTCGCCTTGAAAGGGACATCTGCGGCGGTACCGCTACCCTCTTTCTTGCTGTTTGATACCAATGATCACACCTTGAATATCCCAATTAGTGCGGGTTCTTCTAAAGGCTTGGATAACCCTCAAGTTGCAATGGGCGAGTCGGATGGTTGGAGTACCATTATGCCATTTAGCATCCCTCTAAACCTTGCTGATGGTGTCACGCTTCTCAACGATTTGATCATCACTCCTAATGGCACCCCATTTAGTCAAAACCTAAATGCTGGTATTCGTGTGGCTAAGGTTGATGTCGATCTTGCGACTGGCGCAATGACTAATTTTACTGCCCTAACTCCGGGTGTTGATTTTCTTGCTGTCACAACTGATCTGAAGAGCATTAACGTTGTTCCTCTCAACGGTTTGGATCCTGCGTCAAACTACATCTATGCACTGACAGAGTCGATTAAAGACAGCAATAACAACCCGCTAGGAACCTCCAGCTCCTATGCAAGCTTGAAGAGTTCAACGGCTCAGTCTGGTGTATTGGCGACGCCGCAAAAAATTATCTGGAATATTGAAAAAACCTTCGAAGATAATGCACAAGTCACCAACAAAGATGAAATTGTCTACTCTTCTTGGTTTACGACTGCGTCAGCAGGCAATGTAATGCAGGGAACAAAAGCAGCGATAGCTGCCTCAGTGAATCCTGCTGTTAAGCCGGCTGGTGTTTGGAAAGGCACCGCGAACCCAAACAACCTCTCAGTTGACGATCTCAACTCGCTTTACAGCATTGATGCAGACGATGTCGGTGCCGATTTCGGCACAGCAGTCACTAATGATCCACTCTTCAAAACGGCATTTGGTGACGAGCAGGCAAGTGCGTTAAAAGCCAGTTACGAGACGTTAGCAGCGGCCGCACCGACACTCGATTCCATTCAAGTGTTTCGTGGTACAGTCAAACTGCCCTACTTCCTGAGTGATCAAGTTGATGGTAAAGAATGGAAGACGCTTCCTTGGCGTAGCGGTATGCCAAGTGTATTTAAGATTCTAAAGACCTTGAGTTCAGGCTCTGACGCAGATAAGGCTGAAATCATCCGTCAGTTAAGCGATTTAGGTTTTACTGTTCTCCCAGATCAGCTTTATTCCGCGCAACACCAAGCGCTGCTTGTGGGAGCGAAACTGACATTAGCCGATGGTACTCAGCTTGACGCCGATCGAATTATGACCAGATACAGTGCAGTACCACAGATCCGCGCTGTCAAAGAAGTGCCTTTCATCATGTTTGTTCCTAAGGGAGCTGGCGCAGATAATGTACCACTACTGCAATACCAGCACGGAATCACCAACCTAAAGGAAAGTGCTTATGCATTAGCACTGAGCCACATCAGTACCGCGATTCAAACGGGCAAAACCCCGTATGCATTAATCGCTATCGATCAGCCATTGCATGGTCAACGTGCTTTGTCCGATGGAACCGTAACGACGCCCCAGACACCGACTGTCTTTATGAATCTTGAATACTTGCCAGTGGCAAGAGACAACATTCGTCAAGGCGCAATAGACGGTTTAGGACTGAGATACGCACTCAATTACGTAAATCCAACAGAAGTCGCTTTCCAGACAGTCAATCAGGCGGATGTTTCTCTGATTGGTCATTCTATCGGTGGCATTACTGGCATCAGTAGCTACGCTGTTGCGAATACCTCGATCAATCCAGCGATTGATCCGATGTTTGCTTACCAGACAGCAACATTAGCCAATCCAGGTGGCGGTATTGCACCATTTTTGTTTGAGTCTGGTTCATTTTCACCAATCATCAAGCACAGCATCACTGCGGCGGCAATTCCAAGTTACTTAAATTACTACGCGAATACATGTCCGACCAAAGACGATCCTGGCACTTGTTTCAACAACTTCTACAGCGCGGCGGATGCCGAAACGAAAAGTGAAATCGATAGTACATTGACCTCATTTACATACGCTGCGCAGACCGTATTGGACAACGTTGACCCATTCAATATGGCTTCTCAAGTGAGCGGCTCTTTGTTGGGCATTCAATCCAATGGCGATGCGACCATTCCCAATAAAGTGTCGAAAATTCCGACCGCAGGCACAGAGCCATTGTTTAAGAAACTAGGATTAGCAAATACAGCGACTGATGCCTCTGGTCCGCGTGTTGCTTCATACTTTGATGCATCATCTAACGCAGCCCACTCTACGGTGATTGCACCGGGATCGGCTGACGAAACTGCAGCTCACGGTGAAATGAGTTCACAAATCGTTCAGTTTACGCTCACCAAAGGCAACAGTGACGGTTCATTAGCAGTCAACGCAGGGTGGTTGGACGCAAGCAAATAATTCAACAATAACCCGGTTAAGTTAGTGCCCAGTGTTTCTATAACACTGGGCATTTTATTAGATGTTATATATCTCGGACGTTCATGGCTTAAATTGAATCTTCCATTTGGGTTAGATTATTGTAAAACCCCCACTTTAATTGGCGAAGACCCTTTTAATTCTCAGGATAAAGTGGATAATACCGCCTCAAGTTAATACTACTAAGGTGAGTTCTTATGTCTATCGAAGCAACTCTGCTGGATCGTTGCCAGTCTAAATGTGAATTGTGTTCTTCTGAATCTTCGCTTACTGCTTATGCAGTGCCGCCTCACGGTCACGTGACCGTTGACACAGCTATCATGGTTTGTGACAAGTGCCTAGGTGAAATCGATGAGCCAAAAGACATTAACCACTGGCGCTGCCTTACTGACAGCATGTGGAGCCAGGTTCCTGCGGTACAAGTGACTGCATGGCGGCAATTGACTCGCCTAAACTCTGAAAGCTGGGCTTTAGACGCTCTTGACATGATGTACATGGAAGAAGAGATCAAGACTTGGGCTATGAAAGGAATGTCTGCGGACGACAAAACCGTTGACTGTAACGGCGCTGAACTGAAAAAAGGCGACGATGTTACGGTTATCAAAGATCTGCCAATCAAAGGCACTAACCAAGTTATCAAACAAGGTACCGTTATCCGTGGCATTAGCCTAAGTGACGATCCTAAATTGGTTTCTGGTAAAGTGAATGGCGGCCAATCTATGTACGTTATCGCGGAATACTGCCGTAAAAAGTAATGTCTCGCTAACGCTAAATGATCTTGGGTGTTCGAATGAACACCCATTTTTTATCCCATGAACGTGACGCGTTTAATCAGTCCATTTTCCACTTCATAAGCGGCCACCACCTTAATGCTGCGGTTTATTTCCCGACTTGCCAAATCTGAAGATTCCGCCAACTCATGGTCGACCAAATATTGCTCATGAACGATACGTTTTAACGAGGTCGCACGTAAATACGTTAACCCGCCAAACTTCTCGCCATAACGTTTGATCAAGGTCTCCCTACCCGAATAAAGCAACCCTTTTGAAAAATGGGCAATTTCAACCTCTGGGTGATACGTGGCTGCAAAGGCCTCAATATCACGGCGGTTGTATGCTTCGAGTTGTCGCTCAACAATATCAATGGTTTGCTGTTCTTGCTCTGTGTACATTTGTTGTCCTTTCCAACGTTATCATTGTGTCGCTACTGCCTAAAACCCCAAACACTGTCGATCAATTTAATCATCAGTTCTTTTGATACCCCTGATTCATCCAGCTCAGGCAGATATTCAACAAAGTCCGCTCCAACAAATTTTGGGTGGGCCGCTACAGCTCTCACCAGATACAACGCTTCTCGCGCTGACAACCCACCGACATTCGGTGTGGCACAAGCACGAAATTGCGCGCCATCCAACGCATCATAATCAAAACTCAAGTAGATGTGGTCATAATGACGATCAAGATGAGTCAGCAGTGTATCGACGATGGTGTGGATACCCTTCTGCTCAATCATATCCATAGAATAATGGGAGATTTGCCATTGGGTCATCAATTGTTGTTCCGCTGGCATTAAATCCCTTACACCAATCAAGTAAACATCGCTGGGCGACAAGGTGGATGATGTTTCGATCTGCCAGCCATTATGTGGATATTGGTTCATCAGCAGCGCGATAGGCTTACCATGAAGATTACTCGCCAACTGGTTGTTGCAATCTGCGTGTGCATCAACCCAGATCACCGCAACTCGCTTCTCTTGTTGGTTTTGATAGAAATTGAGCGTGGCCTGCACCGTGCCGACCGCAATCGAGTGATCGCCGCCAATCGTAATCGGTACTCGACCCCGCTGATAGCTTTTAAGCAGCCTCTGTTGTAACTCGCTGCTATAAAGAGCCAAGGCTTGCTCTTTGTTATCGGATGCCAACATGTCGAGCACATCGGAAGAAGCGACAACATCCCCGCAATCGTTGATATCCGCATCCCAGCGATCATTGCGAATCGCCATCCACTGAGATAAGCCTAGCCCTGTTTTGTCATCAAACTGGCGAAATTGCTCGACAGGGTTCTGATTGGTAACGTAACAACCAAGCTGATTGAATGGCGCACCAATGATGTCGTAGCGACGTGCCCTTGGTGTAACTTGAGTTTGGTAAGACACTTGATAACAACGTTTTGCCGAACGTGTAATTTCGGCCCAAGCAGAAATGGCTGTGCGTCGTTGATGCTCATCGAAAGCAAACTGACAGGTGAATGTTTCCTCGACGTGAAACAAGCAAGGATTGACAGGATCTTGGCTTACACTAAACGTTAAGCAGCCCGGTTCTTTGCGTGTGAGTTCCATGTGTAGAGGCAGTGCCTGTATCACCTTCTCTAGCTCGGCTTTGTCAACAATTATGTGACCCTGTAATGAAATCATTCTCCACCCTGTTCTTTCACCATGCTTCAACAGACTGAATTAGTAGCACATTCCCCAACAGAGTCGATAAGAACCTACTCTCAAAGAAGAACAATGAGAGTCAGATCCACCTAACCCAACGCGTTTAAAAGGCGATACTAGAATATGGCAGATCTGGATGACGCATTCTTCTTTTCGCTTCTAGCAACTAGCGATTCGCTAGCCACTTGGATTTCGGTCCAAATACGTTAATCAAAGCACCTGCTACGATCAATGCCCCCCCCAACAACGTCCAAATTGAGGGAACCTCATTAAATAGTACGACGCCTAACAAAGCCGAAAAAACGATCTGCACGTAAGAATAAGCAGAGGCATTACCCGCAGTTTGGGTTTGCATCGCTTTGGTAAGACCAAACTGGCCAATTTGAGTGAAGATACCCACCAAAATCAGTATCAAAATCAGGGTAATATCTGGCACAACAAAGTCGTCACCAATGAGCATGGCTGACACTGGCAGTGCGACTAAAGGAAAATAGAAAATGATAACAGAGCTGTCTTCTGTGCGACTCAGTTTCCTAACAATCACGTAGGCAATCGAACTGCCAAACGCCCCCAATAGCGCAATACCCACACTCAACATCGGTAACTCACCGACACCCGATGCATCAAAGCTTGGGTAAACCATGGTGAAAACCCCTAATAAGCAAAGCGTGATACACGCAAGGGTCGCAGGCTGTACTCGCTCTTTCAAAAAGAGTACCGCCAGTAACGCAGTGAAAACGGGGTGTACGTACTGAAGAATGGTCGCTTCCGCCAAAGGTAATGCCGTTACGGCATAGTAGACACACATCAAAGCGAGCGTTCCGACCGCCCCGCGAGCAAACAACCAGCGTTTGTTGTTCCCCCAAACTGATATCCCTTTTCGTTTGACATCCAGATAGCTGATGATTAGTGAAACCAAAGCTCGGGCCGCGACAATTTCAAACAAAGGAATACCGTGCACACTCACGTACTTAACACTGGCAGACATTAGAGCGAAGCCCAAAGCCGATAGAATCATGTAGCGGACGCCAAGGGGAAACGCTGACTTCAAATTCGATAACATAGGAAAACTGATGTGGGAGAAAACAGAGTAAATGCACTCTATCACAAAGTTTCAAACCCGGCAGCGATTCTCGACTTACACAGATGTCGGGTCTACTGACAATGTTTATTGGGGATTTTTGCCGCACACGCTTGGTTCTTTCCTGAATTTTTAGCTTGGTACATTAGCTTGTCCGCCATACCTAAATCGACAGAGCCTTTCAGCTCAGGGTAATACGCACAGCCTAAGCTAATGGTAACGGCTGCAGAAAAATCGTCAAACACCAACATAGCTACTCTCTGGCAAATTTTTTCCGCCAACGATTGAGCTTCCGAGAAGTTGAGTTTACAAACAACAACCGCAAACTCTTCACCTCCGACACGAGCATAAAGCGCACCTTGAGGCAAGATATCAAGCAAACCTTGAGCGACGCCATGAATCACCAAATCACCTGCAGCGTGACCGTAACTATCATTAATGCTTTTAAAGTCATCAATATCAAAAACCAACACTGACACTGAGGAATCACTCGGTTGTAACTGTTGTAACTGGTTCATGAAATGGCGCCGATTGCTGATTTTTGTCAAATAATCTTGCTGAGATAAAGACAAGAGATTTTGATTTGCCACTTCTAGCTCATAGGTTCGTGATTTTACGGTTTTCTTCAATACAACAATGTACGCGACTGAGAAAAGAACAAATGCGCCAACTATGCTGGGAAGAAGATATTTTGGATAAACCGTTTGTATGCTGATCCAACTATTAATGGTGCGTTCAATATCTTTCTGACCAACAACTTTAAAGCCTTTATTCACGCTTGTTAATAGTGAACTCCCTTCGGCAACAGCGGGGCGAATATCACCAGAATACAAGAACAAAACGGGAATATAGGCCACTGAACGAGCTGTGGTGTACATATAGAAATTGGCCACTTGCAGATCAGCGACAAACGCATCAATCTCTTCTCGAAAAGCGGCTTCCATCATCAAACGATTATTTTTAAAGCGAGCTAACGACAACTGAGGAAAATGAGTTTCTACATAATGTTCTTCATACCCTCCTTCTACCACCCCAACACTTCGAGTCTCTGCACCGGACAAAAATGCGTTTAAATCTGTGGTTATGATACGTTGGCTCAAATAAAGTTGGGTATTAATCGTCATTATCGAATCTGCGAAGTCAAAACGTTTTTCCCTAGGCTCTGACCACAACATCCCTGCATGCACGTCTGCACGGCCATCCTCGACCGCTTTCAGCGAGTCGGCCCAATCCAATAAGACAAACTCTATTTCAAGGCCATTTTTTTCGCCATAAAGCTGCCATAAATCAACCAAAATCCCTCTCGGCTTTCCATCTTCTGCGATGTATGAAAAAGGCTTCCACGCTTTCGAGTTTGCGACTTTAAGCCTGTTCGACTCTTTCTCCAACGCGTAGCTCGGATTGTGAGCAAGCAACAAAAAGCCAATAATCAAAAGCCGCAAAACACGTAAATTCATCTTGTTAGATCTGCCTTTCGCTGTAGAAAAATGTATAACCACTATAAGAGTTTACTTCTAATTTAAGCATTCATTTTCTTTTTGTTGAGAACACAGTGAAAAATGTGTTTTGAGTTGTTTCAACCATAGCGACATTGATCATTTATTTTGTACCAAAATCGAGTTTAAGATCTCGCTTCCTGTTAACGTCTCTGCTACTTTATGGCCACTTTTTCTGGCCTTAGAAATTAACATGTCCTCGCAGTATCGAATTAAAAAAATCGTTGAGATTGGCGACACCCTCCATCGCAGTGGATGCGCTCCCTACAAAGTAGAAAAATACGCACAATATTATGCGCAAAAGCATGGAATTGAGGTGATGATCCAAGCAACACCGACCGCGATCAACTATCAATTTTCCGATGACAACAATACCGTTGTCATGAAACGCCTAAAACCTGCGTCCATTAATCTAAGCTTGTTAGCCAACACCATTATCCGTATCAATCAGCCGAGCAATGAACCCGTCCCTGAGCCAGTCGGTTATTCCAAATGGGTGATTGCGATGGCGAACATGGGCATTCCTCCAGCATATCTGATGTTGGTGGGTAGCACATTGGAAGCGGTTGGTTTTGCTTTTATTCTTGGCTTGCTTGTTTGGTTATGCCAGCAGGTGTTTCACTCGCGTCGAGCGATTGCAGTGGAATTTTTTTCATCGCTCATCACTGGTATCTTTGTCGCCTATCTTGCCAACACCGGACTACCGATACCCGTTTGGGCGTTGTGCGTGGCTGCCGTAATTCTCTTCGTACCGGGGCTATCTATTGCTAACTCACTAGAGTGTCTAGCGTTTAACGATTTAATCTCCGGCACTAGTTTGCTCGGCCAAAGTGCACTCACACTGATCAAACTGTTCGTCGGGATAGTGATGGGACTGAACATCGGTGAAGCCATTTGGGGGCAAGCCGCATCGATTTCCTATACCAACGAAGTGCCCATGTGGATGCACATCTTTGGGCTATTTTTGCTCTCGATCTCACTTGGCATTCTGTTTAACGCACGACCTCTTGATATTGTGCTCGGTTTACCAGTGGCGATGCTGGGGATGTGGGGACCATTCTACTTAGGCTTTGAAAGTGGTTGGGTTGTCGGAACGTGGGTAACAACCGTGTTGATTACTTTGTACGGGACTTGGCTAGCGAAAAAAATGGAGCTCACAGGCTCTATCTATATTGTGCAAGGCATTATTATTCTGGTACCCGGCAGCCGAGTGTTGATCAGCGCGAGCCAATCGGTGTTTGAGCAATCCATACTACCGATTCCGAGTATTGGCCTTTCCGCGCTGTTTATGTTTTCAGCCATCGTTGCCGGACAAATTACCGCTTACGCCATATACTCTCCCAAAATAGAACACTAAATCGATAAAGGAAGAGCCCTATTCAAAAGTGATACTCTTATCATCTTTGAATAGGGCTCTTTACCACTATGCTTTGCTTTTCTTTGGAAACTTCCTTTTCCTTTTTTCGCTTTAACCACTCTGGTTCTAAACAGTTGGCTGGTCACTACCGCTTTTAATGCGTTATCTTTAATCACTCCTCGCCCAAATTCAGTCTCTTCACTGAACTGCGGGAGGCGTTCACTTTGCTTAGTCATGGTTACCTCAGTTTTTTAATTAAACGTTTATAAAAACGTCGCTATTGAAAGGCAAAGTAAGTGCGCTGTCAATGGTTCATAAAGGAATTCTTGCTCTTGATTTCTGCAGATACTGGACCGACAAGCTAGCATCAAATTTAGAAAAAACGTCCTAAATATGTCCATCTAAGTAACAAGTCTCGATTTCGGGTTCTCTTATTCTGGAAAAAGACTAAATAATTGGAAACAAAAGAGTGATTCGCTACAAAGATTCAAACTTTCCCTCAAGCGATCCGTTGACTCCTGCAACCGATCTCCTAGACTCTTGCTTGGTTGGAAATAAAGCCTTTGTTTTACGCATTTGCCGGATTACTTGACATTCTCGGCTTGTGCGATACAAAACGTTTAATTTCTCCATGTAATAGAGTCGCTAACTCGACTCAATAGAATTTATAGAAGATAGGATTTACACATGTCTAACACAGTAACCGGCACCGTAAAATGGTTTAACGAAACTAAAGGTTTTGGCTTCATCAAGCAAGAAAACGGCCCGGACGTTTTTGCACACTTCTCTGCAATCAAAAGTGACGGTTTCCGTACACTAGCTGAAGGACAGAAAGTTTCTTTCGTTGTCTCTCAAGGTCAAAAAGGTCCTCAGGCAGAAGAGATCACAGTGCTTTAATTAGACTGGACATTTTTACGGTAGCCAGCCATAGTGCTGGCTATTTTTATGGCTCAAAAGCACGATTTCCACTATGGCACTTAAACCAACCATCTATAAATTTCGTATTAACCTCACCGATATGAATCGCGATCACTTTGAGACGATTTCATTGACCACAGCCCTTCACCCCTCAGAAAAAGTAGACCGCTTAGCCGCAAGATTGCTGGCATTTTGCCTCCATGCGGAAGAAGGATTAACCTTTACCAAAGGGCTATCCACCATCGAAGAGCCCGATATTTGGAAAAAGCAACTCGACGACAGCATTGCTATTTGGATTGATGTCGGTGAACCAGAGGTGGACCGTATCAAGAAAGCCGCACGTCAAGCTAAACAAGTGTCGGTTTACAGTTTTAACGCTAAGTCTTCCGTCTGGTGGGAAAAAAATAAAGGTAAGTACCAACAATTGAAAGCGTCAGTTTTCCAATTTTCACCAGAAGCCATTGAGCAATTGGCAGATAAACTGCAGCGCGGTAGCTCACTGTCAGTGATGATCAGCGGCAACTCATTATTTATCGATGGTGAAAATTTCCATCAGCAAGTCGATTGGGAAATACTGCAGCACCATGAGTGAAATAAAGCAAGCTCTGACTGAACTAGGCGCTTGTACGCTTGAGTATGTTGAACAAAATTCAGACACCCTGCACCGTTTTTGCGACGCGCAAAATGCCCTATTTATGCGCGTTCGTGAGAATAAGCCAGAGACCTCTGTCGCCCTACTTCTGCTTGGAGTACTCACTAAAGCACACATAGAAGCCCTAGCTCAATTTACGACCAACAAAGAAAGTCGCCACTCGATGCGCGACGTCTTTGATAAATCGGTCGGCGAAGCGTTCAGTGATAAATTTCATGATGTTGACTTGCATGATCTGTTGATGGTTTCCACGCTTTGGGCCTTTGTTCAGGGGCGCTTGAACATGGATTTTAGCCTTGCTAACGATCATGCGGCAGAAAGTGCGATGCAACTTGCTCCATTCCTCGGTACCACGCCTGACGTGGTGCGAACTGAACTGATGCACGCTTTTTATCAAGGAAAAACTCTTTTTCAACGCCACGATGCAAAGCTGACTCTTTGGCAACGTATCGTTAACGCCCTATTCTCATAACGACACAGGTTTGATAACAATCCAAAGCCTGATAGACTTTCCACGTTTTTTTACTATGGAAAGTCTGTTATGCAATTCATTCGTTAGTTTTTAGGCAAAACTATCTTGTTGGTTAACGCTCTATTCTCTCCTAAAGGCGTGAAACGCTCTAAAGAAGCGCAGGCGTTGGTGGACAGTCAAGCCCAAAACCTAAGCTTATATCAATTTGAAGCCTGCCCTTTTTGTGTAAAAGTACGCAGAGCAATGAAGAGACAGTCTGTGAATGTGGAACTGCGAGACGCAAAAAATAACCTAATCCACCGACAAGAGCTAGAACAAGGTGGTGGCAGAATCAAGGTGCCGTGTTTAAGGATAGAGCAAGATGGGCAAACTCGTTGGATGTATGAGTCGAGCGATATCGTGGCGTACTTAGAGAAAACCTTCCCTTAAACGTTTTTCCCATAGCGCATAATAAAAAAGGCACGTTAAGTGCCTTTTGCCATTTTTTCGTCTTATTTTGGCTTGTACTACAGCCGCGTTATTTGGTTACAATCAGCATCAGTTCGACACGGCGATTGCATTTTCGGCCGTTGATAGAGCTGTTACTGCAGGCAGGAAGATATTCGCCATATCCGCGCGTATAAACACGATGTTCGGGCACTCTCGACATCAAGAGTTGCTTTTTCACTTCACCCGCACGCTTTTCTGACAGAGTGTTATTAAAACCAGAGGTGCCTGTGCTGTCGGCATGCCCATCAATGACCACATCTACGTCATTACGACTGTTTAAATAGCTACCGAGCAATCCTATCCATCTTGCTGAAATGGGCGAGACTTCTGCGGAGCCCGTCTTAAAGTGGATGGTTTCCGTTAAATGGATCATCAAGTGCTCCCCTGGCAACACTTGATACTCAATGGCATTTTGCTTGAGGAAATCTTGCAATGAATCAAAATTTTGTTTTGCTGGCATCACAGTTGGCGGTGCTACTGGCTCATCTTTAGGCGTTTCTCCACCCCATTCAGGATAGATCAGTTCAGCTTCTGTTTTGGGAGCGGTATCGAGCATATTGGGGGGGACAATCAAATTACTGCAACCCGATAGCAAAACACATGCAAACAAAATACGTTTTTTCATCAGTTCAACCCAACACCTCAATTTGTCCTCTGAGTATAGTATCGACCAAAAGTAGAAATCTTTAGAAATTCTTTAGTTTAGCTATCTTACTTGTACAAAAGTACGCCGTTTACTTACATATTGTTTCAAAGTGCAAGTTATCCATAAATAGCGGTTTTCGAGCACAATGTTAGCCGCTAGAATGAGGTCTACTTACTATTACACTGAGTTGATTATGCTAAAACAAATTAAGCAAATCTCACTTCTTTTGCTGGCCGCGCTAGCGTTAACCGCTTGTAGTGACAGTAGCCAACCCACTGAAGGCGTTCAGTACAAAACTTTGGCGAAATCTTTAACGAGTTATCAACTACCTGAGGTGACTGAAGTCTTCGCACTGACTTGTGGCCATTGTCGAACAATGGAAGGTGTTATTCCGCAGTTACAAGAACAAACGGGCAAAACGTTTGGCAAACTGCATGTTACCTTCAACGACAGCGCTCAAATCAGCGCCTTCATCTTCTACACCGCGGTGATGCAGCTAAATGACATCCCAGATCACGACTTTATGAATGAGCTTTTTGCCGCAGTCCAAATGGGGCCGGAAGTTTCTGGGGTTGAAAAACAGCAGGCGCTCGAAGCCGCTTTTGAAAAACGTGGTTTGGTTAGTCCATACCAACTTGAAAAAGCTCAGCAAGACAAAATGTTTGAGTTGTTCCAACACGCAGATGAGATTTCACAGGTCGCACAGATCAACTCAGTACCCACTTTTATCGTGAATGGAAAATATCAGGTGATCACATCAGGCCATCAAAACGCCGAAGACATTGGCAAGACCATTCAGTTTTTGCTTACTAAACCATAAACCTATAGGGGTATTTAGTGTCTAAATTAATTTTACCAATCATCATTTTTGTTCTTGCTGCATTTATGATTTATCGCACTTGGAACAACCACAAAGCCGCAGAAGTTAACTTCGAAAAAGGTCAAACATTCCTGCTGGAAAATAGTAAGCTAGATGGAGTCGTCACCACAGAAAGTGGGTTGCAATACCAAGTATTACAAAAAGGTCACGGCGAAAAACATCCAACGGCATCAAGCCGTGTGAAAGTGCATTATCATGGCATGCTGATAGACGGTACTGTTTTTGACAGCTCTGTTGAACGCGGAGAACCCATTGCCTTTAACCTCAACCAAGTGATCAAAGGCTGGCAAGAAGGCCTTCAGTACATGGTTGAAGGTGAAAAAGTTCGTTTGTTTATCCCAAGTTCGTTGGGTTATGGCAAAAGCGGTTCTGGTCCGATTCCGCCGGCAAGCGTATTGGTTTTTGATGTGGAACTGATCGAAATACAGTAGTTAGCCTAAGCCGAGCAATCAATATAAGTGCCACTTTTTGGAGTGGCACTTTTCGTTTCTATTTTCACTGTACGGGGTAGAATACTAACCCACCGTTTTCCACCATCACGCAGTCCATTCCTGCCGCATGAGCCGCTTGTTTTCCGAGCTCGGTATCTTCAAACACGACACATTCACTTGGTGCTAACGCTAACTTTTGTGCGGCCAATAGAAAAGTATCCGGGTGTGGTTTGTGATTTTCGACATCAGTAGCGCTAACCACGGCATCCAACTTATCTAATAGATTCGCTTTACCCAATAGATGCATGGCACTGTCACGTTGACTGCCCGTGCCTACCGCCATTTTCTTTTGCCCTTGATAGCGTTCCAACAATTCATGGGTGCAATCGATGTTATCACCATGAAACTCCAGTTCAGCAAACGCCGACATTTTGAATTTTGATACCGCCATAGGAACGAGCGACAGGCCATATTTATCGTTGATCTCTGAAGCGATCTTAAAACTTGGCATCCCACCCATGCTGTGTATCCACGATGGCTCAAAGGGAAAACGAAAATGCTGTGCAGTTAGCTCCCACGCTTTCAAGTGCGCTGGCATCGTATCGATTAAGGTGCCATCCATGTCAAAAATAAATCCCGCATAGCGAGTTAGAAAATGTGTACTCATCAAGGTAACGTCTGTTTTTGTGAAATTGGGTAGTCAATTCTATACTTAAGCCAACAACCATAACAAAAGAAACATTCCACCAAACGCTCGGCTTATATGCGTTGGTGTTAGTGAAATATGCCACGGTGCGACCATCGATAAACTACTGGTTTAAAAAGATATTTATTAGGTAAAAAATCACAGCGAGTCACAAAATTTGTTAATAATAATTAAATCAATTGAAGTTGGATACTGTATAATCGCGCAAAAATATATACTGCTTTCATATATAAGGTGTTCAGTATGACTATCAAGCAGAAACTCTATGCTCTGGGTTCAATTGCAATTTTAGGGATCATTACCCTTCTTTTTACTTCAAACCACTTTGTGGACAAATCGAATCAGTTACAACAAGCGATAAAACTGGTCAGTGACTTGGAAATTCGCCTGCTCAACCTTCGTCGTAATGAAAAAGACTTCTTGTTACGTAGTGACGCGAAGTACTTAAGTTCCTTCGATAAAAATGTGGATGAATTCCTAACAACAGAAAAGCAGCTTGCGCGAATTTTAAGTAACAACAACTTACCTTCAAGTGCACAATTCAGGCAGGACCTTATACAGTATCAAAAAGGTTTCCAAAAACTTGTTGCTGCATCTCAAACGTTGGGTCTGAGTGATCAACAAGGCCTATTGGCTCAGTATTTTGTTGAATTGAACAAGGTGAAAGATAACGCTGATGCTGATCAGCTCTTAAAACTGATTGACTTCAACATTGCTACGTTACAAGGGGACATGCAACCAAACTTGCTCACTGGAATTAGTGACACCCAAGCGCTGACGAATTCAGCAAAACGAGTCGCCGATCAACACGTGCTGATTGGTGTTGCATACAACAAAGGCTTGCTTGGTGAAGTGCGTAATCTTTCTCACCAAGTAGAAGAAGGTTTCCATTCTTTTTCAAAAGCGCTTAATGAAGAAAACGTGTCGCAAGAAAAAGAGATGGTAATGATCAAGAACGTGATTACCTTTAGCTTATTGGCTGTGCTCATTATCGTCATCTTGCAGATTTCTCGCTCGATCAATAATCAAGTCCAAGTCCTATCAACAACGATTAAATCTATTTGTGAAACCAACAACATAGGCTTACGTAGTGAGTTGAAAGGGAAAGATGAACTGGTGATGATTGGTCAGCACTTCAACACTTTGTTGGAGAAAATCGAGCAGTTGATCTTTAGCTCTCAAGAAAAATCCTCTCAGTTGACCCGCAGCACCAGCAATATGCATGATGAGCTAGAAGGTGTAATCGAACAGTTCCATGTCCAAGCCGACCACACCAATACCATGGCGACGTCTGTTCAAGAGATGGTCGCTACTATTGGTGAAATATCTGAAAGCACCAATATCGCGGTTGAAGGGGTGCAGCAAGCTGCACGTAATGCTGAGTCTGGTCGCCATGTGGTGGAATCGACAGTGAAGAATATTGATCAACTGACAGCGATTCTTGCCAACAGTCAACAGTCTATCGGTTCACTTAACGGCCATGTTGAAAAAATTGGTGGCGCCGTGGTGATCATTCAAGGTATTGCAGAACAGACCAACTTACTCGCGCTTAACGCAGCGATCGAAGCCGCTCGCGCAGGAGAGCAAGGTCGTGGTTTTGCCGTGGTTGCAGACGAAGTTCGTGCACTGGCCAGCCGTACCCACCAATCGACAGAAGAAATAACCAAAGTGGTGTCTGCTATCCAGTCACAAATGGCTAAAGTGGTTGCAGATATCGACCAGTGTAATGAGCAAGGGCAAGACACTTTGCATGCCTCTGAGAAACTCGATTCGAGCCTCAGACAAATCATTTCAGATATGACGACTATTCAAGCGAACTCAGAACGCATTGCCTCTGCGATTGAAGAACAAGGCGTGGTGATGACCCAAGTCAGTGGCTCTATCACAGAGTTGAACACCATCTCTGAAAACAATATGCATTCTGCACAAGAGTGTTTAAAAGAAGTCGATTTAGTCTCCTCTCAAGCTCATTCGATGGATGTCGCAGTTGCACAGTTTAAAACTCGCCAACGCTAATATGTTTAACAATAAGAATGCCCCAGCTCTCTGGGGCATTTTTTTACTTACTTAGAACGCATCACGACCGCTCAAACTACTCATCATCGAGAGGAACGAGCTTTGTGCTTCCACCGTGAATTTTTTCTCTCTTACGCTGAACCATGGCGTAGAAGCCAGGTATGAGGAAGGTTCCTGCAAGCAGCACGCACAACAGCCCACCCACTAAGGATACACCTAAAGAGTTTTGGCTTACGTGACCTGCCCCTGATGCAAAAATCAGCGGGAAGATGCCTAAGATGAACGACCATGACGTCATGTTCACTGCGCGGAATCGTAACTTACCCCCTTCTACAGCAGCTTGATCAATCTCCACTTCTTTATCTTCACGCTCTTGTTTGGCAAATTCCACGATCAAAATCGCGTTCTTGGCCGCAAGTGCAATCAGCAACACTAGTCCTATCTGTGCGTAGAGGTTCAGTGGTGTTCCCGTCATGTTCAAGGCTAAGAATGAGCCTAAGGTTGCCACCGGTACAACAAGAATAATCGCTAACGGGATACTCCAACTTTCGTATTGAGCCACCATGAAAAGGTAGATAAAGATAAGCGCCAACGCAAATGCGTATATTGCTTGGTTGCCAGCTAGCACTTCTTGGTATGCCATTCCTGTCCATTCATAAGTGTAACCCTGAGGAAGCAAGTCAGAGGCGATACGCTCCATTGCGGCGATGGCATCACCACTGGAATAACCAGGTGCAGGTTGCCCTTGTATAATCGCGCTACGGTACATGTTGTAACGCCATGCGACATCGGGTTCAAACACTTGTTGATAACTCAGTAACGTACTGAGTGGGATCATCTCACCCGACGCGCTTCTCACATGGAAACGAGACAGATCTTCCATACTGCTGCGATGTTGGCTATCCGCTTGCATCGTTACGCGGAAGTTTTTACCAAACATTGTGAAGTCGTTGACATACATCGACCCCAAGTTACCTTGTAGCGTTTGGAAAATCGACGACAGTGGGATCCCCAACTGCTGTGCTTTTTCGCGGTCGATATCCACATAGTAATGTGGCACGTTCGCTCGGAATGTACTGAAGGTATAAGCAATTTCAGGCGCTTGATTCGCAGCTTGAATCATTTCACCCATGACCATCGCCAAGTCAGTACGACTTCGGCCCAAGGTGTCTTCCAGTACAAACTCAAATCCAGACGCCGCGCCCATTCCCGGCACTGCTGGCGGCCCCATGGCAAAAACGACCGCGTGTGGCAGCTCTGTCGCCGCTCGCCCATTTATGCGCTGAGCGATGGCATTTGCTGAGTGATTTCCGTCGAGTGCGTTTCTTTTTTCCCAGTCATGCAGTTTGATAAATATCGAAGCGCCATTGGATGCCGCGGCACCGGTCATAAACGAGAAGCCATTAGCAACCGTTACGCCATCAACTCCTGGCTCTTGCTCTACCATGTTCAACAGAGAATCCGTTACCTCTTGAGTACGCGACAACGATGCAGAGTCTGGGAGTTGGACGTTAACCAGCAAGATACCTTTGTCTTCTTGAGGCACAAAAGCCGTAGAAGTAGTTTTGGCAAAAAGTGCCACTGCGGCCACCGCCACCATGAAAAAGGCCACCAACAAAAGCGACTTTTTCACCAGAAATCCTGCTATTTGCCCATATCTGTAAGTGACTCGCTCTAAGCCACGGTTGAAAGCTTTGAACCAGTTCGCGGTATTCTCACCGCCTTGTTTCAGCACTAACGAACAAAGTGCTGGCGCAAGCGTTAGGGCATTGATAGAAGAAATGACGACTGAGATACAAATGGTGAGAGCGAATTGGCGATACATAATTCCGGTAATCCCCGGCAACATCGCGACCGGCAAGAACACCGCCAAAAGAACCAGTGTTGACGTGATAATCGGTCCTGTCACCTCTTTCATAGCCATCAATGTCGCTTTGCGTGGCGAAATGGTTGGGTCTTTCGCCATCGTCGTATCGACATTTTCAATCACTAGAATCGCATCATCCACCACAATGCCGATTGCCAGAATCAAACCAAATAACGTCACGGTATTGATGGTAAAACCGGTTGCAAGCATCACGGCAAAGGTACCGATGAGCGAAACAGGGATCGCAACCACTGGAATTAAGGTTGCACGCGCACTACCTAAAAACAGGTAAGTGACGGCAATAACCAGCAAAATTGCTTCAATTAGCGTTTTAACGACACCTTTGATTGACTCGGCGACAAACACAGTCGTGTCATAACTGGTTTCATAAGCCATTCCTTGAGGAAAGTTGGTACTTAAACGTTCGAGTAGATCCATTACCGCCTTGCCACTTTCCAATGCGTTGGCATCAGACTGTAACGACAGTGCGACAATCGATGCATCACGCCCACGGAACTTACCATTTCCATCGTAGAATTTTTTACCAAGCTCGACCCGCGCAACGTCTTTCAAATAGACGCTTGAACCATCCGAGTTCGCACGTAATACAACGTTTTCAAACTCACTAACACTTTCCAAGCGCCCTTTAGTGACTAGGTTGAACTGCACTTCTTGCGGGTTGTTGTACGGCGCAGCCCCCACGCGGCCAGCAGCCACTTGCACGTTTTGCTGGCTAAGGGCGGCATATACATCTGATGTGGTCAGCTTCAGGGTGGCCATTTTCTCAGGGTCTAGCCAAACACGCATTGCGTATTCGCCACCACCAATCACGTTCACTTCACTGATACCCGTCACGCGAGCGAGTTGATCCTTCACATTTAAGTTAATGTAGTTGATCAAAAACTGGTCATCATACTTGCCATCTGGCGAATAGAAGTTGAGTACCATCAGCAGATCTGGTGAGCGCTTTTTCACCGTTACACCGACCATACGTACTTCCTGAGGAAGTTTTGACTCAACCTGTGCAACTCGGTTTTGTACGTTCACCTGTGCCATATCTGGATCGGTACCGACATCAAAAGTCACATTGAGACTGTATGAACCATCATTGGCGCTTTTCGAGGACATATAGATCATGTTCTCAACACCATTCACCGATGTCTCTATCGGATCAGCAATCGCCTGTTCAACCACTTCAGCGCTTGCACCCGTATAATAAGCGGTGACACTCACTGAAGGTGGACTGATTTTTGGGTACTCTGCAACGGGCAAAATAGCCAATGCGATTGCTCCGGCTAGCGTCAGGATGATTGAAATAACCAGCGCAAATTTGGGTCTCTGAATAAAGAAACGACTTAACATAACGCAACCTTAACCATTGTTTTCTTCAGGCGTTTGAACACGTACAGCCATTCCGTTTCTGACACGTTGTAATCCCTGAGTAATCACAACATCACCTTGGTTCAATCCTTCACCAATAATCACGCCTTGCTCCACTTGCGCACCCAGTGTCACATTTCGACGTTCGGCGACCTCCCCTTCAAGCATAAGCATGACAAAGTTGCCTTCTAAATCGGTTTGCACCGCACGGCGTGGCACTACGACCACTTGCTTGCTTTGCTTATCACGCAAAGTGACTTTTATGTGCTGACCAGGAAGCAGCTGATGATCTGGATTGTCAACCACTGCGCGTAATGCGATGGTGCCTGTTTGGGTATCGATTCGATTGCCAAGAAAATCTAATCGACCTAGGTGGTTGTATAACGCACCATTTTCTAACACGAGTTGCACTTCCACCGCGGACGATTGTGCCGAGCCATCACCTTTGATTCTTTCCATACCAAGTGCTAAACGTTCACGTTCACTGACGCTAAATGCAGTGTGGATGGGATCAAGGCTCACCAACGTGGTCAGGATGCCCGAGGAAGGAGAAACCAGATCACCTGTGCTGACTTTGCTGTCACTGATCCTTCCCGAAAACGGCGCGCGAATTTGAGTATAAGACAGGTTAACGTCCGCCAGTTTCAACTGGGCATTAGCTGCTTCTAATTGCGCCTGAGCACCTAGCAGGTTCGCAGTTAACGCATCAAACTCAGATTGAGAGATACTGCCTTTTGGCAAAAGGTTTTTACCGCGTTGATGATCTAACTCTGCTTTTTTCAGCGCTGCTTTTGCTTGAGCCAAAGATGCTTTGGCACTTGCAACCTGTGCTTCAAATGAGGATGGTTCAATTGTGTATAAAAGTGCCCCTTTTTCAACCAACTGGCCTTCTTCAAAATGACGCGCTTGGAGATAACCAGAAACTTGCGCCGTAATATTGGTATCTTCCACCGCTTCCACTCGGCCGATATAAGCGTTGCTCGGTTGATAATCCAGAGTTACGACACTTTGTGTGACCACTAACGGTGCTTGTAACAATCGTTGCTGCTGGGTTTTATCACCGCACCCCGAAAGTAAAGCTGACGCCACCATAACCCCGACAATTGGTTTTAATTTCATACATTTACCATGCAAATATAAAGGAATTTTCTTTAAAATACGCAAGCTTGCACTGTGAATTGTCCGAACACTATCAGATAAAAAAACGAAACTGTTTCAAAGTGTAAGGGTATGCAACGGAGAGAAAGCATCGTTAGAAACTGAGCTTAGATGTTGAGTTTGTGTAATGGTTTTTCCAGTTTGAAATATTGTCCTTCTTAGCTTAATCGTTATCAGCGGCCCAAGAACCATAGGTAAAATTAAGGATATCCACCGTCACATCTATGTTTTTAAACAAAATGCGTTATCATTCATGCAAGATCCTAATTCAGAGTGGATGAAAAATGATTTCTAAATGGGCAAAACGCTTTTACCAAATGGCTGAACTGGTTGCATCGTGGAGTAAAGATCCATCTACCCAAGTGGGCGCCGTTATCACAAAACAAAACCGAATCGTTTCTGTGGGTTTCAATGGATACCCGCACGGCGTTTCTGACAGTGTTGAGACCGATGAACGGGAGCTTAAGTATCTCAAAACACTGCACGCCGAAGAGAATGCGATTTTGTTTTCTAAGCGCGATTTAGATGGTTGTGATATCTGGGTTACTCATTTTCCATGCCCGAATTGTGCTGCGAAAATTATTCAAACCGGCATTGCTAGAGTGCATTGCCCAGAACAATCTGAAGATTTTCTTTCTCGCTGGGGTGACAAGATAGCCGTTAGCCAAGATATGTTTGATCAAGCGGGTGTTGAGGTGGACTGGTTACCGCTTCAAGACATTGATCATAAAGAGGTTCGCTAAAACGATACTCAGTATCGCAGCCCCAAACGACAAAGCCCAGCAAACGCTGGGCTTTGTTACAACTGACGGCCAGTTACGAATATTTTTTCGCCGTCAGTTCGGCTATTTTAACAATCACTTCAACAGACTTCTCCATCTGCTCAATTGAAGCAAACTCATGAATTCCGTGGAAGTTGTACCCACCCGTGAACAAATTCGGACATGGCAGCCCCATGAAAGATAAGCGCGCCCCGTCTGTACCGCCCCGTATGGGCTTGATGATCGGTTGGACATCACATTCTTCCATTGCATGCTTGGCGAGTTCAATCACATGAGGAAACGGCTCCACCTTCTCTTTCATGTTGAAATAACTATCGGTAAAGCGAACCTCGACTGAACCATGCTTGAGTTTGTGGTTCATTTCATCAACCAGCCCCTGCATGTAAGCTTTACGACGCTCGATACCTTCACGTTCAAAATCACGCAATATGTAACCTAGCTCAGATCGTGAAACGCCCATTTCTGCCGACTTTAAATGATAGAAACCTTGGTAACCTTCGGTGGTTTCAGGCGTTTCATCCGCTGGCATTCGGCCATGGAACTGCGTTGCCAATGTCATGGCGTTCACCAGTTTATCTTTCGCTGTACCAGGGTGTACGCTCACGCCATTGAAGATGACATCGGCGCTGGAGGCATTAAAGTTTTCGTATTCCAACTCACCTTGTGGTCCACCATCAATGGTATAGGCCCATTGCGCACCAAATCGTTCAACATCAAACAAGTTCGCACCGCGTCCTATCTCTTCATCGGGAGTAAATCCAATGCAAATGTCACCATGTAGGATGTTTGGACTTTCAATCAGTAGTTCTATCGCCGATAAAATTTCCGCAATGCCCGCTTTGTTGTCAGCACCAAGCAAAGTCGTGCCATCAGTGGTAATTAAGTTGTGACCATGTAACATATGCAATTCAGGATATTGAACTGGTGAAAGCACCTCGTCACCTACACCAAGCGCAATGTCCCCGCCATGGTAGTCTTCAATGATTTGTGGTTTGACGTTCTTACCTGACGCATCGGGCGCCGTGTCCATATGCGCGATGAAGCCGATAGCTGGCACCGGAAAATCGACATTGCTGGGCAATTTGGCCATGAGATAACCGTGTTCATCCAACTGAACATCACTCAAGCCAAGAGCGATCATTTCTTGTCTCAAATGCTCAGCGAACTTAAGTTGACCTGGTGTACTTGGGCAGCATTTTTTTTTCGGGTTTGATTGAGTGTCAAAGGTGACATAGCGAACAAATCTTTGAACTAAATGTTTCATTGCAATTCTCTTCTTCTTAGCCAACGAGAGCGGTGCATGTAATCTTTGTGGTTGCGACACCACTCCACGATTCGCCGGGCGTAAAATGAAGGCATCAATTCAACGTGATATGCACACCCGACCAAACTATCTTACGCACTTGGTGAGATGAGAATTTGCTTTGAATCAGTTTTTGGCTGATTGATGTGGAGAATAGTGACACTTCACGACGCAAATGAGATGTTAGTGTTCAGCGACTTGCGTGTTAAGTTCCACAGCTAAATTACGCCACCCTTGAATTTCTGAGCGAAAATGTTGCCACTGTTTGGGGGTCATGGTTTGGCTAATTTTGGGAATATATTGATTTGCCAGTTCGAGATTGAAAGCGACTTTTTGCCCAAGCTCTACGCTGTAGTAGCTCTCAGGTTCGAGTAAGAACTGCATCAAGTTGTCATGCAAGTAATGGCTATCATGTTTGTTAACTAGGAGTTTGCGCACTTCCGCTAACATCTTATTGCGATGCTCCCGCCAATGCGGGGTGGTAAGTTGAAGATCATTCACCCAGCCCTTAACGAGCGCTTTCTGTTGTTTCGTTAAGCGACCGATCCATCGTTCAAGGCTCTCCTCGATGCGTTCTACATAGCGCTCACGACGCTCTAGCTCTGACAGTTTGCCGTATTTATTGTCGAGCTCTTGATACTTTTTGGCCAGATTTTTTAACAGTTCCTCTTCTTGCTTAGTGGAAAGAGACAAGATGAGCGCATAGAGATCAGGGGCGACTTGGGTCGCCAATCTTGTGGTGTGCTGCTTGATAAGCTCTCGTTGAGAAACGACAAACTGCGCCGTTACCTGCCCGGAATCAATGTTCTCTAATGTGTTTAACTGGGAAATGTAAAGAGGCAGTTCTTGCTCTTGATGCCAATAGAGCAATTGCTGAAGCCGTTCATCGAGCATCGCTTCTTGGTCGCGGTCTAAGGTGACGTAATCGTCGATGTACTCTAAAACGACCCAGTCTAGGTTAGTGTATATGAATTTGTTCGAGCAGCCTGCAAGCACCAGCACTAAGGCTAAATAAACCCACTTCCCTCCAAACCATTTGGCGACACATCCAATCGTCATCTCATCTCCTTCATTAGCCTATCCGTTGCTAATACGAAAACGCGTCAGTGACGGATTACTCCGTCACTGAATTTTCTGATTTCTATGGCACACCATGTCCTTTCGATGCAACCCAGACTCGATACCATTGCTCTCGGCTTAGCTCAAACTTTAATGCGTTAACGGCACTCTGTACGCGTTCAATTTTTCCTGACCCAATAATTGGAATCGGCTTAGATGGTAATCGTCTCACCCAGGCGTAAACAACTTCGTCGATACTCTGTGCTCCAACTTCTGCACGAATGGCTTCGAGTTCCTTTCGAACGCGCTGTGCCTGTTCACTGTTCCCGGAAAACAGCGCCCCACCACCCAAACAAGACCAAGCCATAGGACGCACTCTCTGCATTTGCAGTTGATCCAACGTCCCATCATGAACCACATCAAATTGCAGCGGATTGATTTCAACCTGGTTGGTCACCAGGGGTTTTCCTAAACGAGACTGAAGCAGTTCAAACTGACGCGGTGAGAAGTTCGATACACCAAAGTGCTTCACCTTACCCACTTTGTGAAGTTCACCAAACGCCTCAGCCACTTCATCTGCATCCATCAGCGCATCAGGACGATGGATAAGTAGCACATCCAGTTCATCAACACCTAGGCGCTCTAGTGAATTATTCACCGACTGATAGATGTGTGCAGCAC
The DNA here is from genome assembly GCF_021852965.1 of Vibrio floridensis. Lineage (NCBI taxonomy): Bacteria > Pseudomonadati > Pseudomonadota > Gammaproteobacteria > Vibrionales > Vibrionaceae > Vibrio > Vibrio floridensis. Next base: position 829,775 of record NZ_JAKGCY010000001.1, on the reverse strand, counting down.
TGGTGTCATAATGGTTAACCATTCTCTGTGGATTTTTCACACCACACAAATTGATATCGCATTTAGTGACGATTTGAATCTCGCTTCGCACACTTTTATCTAGCGCTAACGCTTCTCCAAACAAACGCTCGCATTCGTACTGCCCATAGATATCCGCGTGATCAACGGTTGTTATGCCCATTTCGATGTGCTGCTTTAGAAAAGTTAGGCGTTGTTGAGGGGTCATGTTCCACTCACCTAAACGCCAATATCCTTGCACTAACTCCGAAAACTCCGGCCCCTGTGGCGCAGTTACAACTTTCGCTACCATAGCGTTCTCCTTTATTTAACTCGTTAAATCCTAGACTTGTTTTGCCATCGGCTCAACGCTTAAACTATCGGAATTCGAACTGGAGTACGAATTGATGAGTTTTGCCCAAAGATTAGCCAGCTTAATTGGTGAAGAAAGTGTCAGTGGTTTTGCACGTCGTGTTGAACTTTCAGAAGCACTCATTCGCAAATACCTTAAAGGCACCGAGCCAAGCCTTTCTAAAGCCAACCAAATTGCCATGCGAGCAAACTGCTCTCTGGAATGGTTAGCTACTGGCTGTGGTTATCTTTACCGACAAGCCGAAGTGGTCGATGACCAAGCCTATAAAATGGCGTATCAATACGTGACTGGCCGGAGACTAAACGAACAAGATTGGCCAACCCAGCAACAGATTGTCGCGGGCTATCAGTACCTTAGAGCACACAAGAAAGCCGATGGCTATTTGGTTCAAGAAGGCATGGCGGCATTTATACTGCGCTCTTCTTTCAAGGTAAAAGAAGAGTAATCTCTAAGGTTATCCATTCCATATCGTGGCTGAGCTCCACCAACACATCGGTTTGTTCGAGGTGGTATTGTGAAACTGGAAGCCAACGTTGCTGCTGTGGATGCAGGCGGTGTTGATTTAAGAAGAGGATCAGATTCCTATCGACAAGGTTTACTTCCTCTTGACTGGTCGCGTTCACCAGTAGTGCTTGTACGTAAAATGACTGACCTGAAGAAGAGGCTTCTGCCATTTGCATTCGATCTTTTCGTAAATTCAATTGCAACTGTGACCAGATGATGGACTTGTATGGCGCGCCCAGTTTTATCTTGGTGATGGAAGAGTGAAATTCAATCTCAGCGAAAAATGTGATTTGATAGTAACGAACACTGTCATAGCAGTAGATGATCTGGTGTTCATTTTGCTCACATCGATACCCTGCTGAATCATGGTCAGCTGCCGTTTGAGACAACGGTGATTCATTCCCTGTCAGTTGTCCTATTACGGACCAAGTTTCAGCCATCGCAATTGAACTACAGGACAATGCCGCGAGGATGCTCATTCTCAACATAAAACGAAATAACAGTGGAAGCATAAAAATGGAAACGATGCGATAAAAGACCAACAGAATAAAGTAGTATGAGTAAGAGTCAAATCAAGGGCCTAAAATAAAACCGCTCGATTGAGCGGTTTTGTTCTCGTGGTCTCATACTTTGAAATACCTTAATTGGTCGTTAAGTATTTCTGCAGTAGCAGCCATCGATTGGCTATCTTGCGCTAACGAGAGTGAAGACTGCATAACTTCGTTTGCGGCAAGGTGAATGGCGGTAACATTTTCTGTCATTTCGTTAGCCACTAGCCCTTGCTGTTCCGATGCGGCGGCGATTTGAGCGACCATGTCGTTCGACTTCACCAACTCCGTCACCATCAACGAAAGCTGTTTTTGTGTCTCCAGTGTAATGGCAACACTCTGTTCAACCTGACTGTTGCTACGTTCCATTGCTTTAACTGTTCGCTCTGTTCTTTCTGTCAAACGATCGATGGTTTGTTGTACTTCGGTTGTTGACTGTTGTGTGCGCGAGGCAAGGTTTCTCACTTCATCCGCGACCACGGCAAAACCTCTACCTTGCTCTCCCGCCCTCGCCGCTTCTATTGCCGCGTTCAAGGCAAGCAGATTGGTTTGCTCAGAAACTTCTCGAATCACGCTCACGACGGCACTAATTTCTTGTACACCCAATTTTAACTCTGTCACTAGTTGATCCGCTGAAGAGATTTCGTGCGACACTTTTGAAATCGTCTCACTGGTCTTACTCATCGACTGGCCACTTTGCTCTGCATGTGCGGTAACCAAACCCGTGGTGTGCGCAGTATTTTCTGCATTGTTTGCCACATCTGCGATGGTGGTACTCATTTCGGTCATGGCTGTCGATAGTTGCTCCAGTTGCGAATGCTGGCTGCCCACGCTGGTAGCGGCTTCTTCACTCGCTTGGGCAATATTTTGCGCCATAAGTGCCGCTTGTTCCGATGCGTCATGGGCGGTTAACAGAGTCAGCTGCAATTTTTCCAACATACGATCGATTTCTCGACTCATGACACCAAGCTCATCTTTTCTGTTGAAGTTTAAGCGCACGCGCAAATCGCCATCGGCTATTTGGTTGGTGTTCTCTATCAATCGATTCAGTGGCAAAACGATATTGCTTGAAATAACGTATCCCATCGCCAATAAAAGGGCCGCCATTACCAAAGCGATCATCGTTTCTTTCAACATTTGCGCGTAAAACGCCTCTTGGATATCGGCCACTAAGATACCTGAGCCTACAATCCAGTTCCATTCTGGCACCGAAGCGACATAAGAGATCTTGTCTTTAAGCTCCCCTTGTGGGCTCTTCCAACGATAGTCTAAGAATCCTTGTCCCGATTTAGCCGTTACATCAGCCATTTCACGCCAATGAAATTTCCCGGAACCATCTTTAAAGTCTTTAGCGCTTTTCCCATTTAGTTCCGGCTTTAACGGATGGGTAATCACCACAACCTGAGGGTTTGTGATCCAAAAATAGTTGTCGCCATCATAACGAAGTTGATTGATGGCATTGATGGCTCTCGATTGAGCCTCTGATTGCCCCAATTGAGTGGATTGAGAGCGGTAGTAGTTGATTAGATTGACGGCCGTTTCTACTTGAGCACTCAACTTGCTTTCGCGTTCAGCAAGAGAGGATTTTCGTTGTTCGTTCAAATTGTAAAGGCAGGTAATTGCAATTAAAAAGACCGCAACCATAACAAGCGAGAGAAGTTTGTACTTAACTGACAAATCACTTAATTTCATCTAAAAGATCCATTCTATTTGCGAAATCAACATCGAGTATTCTTATAAAATGCGATTTTTACTCACTTAATTGAATAAGCAAAGGATGCACATCACGATTTTAACCATATGTTATCTATGGGTTTCAATAATTAACAATTTACCGCTATTTATGAGGATTTCGTATTAAAAAAGAGGGTTTTATACACGCTGTAAGCAGTGGGAATAATGATTAAGGGTTATTAATATAAAAACATAACACTAGTACAACATATGGAAAATATTCTCGCTAACTCAAAGCCCACGGCTTTGCCGTCAGTCTTAACTCTTTTCGCCAAATAGGCCAATACACCGTTAACACCCTCCTTACCTTACCGTTACCAATCGCTAGAATAGTGTGAGTCATGGCTGAGAATTAACATGTCAATTTTGTCGCAAAATGAACTGTGAACAAGGTTAGCTCTTTTTTTTCTGCAACGAGAGAAAATAGCGTCAACATTACTTTGTTAAGGATAATTATATGTTGTATTTGGAGTTTCTGTTCCTCTTACTGATGCTTTATATCGGCTCTCGGTATGGTGGTATCGGTTTAGGGGTAGTATCTGGTATTGGTTTGGTTGTCGAAGTTTTTATCTTCAAAATGCCCCCTACCTCCCCACCCGTGACTGTCATGCTGATCATTTTGGCGGTTGTTACTTGTGCATCAATACTGGAAGCCGCTGGTGGTCTTAAGTACATGTTGCAGGTAGCTGAAAGATTGCTGCGTAAAAATCCAAAGCGTGTCACTTTGATTGCACCTTTTGTTACCTATACCATGACGTTTATGCTGGGTACTGGCCATGCGGTTTATTCCATCATGCCAATCATCGGTGATGTCGCCCTGAAAAATGGCATTCGTCCTGAGCGTCCTATGGCGGCCGCGTCGGTAGCCTCCCAGATCGCCATTACCGCTTCACCGATCTCTGCCGCTGTTGTTTACTACCTAGCCCAGCTTTCTGATATTAACCACAACATCACGTTGCTTTCCGTATTACTTGTGACTGTGCCTGCGACCTTATTTGGTACCTTGCTCATGTCACTCTACAGCATGAAGCGTGGCAAAGAGTTGGATGATGATCCTGAGTATCAAGAGCGATTGAAAGATCCCGTTTGGCGCGAAAAGATCCTCAACACCACCGCGACGTCACTCGATGAACATCTACCACCTGCTGCTCGCAACTCGGTCTTGTTGTTCATTCTGTCTATCATCACGATCGTTGTTATCGCTATGGTGCCAGAGGTGCGTATCATCGCTGAGGGTAGCAAACCAATTAGTATGGCTGTTGTTATTCAAATGATGATGCTCTGCTTTGGCGGTATTATTCTCCTTTCAACAAAAACCGACCCGCGCAGTGTACCCAACGGTGTGGTCTTTAAATCAGGAATGGTGGCAGCCATCGCCATCTTCGGTATCGCTTGGATGTCAGATACCTACTTTCAATACGCCATGCCACAGTTTAAGTCTGGTATCGTTGAAATGGTGAACAACTACCCGTGGACATTTGCTCTTGCCTTGTTCATTGTATCCGTCGTTGTTAACTCGCAAGCAGCTGTGGCGCGTATGATGCTGCCAGTTGGTTTGGGCTTGGGCTTGGAGCCAGCTCTTTTGATTGGTTTGATGCCAGCGCTCTACGGCTACTTTTTCATTCCTAACTACCCATCTGATATCGCCACCGTTAACTTCGATAACACTGGTACGACAAAAATCGGTAAGTGGTATTTCAATCACTCATTTATGTCGGTGGGTCTGATTGGTGTCATTTCCGCCTGCTGTTTGGGCTACCTATTGGGACAAATGATCATCGGTTAACCCACTTTTTAGGGCAAAACAAAGAACCCATAACGACAAAGAGCGAATATCACTTCAGACCTGATATTCGCTCTTTTTTTGTATGTACAAATTGACCTAGGAGTTGTCGTGTCGCTCTTTCTGGTAATGGGGGCGACTTGCCGTTCCGCCCTTCTGCTCTTCGTCTAACGCTTCTACTTTATGAGAGGCTTTCATTTTATGAGACAAAAAATTAAGCCAACTTGTCGTTTGCTGCGTTGACTTGATTGCATCGGCTTTCTTCGCCTGAAGGTAGGCTTCTTCAAGTCTATCTAGACGATAGAGCGCGTTGATTTTCAGCATCTGCCCGTCAAATTGTCGTTGTGGGTTTTGCATTGTATCGAGGGAAGCAATGACTTGCTGGTAACGTTTGAGCTCATTTTGCAATATAGCCACTTCCCATAAATATTTGGGCTCTTGCATAGCCGCCTTCTGCCAATAACTCAGCGCGCTTTCCCACTCTTTGGCGGCTTGCCAATATTGGGCTTGAAGTTTGAGTAGCTGAAGATCGTGCTGAGCATCATCCAACCTGGCTAACGTTTGAGCTGCCTTTAGGTAGATCCCCTCTCCAGCATAAAGATAAGCAAGTGCTTTGATTTCACTTTCATTGAGCGATATGCCCTGAAGCTCTGCCAAAGCGAGCATATCCAAGGCCGATTTCTCTTGCTTTAAATTCAGATATGCATTGTACGCTTGCAGCCACCAATTCTTATTGTTGGGTTGCAGCGAGATCAGCTGTTTCGCAATGGGCACTACAGATTTCCACTGCTCCAGTTGTACATTGGCTGCCAACGCCAGTGATAGTATTGTGCTGTCGGGTTTGCTCTGTACACGCAGAAAACCTTGAGTCGCTTTGAGCGTGGCTTGCCATTTCTCAACGCTGTATTGGGCTTGGGCAAGATAACGCCAGATCTCCGCCTCATTTTCATTCTGGGGCACTGCATTTAAGAGCGTTTGAAGCAGCGGTATTGCCTTTTTGAACTCACCCTGAGTTAAGTAGAGCTGCGCCAACATACGGCGAGTAAACCAAGCTTCATCGGAGGGAAATGCGTTTACCTTCAGCGCTTTTTCCAACGATAGAATCGACGCGTCAAATCGTTCCTCCTGCCAATAGTAGAGACCCAACATCTTATTGAGCGCAGCAATATCATCCGCACGGGAGATCTCTGTACTTTCCAACCTCTTAATCGCCTCAACCACTTTCTTATCATCAGCCAACTGTTGCGCTTGTTGCATTGCACGCGCTGCATAATCACTGACGTTAAGCGCAGCTTGCCCAGCCAAGATGGGCTGAGACAGGAGCATGCTGATCAGCAATGTTAGAATCCGTTTATTCATCACTGTGCCATCTTAAACTCAATTTTAGTGGTGTACCCGGTGATCACGTGCGCTTGTCCATCCACAATCTGTGGCTGGTAACGCCAGCGCTTAATCGCATCCATCGCACTGCGTTCGAAGAAACGTGCTGGCTCTGCTTCGAGCACCTCAATGTTTTTCGTCCGTCCTTGTTCATCAATGTCAAACTTAACGATGACATAACCTTCGATGCGTCGCTTTTTCGCCTTCGCCGGATAAACTGCCTCTACACGGCTAAGCGGCATTAGTTGTTTGTTCGAGTTGCTCACCGTCTGCGTTGGCGTTGTCACTACCGCTGGCACCGACACCACAACGCCATTGATACTGAAATTCATGTCAATGCTAGGGGTTTTCAATTGGGTTGAACTCACCTGCATTGGCGTGTGCGATAATTTGGGCGTTTCTGGTTGTGGCGGCTGTGGAACATCGGGTGGCGGCGGCACGCTGCGTTGTCGCCTAGCGACCTCGTTTTCTTGCTCGACCATAAACATGTTGAAGCTTAATGAGGTGCTGTTTGACACCGCTCGCTGCTTGCCACTGTTCACCATCCAGGCCATCGATGAAAACAGCGCAATCACCATTGCAATCGCTAAGGGAAAGACCACCAGCAGTCGCAGCATTAGGGTTTCTCCGCTGCCAGTGCGATGTTCTTCACCCCAGCCGCTTTGGCCGCGTCCATCACTTTAACGACGACACCGTTATATGCGTACTCGTCTGCTTGAATCACCAAAGAAGCCTCTGGTTGTTCAAGCAAAAGTCTCTCAATACTCGCCTGTACACGCTCTACATCCACAACGCGCTTATCAATGTAAATGTCATTGGCGGCGGTGATGGCGATAAAAATGCCCACATCTTTTTGCGCAGCAACATTTGACGCTTGCGGTCGATTGACTTCAACGCCCGACTCTCGAACAAAAGAACTGGTGACGATAAAGAAAATCAACATGATAAAGACGATATCAAGCATCGACGTGAGATCTATTTGCGCCTCGTCACTCTTGCTTTGGCGTTTTCCTAATCTCATTGTTGACTCCTTAATGACTGCTCCAACTTCAGTTCACGGTTTTGGCAAAGCTTCAGTAATCGCGCATGGACAAACATACCCACTAAGGCGGCCACCATTCCTGCCATGGTGGGTAGTGTCGCTAACGAAATACCCGATGCCATCAGTTTTGGGTTGCTGCTTCCTTGGGTGGCCATGACATCAAAAACCGAGATCATTCCGGTCACCGTGCCAAGTAAACCCAACATAGGGCAAATGGCGACGAGAACTTTAATAAAACTCAGGTTACGGAACAGTTGTTGATGAGCGTGATCTATCCAGGCATTACGCTGTGATAATGCAAACCATGAACGTTGGTCCTGACGGCGGCTCCACATGGCTTTTGTCTCTAACATTTGTGTGGGGAACACCCGGTAAACAAAAAATATCTTCTCTAAGGTCAACGCCCAAAAGATCAACAAGACACCTGCTAACCACCACAACACCTCTCCACCTTGTTGCATGAAAGCATACAAAGCGTTCCACCAAGCGCTGCTTGTCAGCAGCTCAGGTAAAAGATCTGAATGGACACTCAACATGGTTACGCCGCATTCCCTACTTTTTCTACGGTTAAGGACTCAGTTTGCGTTTTCCGTTCCGCTTGTTGCGCGACGAGGCCAATGCCCTGCTTTTCGAGCGTATTGCGAATCTCTTCAGCCAAGCTGCTTAATACATTATGCGCAAGCAGCAGAGGCATTGCGGCAACTAAGCCCAAGACTGTGGTGACCAGTGCCATCGAAATACCGTTCGCCATTACTTTCGGATCGCCGTTACCAAATTGAGTGATAACTTGGAATGTTTCGATCATGCCAATAACCGTCCCCAATAACCCAAGCATAGGTGCTAAAGCAGCCAATAGCTTGAGCATCGATAATCCTTTCTCTAAACCAGTTTGCTCATCCACGATCGCTTCTAGCAGGCGCAACTCTAGTGCCTCTACACTGCGTGGTTTCTCTTTACTGTACACCGATAGAATACGACCAAGTGGGTTGTCACCTAGTTGTGCTGGCGCTTTCAACTGCACATTGATCTTGCGCTTTGTCACCAACAGCATCGCGCCACGATATAACGCGATAATCAAGCCGATCAACAACAGTCCTACAATCACTTTACCCACCGCACCACCAGCGGCAAAGCGCTCGCCTAGGGTCGGAGCGTTAGCAAACTGTTCTAGCAACACCCCTCGAGTTGGGTCAAGCAGAACCACATTGGCCATATTGCTGCTCATCTCGGTCAACTGCTTCATCGTCGGAGTTTGGCTGGGTAACGCGGTATAGGGTGTCGCGAATTGCTTATCACTATGCCATTGCACATACCCTTGGTGAGTAAGAAGAGCAAAATTACCAATACGAAGTGCGGGGGTTGATTGCGCTTCACCTTGTTGATCGATCACATCGACATCCAACGTAGTAACTTGGCCACTCGCCAACACCTGTTGTTGCATCACCAACCAAAGATTTTTTAACTGATGAATATCCGGCAACGTTTGCGCCGCGACAATCCTATCAATCGATTCAATCTTTTTTTGCTCACCTATGGCAGTGAACGATTCATTCAAATCCGCTTTCAGCTCTTTTGCATGTTGCCGTACTACGCCAAACAGCTCACCAAGTGACCCAGATTCGACGCGAAGCTCTTCCTCTAGGTGTGACAATGTCACCTCATTGTCACTAAATAAGCTGGACAACTGCGCATTTTGTTCTTCAAGCAGCCGCTTTTGTTCTGAAAGTTTTTGCTTAAGTGCTGAAAGCTCCCTCTCTGCCTCAGTAAACTCTCTCTCTCGAACTTGGTTCTGTTTCTGCTGGATCTGGTTCTCTTTGTTCGCCTGTTGCGCGAGGTCAGTGTTTGCGAAGGCAAAGGATTGGCTAGTAAGTAGCAATACAAATGAAAGTAATGTGTTCATTTTCATCTATTTGCCCTCCACTCTAGCAACAGAAAGCGGCAGCAAAATGAGTGAAGGCGCCACCTTTTGGCTCGCAACATCAAAAGCTTGATTGATCTCGGATGCGGGAACATTGGAGAGTTCTTGCCACGCTTGAGCAGATGACTGCCAATACCAAAATTTATCGCCACTTAGGTTACGAGCAATCAACGAGATACGTCCTAAGTGAAGTTGTTCAACTTCGATTTGCTTGCCATTACTCAGTAAAATCGGCGCTTGATAGGCAGACAGCTTGCTGCCGTAATCCATTTCAATTTGGTAAGCCTCAAGGATACGGCGAAATTTTTCTGCATCCGCAACATCTGCACGCGCCATTAAGTTTTCTAATTTGCTCACTCGATCCTGGCGTTGCAGGGTTTTGATGGGCAGGTCCTGTTCGACTTGCGAACGGAGTGCGTCGAGCATATCGTACATTAATGGCACAATGCCCTGACGGGTCACTTGAATCTCTTTGATCTGTTCTGCGAAACTAGACTTCTCTCGCTCTTGATTCGCAATCATCGCGTTTAGGTGGCGCTGATAAAGCTCAAGATTACGAACCTCTTCTTGCAACAGTTCAATCTCTGCCTGTAACAGTCGGCTTTGTTCCGCACTGGCACTAATGACGGTTTGACTTTTCGCTGCAGCGGCGTGAGTACGGCTTTGAATTTTTTGAGCTTGTTCAAGGTCACTGCCAACGGCGACGTTACTTGTCGCCAATAAAAACAATGCCGCGCCCACTTTACATCCTGTCATAGACTTCTATCTACCTAAACTGACCATCAAACCAGATGATATTAATTCGTATTATCAAAGTAAAAGGCATTGTATAGGAAATTTTGATCAATACCAAATCGAATGAGTATCCAAATTACATTCCATACAATGCTTTATTAATCAATGAAGTAGTAACGAGTGGTCGATTTCAATGTAGTGGTCTGCCGCTGCTTGCAAATTTTGCGCGGTCAGGCCGGGCACACCATAAACAATGACGGTTTTACCGAATCTTTGCTGAATGCGTTGCACCAGTATTTCGAAATCACCATCACCTGAGAGCAAAATGACTTCATCGACTTCGGCTGCTTTTTCGATTGCATCCAACGCGATCCCGACATCCCAATCACCTTTTGCGCTGCCATCACCACGCTGGATAAAAGGTTTGAGTTTCACGTCAAAGCCAATACCGCGCAAAATATGGTGAAACTGTCTTTGCCCTGCATCTTTACTGGCAATGGCATAAGCATTCGCACAGATGACCTCTTTACCCTCGGTGGCTAGTTGCCAAAATCGGTTGTAATTAAACTTTTGGCGGTACTTTTCTTTGCAGGTGTAATAGACATTTTGAACATCAACGAAAATCGCAACACGACGAGACATAACTTGCTTTCTACCAATTAAAAAATTTGCACTAACCCTATTCGATAGAGGGTAAAAAAGCGAGGTAAAATGTCAAATAGTTGCGTCTAACAGAAACGAATTTTTATAAAGAAATGTTGACGTAACGAGGTGAGAAAACAAAAAAAGAGAAGATGAAATTAGAGAGGAATGGAGGCGCGTCCCGGAGTCGAACCGAGGTCCACGGATTTGCAATCCGCTGCATAGCCCCTCTGCCAACGCGCCTTTTAGATAACCATTACTGGTTTGAGTTAGGATGGTGCCCCGGGCCGGACTTGAACCGGCACGACTCGAAAGTCGAGGGATTTTAAATCCCTTGTGTCTACCAATTTCACCACCAGGGCAACGCATACTGCGATGGTAACACCACCTGCTCTAACGACCTTTGCCGTGAGAACGAGGCGTACTTTAACGGATTTTTTATTAGGGTCAACAACAAAAACAAACTTTTTGAATCAAATGGTTAGTTTGCCATCGCCTCAGTACGGTTCGCGTGCAGTATGGGGAATTTTTCAACATTCTTCCGCTCTTCACTCTTATTGAATGTCTAGATAAGTCATGATGGCTCGATGATCCGAACCGGTCACTTCATCGATAGACTCCCTTTTGCAGATAGTAAAATCACTGTTGAGCCATAAGTGATCGATGGATATTTGCAGCCATGACGGCAGTGTCAATGTCGGTAAGTTTGGCCAACTTGCAATAGGGGCAGTTTGCATTCCAGCAAAAAGCGTGTCAAAGCACTCACTGTTCGCAGAAAGATTCATGTCGCCCATGATTAAAATATCTTTCGTCGGGCTTTGTGTCGCTTGGTGTTCTAAAGCCTGAATAAGCGCGTTACGTCTCAACCACATCTCTTTGTTGCGAGGTGAAGGTGGGTGGGCGGTAAGCAAGAATACAGGGTGTTCTTCATCAACTTGCCAAATGCCTCGGATGAGATTTTGATAGCCTTCGATATAAAAAACATCCATGCCATATAAAGGCTGTCGAGAAAAAATAAGCTGATGCGACGGTAGACCTACTTTCGACTGGCCACCGAAACGATAGCGGTATACGTCATCCAGCACTTTCAACTGCTCTAAGTGTGGGGCCGTGACTTCTTGTAGCAAAACGAGATCAGGTTGCACCCTTGATAGGTAGTCGATCAATTGATCGACATGTTGATTAGAGAACAACATATTGTACTGAAATAGGCGGATGCTATTTCGGCACTCCCCTTTCGAAACCATCCCTTTCGGTACACCAATGACCGTGAAATAAATAATGAGCCCAATGGATGCCAACATTGGTGCCCACGCACGCATCCCTAAACTGATGAATGCGACAATCGCGATAGGCACAATAAACAGTGCGGGATAAGCCGATATGTTTTCGGCCCACCATAAATGGGGTTGCGCTTTTCCCCCCCAGTAGAAAAGGGTGCAAAAAATGATGATAAACCACAAGCCATAACTTTTAAGCATTGCTGAGTCATACCTGTTGAGCCGCTACCTTAGTTAGTCTAGCAAGGTTTATTAGAGAGGCTGCTCCATTTTTCTTAAATTTCAAACTTTTCTGACACTCTCCGTACACAGGCCAACATTAGACTTGGCTATAATTTCTCCCTAATCCAATACAAGGTATCCCCTCCAATGAAATCAAAATTAGCGATGGCAGCAGCGACGCTATTTTTACTGGCAGGATGTCAGCAAGAGCCTCAAGAACAACCCTCAAGTTATCGTGCTAGCAAAGCGATCTGTAGCTCGCAAGAAAGTATGCCTGGAGGTTGGCACAAAATTGAAGTCGATCACCAAGTGATGCGGGCAGTCGATACTGTGTTAGAGCAAATGAACACCAACTCACCCTTGAAAGGTATTACATCGGTTCATACTCAAGTAGTCAGCGGTGTCAACTACGCAATTGAGTTTCAGCTAGAAAATGGAAGCCAATGGAATACGATTGTTTACCGTAACCTGAAAGGCGAATATCAAATTACACAAGTGGCGAAACTAGGTTTATTCTGTCAGCAGTAAAGAAAGAAACCCGCGTTTTACTTTGTCACTTAAAAATCCCCTTATCCAGTCAGATAAGGGGATTTTTAGGTATCGAGGACGACCAGTTTAAGCATAACGTTGCCTCTCAAAGGCCTGCACCAGCTATCCGTTGCCACACCGTCTTGAGTGATAATACTGAACGTTATCTAATGACAGCAGGTGGGGTGTTCACGCCCGCACTGTTAAGTCTCACTCCAATTTAGCTGATTTTTCCCTGCAAGCTTACTTTTGTAGAGTGCTTCGTCGGCAAAGCCAAACAGCTGTTTTATGGTGAACTCGTCATCAGGTACACAGGTCACGGCACCGGCACTTAAGGTTATACCGACAGCTTGCTCTACGCTTTTTAAACAGGCTAAGACAAACTTCTCTGCGACATTTCGCTCAGTGTTTGGCATGACGACCGTAAACTCTTCGCCACCAAACCGGCTGACTAAAAAACCCTGTTGAGAAAAGCTCTGAATGAGAATCGATGCTGTTTTAATCAACAATTCATCGCCAGCACTGTGACCATATTGATCATTAAACTGTTTAAAGTCGTCGATATCAAAAATTGCCAATGATAGCGGTTGGCGGAGCTCTTGCGCTCGAATCCACTCTTTCTTCAACACAGTGTCATAACGGCGGCGATTGGCCAACTTTGTTAAAAAGTCACTGCTAGCCATCAACTCAAGTTGTTCACGTTGTTTAATCAGTTCCAAGTGAACAGCAACTCTTGCCTTTACGATACCTGCGTAAAAAGGCTTAAAGATGTAATCCGTCGCACCAAGCAGCAAACCTTTTTCTTCATGATCATAATCGGTCATACCTGAAACAAATATAACTGGAATCGTTTCTGTTATTGGTTCACTTTTCAAACGTTTTAAGGTTTCAAAACCATCCATTTCATTCATATTGATATCGAGTAGTATCAAATCTGGCTGATAACGAATGGCTTTTTTTATTCCTTGTAGACCTGACTTCGCAACATGAACTTGTGCTGTACCACGTAAAATATCACTCAACACTTGTAAGTTGATTATTTCGTCATCAATAACGAGTATTTTCGGAAGGTGATTCATGATATTTCCTTGTCCATAAAAAGAGCCTTGACCACCGAGTAAGCCTCTTCAAACTCAACGTCTTCTAGTAACGCTTCCGTTTTGTCCAGTTGTTGCTGATGGAACTGAGTACACCATGGCTGTTGTCGGATACGACTGACCGTTTGCGCAGCTGAAAAATTCGATTGTGACAGCTGTTCGAGTAGTACATTGATGAGAAGATCACTTTCTTCATTCGTGGTGTTGGAGCCAGCAGGGGTCGTATCGAACGCCGTGGCGATAACTTTCAACACATCCGATAACGACTCGCATATTTGACGTCTAAGTTCATGCGAACTTTTGCCCGAATCGACCTTTCGGCACAAGGCCAACAGACTGTCAGCACCAATGTACGCTGCTGTCGATTTTAAACTATGGCACTCAGAGAAAAACTCGACGTCTGAGATTTCAAAAGGTTTAGAGAGCAAAACACAGTCACTGTAACGGCGGTAAAATGTCTCCAACACATCGATAAGCAGATGATCCCGACTCTCAAGACGTTGCAGTGCCAACGGAATATTGAGCAATTCACTATTTAACAGCGGCGTCAGTCTCTCACTCCGTGTCGATTCTACTGGTATGGATATTGGACTTAACGTTACCGGACGATCCTCCTTCCCAGACAAAAATTTACCTATCGTCTCCAGTAACTTAGCTTCAACAATCGGCTTACCAATATGAGCAGACATGCCGACACGTTTGCAAGTGTCATAGACCTCCTCACCTGAGAAAGCCGTCAAAGCAATGATGGGTAGTTCACTGATAGTATATTGTTGTCGAACAAGCGAGGTTGTTTCCCATCCATCCATATGGGGCATGTTAATGTCCATAAGTACAAGATCAAAACGCTGTTCCTTAAGTATTTCGATCGCTTGCACGCCACTCATGGCTGTTGTAATGCTCACACCAGTATGTTCTAGATATCCTCGAGCGACCTGTTGGTTGACCTCATTGTCATCCACAACCAATAACGAATAGCCTGACCAATTTGGCCGACCTACTCCATTTACAAGCACGTGGTTTACAGGTTTATCTATTAAGTGGCTTGGGCTAGCACTACCGCTAAACGCTTGAAGTAACGCAGTTCTAAACAGCGGTTTTTCGAGTGTCATAAGCGTTTCGGTGTCTGTCAACTGGCGCTGTTCATTCCCAAATTTTTTGATCAAGATGAGATCAGACTCTGAGTAGAAACGCCTCACCGCACTTAACATCGAGTCAAGCTCTTCTCCCTCGAAGGAGTCAACGTCAATCAAGACTTTGTGGTAAAGCTGAGAGACCTGCACCGACTGTAACGCCTTAGCGAGCCCAGCAGTGAGCATGCCACACAGCTCAACTTCATAACCAATATCAGTTAACATCTCGGACAAGGCAAAACCACTCGCCACACTTTGATCAAGCAACAGAATTTTACGTTGAGCGGTAAACTCAGCAAAATCACTAACTCGGTGACGTCTCGCTGAAGGATCAGGCGCTGGCAATACAACAGAAAAGCAAGATCCCTGACCGAGTACGCTTTCAACAGTGATATCGCCCCCCATGAGTTGGCTGAGTTGTTTTGAAATCACCAAGCCTAAACCTGTACCGCCATAGTGGCGTGATGTACTCGCTTCTAACTGGTTAAAGGATTGAAACAACTTATCGATATGACTTCCACTGATTCCCTTGCCCGTGTCTTTAACACTCCAATGCAAACAAGCCTGGCGCTCATCATAGTCAACCACTAACGTAATGGCGCCTTTGTCAGTAAACTTTATCGCGTTGCTGAGCAAGTTGATCGTAATTTGTTTTATCCTAAGGGGGTCTCCAATCAGGACATCAGGTAAATTAGCGCTAATCGAGACTGCAATATCGAGTTTCTTTTCGTAAGCTCTTAATGCGAGCATATTGACCGCTTGCTGCATCACCTGCTCTGGTGAAAACTCAACGCTCTCTACTTCAAATTTTCCAGCCTCAAGCTTCGATAAATCAAGTGTATCGTTCACCACTCCAGTAAGCTGCTGCCCTGCTTGAAGGATCTTATCCAAGTAACTCTGTTGATCTGGTGTCAGCTCGGTTTTGTTTAACATAGAGGCGAGTCCGACAATGGCATTCACGGGTGTACGAATTTCGTGACTCATTCTCGACAAGAAAGCAGATTTGGCTTTGTAAACGCCTTCAACTTCTTTGGTCGCTTTTTCCAGCTCCCGTGTGCGCGCCTTAACTTTTTCATCCAAATCAATGTTTATGCTCTCCAGCGCTTCCGTATACTCTTTGAGCTTTACGTTGGCTTCGACAGCAATTTTTTCTGCTTCTTTTATTTTTGAAATATCACGGCTCACACCACACACAAACTGGGCATTCCCCTCTTCGTCAAAAATGGGGACAAGAAGAGTGTCAACGAAAATGGGACTGTCGTTTAGTGTGGCGTATTGCTCATAAGCAATGGGCTGACCATGAGCGATGGCGTTTCTGTACGTTTCATACAAACCTTCTACGATTTCATCACTCCAGGTTTCGCGGATATTAAGCTTGTGTGTAACGGCATTGTCATCCAGCCCCATCACCCTTTTAGAGGCTGGATTATTGTCGTACAAAGAAAACTCACCATCGGGCTCAACCACCATAATGAACATAAAATCCACTGAGTGATGCCACAACTTTGAGAAGCACTCGAGCACCACTTTTTCGTGTTGCTCGAGATCACCGATGGGAAAAGAAACTGAACTCATATGACTTCCTATTTCATACGACTACAAAATATTGCTTGCGCATTCGATTGCATGTAACTGTCGGCTTCTGATTGTGCCAACGCTCGCCAATATGTCAACACGAGAGTATCCTTGCTTCGATCTAAATAGCCACTGACAGAGATAGGCGTACCACATAGACAACCGCTTAGCGTGATACTCTGTCGTGGATGACGAGGCGCGCTCGCATCGTAAACATCGACAAATCCTTTCATTCGACAAGTCTCGTCACCTTGCTTAAACAACGCAAAGCTCAGCCCTGTTTGGCTATCCTGAAGCGCAATCGAAATCGATAGATCAGACAACTCGGAATGCCAAAGCCCATTAATTTCATTCTCTTGGATTGAGTAGTCGCCATTAAACACATCTTCCAAGTGTTTATGTTGTTCAAGAGGAACATATCCAGAGATTTTTTCAAAACCCAATCTGTCGATAAAATCCCCTCTTTCTGACCCCTCGTAAGAACACGTCGCTACCAAAGAGTTAATCACCGACATTTGTTTACTGTCATTCGCGGTCAACTGACCACAATAGGTTGATACCCAATGCCAGCTCTCATTTCCGACGGTTTGATCGTACGGAAGCCAAGTAATTGAAAGGACTAAAGGCGAGCCTTTCCCTTCGTGCTTTTCTAGAGCCGTTGAGCCATAGACCAAATAGCGGCCAGACGCTCCCGTCGTCGATGAATAGGAGCCAAATAACTCACCTTCGTCGTTGCAGGTCAAGTCCATTTGCGAGCCGTAACTATTTACCCATCGGCCGGTAAAGTCAGATTGATTCTCGTAGCGAGGAGAAAAAATACCAGCGGGTTTATCTTGTTTAACATTGATGATTCTAGGGCCACCTATTTTGTTGAATATCCACATTCCAACAGGATAAAGACTGCCATTTTCTAGAACTTGATACTGATACACAGTATAGAGACTATCCATCAGTACCGAACCGACTAACGTTAAGCAGTCTAGTCCATCCATCGGTTCAAATTGAACAACGTGCTCCCCCTTAGAACTTCCTTCCTCTATGAGCACGTCATATAAGCTGCTGGGGACGACTAAGTCGCCGCCTTTTGTCACCTTGTTGTCTGGGATCGTTAAAGTCAAGTCGCCCTTTAAGCTTTTGGCCAATGCTTGGGCGTGCTTCATGTACGCAGGATCGCCTTTGAACTGCGAAGAACCGCTGTCCAAACAAAACCATTGTGTTTTTTCAGACGTAGCACGGCAAATCACCTCACCTGCTAATGACATTTCCTTCAGTGGGGTAGTCCAAATGTAATAAAGTGATTCGATGTTGTATCTGTCCCAAGGCAAAAACAGATATTCCAGTGAATCACCATAGGCCGGGTCCAAAGCACCAAAAGTAACTTGCCCCTTTTTGGTTTCACTGTTTGTTGTAAAGGCAACGTAAGGGTGCTCTTTCGATACCACATTCTGCGCTATCAACGTTTCCATAAAGTGGAAAGTCGCTTCGCGCGACTGACAATGCATGCCCCTGTAATTAACCTTTTCTAGCTCCAGAGACAAAGGCTGATACGTTAAGGTTGGTAGACCAATGCCACCATCCCAGTCGAGTTCTAGAAACTGCACACCTTCGTATTGAGTTGATAAATAAAGGTCGGTATTCACACAAGTTGTTGCTGAAAGGGTCAAATTATCATTTCCCGACACCACTTGCATTTCACCCCAAGGACCAAAACCTACGATCTTTCTATCTTCTGAAATCGCCGTGTATGTAGACGATTTGTATGGGTTAAATCGCTGGTTGCCATAGTGATGGCAGTATGATTCGGGACAATAGGTCGATGTGACCCAATTAAAGTTACTTCCGGTGTCAAAAGAGAACTTAAGCAGTTGATTTGGTTCACCTACACCAAGAATGGCATACCAGGGAGACGCACCATTGTTCTGAAAAGGGCCTTTCTGTAGACCCAATGTAATGCCACTTGCCGATCCTAAATCAATCTTCTCTACTTCTGTCGCCATTCACTACATTCCTTTGTTAGCGATTTGTTGTCATGAATCCATCATTAATTCGCACCAATTATAAAGAACAGACCACTCATATGCACAAGGCGTTCGGTTATAAATTGACAAAGATAACAATATATTCATCATTTTTTTGCAGAGAGACTCATTTTTCATGCTGCGCCTTCGGTGATAGTGCTTGCCGATAATCAAAACGCAATATCAAAAAGTCGCGATTAGCAGCCGAGATTGACTAGAACGCTCCCCCGCGAAGATGAACTGTCGAGCCCACTCGCGACGGTATCACGTCAATCCGCTGTTGCATTTGTTCTTTCAACTCTGACACATGGGAAATCACCCCGATCATTCGACCTGTTTGCTGCAACTCCACCAAGGTTTGAATCGCAAGATCAAGCGATTCAGGATCCAAGCTGCCAAAGCCTTCATCAATAAACAAAGTCTCTAAACGAATACCACCGCTGTATGACTGGACAACATCCGATAAGCCAAGAGCTAGGGAAAGTGCCGCCATAAAGGATTCACCACCAGAGAGTGTGGCGACATCACGCGATTTTCCGGTGTAGCTGTCTTCCACAATCAGATCGAGCCCACGACCCGCCGTGCCCTTAAAGCCTTCGGTTTTTCGCGTTAACTGGTAGCGGCCTTTACTCATTAACGCCAAACGATGCGAAGCTTGAATCAGTACATCATCCAGCAACACCCCTAACACAAAACGGTGCAAACTAATGCGACTGCCTGTTTTGCCACTTGCCACATCGTAGAGTGTACCAAAGACCTTGTACTCTTCTTCAAGGCGATGATTATGCGTGTGCAGTTCAGCGATCTTCGCTTGCACGGTCTCAAGCTTCGCCACCAGTGAACGCACCGCATCCAACTCATTTTTGTTCCGTTGATACTGCTGTTCCGTCGTTGTCACCAACAGCTCTAATTGTTCAAGCTCGGGCACTTGCTGATCTTTCAAACGCTCTTTAAGGTCGTGATAACTCTGCTCTAAACGTGTCGCCTGCTGTTGATGTTGCTCAATCTCACGTTTCCATTGTTCGATCTGTTCTGGCTCGACACGCAACGCCAAATAGTGCGGTTCATCGTCAAATGACGATGCAGACAACGACTCCAACCATGCAGCTTGGTTTTGTTCACTGCGCTGCTGAATCTTCAGCAACATCTCACTGTGTGCCTTAACTTCACTTTGACGCGCGGCAAGCGTTTGTTGAATCTCATCAAAACGCTTTTGGCTCGTCTCTTTTGCCGTTTGTAAAGCCGTCGTTTGTTGCTTTATCTGCGCGATTTCCAGCTCAACTTGGGCAACATGGCTAAATTGCGCGGCAATTTGTTGGCTGAACTTCGCCAACTGTTGCGTTTTTTCTTTCAACGTTGCGCTGCTAGAAATATGTTGCTGAGCGAGTTCTTTATCCATCTCCTCGCCTTTCGCACAGCGCTCGGTCAATTGCTTAACATGACTTTCTTGCTGAGTAAGATCTAACTCTTGCAGCAGTTTGAGCGTGTGACGGATTTCAAGTGCTTGCGCCTGTAAGGTTTCTAACGGGCTCTTAAGCAGCTCACCGAGTTGTGTTGCTTTTTCCTCAATCGCTTTCTGCTGTTGCTTAACTTGTGCAAGGTGCAGCTCCAGCTCTTGGTGATGTTGATTGAGCTGTGCGAGCGCGGTTTTTTCCTGCTCACGGGCCTGTTCTACTTGCTGTTTATGCACAGGCTCACCGACAAACTGCGCTTTTTGCGGGTGTTCGAGGCTACCACAAACTGGGCAAGCTTCCCCTTGATGAAGGCGCTGAGCCAAAATAGCAGCTTGGCCATTATGCCAACTCAGTTCCATGCTATCCGCAGACTGTTGAGCGTTGAGCCAATGCTGCTTGGCTTGCTGGTGTAACTGCTCTTTTTGTTCAGTTTGCGTGAGCAAATTCTGAAGGACTTGATTAAGGTTCTGGTATTGCTCATAGTCACTGATCTGACGCTTTAGCTCGCTCTCTCGCGCTTCAAGTCGCGGTATCTCTGCCGCTTGCTGCTTTGCCTTTTCGAACGCATCACTGGCAGACGTCAGCTCCTGCTGCATCACGACTTTATGTTCTTGCACGCGTTTTAATTGATGAGCAAATTTCTGCACGTCTTCTTCAAGACGAATGATCTCTTGTTCAAACTGGGCTTTTTCCACCAGCTTGCTTTTAACCGTCTCTAATTCATACGTTCGCTGTTGTAGCTGAGGAATTTGTTCGGCATTTTTCTGCGCCTGCAAACACTGTTGTTCCAGCTCATTACTCTGCAACAACAGTGTGTTTAATGATGCGTTAAGCTCGTCAATTTTGCCTTGCTGAGCATGAACATCATTGAGTGCGTTTTTCCACTGGCGATACGGTGCGTCAAGCTGCTGAGCTTGTCGTGCTTGTTCCAGCTTTTGCGCCAACTGATGCATCTGATCATTTTTCGCCAAATGGGCATCTAAATTCGTTTTGGCCAAAGCCAGTTTGTTAAAATCCTCGACCAGAGCCTTAGCCGTGGAAAGGGATTGCTTGGCCGAGTTGTAACGCTCGAGAGCGTGTTTCTCTGTCTCTTGCCACTGTATCAGTTGCGTTTTTTTGTCTACAAGCGCCTCTTTGAGCGCCTGCTCATCACTGACATCCGCCACCTCTAGCGCCCCACGAATTTGATTATCAAACTCTTCTTTGGCTTTACTAATCGCATTGGCTTTGTCTTTTAGCGCCCATTCAATACGTTTGTAAATTTCGGTTTGGAACAGTTGACCAAAAATCTCTTCACGATCTTTGGAACTCGCCAGCAGCAAATCGCGGAATTTTCCCTGTGGCAACACCATAACTTGACGAAACTGCGTTTCGTTCAAGCCAATCAATTCCGTCACACGCGTTTTTACTTCAGCCGTCTTGCTGGTGATCAGCTCTTCGTCATCTTGGCAAAGATAAAGCGCGGCAGTGTGTTTTTTGGTGGTGGTGCCTTCACCACGCGCTTTTGCCGCCTCTTGCTCAGGTAGGCGAATCACCTTATAGCGTTTTCCATGTAGCAGAAACTCTAACGTCACTTCCGTGGCTAGATGGATAGAGGCCAAATCTGAACGCATCTGCATACCTTGGCGCTCATTGCCTGTGGTTTCGCCATAAAGGGCAAAACAGATCGCATCCAAGATAGAGGTTTTTCCCGAACCTGTGGGCCCATTGATTAAAAACAGTGGGTTGTCACCCAGTTGGGAAAAATCAATAACTTCACGTTCAGCAAATGGACCAAACGCCTGCATGGTAAGTTTGAGTGGTTTCATCGCGATTCCTAAGACTTGGTCAATTGTTGAATGAGTTGGCAAATCGCGGCATCTTGCGTTTCGCTCAGTGGGTTGTCCTGCGCTTGTGCAAAGAAATCACGAAACATGTCAACTTCACTACGAGCCAATTTAGCTTGCGATAACCCTTGCTCTACGTTCATTAACATCCCTGGTTTTTCTAAATGAAGAACATTGGGATAGACCGCTCGTAACTTTTCCATCGGATTTAAAATGGCATGTTTGTCGTGCAAGCGAACAAGCAAATAGTCTTGATAATTGGGATCTTGCTTACCTTGTTCGAGAATATCGTTCATTTCGCCCTCAATCACCCGCATGCCATGAGGGGCATCGAGCGCAATGTGCTCTGCGCAGGCAAAACCGTTTTCATCCAACTCCACTAACGTGAATCCTTTTTTCTGAAACTGCTCAGAAAAACTGTATTTCATCAATGAACCACTATAACGAATGTGTTCTTCCACTCGCTTTTGTGGTTGGTGCAGGTGCCCTAAGGCGACGTAGTCAAAAATGGAAAAATGCTCATAGCTAACGCGGTCAGATCCACCGATGGAAAGTGGACGCTCCGACTCACTGCTCTGCGCCCCGTCGACAAAACAGTGGCTCAATAGCACTTGACGCTGTTTGGGATCAAAATGCTGGCGAATTTCATCAACCAAGACGCGATGCGCCTCATCATAATTGCTCACCGGCACACCAAATGCGTCGCGCACTTGTTCAGGATCGCTGTAAGGCATGCCATAAAATGCCACCTCGCCCGCCCTCTCACTTTTAAGCACAACCGGTTCGATCATTTGTGAAAACTGGCTAATGATATGCAGCCCTGAGGGTTTCATTTGCGAAGCACCAAAGCCCAAACGCGCAGCACCATCATGATTGCCTGGAATCAGGATCATCGGTGTATCAAGCTCACCACAAATTTCATCAATCGTTTTGCCGAGCAGTTCGATGGCCGCAGTAGGAGGCACCGAGCGATCAAAAATATCGCCAGCAACGACAACGGCATCAACGGGATGCTTTCGAATATAATTAACTAACTGGTCGAGCACGACGCGTTGATCATCAAGGAGTGAAACGTTGTGAAACTGGCGTCCGAGATGCCAATCTGAGGTATGGATGAACTTCATGAATTGTCACTGCCAACAAATGAGAGAAGAGTGTGAAATATTGTTGGCCATCATAGCACAAAACCGTGCAGATTCTATGGCTGCTCAAGGCGCAAATAAGCAGCAAAACCCATCACATTCAATGAGTTCCTTTTGACGAACTCACGTTATCTGGCACTGGTTTTCTGGGTAATTTCAGCGGCGTTTTGGTGGTCATGCTCGTGATAACTGGGGCTCTTCATCACAAAGCAAACGGCCTCAATCGTAAAAGTTGGGGTTAATGGTCATATTCAAGCTAGGCATCTTTGAACGGTTAGAGAGTTTCTGTAGTTGTTTAACCATTGGTTGCCTGCAATCACGTAAATGAAACTGTGGTTTTGATACGTTTTTTCAATCCTCTTAAAGCCAAACCTCTGCAAGTGTCTGGTGGATCGAAGCATATTAATGATAGCGAACGAGTAGTTAATATCGGCCATTTTACTCGCGTCAATGGTGTTTAATAACGCATCGATTAAACGAGATCCGTCAAGATGGTTACCACAATACACAGTAGCAAAATAGAGAACATGAGTTCTCTCCTCACTATTTCTAGTTAAGAGCTCGTATTCGCTAATATTGCCATTGCATAAAAGCCCAAATTGTTTTTCTGTGACCAATGCAACCTGAAGAAAAGAGCGCAGTGCGCCATTTTCAATGACACCTATACTGGTTACATTTTCGATGCTCAGCAATTTTTCTTGTTCACATCGCGCATAGCTTGGCTCACCGGCATTAAATCTGAGTTCGAGTTTGCTGATTTGTTCCAAGAATGGAATAAGGTCAAGATTATACAGAAGATGGTGATTCACAGCTTTAACGTAATATTTAGGATGATGATTTATTCTTTTCCGATGTTCATGACACAGTATTCAGAAAGACAAAGTCATATGCAGCATGCAGTGATAACAAGGATAAAGCACTCGAACAGAGTGCTTTATCTGACCAAAAGAAGCGATAGAAACGCTTATTGCTCTTGGGCTACAACCTTTGGCTCCGCCGACTTAATGACCGCACCAACCGTATTTAATTTGTCCCGAACTGGACCGCACTGCACCTCATAGACTTCACCTGCTTTGACGCGCGCTTTCACCGCTGGAAACGCGTAGGAAGAACCCACATGGCAACGTGTCAGTATGAGGTATTCTCCTGGTAACATATGAATTTCTTGGGGATAACCAACCACTGCATCGCCTACATCTTTAAACTTTCTTTCTTCAACAGATAAGTCCGCATAACTGGCAAAATACACATGGTAACTGGCGCCGCCTAACTCATAGGTTTTCCCTTGGATAACAGCTATTTCTTCGTTGGTTTTTTTCTCACCTTCGTAGGTACGAACGGTACCTACACAGCCGTTTAATAGGAACACGGAGAGAAGGACGGCCATCAGACTAATTATCTTTTTCACTTGTTTTCCTTAACATCATTGGTACGTAACCACACCGAACACGCCCATGGATTCGCGGCCATATCAAGGTGTGGTTAAAGTATCAAAACAGAAATTTATTGGCACAATAACAGAGAGTTATCTGACAAATAGAGTAACCACTTGCATTGCCTTTTCAAAAGTTAAGCGTAAAAAAAGCGAGTGTCTTCATGATTTTTTCGCCTAGCTGCAAATTTTAGCTCTAAAGGCGCCAGTGTCCCTATTCGGTTACATTCTCCCCGCCACCGAGAAGAAGAACTGATCTTTACCCAGTTCCGAATCAAAGCCATGGGCATAGCCTAAGGTGATTGGCAGCACGAGATTGTACCCCAGACGCGTTTCAACCGTGACTGACAAACCCGCGCCACTCAGCTGATTTCTACTCGTTTTTTCACTCCAAGCCGTCCCTGAGTCGGCGAACACCGAAGCTGAAATATCACCCAAACCAATTGGGTAAAGCCCCCAGTTGCGCTCTACGCGTGCTAACCACGTGGTTGCCGTCAATCGCTGTGTGAAATAACGATCGCCTCTTTGCACATTTTCATCATATCCCCTTAGAGACTGTGACTCACGGCCAAACAGTGCATGTTCGTCACTTTGATCAGAGCCGCCTAAACGGAAAGGCTTGGCTTTTTCATCCGCATAGCCACCCGCAAGTCGAAGTGATAATGTGCTTCTTCCAGGCAAATCGAATGTCATTTGCCACTGCGCCTGAAACTTCTCCCCTTGGTAGTCGCTGCTTAGCCAGTCGTTAGTTTCCACAACCGCATCGAGGTAATGCCCCCAACCTACTCCAGGCACATTAAGATAGCTTTCGCGATTATCAAAAGTGACGGCCAGCCCCACCAAGCTTTCTTCTTGCTCTCGATACGGCGTGATCGCACCAAAAGATGGCGCTTTCGCTTCTGAGTCTTTATCCCAGTAAACGCCCGCAGCAACACTGAGTTGGTCTTCAAAAGCCGTAAAGATGTGATTACGTTGGATCAACGCACTGTCACTTTGTTCTATTCGATAGCTCTCTGCTGTACCTTGCTTAAACGTGGTGAAATCGTGTGTACGCGATGCTTGAACGAGCCAACGCGAATCATACAAATACCCCAAATTGAACTGTGCAAGATCGTTTTCAAAATCCCATGACAAACCCAATTGATATTGATGACGACTTAATGCATCGGCACCGTTAATGATGAAACCGGCTAATTTTTGATTTTCATCTTGAGCTGCAATCGGCAACCACGTTCTTGGGCGCAAGCTGGACCAAGGAGAGTAGTCACTGATCTCACTTTTTTCCGCTACCTGCTCAACGGGATCGACATAATGATACTGGCCATCTTTGTCGGCAACCGTGAAAGTGGTCACCGGTACCCTGTCCGATTTTTCTTTCAAGGTATAGCCGTTGGCATCATACGATTGATAAACAAAACCTGAATCACGGCGGGTTTGTGGTGTAAACGCGCCACCCACTTCACGGGTCAACTGCTTTATTTCGCCAGACACTATGTCGAGCGAGTAGATGTTAAACACACCGTCGTAATCGGCGCTAAACAGCACTTCACCATCTGGGGTAAATGCCGGTGAATTTTCGACGGCACGAGATTGCGTTAGCGGGGTCCATTGCAACACGGCTAAGTCAAATTTTTCAAGGTTCCAACCTTCACTCGATCGTTTGACACTTGCTACGATAAAACGACCATCATGAGACACGGCAAATCCACCTAACACGTCACCCATCGTGCCTTGCCAAATTTGCTGACCGCTTTCTGGTTGTTGCGCATCCATTAACCAAAGTTCACTGAGACCATTCACCTTACGTGTGGCTAAGTAGCGCTGGCCATCAGGGAGCCATTTAGCGCTGCGAAAACGCTGCTTCTCTGTCAACGCTTGCCAACGATCATCTTGATAAAGATAAACATCGCTCAGCACTCGGCCATCGGCATAAGCGATAGAACGCGTCGCCAGCACCCCACTTTGAGGATGGAAATCGAGCGAGTTGATGTTTTTCGTTTTAGTCAGTGAGGCTCCCGCGCGCTCATCACTGCCATCGCCCAACAGCATCAATTCACTCGCATCCTCACCATTGTCGACGTTAACCAAAACACCATTGTCCGTTGCGGTAAACACTTGCATAAATGGGGCGGTATATTTCCCCTCACCAATGACGGCTTGTTCCATCATGGTGGCAAGATCGCCTTGGTATTTCTCATAGATATGAGCTTGGAAATCAGACCAAAGCTGTTCAAAATCCTTCCCAAACGTTGTTCTCGCCGTGCTGTTGAGCAAAAAGAACGGAATAAGCTTGCGGCTGTAACCCTGCAAAAATTCTTGCACCTTAGCATCACCATAGCGATCGGCTAGGTATTGCACGAAATAGGCACCGTACAAATAGTTGTAGCCTAGCGGCCATTCTCTTGCCGCCACGGCAACTTGGTTGAGATCTTTCACGTTACCAGAGGCGACTTCCATTCTCATTTCCATGTCATAACCAGAGCCTTGCAAGCGCCCATAGCCAGCTTGTTCATTGGTTTCCAGATAAACCGCAAGCCCTTCGAGCATAAAAGAAGGCGTCATGAGGTGAGGATAAAGAAATGGGTTGCGACCAAATATTTTACGAAAAACGTTGACCGCGCCGCCACCCATTTCCATGTGCATGATATGCGCGTACTCATGCTTAATGAGGAGATGCATCCACTCGTCGTTATTTTCCAAGCCATTTGCTTCATCTGGTGGACTCATAATCAAACGAATTTGTGGATAAGGCACCACCGTCGCCCAACCGTTTGAATAGTCCACCTCGTCCACCAACACCAATTCTGTTTTTTCTTTCGGCTCGTAACCAAAGTATGGCACCAGTTCTTTATGGGATTGTTCAGCCAAATCAAGCGCTCTTGCGGCTTGCTTTTCATGGCCATTTCTAAAGTGGATAACAAAGTGATCCGTCGATTGAGTTAACCATGTCTCGTTTGCTTGATCCCAAGCGACAGATTGCGCGTAGGCTTGAGAAGGAGTCCCTGCCCCCAAAGCGAATAGCGCGGCAAGTGAAAGTGCGAGCGGCGTATATTTCATAGATAATTTTCCATCAGTGCACATAGATAAAATGAATAGAACCAAGTTAATGTACACTGTTTTATTGATTATTCATGTCCCTATTTGTATGGGAATGTATAGAGCAATCAAAAAGATGACAACGTGCGAACCCCTAAGAGTAGAGCAAACTCTCACGAATCAATGGAAAAAGGAAAAAGATGAAAAGTGCTTAAATGCAAAAAGCCGACACTCAGTGTCGGCTTTTCTAAATAATGGAGGCGCGTCCCGGAGTCGAACCGAGGTCCACGGATTTGCAATCCGCTGCATAGCCCCTCTGCCAACGCGCCTTACTGTGTTGCCCGTGCTCGTCTCGGGAACGGGGTGCACTTTAACGTATTCTCTCAGCAGGTCAACCTTTAATTGAACATTGCCCAACCGTTCGAGCATTATCAGCACAATTTGCTGTTATGTTAGCCAATTTGAACAATTTCACCATCATTCTTTCTGGCCCGAAATGAGTAGACGCTCTTTGTTTAATCACCTATCAATCCATTAACACTTAAAGAATAACGTTCCGCAAACCTATATTTTATAGCATCACCATTTAATCGAATTTTTCTCTAATTTTGATCAAGCACTTGGTATAAAATCCAATTTTGAACCTGTGGCAATGGCGTGCTTTAGAACAAAAACATTTTAAGAAGATGCTAATATCCATCGATATTTTGGCTAGGTTAACGCCAACCCATTAATGACTCTGGAGAATGAGATTCCGGAGAATATAGCAAGGAGATTTCATGCTTAATCCCATTACCGCTAAAGCGGTTATTGACCATGCACTGTTTCTAGGGGCAGACTTCGCTGAACTGTTTGTTGAACATCACCAAACCAATAGCATTCAATTCAACTCGCAGGAAGTGGACAAAATCAATTCTGGCATCGATTTTGGTATTGGTATCCGCCTGTTTTTTGGTCACAAGGTGCTTTATGGTTTCACCAACAGCACCGATGAAAACGAGCTAAAGCGTGTGACTGCTCTCCTCGCCGCCAAAGACAAACGCGATCAAATCGTGCACGCTGGCTCTCTCAACCTAATACGCTACCCGCAGCAACATGGTTGTCAGCAACCATTGAGCCAAGATCCTTACTTGGATTCAAAAATCGCCTTTCTGCGCCAAGTCGATTTAGCCGCACGCGCTGAGAGCGATAAAATTTCACAATTTATCGGTAGCGTTCTGCAACGTGAACAACAAATTGAAATCTTTAACTCTGAAGGCCTACATGTTGGCGACACACGCCACTACACCCGCATTGCCGCGAGCGCAGTCGCACAAGACGGCAGCGAACAATCCACTGGCATGGAAGGCCCAGGTGCGCTTTCTGGTTGGGAGTTTAGCCAACAATTAGATGCAATCACTCTTGGCAAAGAGGTAGCAGCGCAAGCACTGGTTAAACTCAATGCCGATGCTTGCCCTTCTGGTGAAATGCCAGTGGTAATCGGCAATGGCTTCGGTGGTGTGATCTTCCATGAAGCTTGTGGGCACTTGCTAGAAACCACCTCTGTTGCCAAAAAAGCGTCTGTTTTTCATGACAAAATGGGCGAAATGATCGCACATTCTGCCGTGAGCGCCGTCGACGATGGCACCATAACCAACGAGTGGGGCTCGATTCATATTGACGATGAAGGCATGGAGACTCAGCGTACTCAGCTTATTAAAGATGGCAAGCTGACCAGCTTCATGGTCGACAAAATGGGTGGCCTAAAAACCGGTTACGCGCCAACGGGTTCAGGCCGCCGCCAAAACTACAAGTTTGCACCGACTTCACGCATGAGAAACACCTTTATTGAAGAAGGTGATAGCTCGCTCGATGAGATGATTTCAAGCATCGAGAAAGGCATTTACGCCAAGAAACTCGGTGGTGGTTCGGTTCAGCCCGGTACGGGCGAGTTCAACTTCGCCGTACGCGAAGCCTACCTCATCGAAAACGGAAAAATCACCAAACCACTCAAAACGGCAACTTTGATCAGCACGGGGCCTAAAGTGCTGAAAGAAATCAGCATGGTAGGTAAAGACATGGCACTGGCTCCAGGCATGTGTGGTTCTGTCAGTGGCTCAGTACCAACAACCGTCGGACAACCGTCGTTGAAAGTGGATAAAATTCTCGTTGGAGGTGGAAACTAATGTCTCAAAAGCAACCATTACTCAATGCAATAGACCACCTACTCAGTGAAGCGAAAAAGCGCGGTGCGGAGGCCGATGTTATTGCACAGATGAGCGACAATTTTTCGTTGAAAGCGAACAAAGGCCAACTCGATGAATATAAGGTGAGTACCGCTCTAGTGATCGGTATTCGCGTAGTCAAAGATGACCGCGTCGCAACCAGCTATTCCGAATCACTGACGCCCGAAAGCTTGGATTTAATGCTTAGCAACGCATTAGAAAGCACCAAATACGCCAAAATTGATCAGCACCAGAAGATCAGCACCGTGGATAGCAACATCACCAGCGGCTATGCTGAACTGGATCAAGAATGTGACGCAACGGTAGATGACAAAATCGCCCTGAGCTTGCGTTTGGAACAAGGCGTGGTCAGCCGCCCGCACGCCAGCAGCTCCCCTTACAATGGCTATAGTGATGTCACCAGCCAAATCATCATTGCCAACACCAAAGGAACGCTTTGTCAGCAAACTGAACGTTACCACTCTGCCTACGCTTACACACTGTTTGAAAAAGACGGAAAGCAATCCATGGCGGGGGCATCCAGTGTTGGTCGTCGATACATCGACCTCGAACCAGAATACTGTATTGATGCAGGCTATGAACTCGCTCGTGATCTGCTTGATGGAACACCTGTTAAAACGGGAAGTTACGCAGTAGTTTTTGATATCGACGCACTTAGCGAACTGTTTGGCGCTTTCTCTGCCTGTTTCTCAGCGGTGTCGGCGATGAAAGGACTAAGCCCGCTCCGCGATAAAATCGCCAGCCAGATTGCCAGCCCACTCCTGTCATTCTCGAGCAAAGCTTATGTTGAAGGAGGATTCCGAATTCATAGTTTCGATAGCGAAGGCTACGCTGCTCGCGATTTAGTACTGATTGGCGAAGGTGAGCTCAACTCATTGCTGCACAACAGTCAAACTGCATCGTACTTTGGGGTGGAAAACACAGGGCACGCATCACGGGGGCCAAAAGAAGGACTTGAAGTCTCCACGCATCATAAAGTGATCGAGGCTGGTACCAGCAGTTTTACAGAAGTAACGGCTGGTGAATACTTAGAGTTGGTCGAGCTGCAAGGCGCGCATTCTGGTGCTGACTTCATCAGCGGCGACTTCTCTTTTGGTGCAAGTGGCTTCCTATGTCGCGATGGTAAACGTGTTCAGCCAGTTCGAGGCATCACTGTTGCAGGAAACTTCTACCAAATGCTGAAAGAGATAGACGCGGTAGGCTCATTGCTTGAAATCAATGATTCTCGCTCGTTCTATGCACCAAAAATCCGTTTTGCTCGCTTGAGCATTGGCGGTAATTAGTAATATCCGGCGTACAACGGAGTGGGATCTCCCTTCGTTGTACGCTCCGCTAATAACAATAGAAACATCTCTTCACACACTGTTTGTCTTTTCTATTTGTGTTTTCTCCTTGTCTTCCTTAGCAACCTCAGCTGAACATCCTTTTCGCCCTCTCATAGCGTTTTTCGCCTTTGAAGAGAACTTGTTCAAACATTACCCTTTCTTACTCCTTATCATGACACACTACTGAGCTACATACATTTCTGTATACAGACTGGATACCAGAACATAACACTATGCAAACGCACCACATACACAACATTCAACTGGATGACTTTCTTGATACAAAACTTGCTTTAGATCATTCAAAGTTCAACTAGCCCTCGTGCTACAGAATGCTTTTCTGTACATTCATTGACACATATTGAAACAGTTCTTCCTCATTTTTTAATATTTCATGGAGATTTCTATGCTAGAGCTCTTAATTGGACTGGTAGTGACCATTGCAGTCGGTTACTTCATCGTCAAGGGTTACAAAGCGGCGGGTGTGCTACTGACGGCAGGTATTCTGCTACTGATTCTTACTGGTATACTGGGCCACACGGTTCTACCCGCCAAAATTACCTCAACGGGTAACATGGTGACCGACTCATTAGAATACGTAAAATTTATGCTTCAAAACCGTGGCGGCGGCTTGGGCATGCAGATCATGTTGCTTTGTGGCTTCGCCGCTTATATGACGCATATCGGCGCAAACAATGTCGTGGTGAAACAGTTTTCTAAACCTCTTTCTGTCATCAAGTCACCTTACGTATTGTTGGTGGCGGCTTACATTGTTGCCTGTTTAATGTCACTGGCTGTGAGCTCTGCAACGGGTCTGGGCGTGCTCTTGATGGCGACGCTATTCCCAATGATGACCGCAATGGGCATCTCTCGCCCTGCTGCAGCAGCGGTGTGTGCCTCGCCAGCTGCGATCATTTTGTCTCCAACCTCAGGTGACGTTGTGATTGCCGCAGAAAAATCTGGCCTTGCGTTGGATGTGTTTGCGGTGCAAACCGTTTTACCGGTTTCTATCTGCGCCATTATTGTCATGTCTGTTGCAGCGTTTTTCTGGAACAAATACTTAGACAAGAAAGACAATACGCCGATGGAAAAAATCGACGTTTCTGAGATCAAAGCCGACGCGCCAGCGTTTTATGCTGTTCTGCCATTTTTGCCAATTATTGGCGTGTTCCTTTTCAACGGCCGTACCATTCCCGGAATGACCCTCGATATTTATACGATCGTGGTGCTTTCCATCTTCATTGGCGCGCTTGTTCATTACGCAGTGAATAAGTTCGATGGCAAGAAATCATTAGAAGACCTCGACTCGTGCTACGAAGGTATGGCCGATGCGTTCAAAGGCGTGGTTATGTTGTTGGTGGCAGCTGGTGTGTTTGCACAAGGTTTGATGTCTATTGGCGCGATTGACAATTTACTTCACCTAGCGGAAACCGCTGGCGCGGGTGGTATTGCACTGATGTTGATCCTAACCGGTCTAACGGTAGCTGCGGCCATTGCAACGGGTTCAGGTAACGCACCATTCTACGCGTTTGTTGAGCTTGCCCCTTCGTTAGCAGCAAAAATGGGACTGAATCCAGCCTTCCTAATCATTCCAATGCTGCAAGCGTCTAACCTAGGCCGCACCATCTCCCCTGTTTCGGGCGTGATTGTTGCCACTTCTGGCATGGCTAAAATTAGCCCATTTGAAGTGGTTAAACGCACTTCTGTACCCGTACTCGCAGGGTTGGTTACCGTGATTATTGGTACCATGGTGCTTGTCCCGATGGCGGCTTAACCGGTTTACGGAAACCTCGACTGAGCACCTAAAGTCACGAAAAGAAACACCCCAGAAAATCTGGGGTGTTTTACTTTTAAAGAGTGATTAAGGACAAGTTACTTCATCCCAGAACCAGTTGGTTTGTGTTGGAGACTCCCAAACCCCTGGGCTGTTTTTCGCCACAAAACACTTGCCGTTAAAGGTGACTGTTTCGCCATTATTCACTTGCGTTACGCCAGGTTGCCACTGGATAACCGTACCGCTACCTGTATTGCCACCAGTGTCACCACCGCCGGTGTTACCGCCGCCAGTATCGCCCCCACCCGTGTTGCCACCGTTGCCTGCAGACAAATCAGCAACGGGCAGATCAGGTTGTTCAAACTTGAATGCGTAGTCTACACCGTTGATGTTCACGCTGTAGTTTGCCGGACCAGAAATTGGTAGGTAGTAAACCATATCCAACTCGTAACTTCCGCCTGCTGGTAGTTCTTTCCACGCAGGAAGCGAGAACGCCACACGATGCATTACGCCATCCAGACCGCCGATGTTGTTCGCACGTGTGTGACCAGAAGCAATCACTTTCAGGCCACCACCAGATTGATCTTTCGCGTTATCTGGCGCCGACACTGGAATGTCGAACTGGAACTCAGTGCCGCCCGGAATTGCTGTACCGGTATTGTTGGTAAAGGTCACTTTCGGGTTGATTGGGTAGTTTTGATCACCCACTTTGAATCCACCGACAGAAACAGCGATGTCCAGTGTCTCTGAAGGAATTGCGCCCGTTGCGACCGTGTTGCCGTATGGGGTTGCTGACTTAAACTTATCGTAGATAGCTTTGGTCATCGAGTTACCCATGTGGAACTCACCGTTGCCCGTTGCACATGCCTGCTCGGTTTCATCGATGGTCGTGCGGTTGCCATTGGCATCAAGCACGTAACAGTTATAGTCACCCGCCAATTCCCAGAACATGATACCGCCGATCTCTTTATCGATGACGTAGTCCGCTTTCACGCTGACAGACGCTTTGTCTTCCGTTGATAGGAATACCGCTTTTTCTGCGTTCCACAACCAAGGCGCCACTGCCACACTGTCGTAGTTGCGAACATAGTTACCAACCAATTGATCTCGCGGATCGTTGACAGGATCAAGTTTGTACGCTGACGCATAGGAACCAAAGATGCCTTTTTCTAGGTTCTTCGCATGCCACATTGGGTTTGAACCCGCGCCCATTTCATTGCCTTTTGGATCGGTGTCGTGCCACATGTTGTCGATACCCATCGCACCATGGCCACAGTTATTTTTCTCACCTTCACCCGTACCCGGAGCACACTCAGCCTGATTTGGTAGTGCCGCTCGGCCCCATAGACCATTGGTCCCCCCCGTTACACCTTGCCAACCACGAGTATAGTAAGGCACACCGATGTTGATACGGCCTGCTGGCATTGAGCCACGGAAGTAGTGGTATGCCCAGTCTGTATTGAGGTAACCGATGCCACCATATTGAGCCGTGCCGTAAACATTCCACTGCGCCAATTCTGAGTCTTCACCTGTATCGTACAGCGCCGCGTTGTGGCCAACATGATCGTTCCATGCACCGTGTAGGTCGTAAGACATGATGTTGACGTAATCGAGGTACTTAGTCACATCAAACGTTTCCATACCACGCAGTAGGTAGCCCGATGATGGTGCAGCGATGGTGAGCATGTAGTGAACGCCATCTTGTGCAGACGCTTGGTCAAGCTTCTCACGCAACACACGCATTAACTCTTGGTATGAAGCCCATAGATAAGCACGACGAGGTTCCATAAAGGCTTTATCATCTGGGTTACCCGCACCCGCCATTGACGTTGGGTACTCATAATCGATATCCACACCGTCGAACTTGTACTTACGAATCATTTCGACCGCTGAGGTGGCAAATTTCTCAATGCCCGCATGGTTGATGGAACCATCAGCATTGGTTGTCATGGTGTAGAAACCACCGTCTGCAACACGTTTGCCGTCCGCACCAAAGTGACCGCCCGTTTCCGCCCAACCACCGATAGAAATCAGCGTCTTAACGCCATATTTTTCTTTGTAAGTGGCTAGTGCACCAAAGTGACCTTTGAAGCCCAGAGTCGGATCGATTTCAACGCCCGGCCACTCTTTTCCTGTTGCAGCGTTAGTCGGATCGTTCACGTCACCAACGTTGACTTTGCCGTCAGAGCCAATGCTGACAAACGCGTAGTTAATGTGCGTTAACTGCTCCCACGGAATATCTTTAACCAGATAAGCCGCTTGTGGGTCATCACCGCTACGCCAGCTGGTAAAGTAACCAATCACTCGACGTGGGTGGTCTGCCCCCATCTTCTCACGACCTTCTTCATCGTAAATCGTACAGTAAGGCACCTTAACGCCTTCTGTTTGGTACAGGCCGTCAGGGCGACACGATGCCACTGGTGCCACACCGTTGACTTTCAGCGTCTGTGCAGAGGAATCCGTGGTTGCACCAAGGTTATCCGTCGCACGAGCAAAGACCGACAAAGAGCCAGCTTGAGTGGTGGTATAGTCAAGCGTATAAGGAGCGGTTGCTGCCGTACCGACAAGCACGCCACCAACAAAAAAGTCGACTTTCTCAACAGTACCATCGCTATCTGCTGCATTTGAAGTCAACGTAACCACAGCGCCCTGCTCAACCGTGGTCGCAGAAAGTGCAAGATCAACCGTTGGTGCCGTATTACCAGGCTGAGTGGATTCCACTGTCAACGTCACGTTGCTTGGTTGGCTTACCGCACCTTTATCGTCATAAGCGACAGAGCTGAAAGTATGAGCGCCTGCGGTTGCAGTCCATGACGCAGAGAATGGTGCCGATGTATCTTGACCAACCACAATGCCATCAACCAAAAACTCGACTTTGGCGACGGTGCCATCTTGATCCGCTGCCGTTGCTGCAAGAACAACGACCTCACCTTCTTTCACAACATCCGTTGCAACAGGTGAGGTCAAAGCGGTGGTGGGAACTTGGTTAACTGGGTCAACCGGGCCATTGTCACAAGCACCGAGTGCTTTCCATTGTGCCCAATCACCCGAGAATTCTGCTGGGTTATTGTTTTGTGTCCAGTAACGGGCTTCATAAGCGCTACCCTGATACTGAACCTTGTCTCCGCCGTTATAAATGGCAGAAGAGTTCCATTCTTGAAGAGGTGAACAATCAACAGCCGCATAGCTATTGAATGCCATCAGACATGAAGCAGTCAAAGCACTGAGTGTAAACACATTCTTTGCTGCATTTCCTTTCGTTAAACGCATATAGGATCTTTCCTTAAGTTGTTGTTTCAACGCTAAATCATCAAAATAACATTCCCTAGATGACTTATATCTCGCTGTAAAATAACTTAAGTACAGTTTGAATTTTTAACACCTATCTCTTGGCATAAATGAACATTGGCTCGCAAGAAACTAGCGCAACTGTGCAAAGGTGACACTCTTATTTTGTACCGATAACTAATTTCTGAATAATTTTTTACAATTAAAAAAATCGTTTTTACTCAGCATAAATACGTAGTGATTAACATATGTGACTAATTTTGATGCATATGACGGCACAATATTGCGCAATCTGTTTTATAGTCATGCTCGTCGCTTGCTCGTCCCGTTATTCTATTTAACACGATTTTATGCGCTTTTTGGCGTTTCGTTAAAATGGCGTTTGTATTCACGGCTAAATTGAGAGGTGCTGTTATACCCCACTAGACGCGCTGCATCGTTCACTCTTCTTCCTTCAAGTTTAATCAGCTCACGAGCTTTGCTCAGCCGCACTTTTTTAATGTATTGAATGGGAGATTCGAGTGTCACACTACGAAAAGCGGTGTGGAACGAGGAGACACTCATGTTGGCTTGGGAAGCCAAATCTTGGACAGTCAGAGGTTGAGAATAGTCCTGATGTACTTTATCTAGCACTTGCGCAATCCGTGAATAATTGCCTTCGGCATGTGCTAGTTCAAACAGCACATAACCATTAGGGCTCAATAACGCACGATACACCACCTCTTCAAGCAATGATTGGCCTAGCACTTCAGTTTCAAGAGGATCACACAATCCGCGCATTAAGCGCTTACACGCGTTAAGCATGTTCGCTTCCATTTTCACTGACTTCAAGCCACAGCTTTCTTCTTTGCCACTGCAAACATTTTGGTAGCCGTGCTTTTCTAGTTTCTGAACCATGTGTTGCAGTAGCGCCATGGGCACGTCAACGGAAATACCCAGTAACGGACGGTCTTGCTCCGCGAATGCCTCACATTCAAGTGGCATGGGTACGCCAACGACTAAGTAATCATCAGCACCATAACGGACCGGATGGTCACCAATATGAATATTTTTACTTCCCTGCCCCAGCACAATAATGCCGGACTGATAAACAAAAGGCTGACGAGCATTGCCTTGACTACTTCGATAAAACCAGACACCAGGGATATCGGTTTCCATGATACCTTCGAGGGTTTCAAGACCTTTGACATCAACGTATCGTTGCATCAGTTCTGCAAGGGTTTCCATAGCACGCACGCTCACTTTGTAGAAATAGGCATTTAATTTAGAGTTTTGAGGCTATAATTGTCAAACTCACAGTACTATTATGCACACAACGAACACAACTCCAATAACGATGTGAGGTTAACAATGAAGTTTACTTATTCCAACCCTACGCAAATTTTCTTTGGCCAAGGTCAGATCCAAGCGATTACTCAAGCGATTTCCCCTGAGAAAAAAGTGCTCGTCATTTATGGTGGCGGCTCAATTAAGAAAAACGGTGTGTATGATCAAATCGTGGCGGCTCTAGACGGCTATCATTGGCAAGAGTTTTCCGGCGTTGAACCTAACCCAACCAAAGAGACACTGGACAAAGCAGTGGCTGTCGTAAAAGAAGACAACATCGATTTTATTCTTGCTGTTGGCGGCGGCTCTGTGATCGACGGTTCTAAATACGTGGCCGCATCTGCCCATTACCAAGGCGACGGCTGGGACATCCTCACTGGTAAGCATCATGTTACGTCAGCGACACCACTGGGCGCGGTGTTGACACTTCCGGCAACAGGTTCAGAGTCCAACTCTGGCGCAGTCATTACTAAGGCGGAAACCCAAGACAAACTCGCCTTCTTGAGCCCTTACGTTCAACCGACCTTCGCTGTAATGGATCCTGACGTGATGAAAACACTGCCTGAGAAACAGCTGCTCAATGGTATCGTTGATGCTTGGGTACACGTTTGTGAACAGTACATTACTCGCCCTTCCGGTGCGATGGTGCAAGATGCCTACGCCGAAGCGTTATTGAAAACGCTGAAAAATCTCGGTGATCGCTTTGCACAGCGCGACAGTGATGAATGGCGTGCAAACCTGATGTGGGCAGCAAACCAAGCCCTTAACGGCTTAATTGGTTCAGGCGTCCCTCAAGACTGGGCGACGCACATGGTTGGCCACGAACTGACCGCACTTTGGGGCGTGGATCATGCGCGTTCGTTAGCGATTGTTCAGCCTTCTCTGCTTCGCAACCAAATTGAGCACAAACGCGCGAAGTTAGAGCAAATGGGTCGTGAAGTCTTTGGTTTAGAAAACGGCGAGCAGCTAGCAGAGCGTACGATTGATGCTATCGAAGCCTTCTATCATTCCCTTGATGTCTCAACAAAACTCACTGAGCATAAAGAGAGCAAAGAAGAGGCGATCGAAGCGGTGGTCACACAACTGACCAACCATGGCATGGTGGCACTGACAGAAAACCAAAGCGTGACACCAGAGCAAGTGCGTAAGATCCTTGCTGAGGCGATCGCCTGATCCCCTTCACGTCTATCACTCAAGACTAATAAAAATCCGGCACTCGTATGCCGGATTTTTTTAACGCGATTTGTAGTTATCCTTATCGATATCGTGCTTTTTCATGCGCAAATAGAGCTTTTTACGCGGGATCTGCAAGTACACCGCTGCTTCCGTCACTTTTCCGGAATGCAAAAACAGCGCATCTTCAATGATCTGCTTTTCAAAATCGTCCACCAGCGTATCCAATGGTGATTGCAGTTCGTTTTGGTTCACCAGCCGCTCTTTCCCTGTCAGTTTGACAATGCCAATGGCATACAACTCTGCGACATTTCTTAACTCACGCACATTTCCTGGCCACTGATGATTACGCAACAACGAAAGATAGCTCGAATCAACGGCCGGCATCGGTTTACCCAGTTTCTGGCAACTGTGCTTAAGAAAGTGATGGAAAATGGCGGCGATGTCATCCGGCCGATGACGTAAGCTCGGCACTTGAATAGCCCCTTGATTGAGCAGATAGTAAAGCTCGGGCAACAACTGATTTTCCGACATCAGCTGTTCTGGGCTGGCATCAAACAGGGTGATCACCCGCGTTTTGCTGGCGCTGCCTCGCTCTTGCGCCAACAGCAGTTGGACAAGCTCTCGCTGCGTCTTTTCATTCATCGATTGAACGTTCTCAATCACCAAAGTAGCCACGCTTCCATCGAAATAGCGCGCGATGGCCTCTTTGTCGTGGTCCGCGGTAAGATACAGTTCTTCCAACGTTTGATCTTTACGCGGCTGGCTCATGTCATGCAGTAGATGAGCGATGCTGTGGCGGCCTGAGCCCGATTCACCACAAATCACCACATTGGTGTTGATCAAAGCAAACCTCGCGACGTGCTGACGAATTTGCTCAATTTGCGCCGACTTACCGACGAGTGCTTTGCCAACAGACTGCGACACGTTGCTCTTTTGCGCGGTGTAAGCTTGGCGCTCCTTGAGATACGATTTCACTTTCGTGAGCAGATCGGGCGGAGAAATCGGCTTTTCAAAAAACTCACAAGCGCCTTTTTTCAGTGCGTCCACCGCCATCGGTATATCGCCATGCCCAGTGATGACCAGCACCGGAATGTGTTCATCAATCTCTTTGATGAGCGCCAGCAGCTCCATGCCATGCATTTGTGGCATATACATATCGAGTAAAACCACACCGGGCCAATCTTCGCTGAGATATTGGCACGCTTGCGTCGGATCGTTCACCAGTTTCGCAGTCAAACCAGAAATGGACATCAGATGCGCGTACGAGTCGAGTACATCCTGATCATCGTCAACCAAAAGCACATCATATTGATTAATCGTCATGAGGCATCTCCAATACCACCATGGCTCCACCCTGTGCGTTGGAAGCCAAGTAAATGTTTCCGTTATATTTTTCTATGATTGATTTACAGATGTTCATACCAAGTCCGAGACCGATTTCTTTTGTAGTCGTAAAGGGGGTAAAGAGGCGATCAACAATGTCCGGAGCAAAGCCCTTACCGTTGTCGCATACCGCAATCGCATGGTGCGTTTGCGTAGAATACAAATGGCACAGTTCAATCACACGCTCTGCACCATTGGCTTCGCTCAACGCATCGCAACTGTTCACCATCAAGTTGATGAGTACCTGTTCGTAGGCGACCAAGCTGCCCTGCACCATCAGGGTTTTGTCTAGCTGGTTGCGAATTTGAATTTGCTGCCTTTTGGCTCGCGTGTTAACGAGCAACATTGAGTGCTCTGCGACATCGTGCAGTTCTATCGATGCTGACGTTGGCTCGCCATCCGATTTCTTCGCAAAGTGACGCAAACCATTGACGATTTTACTCATGCGCTCTTTGAGGCTTTCGATGTGCGTTAATGACGTCGCGACCTGCTCACTGTCCGCCTTCTGGTTAAATAAATTGGCGCTATAAAGATAGGTAGACATCGCATTAAGCGGCTGATTTAACTCGTGCGCCAAACTGGTCATCGCTTGCCCTACCACCGCCATTTTTGCCGCTTGAATTAGCTCGGATTGCGTTTTCTTCAAATGCGATTCCGCTTTTTGACGCTCTTGAATTTCCAGCTTGAGCTGGCGATTTCGCTCCGTCACATCGCGGGTTTTCTCGGCGACTCTTTGCTCTAAGATGCGATTCGCCTGAATCTGTTCGGTTACGTCGGTGATGGTGATGATCACTTTTTCACAATGACCGTGAGTAAACAGACTGAACTCGCAATGTAAAAAACGACCATAAGGATCGTCTGCCAATGACATGGTGAGTTCGCTTCGGCACTCGCGCATTAAGGTGGAATCGGCATCAAATTGGGCGCGTAATGCCTCAAACCAATGCTCAGGAAAGGCTGACCAAATCGGCAACTCGGTAATGGCATCGTCTAACTCCAATAAGCGTCTTGCACTGACATTCGCCGATTCAACCCAGCCACCCAAGCTGACCGTCATCAGACTGGCGCTGGTGTTGTTGATTAAGCTTAGAGCGTTGGTTCGCTGCATCTCTTTCACTTTGTCACCGTATTCGATCAGCTTGGCACTTAAGCGGCCAATCTCATCGTTGCCGTCAACACGAATTGGGTGGTGTAAATCATCATTGATGATCGCATCAATGCTGTTACTCAAATTGGCCAAGCGCGCCACGATACGCTGATAAATAAAGTAGTACGCCAAAATCAAACTGGTGAGGATCGACACCGCAAAGCAGATGAGCAACACGCGGTTGCCCACACTGACCATCTCAGTGGTGTCTTGTTTGACTTCATAGAAAGCTTTGTCTGCCGACGCAACAATGCCGCCAATTTGGTTGTGAATCGTACCGATTTGGCGATCAATATCGCGCTGCTGCACTTCAATTCTCTCGCGGATGGAAACGTAATCGAGCAGTTGCTGGTGCAAGAAACCTTCAATTTGCAGCAAGGTTGTTAACTCACCGACTAACTGTTGGTATGCGATGGACGATGGCCATTCAAAAATGGGCTGGCTCAAACGGTGAAGCTCTTCGGTACGATACTGAATCACTTTCATGCCGTTATTCACATGTCCCAACTGCGTTGCGCTCACCACATCTAACGCCAATTCGTAAATCGTGGATTCGAGATCCAATACCTGTTGAATCACGTTCAACTGTTTAAGTAACGCATCGGTTTTGGCCTGTTTCTGATTGCGTGACATCTGCCAATCTATCTCTTGGCGTAAAGGCATCAGCTCGGTGCGAATGTCTTGATGAATCCAATCAAGTTGTTCTTTCAGTAGATCGATTTTTCGCTGCGCATCAATGCGTTTAGACACCAGATAACCATAGAGATCAATACTGCTCGCAAGCGAGGTGTACGACTCAGCGAGGGCACTCAGCGAGTCATGCGTGGCTTCGTCGGCGCGTTGCACGCGTTCAACAATCTGCTTGGTATCGCTTAATTGCTTGCTCAAGGAAAGCAAGTGGTTGTCGAGTTGAACTTTGCTTGTTACTCGTTCGATCTGAGAGATTTTACGTCGCACTTCACTGCTTTTGCTCTCAAGCAAATAACTGGCGTTGTAGCGCGGCACGTTTTCTTCCAACAACCCGCTGACTCGCAGATCGAGCTGATTCCAAGTCATCCACGCAATCACACAAACGAGAGTTAACAGCAAGGTGCTGCCAGTAAACGCGGCGACCAGTTTTACCCCAATGGTGTTGTATCTACGCATCTATTCTTCACCCTGCTTTTTTAGCGTTTGCAAACGTTGATTTGCTGATGCTAATTGGCGATGAAGCGCGCCGCTGACACGATGGCTGAACTCCGCCATCACGGCCTGCGCATGGCCATCATCCGTCATCTCTTGTTGGGAAGAGAGTGCCAGTTGCATGCTCACTTCCAATACCTCTGTTTCCGTCACTGGAATATCAAAGGCAAGCTGACGAATGGACTCGAGTTGCGTTAACACGACCGGGTTATCGGCGTACGCCTTACGCAGTTGAATGATGGTTTGCCAGGTGTCTTTTAGCTCAGGGAGGCGTTTGGTAATGGCCAAATCAAACAGGCGATTGGTCAGCACTTCTCTTTGCATTATCGCGCTAATGTTCAACGTTGGATGATCACCATCTTTGCGCTCGGTATCATGTAGAGAAAACTTGGCAAAACTGTTTTTGCCCAACGACGCTTGCATTGGGGCAGAAAGCAGCATTGCCATAAAGTCATCCACCAACGGATCATCACTCGCACGCTGGGTTTTGGCGATATAAGTAGGCATCAAGGTAAAATCTGACTCATAGCTAAATCCCACATGGTCAAATTTCCGCTGGATCAGAAGCGCATAGCTATCAATTGTCGGGCCCAAGCCGAATTGCCCTTTCGCTATGTAGTCACTCACGCCAAAGCTGCGAGAAGAAATGGTCGCCAAGTTAGCACCAATGTTAATCAATAGCCGCCAACCATCCTGCCAACCGTATCGGCTTAATATGCTTTCCACCATCATTTGTGTTGTGCCTGAACGATTTGGTGTACTCATGGTGATATGACCAAAATATTGTGGCTGGGTGAGGTCGATAAAGCGGTTAGGCACCGTTAACTGATGCGCTTGCAAATAGTCGTGATTCCAAACAATCCCAGCCCCCGAGTAACCAATGGTTTGAACGCGTTCGCGCGGTGGCAGGACATAAAGCGCCATCCAATCGGGCAAGGTTTCGAGTTGTTCCACTTCTCCCAAACGTTCATTCTCGCAAAGCTTTTGCATCAAAAAAGGTGACGAGCTCAAAACCAAATCGATGTCTTGCATATAGGTTTTGCCGAGTAGCTGAATGCTCGACTCGCTGCGACGATGGATAAAACGAACTTCTGCATCAGGGTGACGCAACTTGAACTCATCAATTAGGATGGACAGAGGCTCTTGGGAAAAGGTGGTTAACACGACGATCTCTCTGTCTACCGACGCGGCTTGAGCTGGTATCCATGAGAGGCTCAACAACAAAGTAAGCCAG
Organism: Vibrio floridensis; assembly: GCF_021852965.1. NCBI lineage: Bacteria > Pseudomonadati > Pseudomonadota > Gammaproteobacteria > Vibrionales > Vibrionaceae > Vibrio > Vibrio floridensis. The sequence continues at coordinate 786,316 of NZ_JAKGCY010000001.1, read as the reverse complement.
TTAAAAACCCCAAATCGCTTAATTTTCACTACCGATAACCTTAAATATTGTGCGTTCAATCAAAACTCTATTATTTGGATAAAAAGTCTTGAGATCGCCGCTGAGTCACTACTGACGCAATTTCCGTTCATTGATAGTAATTTTATCAGCAATCCGCCAGTAACGGTTATGTCATTAGGTTCACTTTTGACTCGTTAAGAAAAACAAATTGAGTCAAATCTGCCCCAAAAACGCACCTTTGTACCGATTTTTAAAGCCCTTCATCATGCTCCCGACAACACATTCTTGTTGATTTACATGGAGAGCAAATATGCTTAATTTCTTTAAAACTCGTCCGGATCTGCCGCCCTCAGACAGCTCCAACGAGAGTATGCTAAAACGCTATAAGAGCTACCAATGGCAGGTGTTCTTAGGCCTCGTTTTTGGTTACGCCGTCTTTTACGTAGTACGTATGAGTTTGGGTGTTGTGAAAAAACCTATGCTCGATGCGGGCATCGTGACCATCGAAGAACTCGGTATCATGGGTTCTGCGTTCTTCTTCACTTACGCCTTCGGTAAGTTCCTTAACGGCTTCCTATCTGACTACGCCAACATTGGCCGCTTTATGTCGTGTTCACTACTGGTTTCGGGCGTGCTCTCGGTAGTGATGGGGATGAACACTGTAGGCTTCTTCTTTGTTCTGCTTTGGGGATTGAACGGTTGGTTCCAATCCGTGGGTTCTGCGCCTTCGTGTGTCGCTATCTACCAGTGGTTTTCACCAAAACAACGTGGTAGCCGTTACTCGATTTGGGGTGGTTCACGTAACATTGGTGAAGGTATCACTTGGATCTTAACTGCATCACTAGTGAGCTACTTCGGCTGGCGTGCAGGTTTCATTGGTGCGGGTATCGCGGCAGTTGTTGCGGCACTGATCATGCTGAAAGTACTGAAAGACCGTCCACAAACTTACGGCTTGCCAGATCCAGGTACCGCATTTGGCGAAGGTACCGAAATCAAGAAAGCGAACGATCCAAAAGAAACACGTCGTGCGCAGATGTTTATCCTAAAACAACCTGTTGTATGGCTAATCGCCCTGTCTTGTGCGGCGATGTACATCTCTCGCTACGCGATGTCTTCTTGGGCGGTATTGTTCCTACAAGAGACAAAAGGCTACTCACTGATTGACGCGGGCTTTGCCATGTCAATGTACCCAACCGCAGGCCTAGCGGGTGCGATTCTGTCGGGTATCCTTTCAGACAAGGTGTTCAAAGGTAACCGTAACATCCCTAACCTACTGTACGGATTGTCAAACATTGCTGGTATGTGTTTGATGTTCTTCGGCCCGGATAACCGTGTTGTCGACGCAGTGGCACTGAGCATGATCGGCTTCTCTATCGGTGGTCTAGTGGTATTCCTCGCGGGTCTAATTGCATGTGACCTAATGCCGAAAAATGCGGTTGGTGCGGTAAAAGGTTTGATCGGTCTGTGTTCTTACATCGCAGCGTCAGCTCAAGAGCTTATCTCAGCTTCACTGATCACAGTAACTGAAGTGGATGGCATCAAACACTACGACTTTGGTAACGCGCAGTACTTCTGGCTCGCCGCTGGTGTGGTATCGATGCTTCTAGCGCTCACCGTATGGAACGCGAAGAAAGTGGTCGACATCGACGAAGAGCAAGACAACAAGCTTAAAGCTCGCACAGCTTCTTAATTGTTCATTGAGCAGGAGCGCAAGCTCCTGCTGTTTCTCCTCCCCCTTTTTAGTCTCGTCGTTATAGGAATTGAAGATGTGTAAAACCAAAATTGTTGCGACTCTCGGTCCTGCTAGCCAAAGCCGCGAAAAGCTCACTCAACTGATTGAAGCGGGCGTAAACGTGGTGCGTTTAAACTTCTCACACGGCAGCGCAGAGGAACACATTGCGCGCGCTGAAATGGTGCGTGAAATCGCACAAGATCTTAACGTCAGTGTTGGCGTTCTCGTTGACCTACAAGGTCCCAAAATTCGTATCGCTTGCTTTGAGCAAGGCTCAATTCAGCTCAAAGCAGGCGATCCCTTTATCCTAGACGGCACACTCGACCGTGAAGCGGGCAACCAAGAACGTGTTGGCTTAGACTATCCCCAGCTGATCGACGATCTCGCCGTAGGTAATATCTTGTTGCTCGACGACGGTAGAATTCAGCTCGAAGTAACGGCCGTTGATACACAAACTCGCCTGGTCAGCACCATTGCATTAAACAGCGGCAAACTCTCCAACCGTAAAGGAATTAACTTGTTGGGTGGTGGCCTTTCAGCCCCTGCGCTGACCGACAAAGACAAGCAAGATATCCTGACCGCTGCCGAGCTCAAGGCGGACTTTTTAGCCGTGTCGTTTCCTCGCAACGCAGAGGACATCGAGTATGCGCGTGCACTTGCCGTTCAAGCTGGCTGTTACGCCCATATCGTTGCGAAAGTAGAACGTGCTGAAGTGGTGGCCACTGAAGCAGCGATGGACGAGGTGATTCGCGCCTCCGACGTAATCATGGTGGCACGAGGCGATCTGGGTGTTGAAATCGGTGATGCGCGTCTACCTGGCGTACAAAAAGCACTGATCGCTCGTGCGAAGTACTTAGGTAAACCGGTTATCACAGCAACGCAAATGATGGAATCGATGATCGAAAACCCATTGCCAACACGCGCAGAGGTTCTAGACGTTGCCAACGCAGTACTTGATGGCACAGATGCCGTGATGCTCTCTGCTGAATCAGCGGCAGGTCTCTATCCGGTTGAAGCGGTAGAAGCGATGGTACGCATTGCACAAGGCGTCGAGCACGAAACCAGTTGCGCCCAAGGCTGTTGGGATAAGCTTCACCATTTGTGTAGCGATGCGGGCAAGAGCTTTGCTCTTTCATCCATGATTTCGGCAACAAAAGTACACAAAGATCTGGGTGTTGCTATCGTCACTCAACACGGCGAAACGCCACTGTTAATGTCTCGCTGCCAAAGCCAAGCAACCATCTGGGCGGTCTCGAACAAACCTGAACTACTGCGTAAGCTGGCAATTTTACGTGGCGTAACCCCAGTGTATCTACCCACTTTGGATAAACGCGGTGACATTGCGCATCAACTTATTAGCCTACTAGGCGCCGATGCTAAACAGAAACAAATCTCATCCATCATGATGACCCAATTAGAGTCGGTTGAAGGTGTGGGCGATATGAATGTCTGTCGCCTACTGAGCCTAAACGAAACAACCGTTGCAACAGCAATCGCAGCATAACAGTTTAATCACCCCCCCCCCCTTGCTCCACAGGGATTTTGGCCTGCCTTTGCGGCAGGTCCTTTTTTTTGCTTCTTCCCCATCACTTATTTTCCTACTAAAAATAATTAACTTCAAAATTGTGACAACCATAAATAAAATGGCATTCTGACTCGCGTAAGCTCAAATTTTATTGTGTACTACGTTAAAAAGGGCCTATGATTTTCCGACGCAAATCAAATTTGCGTGTTAGCAATAAAAGTCCGTCGTTTTGTTGCTTTACTCAGTACTGCAAAATGTTACATTTTTCGTTAAGTATTCTTTAGGGTTGTGAATATGCAGTTAATCACTCAATCAGACTATGAGCAGTACATCCGTCAAACAGACGATGGTGATTTCATTATGCTGCTTGACAACCTGACTTTTTCGAGTGTTTTTCAACCGATATTCAACCAGTTAATGCAACTGGTCGGTTTTGAGGCTTTGTTGAGAATCCAAGACGAACAGCATAATTTCATCCGGCCAGATCTGTTTTTTTCTGACCCCTCTCACAGCGATGAGTACATTCTTTCGATCGAATTTCTCTCTCGAGCTATTCACATTCGCAACTTTTCTAAGCACTACACAGCCAAAGGCGTGAAGCTTTTTCTCAACGTGATGCCCAATTCACTGCTCACCATGACCAAAGATCTAGAGTACGTCGACAGAAGCCTCTTATTTCACAGGCTAAAACAACTTGGCATGGCACCCTCTGATGTTACCTTTGAAGTCATTGAAGAGCTTTGTTACCAAAATGACGATTTGCGCGAAGCCGTAAAAGTATTGCGCTCCAAAGGCTTTAACTTTGCTATTGATGACTTTGGCGCCGGCCATTCCGATGAAAAACGAGCCGTTGAACTGACACCCGATTTGATAAAAATCGACCGAAGCTATCTGTTACGTTATTGCGCCGGACAACGTGAAGAATTACTCCACGCACTTAGCCTTGCACAACGTATTGGTGCCAAAGTGATTGTGGAAGGTGTCGAGGAAGAAGCACAGTATCTAGCCATGCGAGAATTGGGGCTGGAATTTTATCAGGGCTATCATTTTGGTCGTCCTGAGAGTATTGACTATTGGGCAGCTCAACCTATCTCCTTAGCCGTGCATGCCGACCATGTCTAGCCCAATAGAAGTCAGCGGTTAACATCTGGTCATCCAACACAAAAAAAGCCGCGATTGCGGCTTTTTTCCTATAGATGTAAACCCTATGAGGTTAGAAGAAATCGATCGAGTTGCGGCCACTCTTCGGATCGCGCGTTGCTTGAGGCTTTTCTGCTTTCTGGCCTTTCTTCGCTGACTGTGACAAGGCTTCTTTCTGCGCTTTACGCTCTTTATGCGCGGCTTTGCGACCTGTGGATTTTGGACCCGTGCCTTTGGGTTTGGCATTTTTGCTTTGACGAGATTTCTCTTTACGCGCAGCTTGCGCTTTTTTTTGCGTTTTCTTCTCAGCTATTTCTTGCTCGGTTTCAGGTTCGGTGACAGGCGCGTCACACACGACCACATAGTACTCTTGGTTGAATTCAAAGAAATCACCATCGTACATTTTGCGACGTTTGCGGGTTTCGAGTTCGCCATTCACCGCCACGTAACCTTCAGCAATAACATGTTTTGCTTCGCCACCACCACTGACTAGATTGGCGATCTTAAATACTTTGTAGAGTTCGATAGGTTGAACGGAAACTTCAACGCCAATGGCTTCAATTTCAATTTCTTCACCAAACTGCTCTTCTTCGTATTCGTGTTCTTGGCTTAGGTTTTCTTGGCTCATGGGTGTACCTCGCAAAAAATTTGCCGCAGTTTAAACCCTCAAACCACAAATAGAAATAACTATTACGATTTCTTCAGCAAGGATTTTCCCCCTTAAGGCCGAGTAAGCTAAAGTTATAGAACGGCATGAGCAAATGGTTGTGGTATGGAAATCAGCACAAAAGCGAAAATCACCTTGGTCAGTGTACTCTACCTAAATGCTGCTCACCTTATGGCCAGCGAAGAAACCATTCCCGTCACCATTTACAGCGATGATGCCTATCCGCCCTACAGCTATCAAATCCAAGGAAATGCTATGGGCATTTATCCAGATATTTTGCGCTATATTTTTGATCGAATGCCGGAATACAACATCACCATCAAACCCGTCCCTTTTGTTAGAGGTTTACGATTGCTGGAAACCGGCAAAGGTTTCGCGCTATTTCCACCCTACCTTTACGAAAATCGGCGCCCCTATGTGCACCCCTATTCCAAACCGATTTTAAAAGAACAAGTGGTGGTTTACTGCCACAATCAAGTACCGCTTGAAAGGGCGCCAGAGTTGACCAAATGGCCAGACGATTTTTATGGTTTAACCATTGGCATCAACGCAGCATTTTCTATCGGGGGCGACGCATTTTGGGTTGCAGCACATGATGGCAAACTGCGCATTGAAGAAGCCAAAGACAATCAAGAGAACATTCTTAAAATGCGTTCAAAGCGCATTGATTGTTACATCAATGATCGCCTTTCGATAGCGTGGGAAATCAAGCGCCTAAAAGAAGCTGGACGAATTGAACGCTCAGAGCACTTTCAACTAGCCGCGTTTGTCAGTGAAGAGTATGGTTACATTGGCTACACGGCTTACGCAGACAAATTTCCGTTTAAGGAACCGTTTGTTGCCCGCTTTGATGAAATCTTGCAAGAAATTCAAGCCTCAGGCATTGTGGAGCAAGTCATCAGCAGCTACGTCGACTAGGAATCCGCATTTTGTTAACCATTGCCAGTTGCAACCTATTTAACTTTCTCGCTCCTCCTGGAGCCTATTACGAATTCAGTAACATTCTTACCGACAACGAGTGGAACAAGAAAACCACTTGGCTCACACAGCAGTTACGAGCAATGAACGCAGATGTGGTTGCCTTTCAAGAAGTGTTCAGTCCGGATGCGCTCAACACTCTGACGAGCGACTTGGGCTACCCAGATTTTGTCTGCCTGGATACGCCTCATGTCACCGACGAGTTTATCTATACCAAACCCGTCTTGGCGATAGCTTCTCGTTGGCCAGTGATTGAAAGCCGCTTGGTTCGCTTTAAGGATTGCTTTGGGGATTACCCTGAAAATAGTGACAGCGTCACTGATAATAAAGAATTTAGTCGACTTCCCCTGCACGCGGTTATTGAAATGCCGATCATTGGACTATGCGATGTCATCACTCTGCACCTTAAATCACAACGCCCAACCCGATGGCAAACGCAGCAGATCGACCAAGCAGATAGTACGCCACCTTCTGATCCGGTTGGTAGTTGGTTATCCACCGTGCAACGCGGTTGGGAAGCCGTTCTGCTCAGCAAATACATCAAGAAAATATACGCCAGCCATGCTCGTCCGATGGTGATCATGGGCGATTTTAACGCCAACATAAACAGTACCGAGCTTAAGCCGCTCATTGATGAAAGCAATACACCCTTATTGAAAGACGTGCGTGATTGGCTACGCGAACAGCCTATTTTCACCGATGAAGCGCAAAAGGCGACTCACTATCACGGCAGCCAAGGTTTAATTCTCGATTATCTGCTGCTCTCTGAAGAATTTGCTCAACAAAACGCCCAGCAACGGGGCAAAATCACCCATCTTGTCGTTTGGGATAAACATCTGGTCAACCCCAGTTTTGAGGTTGACCAATTTGCCAGCGACCATGCGTTTGTTGCTGTCACGATCGATGCGTTGGATGCCTAATCACTAGTTTGCCTCGCGATGAGATTTAAAAGCGACGCACAATTTTACGTGGGATCAATTCAACGCCCGGTTTGTAGCGTTTCGCTGAGGCATTGAGTGCCAACTCCAGCGCGCTGTCGGCGATCAATTCAAATTGCTGCGGCAGTGAGTTCACTTTAAACGGTAAGAAATCCAGTAAGCGGTTATCACCGAATGTGGCCAGTTTGACTTTATTGACCAGTTGCGGCTGTTCCAATAGCACGTCCAACACCCCTTCTAATAAGGTGTACGAGGTGGTCACAATCGCATCCGGAATGGTGTCTGCCAACAGCCAGTCGTGCATAATGCGATAGCCCTCTTCGCGGTAAAAGTGCTCACCGTAGCCCGATTGTGCTTGTTTGCCCATTTTCTTCAGCGCAGAGAGATAACCTTGGTGGCGCTCGCGTGAAATATTCAACTCGGGTAACGCACCAATCAACCCAACGGTTTGAATCTCGTCACTCATTAAAGACGATGTCAGCTCAAACGCCGCACCAAAATCTTCGCTGACCACACAACTAAAGAATTCGTCGTCTAACGGACGGTCTAGTGCAATCACGGGTGTGCCAGACTTTTGCATCGCCAGGTAAAATTCATTGGCATCCGCCATACTGGTTGCGACAAACAGTGCATCAATGCGTCGGCTCACTAAAGCATCGGCGACCTTGCGCTCTGTTTCAGGATCATCATCTGAACAGGCAATCAGGATTTGATACCCCGCTTTACGTGAATTTTGTTCAAGCAACTTAGCAAGGCGTGCGTAACTGGTGTTTTCTAAATCCGGAATGATCAAACCAAACGAGCGCGAGTTTCCTGCTCGAAGTGACGATGCTGCGTGATCGGGACGAAAATTGTATTCCTCCACCACCGCCATCACTTTCATCTGCGTTTTTTCGCTGATGCGGTATTTTTGCGCCTTACCGTTGATCACATAACTTGCCGTTGTTTTCGAAACACCTGCCAACTTGGCTATTTCATCCAGTGTCATATTACCTACCCTAATCTGTGCGCCTGATCATAGATTCGAATTCCAGATCTTCGCGTCTGTTGAATTATACGCTGAATCGATTCAGTATAAAAGCTGAAAGGATTCAGCAAAATCTGCAAATAGACATACATCACCTAATTGAATGATTTTGTCGAATTGAACAGCATTCTCGGTATTGAACTCGTTGGCCGTGTCCACGTTGTAAATAAAAGTGCCGTTTGCTGAATTTTTTTAAACCAACTGCTGAATCGGTTCAGCTTAAGTTAAGCAAAAGTTAAGCAACGCTGTGAAAGTGCTTAACACTCCAAACCTAAGGGTGTGCGTTTAACCAAAGGCGCTTTTAGGCAGAGACGTTTTTAGGCAAAGACAGTCTGTTGAGCAAAGCAGGCTTCTTAAATAAAGAAGACCTCTCACACCGTAGAGAAACAGGTTGAACCGATAAAAATGACGACGCGATACGCTAAGAAGGCAACATGCTCAAATTAACTTCATCAGATATTACGCTCCAGCAGAGCGCCGACAACAAACTTGATGCGATCAAAAGCATCGCTGCCGCTCTCACCGCAAAAGGATTGGTTGAGCAAGGTTACGTCGAAGGCATGCTCAACCGTGAAGCGCAAAACTCCACATTTTTGGGTAATGGCATTGCCATCCCTCATGGCACGACCGACACGCGCGATTTGGTGCAAAACACCGGGGTGGCCGTACATCACTTTCCTCACGGCGTTGATTGGGGCGATGGCAACAAGGTTTACCTTGCGATTGGTATCGCCGCGAAATCCGACGAACACTTAGGCATTCTCAAGCAGCTGACTAAAGTGCTCAGTGCAGACGGCGTAGAAACGCGTTTGCAGCAGGCCACAACGGAACAAGAGATCATTGCTTTGTTGAATGGCGAAGTTCAACTTGAAGCCGACTTTGATGCCGCCAGCATCCAGCTGCTCTTCCCTGCCAGCGACATGATCCAGATGAGCGCGGTTGCCGGCGGTTTGATCAAAAACAGCGGCAATGCAGGCAGCCAATTTGTGGCAGAGCTCGTGACCAAAACCCCAACGCATCTGGGCAAAGGTTTGTGGCTAGTTGGGAGCGATGCCAGCGTCACTCGGACTGCCGTGTCGTTTGTGACGACCGCAAACGATTGTGAGTATCAAGGCACACCCGTAAAAGGCTTACTGGCATTTGGCGCTTGCAACAACGCGCACCAAGCGATACTCGCCAACCTAACTCAATTGGTTTATCTAGGTCAGCAAGAGACCTTACTCAGCGCGAATGCCGAACAAGTGATTGCCATGCTGACAGGGGAAAGCGTTGCAACACACGCCTCTCAAGAGCCAGCAACGTCCGACAATACCGCGGTATTTAAAATCAAAAACGCACACGGTCTGCATGCGCGCCCTGGTGCCATGTTAGTGGCAGAAGCGAAGAAATTTGAATCCACCATCAAAGTCGCAAACTTAGATGGCGACCGCTCAGTAGTCAACGCGAAAAGCTTAATGAAAGTAATCGCGCTTGGCGTGAAACACGGTCACCAGTTGCAATTTACCGCGGAAGGCCCAGATGCTTCTCAAGCACTTGAAGCAATTGGCGCAGCGATCGCCTCTGGTCTTGGTGAAGGTTAAGGTGCTGCTATGACCACTCAAATGACCAACAAAGTTGTCACTATTACGCTGAACCCCGCGCTGGATCTAACAGGATCACTAGAGCAGTTAAACATTGGTTCTGTCAGCCTTGTGAATCACAGCAGCTTACACGCGGCTGGCAAAGGGGTAAACGTCGCGAAGGTGTTGAGCGACCTCGGTGCACAAGTCACTGTGACGGGGTTTCTTGGCAAAGATAACCCTGAAATGTTTAGCCAACTGTTTGCCGATATCGGTGCAAGCGATCAGTTTGTGCGCGTCGAAGGCGCAACGCGCATCAACGTCAAATTGGTCGAAGCCGATGGCCGAGTCAACGACATCAACTTCCCTGGCGTCACGGTGAACGAACAAGACATCGTTGAGTTTGAGCAGCGCTTAACTCGCCTGATGACGGATCACGATTACTTTGTGTTTGCCGGCAGCCTACCTCAAGGTGTGACGCCAGAGCAGTGCGCAAAGTGGATAGCGTTACTGCAAAATGCAGGCAAGAAAGTGCTGTTTGACAGCAGCCGAGCCGCGCTAAAAGCGGGACTCGACGCCGCACCTTGGCTAATTAAACCCAATGACGAAGAACTCAGCGAGTTCGTGGGAAAAGCACTGCACAGCGCTGACGAATGCCAGCATGCCGCACAAAGCCTTGCCAACAAAGGCATCGCCAACATCGTTGTCTCTATGGGGGCGGACGGTGTGATGTGGCTTCATGACGGTCAATGGCTACGCGCCATGCCACCGAGAATGTCGGTCGTGAGCACCGTTGGCGCAGGCGACACCTTAGTGGCCGGCATATGCTGGGGCCACATGCAACAAATGCCAAAAATGGATTTACTGAAATTTGCCACTGCACTGTCCGCGATGGCGGTCACGCAGGTTGGCGTGGGATTAACCAGCCAGCAAGAGCTGGAAAGCATACAACAAAGAACGCAAGTTCAATCGCTTGACGACGTGCAGAACTCTGCTAGCGCAAGCTAAGAGACATAAGGTTACTACTATGAAAATTGCGATTATTACTGCCTGCCCTAGCGGCGTAGCAAACAGCATTATCGCTGCGGGATTACTCGAACAAGCAGCGAAAAGCCTCAACTGGGATGCATCGATTGAATGCCAATCGAGCGTCATGCCGACTACACCACTCTCTGCGCAGCAAATTGCGGACGCGGATGTGGTTGTGATTGCCACCAATACCCCTATCGATGAAAGTCGTTTCGTTGGCAAAAAGCTGTATCGCTCTGAGATCAGCGCGGTCACCAGCGACGCCAACGCCTTCTTACAAAGCGCGGTAGAGAAAGCGCAACTGCTGCAAGCCAGCGCTGACGTTCAACCCACAGTGCAAACTGCGGCGAAGAAAATTGTCGCCATCACGGCTTGCCCGACGGGCGTTGCACACACCTTTATGGCGGCAGAAGCTCTAGAGGAAGAAGGCAAACGTCGTGGCCACCAAATTAAAGTGGAAACGCGCGGTTCTGTGGGCGCGAAAAACCAGCTTACCGAGCAAGAAATTGCTGACGCGGATCTGGTGATCATTGCAGCAGATATCGAAGTGCCACTGGATCGCTTCAACGGTAAACTGATGTATCGCACCAAGACAGGCCCAGCATTAAAGAAAACGGGCGAAGAGATGGACAAAGCGTTCGCTCAAGCAACGGTTTATCAACACACTGCTTCGGCTGGTAGCAGCAACGCTTCTGAAGAAAAAAAAGGCGTTTATAAGCACCTGATGACGGGCGTCTCTCACATGCTTCCTGTGGTCGTGGCAGGTGGTTTGATCATCGCTCTCTCTTTCGTTTTCGGTATCGAAGCGTTTAAAGAAGAAGGCACATTGGCTTCGGCACTCATGACCATCGGTGGAGGCTCCGCTTTCGCACTGATGATTCCCGTTCTTGCTGGCTTCATCGCGTTTTCAATTGCTGATCGCCCAGGTCTAGCTCCTGGTCTCATTGGCGGTATGTTGGCAAGCTCAACTGGCGCGGGTTTCCTTGGTGGTATCGCGGCGGGCTTTATTGCTGGTTACTCAGCTAAATTCATTGCAGATAAAGTGCAACTGCCACAATCAATGGAAGCGCTAAAACCGATTTTGATCATCCCGTTCATTGCAAGCTTGTTCACCGGTCTCACCATGATTTACATCGTAGGTGGCCCGGTTTCCAACATCATGTCCGCGATGACAGAATTCCTCAACAACATGGGCTCAGCGAACGCAGTACTGCTGGGTGTGATTCTTGGCGCGATGATGTGTTTCGACCTTGGCGGTCCTATAAACAAAGCGGCTTACACCTTTGGTGTTGGTCTACTGGCTTCTCAAACTTATGCACCAATGGCAGCCATCATGGCGGCAGGCATGGTACCTGCACTGGGTATGGGCTTAGCGACTTTCCTAGCGAGAGATAAGTTTGAACCAAGCGAGCGTGAAGCAGGCAAAGCCTCTTTTGTACTTGGTCTGTGCTTTATCTCTGAAGGTGCCATTCCTTTTGCAGCGAAAGACCCAATGCGTGTCATCCCTGCTTGTATGGCTGGTGGTGCATTAGCCGGTGCCCTATCCATGCTGTTTGGCGCAAAATTGATGGCACCTCACGGCGGCCTGTTTGTACTGCTGATTCCAAACGCGATTACTCCTGTGTTGATGTACCTAGTAGCCATCGCCGCAGGTACCGCATTAACCGGTTTTGGTTATGCCTTCCTGAAAAATCGTGCTGAAGCAAAAGAAGCAGCAACGGCTTAAATTAAGCATTAGATACATAGATAAAATCCGATATGGGACTTGCTCATATCGGATTTTTCTTTTTAGGGGGGATAAGCCCGCGATCAATAATGCGCGATCAATAATGGTAGAAACGTGCTCACGTCTGTTAGCCAAACCCACTCATAATTAACAGCTGGCTAACATAGTTCTGCCAGCCTACCAGACACAACGATGCATGCTAAAACAAAAATGCCAGTCGGTATTTCACTGACTGGCATAAGTTTTAACCTAAGCGCTGATAACGCTTTTGATGGTAAGAGTTATAACTTTCGCACTACCCTAAATCCGGCAAAGTTAGCTGCAGAGTCAGGAGCAATAAACAACACCGATTCCGCTTTGGCTTTTTCAGGAGAAAAGCTCCAAGCCCCCCCCTTCAGTAGCCCTTTCGCATCGGCTGTCCATTCCCAAACGTTACCGACCACGTCGTACAATCCAAAAGCATTGGCATTAAAAGATTTAACCGGAGAAGTACTGTTATTTGACCAAGGCGTTCCACCCCAGCCGGTATTTGCTTGACCAGAACCAAAGCTTTCGCCCCACCAGTAGTTTCCTTCTGCTCCCGCACGAGCACCAATTTCCCACTCATCTTCACTCGGCAAGCGGTAATGGTAACCGGTTTTGTCCGATAGCCAGTTGACGTAAGCTTGGGCATCATTTTGGCTAACACAAACGACCGGTGAGTTTTCTTGCTGACTAAAGCCAGGATCGCGCCAATACTTATTCGTCACTGGCGTAATAGCCGCTTGTTCAATGCGAGTACAAATGTTCTGCAGTTCAGCATCGGTTTGGTAATTGGTTTGATCGACAAACGCTCTGAACTGCGCCACAGTGATGGGCGTGGTACTGATAGAGAAACCGCGGCTCAAACGCACTTGCTTACCAGCACGTTCACCAACCATGTATGTTCCTTCGGTGATCACTGCCATTTCTGGTGTCGGTAAGCTGCCAAGGTTGTCAGCAAAGGTTTCGCCCGTTTTAGCTTGATTACGTGTCGCAACAAGATTTGCGCGCAGCGTTTGATCGCCCGTCACCATTAACTCTGTTTGAAAACGGCTGTACCCCTCTTTCTCAATAGTGATTTTATGGCTCCCCGCCGGCAGCATAATTTCTACCGGTGTTGAACCATAGCGAACACCATCAATACTGACAGTATCACCGTACTGACTCGAACGAACAGTGAGAGTATGCCAAGCCGTTTCTTGCACTTTCTCACTACTCGCCACCTGACTAGGTGCAAAACAGTACTTGGAGTCCACATTGAGCAGTTTACACGGGGCATTTTCTGCTGGTCGTGCATTAAGTGACACATTCAGCACTTGCGTGTATTGGTTCTCACCAGAGAAAGCCGCTTTTGATGACTGATGCTTCATGACGTGGATATTAAGCGCTGCTTGAGATTGATTCTGCTTCGCCAGTTTTGATTCTGTGGTACTTTCAATTAGCTCACTTTGGAACTGACGAACCGCTTTTTGCAAGGCGAGCGTAGTGGTTTGCTTCGAGCACTGCTCAAGCGTCATGTCTGTTTTACACGTGTTGGTAAATGAAACGGTCAAATCACCCGTTCGACTGATTTCATTCCGTATCGTCGCTATACGTGCGCGCTGTCTGTCTTCTTTCAATTGCTCAATTTTGCTGCGTACTAAGGTTTCTTCGGCAAGAATCGCGGCCAGTTCTGCATCCAAAGTTTCTTGCGCTTGACGCGCTTCCAGCTGTTCAGATTGATTTTGCTTAACTTTCGACCATGCAGATTGATAAGCACTCTGCGCTGGCGTTAAGTCAAAATCTGGAGTTTCTGTCAAACGTTGGTAATCCTTAGCCAACTGTTGCTTGGCTTTGTCGAGCCGAGCGGCCAAATCCACTTCTTGCTGCTTTAATCGCTCAAGATGTTCAACTTGATTACTCAGTTGGTTTTCTTTCGCAAAACGTTTTTTTTCCACGTCACTCAGTAAAGAGTTCTGGGAAAACAAAGCGTCATCAACCACCACCACAGGATTCGCTTCTTCTGCGATGGCTGGAGCTCCAGCAACAACAGGAAGCATGGCGAGAGTAAGTGCAGAAAAAACTAAACGCATGATAATTACTTCATTAAAACCTTTGGGAAATACCAGTTCGAGCGAAACTGGCGTTTAAACAAAAATGCAAAAGCAGGGTTACCCCTGCTTATCTTCAACCAGTTTTACCCAAACCGTGTCAGTTGTGCCGACATAAATCTCTCGGTTGTAGGTTTCATACCCTGGTTTAGAGACGGTAAAACGGTGTTTACCTTTTGGTAACAATAGCTCTACCGGTGTACTACCGTAGCTGACGCCATTGATGGTCACTGAGTCATTGTATTGGTCTGAACGCACGGTCACCGTGACCCAATCTTTCTTTTCTTGCTTTGTACTATTGCTGCTAGCAGATAAGCAATAACGCGTTGAAACAGATAGGAGTTTACAAGCTGCCGTCGCTTCTGGCTTCGCTTGCAATTGAGCCTGAATGCTGGTTGAGTAAGCGCCATCACCGGAGAAACCACTTTCAATGGTCTGGCTCTCTTGAACATGAATGTTCAGTTGTACACCCTGCAGGTTCTGCTTTGCCAGTGTCGACTCTGTCAAGCTCGCTAAAAGTTTATCTTTGAAAGTGTTTACCGCTTTTTGCTTGGTCAGATATTTACCTTGACTAATACATTCCCCGATGGTCATCGTTGCCGAACAGGTTGTGGTGTAACGAGTTTCCAACACAGAACTTTCGCGCAACTCTGCTACTAAACGCTTAACTCGAGCTTCTACATGCGCTTCTTGCAAATTGGTGTACTCGCTGTTTAAACGGGCCAATTTCTGCTTAATTTGTGACAAACGAGATTCGCTCTCAACAATACTTTGATCACTCTTTAGCTTTTCGTTTTGATTGTGCTTCAACGCTTCCCACGACTCTTGGTACTTCTTCTGGAAAGAAACCAAATCTGTATCAGGATCTTCTAGCAAACGAGCGTATTGTTTATCGAGAGCCGATTTTGCACGGTTACGTTTGGCTTCTAACTCCTCCGCTTCTCTTTGCAAGCGGGCGTTATCACTTTTCAAACCTTTTAGCTGATTACTCTCTTCGCCATACTGCTCTTCTACTGCTTTAATTTCCTGCTGCTTTGTATCGATTTTTTCATCAACAGCCACAACGGGATCAACTTGACTGACTTCTTCCGCTAATACAGAAGATGCCCATGGAAAACTTAGCGCAAGCAAAAGCGCTGGGATTGGACGTATGTTCATAGTTCCCTGCTCAAATAACGTTACATTCTGTACGTGCAAAACGAGATAGCCATCTCGTTAATCTAAACAATCTCTCTTCAAAAAAAGGCATCTGCCTACAAGTGAAGAGGTAACTCAAGATCTCTGTTAATTGTTAGAAACGATCTCCTGAAAAATCATTGTATATCAATCCTGTTGAGAATATTGTTTTCAAAGTCCAAACCAAATCACACTTTTGAGCTAATTACGTAATTAATTCACCCTTTTTACAGCTGCGTCGTTGAGAACAACCAAGAAACAAGTGGTTACACTAAGAAAACTATTGAATAATGAAAATCGCTTTTGCAAGCAAAATGGGGGTTCATTTCGAAACAAAACGCCTTCTTGGAGAAATTATGATTCGAACCCCATCATTGCCTACAACACCAAAAACTCACATATCAATTCAACAACATGTATTGATGAGCTAATTAATAAAATCCATCAAGATCACCATACTGTTCGTTCAAAAAACGTTGATTTGTGCGCTATCTCAGCGGTTTAATGGTCTTTTCTTTTAGAAATCGCTATCCTTCTGCTTTAATTAAACACATCGCTCATTAAAACAATCAAACAAATGAAACTTAAAACATTTCTTATGCTTGGCGTGGTGACGCTTTTTGCCGGTTGTGCCACCTATGCAGGCCTCAACTATGACCAACTTTTTGGACAAGCCGAAGTGCGCGACCGTGTCGCAGGCGTGAACTCCGCACCTAGCGATTTTTTCCTTCATGATGTAAAGCCTATCATCGAAAATCGCTGCGTGGTTTGCCACGCTTGTTACGATGCCCCTTGCCAACTCAAACTGTCGTCAGTGGAAGGTATTGATCGTGGGGCAAGCAAGAGCCTCGTTTATGAAGGGACACGACTGACAGCTTCAGCTCCCACGCGACTGTTTGAAGATGCGCAAACTACCCAAGAATGGCGTAATGCTGGCTTTCACCCAGTACTTAATGAGCGAGATCAAAATGGTGTCGCGAATATTGATGCGGGCCTGATCGCTCGTTTGCTGCAACAGAAAGAGCGTCATCCGTTACCTCAGCAAGTTCAACTCGAGGGTTTCGACTTTTCGATCGATCGCGAACAAACTTGCCCAACCATTGAAGAATTTGATCATTACGAACGTACCAATCCAACTTGGGGCATGCCGTTTGGCATGCCAAACCTATCCGCGAAAGAGCATCAAACTCTAATCACTTGGCTAGAAAATGGCGCAGTGATGAATGAGCACATTCCATTGACGCAGGCTGAAGCAGCAGAGGTCAACCGCTATGAACAGTTGCTCAACAAGAGCTCGCGAAAAAACCAACTCGCAGCGCGCTATATCTATGAGCACCTTTTCCTTTCACACCTCTATTTTTCAGAGTTAGAGGGAGATGTGCGTTTCTTTACCCTCGTCCGCTCTGCAACACCACCTGGTGTTCCGGTGAAACGCATTGTCACTCGACGTCCCTATGACGATCCCGGTGTCGAGCGCGTTTACTATCGAATCATTGCCGAACAAGGCACCATTGTGGACAAAACCCACATGCCTTTCGCTCTCAACCACCAGCGTATTAGCGACTGGAAAACGTGGTTTATTGATGCTGACTACGTGGTGAATACGCTACCGAGCTACGCTCCAGAAGTGGCCGCGAATCCGATGACGGCTTTCATTGACCTGCCAGTGCAAGCCCGCTTCAAGTTCATGCTCGACAACGCACAAAACACCATCATGGCCTATATTAAGGGACCGGTATGCCGTGGCCAGTTAGCCTTAAACGTCATCAATGATCGTTTTTGGGTGTTCTTCCTTGATCCTGACAAAGCTGACATACCGCAAGTCAATGAGTTCTATCATTCTCAAGCGGAGAACCTTAGGCTTCCTGGTGAGCTTGAAAGCAACACTTTGCCAGTCACTAACTGGGTTAAATACGCAGCTCAGCAAGCACGCTATTTAGAAGCCAAATCCGAATTTATTAATGGCTGGTTTAAAAATGGAACCCATTTAACAACGGACATTATTTGGGATGGCAACGGTACCAACGCTAATGCAGCTTTAACCGTGTTCCGTCACTTTGATAGTGCTTCAGTCGTGCAAGGTTTGGTTGGCGAAAAGCCAAAAACCGCATGGGTACTTGATTACGCACTGCTTGAGCGCATCCACTATCTACTGGTCGCAGGGTTTGACGTTTATGGCAACTTCGGCCATCAGCTCATTACGCGTATGTTTATGGATTTCCTACGCTTAGAAGGGGAAAGTAACTTTATTGCTTTGCTCCCTGCTGATATGCGTCATCAAGAGCAGTCAAGCTGGTATCAGCAGCAAAACCGTCAGCTCAGTGATTTTTTACAGCGAAACGTCGTGCCCTTTAGTCAGCCCACCAGCGTGGTTTACCGCACTGACGATCCTAAATCAGAACTGTTCGACATCTTACGCAAGCAAGTAAATCCAATCCTTAACCCACGTTATGAGATTGTCGACACAGGAATGAGTAAAGAAAATGAAGCACTACTGGATTCTCTCAATCGTGAGCGAGGCGAACACCTACTACCGATACCACAAATCACTATGTTGATGATTACGGCAGAAAATGGTCAAGAACAACTCTACACCCTGCTTCATAACAACGCGCACATTAATATCTCAAGCCTGTTCAATGAAGAAAAAAACCGCGATCCCGCCAATGATAATCTGACGATTGTGCGCGGCGTTGTGGGCAGTTACCCAGCAGCGTTTTTCTCCTTAAAAGAAGAGCAGGTCAAAGAGTTTGTTGATTCTTTAAAGTTAATACAATCGGAACAAGACTACGTTAAGTTGTTGGATAAATTCGCAGTTCGCCGCAGTTCACCAGAGTTTTGGGCATTCAGTGACAAAGTCCATCAATGGTATCGTGCCGATCAACCTATCGAATTTGGTTTACTTGACTATAATCGTTTTGAGAATAGGTAGCACAAACTAACGTAAAGGAGGTTCCCATGAGTATCCAAGATAAAATCGAGGCTCTGGAGCAACAAATTTACGTCGCATGTTCTGAAGGCGATTACGACACCGTGAACATGTTAGAAGGCAAACTGGAACGCTTGAGAGGGCGCATTGAGCACCCATTTGATGACCCTAATGGGTTAGCGAAATCATTTGAATGGGATAGTGAAGACTAAGCGCCCTCGCTTTTGTGACAACTCACTGTCGCTACATAACAGCGTGCCAGTTGCGTCGCCTTTTAGTAAAACCGCTCAATGCTTTACATTTTGAGCGGTTTTACTAATCCCTCTAAACCTTCGATTTTTAGCGCTAAAACCAATTGCATCAATTCACCAAGCTCCCCCGCAGGGAATTGGTCTTTTCGAGCAAACCAAAGTAAGTACTCTTCTGGAAGATCGATCAACACTCGACCCGCATATTTTCCAAATGGCATTTGAACTCGGGCGAGCTTGATTAAGTTTTCTTTCTCTAACACCCACATTTCTCCTTTCACTTATCGGCGAGCAAGCTTAACATTGCCGCTTCGACTCACCAAGGTAACTCCGAAATGAAATCTCCCTGCGTTGGCGCTTGTAAAAATAGTAACGGTCTCTGTCAAGGTTGCCATCGAACGATGAACGAAATTACTCATTGGAAATCGTATACAGACGAACAACGCGAAGAGCTGATGTTACAAATAAAGGGACGCAGTAGTACTCATCAGTGCCCTAGGTGTGATCAACCAGCACAATGCGATCTCTTGCTAGGAAAGTCGCATTGTTGGTGTTTTGATGTCGAACGTAGAGATACAGGAACGACCTCTGAAATGGCTCAATGTCTCTGTCGTCAATGTTTAGAAAAAGCACCGATCGCGTAGAGCACTTGTGTTAGTGAGGTTTTACGACTAGAGCATCGCTTGAAAATTCGATGCCTTGCCACCCAAAACGAATGAAGTTTCGAATATTCTGGTGATCATCGTTTTCGGGATGCAACAGTACATCATCACGGTAGTAATGACCAAAGCAAGCCAAAGTTGAAGATTCGTCAAGTTGATTCAATTTAGCAAACGCAAATATTTTGCATGAGCCATTGTTCTGCCCCGCCTCGTTGATACTTTCTCCATTACGAAACGCGGTAGGTGTGAACTCATAATGTGAATCGATCACCGCAATGACTTCTTGGAACTCTATACAACTTGGCGATTGCACTAATTTTTCAAGTAACTCATTTAAAGACATTCTTATCCCTCTTTATCATAATGAAATCCATAAGGATTACGAAAACTAACGGTATTGACTTGTTTGATCAACGTGTTTTTTCAATCACACATCTCAGCAATGGGCTGAAATGTTACAAAATACTTATTTTCATTCTAACCTACTCATTTCTATAAGCTTATTAATAGGAACAACTATCATTTACATTAAGCCGTATTCAGCTTAACATTCACGCTGTTTATAATTTTATTAATTAGGCTTTTCGGATTTGAAAGTTTCCCCATTTCGGCTCCTGTTCTCCTCGATTTGGCTTATCGGTGTGGTTGCTGCTTTTTTTTGCCTAACGCTAATCTGGTGGTATGAGTCGCAAAGAACACTCACTGACACAATGAGCTTGTCTTTTTATTTCTCTCCCTTGTTTGTTTATGGCTCGTTTGCTCTTTGCTTTATTACCATCACTTTGGTCGCGATATCGGTGGCTTTGGCACGTCACTCGCAGTGGTCGCAAATGACTAAAACTCTGGCAAAAGAAAAGAATCGCACCCTTGCGCAACAAGCTGTCGAGGATAATTTAACCCGCTTGTATAACCGACACGCACTCAACTCGTATATCAATAAGAAATTAGAAAAACTCTCTCAAGACCCCCATGAAGCGTTTTCAGTTCTTTTCATTGATCTGGATCGTTTCAAAATAATCAATGATTCGATGGGCCATTTAATTGGTGATCTCGTTTTGAAGCAAGTTGCAAATCGCCTACTTCTAAATGCTCGAAAACAAGATTCCTGTTATCGATTTGGTGGTGACGAGTTTGTTATTTGCCTTCCTGGAATGCACAGCCAAGAAACCTTAGCGAGAATTGCAAGACGGTACGCAGAACTTATCTGCGAACCTTATAATATCGAAGAAAAAATCTGCCAGGTCGGCGTCAGCGTTGGCATTGCCACCGTTTCAGATTCTTCATATACCTTGGACAAAATACTTCGCGAAGCGGACACTGCCATGTACCGGGCAAAAAAATCGGAAGACAGTAAAGTGGTCTTTTTCGATAACGATATGTTTGTTCAAGCCACGCGTCGATTTACCTTTGAACAGGAACTCTCTTTCGCCATTGAACGGGAGCAACTGATCCTTAAGTTTCAGCCAATTTTTTCCAATGACGGAGAAGAGTTGGTGAGCGTCGAAGTCCTATTGCGTTGGCATCATCCAGATAATGGCTGGATCTCTCCCGCAGACTTTATACCAATTGCAGAAGAGGCTGGGTTGATAAACAAAATTGGGGATTGGGTGATAGAAAAGACTTGCTACACGGTATCACAACTGCATGAACACTATTCCATTGATGAGCTACCAAAATTTAATATCAATGTCTCTGCAAAGCAGTTTATTAATGGTCAAGTCCTACACAGCCTGAATACGCATCTGGCTCGCTACCAATGTCCGGCAAAATTGATTGGAGTAGAAATAACCGAAACCAGCCTATTGTCTGATAGCAAGCTCACTATCAGTGTGCTTAAAAGTATCAAATCATTGGGAATCACAATCTCGCTAGACGACTTTGGTACTGGTTATTCGTCTTTGGCGATGCTCAATCACTGTCCAATCGACGTCGTAAAGATGGATCGAAGTTTTGTGAGTCACGTTGCAGACATCCATCACCGCTCAGCCCATATTTGCTTTGCGATTATCAACATGGCTCATGCCATCGATATTTCTGTTGTGGCAGAGGGTGTGGAAACATTGGAACAATTAAATGCCTTGAAGTCTTTCCACTGTGACTATGTCCAAGGTTTTTTAACAGCCAAGCCAATGAGTCTTGAAGAGTTAGAGCTATTTTTTATCGACTCTTCTCTAAAAAAAATAGCTTGATAGAGGTTACATCGTTTCCACGTTATGGTTGGATGTAAAAGAAGGGATTACTCTATCAAGCCAGCGAGGGAGGGATACATTTATAGCCCTCAAAGCAAATACGTTAACGAATCACTTGATCACATTTTGCTGCGCAAATGAAGTCATTCTTATGTAACCCTTTAATTGAGTGGCTCCACCAAGTCACCGTGACTTTGCCCCATTCCAACAAAATCGAGGGGTGGTGAAATTCTTGTTCCGCCAACTCGGCTATTTGATTACCAAATTGCCATGCCTGAATAAAGTTTTTAAATTTATAGACTTTCTCTAATTGAGGAATATTGTTTCGCTGAACTATCTGCCAACCTTCTAGCTCAGCTAATAGCTCTTGTTGTTGCGAATGGTTCAACCCAACTGCATCAATACTGCACGCTTCACATTTTAGTTCATCAAGCATCTACGGTTTCCTTTGGTTTAAATAATGGGGGCAGCAAGCCTGCGAGCATTGCGTTATCTACTGCATGTATAAGGTCTTTCTGGCTCAACTCAAACAGGTTACTGATGTCATCTAATACAAAATAGATTGGCTGCATAATGTCGATTCGATAAGGTGTTCTTAATACTGTTTGTAGATCGAATTGGCTTCTCAAAGGCCTTTCATCGTCAAGTGCATATAGGGTTTCACCAGGAGAAGACAGCACCCCGCCGCCATAAATTTTCAGTTCATCATTTTCTTTCACTAAACCAAATTCAACTGTAAACCAGTAAAGACGGGCTAAATATGCCCTCTGCTTTGGCGTAGCGCGTAGGCCTAGCTTGCCATATTTTTCGGTAAACGTGGCGAAATCAGGATTCGTTAACATCGCACAATGACCAAATATTTCATGAAAGAAATCGGGCTCTTGAAGGTAGTCAAACTCTTCTCGGGTACGCAGGAAAGTCGCCACTGGAAACTGCTTATTTGCAAGTAAGGTGAAAAACCGGTCGAAGTTAATAAGTGCCGGGACGGGTTCGACACGCCAGCCTGTCGTAGACTGTAATACCTTATTAATTTCAGGTAATTGCGGCACCCGTTCTTGAGGAAGTTTCAATAACTTTAACCCATCGAGATAAGCTAGACATGCTCTGTTTTCAATCACGCTAAGCTGTCTTGTAACCAGATCATGCCAAATGGCGTCTTCTTCAGCACTCCACGCTACGTGTCCTTGACTATCTACAGATCGAGATTGGTAGTGACTCATCACAGCCTCAAAATTAACATTCCATTTACATACAGCCTATCTTTTGCTGCGGCCTCTTCCAATCCGATCAATCAGTTTTTATGCCGATCTTCGTGTAACATATTATTTACATCAACAGCGGTAAACCTTACATATCAATGATGTGCCATCCTCTAGCCGTTTGACTTTTGAGCGAAATAGATTAAGACTTATTCTTGTTAATGAATGGTTAACAATGAGAATAACAATGCCAAATTCAAACCCAATCTGGACACCCTCCGCCGAGCGGATCGCTCAAAGTAATCTCAAAAAGTTTATTGAACACATCAATATGCAAGGCGAAGCTATCGAGAATTACGTTGAACTTCATCAATGGTCTCTGGTTGAAAACAAAAAGTTCTGGATGGAAATCTGGGCATACTGTGATGTCATCGGCTATCAAGGTGATTGCATCATTGGTGAAGGAAAACCCAAGTGGGGTAAATACGTCTCTCATCGAGACAACATTTGGTTTCCTCAAGCAGAGCTAAATTATGCTGAAAATCTTCTCTCCTCCGCTTATCAAAAACCCTCTGAGCCCGCCATCTTGTTTCACAATGAACGAAACGAAGAAGCGACGCTCACCTGGCAAGAGTTGAGTGATCAAGTTTCCGTCATCCAGCAGTGGTTGGTTAGAAATGGGATAGGTAAAGGGGATGTGGTTGCTGGTTACCTACCTTACATACCGGAAACCGTCATCGCAATGCTTGCCACAACGAGCCTAGGCGCGATTTGGACATCAACTTCTCCTGACTTTGGTAGTGAGAGTGTGATTGAACGCCTTGGACAAGTAAGTCCTAAAATATTGTTCTGCTGTGACGGCTATTCCTTCGCTGGAAAAACCTTTGATATGACGGAAAAAAATAAGCATATCGTCGAGAAGTTGCCTGAACTCGTCAATGTTTGTGAAATCCAATATCTAGAAACGCCCGAAGCAGAGCACAACAACGGCTATTCCATCTGGTCTGCGATTCTGGAAAATTATGATCCAAAGGGAATTGCCTACGAACGCGTGTCGTTTAATTCACCTTTGTTTATCCTCTACTCCTCGGGGACGACAGGTAAGCCCAAGTGTATTATTCACAGCGTCGGCGGTACAATTCTCAACCATCTAAAAGAACATCAATTGCACTGCGATATTCAGCCTGATGACCGGATCTTCTATTACACCACTTGTGGCTGGATGATGTGGAACTGGCATGTTTCTGCCCTGGCTAGTGGGGCTACGCTAGTGATCTATGATGGAAGCCCTGTCTACCCCAGTCACTCGAGATTATGGGATATGGTTGATGAGTGTGAAGTTTCCCTTTTTGGCACCTCTGCAAAATATCTAGAAGCACTGCAGCACGCGCACTATGAACCTTCCATGTTTCATGATCTCAGTACTTTAAAGACGCTTTGTTCAACTGGTTCCACTCTTTATCCCGAGCAATTTGACTTCGTTTACTCAAGTATTAAGGCTGATTTACATTTAGCATCCATTTCGGGTGGTACTGACATTTGTGGCTGTTTTGTATTAGGAAATCCGATTTCCCCAGTGTATCGAGGCGAAATCCAATACGCTGCTCTGGGTGCATCAATAGCGGTTTATACGCCACAAGGCAAGCCAGTCGTTGAAGCTCGTGGCGAGTTAGTCTGTACGAACTCGTTACCCAACTACCCCATTGGCTTTTGGCACGATGACGGTCAGCGGTACCATCAGGCTTATTGGTCTAAGTTCCCTAATGTTTGGCATCATGGTGATGATGTCATCATGACAGGACATGGAGGCTTGATCTTTTTTGGTCGCAGCGACACAACACTCAATCCTGGAGGGGTTAGAATTGGAACTGCCGAAATCTATCAACAAGTTAACGCCATACCTAGTATAGAAGAGTCGATAGCCGTTGGACGAATGAAAGAAAGAAACGAAGAAATCTGGTTGTTTGTTAAAATGGCTGGGGGTTTCACTCTTAATGATGCAGTCATTCAGCATATTCGTAGTGTTTTGCGCACACAATGTTCACCTCGGCATGTACCGTCACAGATATTCTGTCTATCCGATATTCCGAAAACTCGATCAGGCAAGCTAGTCGAACTGGCCGTTAAACAAATCGTAAACGGAGAAGAGGTGATAAATTCGGGTGCTATTGCGAACGTGGATGTCCTACAAGAAATTAAAGACATTATAAGCGATATAGCGTAACTGTTATTTGCTAATTAAAAAGCCGAGCATAGAAATGCTCGGCTTTTTTGACGCTCTCAGTTGGGCGATAGAACGCTACCGCCCGACTCAACTAAATTAATCTTCGTTGCGACGTGGGCGACCGTGACCACGTTCACCACGATGGTTGCCACGGTGATCACCACCACGGTTGCGGTCAAAACGACGCTCGCCATCACGGTTACCACGGAAACCACCTTCGCGACCACCTTCACGGTTACCACGGTAGCCACCTTCACGTCCACCTTCGCGACCGCCTTCACGATTACCACGGTAGCCGCCTTCACGACGACCGCCTTCGCGGAAACCACCTTCACGGCGACCACGGTTTTCATTGAAGTCGTTGAAGTCACAAACAACAGCACCTACTTCTTTCTGGCGAATACGCAGTTTACGAAGTTTGCTTGCAGCTTGTGTGCTCATCGCTTTTGGTAGCTGAACAAACGTATGCTCTTGAGCCAGTTTGATAGCACCGATTGAGCCTTTACCTAAACCAAGCTCATTCGCCAATGCACCAACGATGTCTTTAACCTGCACACCTTGTTCACGACCAACTTGAAGCTGGTAAGTATCCCAGTCTTGGTTTGCAGCAAAGTTTTCACGACGACCACCGTTGTCACGGCTATCACGACTGTCACGGCGCTCACGACGATTCTGTTTATCACGTTCGATCGCTTCGACCATTGGGTCTTCACCAACGTAAAACAGTGGACGTTTGCCTTGCTGACGCTTCAATAGAATCGCTGCTAAAACGCTTGAATCGATCTCTAGACGCTCTTCAAGTTTCTCAATAAGTTCAGCAAACTTGTCCAGAGCTTTGTGCTCGATGTCAGCTTGAAGTTCAGCGGCAAGTTTATCTAGACGCGCTACTGCTACTTGGTCACGAAGTGGCAGTTGGATCTCTTCCATCGAAGACTTAGTCACACGCTCGATAGTACGAAGCATGCGAATTTGGTTTGTGCGAACAAGAAGGATCGCTTTACCTTTACGTCCTGCACGGCCAGTACGACCGATACGGTGGATGTATGACTCAACATCGAATGGGATGTCGTAGTTAAACACGTGAGTGATACGTGGCACGTCTAGACCACGAGCAACAACGTCTGTCGCAACAAGAATATCGATAACACCTTGTTTGATGTGATCAACCGTGCGCTCACGTAGAGACTGAGGAATATCACCGTGTAGTGCCGCTGCTTTGAAACCGCGTGCACATAGCCAATCCGCTAGGCGCTCAGTGTCTTGGCGAGTACGTACGAATACGATTGACGCATCTGTCTCTTCTGTTTCAAGAAGACGAGACATTGCTTCATCTTTTTCTACGCCTTTAACAACCCAGAACTGCTGTGCAACTTTATCTACAGTGTGATTTTTACCTGCAACGTCGACAGTGATTGGATCACGCAAGAAGCGCTCAACAATGTTTTTCAGCATTGGAGGCATAGTTGCAGAGAACAATACGCGTTGTGCAGATGATGGAGCGTGCTCCATGATTTCCGTCACATCGTCAACGAAACCCATGTTTAGCATTTCGTCTGCTTCATCAAGAACGAAAGTATGCACTTCACCTA
Organism: Vibrio floridensis; assembly: GCF_021852965.1. Lineage (NCBI taxonomy): Bacteria > Pseudomonadati > Pseudomonadota > Gammaproteobacteria > Vibrionales > Vibrionaceae > Vibrio > Vibrio floridensis. Next base: position 759,668 of record NZ_JAKGCY010000001.1, on the reverse strand, counting down.
AGTCTAGGCGCTCGCGGTTGATAAGGTCTTGAACACGGCCCGGAGTACCCACGATAACGTGAGCGCCATTCTTAAGAGCACGCATTTGATCAACGATAGATGCACCACCGTAGATTTCTAACACTTTCAAACCACGGATGTTTTGACCAAGGTTTTTCATCTCAGCCGCAACCTGGATCGCTAGCTCACGAGTTGGAGCCAGTACGATTGCTTGAGGTTTACGCTGTGCGAGATCAAGTTTGTTGAGAAGAGGCAGAGAGAATGCTGCCGTTTTGCCCGTACCCGTTTGTGCTTTACCTAGCGCATCCACACCTTGTAATAGATGAGGAATCGCAGCTGCTTGAATTGGTGTTGGCGAAACAAAGCCCATACCATCAAGAGCGGAAAGGATAGCATCATTCAGCTCTAAATCGCTGAATTGAATTACAGAATCTTGCATTGGGATCCTACTGTATTAATTGTAAAAATGGGTCCCACAAGCTCTTCTCATTCGATACTGGTCCATTCAGATGCTGCTTTTTAATTCAAAGCAACACAGTACTAAAACGCTACAAGCCATTGGGGACGACTTAAGGGAGGCGGATTATTCCCTAAAAGCATAAAAAAAGCCAGAAAAAATTGAATTTCATCACAATTATTTCTTTGAATTCTCTTCACATACGCTTGCTACTCGCTCAGCCCCGAAAAACAAGGCTTCAAGACGAATATTATTTACACAATTTTTATCGAGACTGGGGGATTAAACCGGGTTTTGGTAGCAATAACGCGGCGCAATGATTATAGTGTGCCCAATTTCAAACATAAGTTTAGTAAAGATGTTTCAAGATAACCCACTTTTAGCCCAGCTTAAGCAACAAATTCAGGAAAATCTGCCAAAGAAAGAAGGCACGATTAAAGCAACCGAAAAAGGTTTTGGCTTTCTCGAAGTCGATAGCAAGACAAGTTTCTTTATTCCACCAGCCTACATGAAGAAATGTATGCACGGTGATAAGGTGATCGCCATTATCCGCACCGAAAACGAACGCGAAGTTGCCGAGCCACAAGAGCTTATCGAGCAGATGCTAAATCGCTTCATCGGTCGTGTGAAAATGTTCAAAGGAAAATTGAATGTTGTTCCTGATCATCCGCAACTGAAGAAGATGTCTCTCAAAGCCAAAACGAAGAAAGGTCTTAACCCTCAAGAATTTGCTGAAGGCGACTGGGTTGTCGGCCATTTGATCCGTCACCCACTAAAAGATGACAACGGTTTCTTCGTGGAAATCAGCGAAAAAATTACCGATGCCGATGACAAGATCGCACCTTGGTGGGTAACGCTAGCGGAAAACGATCTGCCTAACTCTGAGCCTGCAGGTATCGACGATTGGCAAATTAAAGACGATGCGGATCTTGAACGTATCGACATGACACATATCCCTTTTGTGACCATCGACGGTGAGTCAACAAAAGACATGGACGATGCGCTTTACGCGAAGAAAAACGACGCTGGCGATTTTGAATTGACGATTGCCATTGCCGATCCAACCGCTTACATCACACCAGATGATGACATGGACAAGGTTGCACGTGAGCGTGGCTTTACCATTTATCTTCCAGGACGCAATATCCCGATGTTGCCTCGTGACCTTGCTGATGAACTGTGTTCGCTAATCGAAGGTGAAATCCGCCCTGCCCTTTGCTGCACAGTGACCGTCAGTAAAGACGGCGTGATTGGCGATGATATCCAGTTCTTTGCGGCAAACATCAAGTCGCACGCCCGTTTGGCGTATGACAATGTCTCCGACTGGCTCGAAACCGGCAGCTGTGAAAAATGGCAGCCAAGCGAAGAAATTGCTGCCATCGTGCGTGACCTGTATGAATTCTCACAAGCTCGCGCTGAATGGCGAGAGAAGAATGCTGTCGTGTTCCCAGATCGTCCTGATTACCGTTTTGAGCTGAGTGAAGATAACGATGTCGTTGCGATTCACGCAGACACGCGCCGCAGTGCGAACCGCTTGGTTGAAGAGTCGATGATCACAGCCAACATTTGCGCGGGTAAAACGCTGCAAGCCCATTTCGGCACAGGCGTATTTAACTGCCATGCAGGCTTCAAACCAGAGAAGATTGCCGATGTTGTGGAGCTGGTTAACCCAGAAGGTACGTTGGAGTTCACGGCTGAGTCGATTGCCACTCGTGAAGGTTTTGCTGCACTACGCCGTTGGTTAAGCAAACAAGAAACGACTTATCTTGATAACCGCATTCGCAAATTCCAAACCTACAGTGAAGTGAGCAACCAGCCTTTGCCACACTATGCGATGGGCCTTGATATCTACGCAACTTGGACTTCTCCGATTCGCAAATATGGCGATATGATCAACCATCGTATGCTTAAGGCTCTAGTTCTAAACAAAGAGCCTGTGCAAAAACCGGATGATAGTGTCGGCGAAGAGCTTGCTCTACACCGCAAGCATCACAAGATTGCAGAACGTAATGTTGCAGACTGGTTGTATGCACGTACTCTAGCAGACGCTCCAGCAAATCAAACGCTGTTTACCGGTGAAATCTTCGATATTAACCGTGCTGGTATGCGCATCCGCTTACTTGAGAATGGTGCTGCGGCATTCATCCCTGGTTCTCTTATTATTGATAATAAAGAAAGAATTGAGTGCAATGGTGACCTAGGTACTGTTTCTATCGATAAAGAAGTGGTATACAAACTGGGAGACGTTCTTGAAGTCGTGTTAGCTGACGTTAACCAGGAGAACAGAAGCCTGGTTGCGAAACCTACCCAAGTATTCGCTGAATTACCCGCGGTAGAAGAAACTCAGAATTAACATCTTAAAAAAGCGTTCAAATGAACGCTTTTTTTACACCACCAGTTCGCAAAAGTCATTGTCGAATGGTAGCACGGTAAGATCAGTCCCAACCCCAGACAACTCACTGTTGGACGCGTATCAATCGAGAGAAATAAATTGTTGTCGTGTACCTTTTCTTTCGTGGAGATGTTTTATTCGCACATTTTCAGCAGACCTGAAACACCATGTCTAGGGTAATCAAATATAATTATATTTAAACAGTGATAAGCTACCTTATGCCAACAATAGAAATTATCAGATTTAACCATTTTGCTCCTAGAAAGCAGGAGCGTTATCCGGTCACAAAAAACGGTCTATTTTATGTCGAACAAGGCAGTCTCACCGTCACGCAAGAATCCGGCGTATCAAGCGTCCTGGAGCAGGGTGAGTTTGCACTATACAATTCAGGTCAATTGAAAGAAGCGGAAGCAAAAACGGGAGAGAAAGGTTTTTCTGCACTCGCGTTGATCTTCAACATCACACTGCTGCAGAAGTTTCGTAACATTTATCCATTAGCAAAGAGCTCGTCTCAGTTATCCGATACTTTTTTCAAGTTCAGCCAACAGCATAAGCGCATTGATCAGTTGCGAGATATGTTGATTGACGAAGTTGAACGCAAGCAGAATCCTCATGCACAGGAGCACTTAGCACTGGCTCTCATGGCAATGATGGTTGAGCAACAGCCAGAGTTGTTAACCATGATTATCCGAGCGACACAATTTAGTGAAACACAGAAAATCATCCAGTTCATTGAGGCCAACCTTGATGAAGAAATCTCCTTAGACTCTCTTGCAAATCATATGGGTATGTCGACCGCAACGCTTAAACGTCGTCTTGCAGCAGAAGATATGTCCTTCTCGCAATTGTTAAAAATTAAGCGCATCTCACACGCAGCCACACAATTGCGAGTAACGAGTAAATCCATTACAACAATAGCCTATGAGTCCGGATTTAAGAGCGCTGCACACTTTAGTACTGCCTTTAAAGCGGTTCAGCAGATGACACCAAAAGAATTCAGAGCAAAAGTTCAGCAAAGACGCTAATTAAAAACCGCAGGATGGACAAATTGGAGTGCATAAGTATAGATATTGTGCACTACCAGAAGCAGGCGAGAGGATCGTGCTCTACTTCAGACAAAACGGCCTGCAAATTATCTGTGCTAAGTAAAGGATAATATGGCTCCCAAGTGTATGTCCCTTCTTGATACTTCGCCCTAAAAAAAAGCCACTTAGCGTGCTTTTCATCAAAAACTATTTTGGCAACAGGGCTCGTGTAGTCACTATATTGAGAGTCAAGAAGAAAGGCAGCTTTGTAGAAAACGACACCCATTTCTACTGGTTGATATAGGCATTTTCCCAACTCTACAGGCATATTAACGTTTCGTTTTGTACAAAGTTCTTTGGCACCTTTGTTCAGACGACTGATAGCAATTTGAGTCACTGACATGGTCGATCCTTTCGCTTAGTTTTTTAAAATGCACACGAAGACACCACTGTCATCGCTGGGGTAAAAACTCGCACATCCTGTCCATCTATTTTAGTACACAAAGTGTAATCGTCAGCGGGTCGATAATATGCTTTGCCCTTCACAAAACTGTAACCTCAACGAAATATCATTCTTCTCTTAAATAACCCTATTTTGGAGTACGTTATGTTTCGCTTTGTGGTACCCGCCCTTTTCTTATTTTGTTCTTTTGTTCCATTGAGCTACGCAAAAGAAGTCAACATTTCTGGTTCAACATCCGTCGCAAGAGTAATGGACGTGCTCGCCGAGGAATACAACAAATCCCATAGCAACACTTTTATCGCGGTCCAAGGCATTGGTTCAACTGCTGGTATTACCATGGTGAACCGAGGTGTGGTTGAGTTAGGGATGAGCTCTCGCTACTTGACTGAAAGCGAAAAAGGGGAAGACCTTAATGTCGAACTGATTGCCTACGATGGATTAGCGGTCGTCGTAAATAGAGCAAACAATACGAGCAACTTATCGCAAGAACAGTTATACAATATATACAAGGGCAATATCACCAACTGGAAACAAGTCGGTGGTGAAGACAAACCCATTGCCGTGGTGACTCGCGAGAGCTCGTCAGGTACGCGATACAGTTTCGAGAGCTTACTAGGCTTAACTCGCATCATCAACGACCGCTTAGTCTCTGACATTAATCCGAGTAACCTCGTCGTTAACAGTAACAGCATGGTCAAAACCATCATCAATCACAATCAACACGCAATCGGGTTTGTTTCTATGGGCTCAGTTGATGGTTCGGTCAAAGCCATTAGTGTCGATGGTGTAATTCCCATCGCCGAAAACATTCACAACCACTCGTACTTGTTTTCTCGACCTTTTCTGATCTTCTACAAAATTGGTAACGTCGGTGAAGAGTCAAAAGCATTTGTCAACTTTGTCAAATCTACACAAGGTCAAAAGATCATCGAGAGCTTTGGTTACATTTCGGTAACAGCAAAAAAATAATGGAAGCGCAGCAATTTGAAGTAGCTATAGTCTTGAAGAATACCGTGTTGCTTTAATTTCGAACATTAAAAATGAGAAGTGCGCTCAAAGCGCACTTCTAACATCGTGAAGATTTTTGCACTAAAAATGCAACTGGATAACGGAAACAACGACAGCTGCTGGTCGCCTCACCCCTTCAATCTCAACCTTAATTTCACGCTCTACTTCCAGCCCTTTTTTTATCGGAGTCACTTTGATTAGCTTGCTTGAAGCTCTTACGTTATTCCCCGCTTTCACAGGGTAAGGAAAACGAACTTGATTCAAGCCAATGTTCACCACCATTTTTGCGCTTGGGAAAAGGCTATTTTCTGGATTAACGGAGTCTGTCAACTTGGGCAATAACGCCAACGTCAAAAATCCATGTGCAACGGTTGTTTTAAATGGTGATTCTTTTGCCGCACGCTCTGGATCAGTGTGAATCCATTGCATATCTTCTGTTACCATACCAAATTGGTTGATACGCTCTTGATCGATATGCAGCCAACTCCCTACATGAATCACTTCACCAATCTTTTCGCTTAGCTCTTGGTAAACAAGTGCCGCTTCTGGCTGCAATACAATAGGCTCGATGGGCGTAACTTCTTCATTCACCGCTGGTTGGTGATGATCTTTTACTTTCGAGAAAAGAAAACTTCCTTGCGCCTTTCCTAAAAAGTCACTCCAATACTCACGTAAAGTTGGAGACATCCAATTAATCAACTCAGCATGATGCGCAGAAAATGCGTCGACTTTGTCTTTAAATAGATTCGTGACTTTCATAAAAACCTTGGTTCATATTATCTCTACTGGATATACCAGTGAATTTTGAATCACTTCACATTACCTTGCAAATACTTTCGGGCGAACAACTGTTATCTCAAAGTGCATTTTTTTATTAAAAACAACAAAATAACAATAAAACACTATTTTATTGCATTACTACACCTAGAGTTAAAACTCTAGTGGAACGTAATTTTCCAACAACCAGAGTGATACAAAAAAGCACGACTTCAACTAAGATATGCGTTTCATAAGATACACAAATATTAGAAACCCATTTGGTTGCACGACCATTTTCTCTCCCATGGTCTTGTATCATGCGCAATTTCTTATTTGGTGAGAAAAATAGTATTTTTTTTGACTTCATTTCCCAGATGATAAGAATTATATTTGTGCTATAGGACCGTTCGGGATAAAAATATTTGGAAAAAGTTAGATGAATGCCAATCAAGTCAATGAGAAAACCTTACAACTGCTGATGCAGGTAGCGGTAAACGACGAGCCCGTTTCTGCCAAAACCTTAAGTGAACAGCTTGCTGTTCCGCTCAGCAGCTTGTATCGCCACCTCAAGCTTTTGAAAGAGTGGAACTTAATTGAAGAAAGTGCTCACGAAAAAACCTTCATCGTTGGACCAGCAGCGCTTCTACTGATGCATAGTTACCAAAATTCGCAACACAATCTGGAATCGGTAGAAGCGATCCTAGCCCGTTTACAACATCAGACGGGTGAGCTCGCTGCATATATGGTTCCCGTTGGGTATAGAGCATTGTGCGTTCGTCAAAAAGAAAGTATGCAGGCGCTACGCTGTAGCTACGTCCAGGGTCAAAGTCAACCTCTACTGCGTGGCGCCTCATCCAAAGTTATGCTGGCTTTTATGCCACCAGAGCGTTGTGAACGAATTTTACGCTATTTTGGTCAAGACCACCGGCTAGCAACTTGGCAAGACGAACTGGCAAATATACGTACCAACGGTTACGCAATCAGCACATCGGAAATTGACCCAGGCGTTTCTGGAATTAGCGCGCCGGTCATGAAAGGAAGTAAGTTGATTGGCGCAGTTTCTGTTATGGCTCCGGCACATCGAGTAGAAACAGACAAACAACGCATCATTTTACACGTTTTGCAGGCAGCAAGAGCGCTTCCACCTGAAAGGTAATCAATAATGCTAAGCTTATTCAAACGCCACCGTTTGGCTCCTGCCAACGCATATCAAGCACCTATGTTTTACTTTATGTCGGTTTGCCAATACGTAAAACCGATGTCAGTGCTAGAGTTTGAAACTGCGCAGCAAATTTTATCCAATGCTTCAGACTGGTTGTACCAGCAGCAGTCTGCAGCACCGCTTACTGAAGCCAACCATTTTGTGTTAGATGGCTACACGAATAGTGCATTCCAACGAGCTTTGAGCCACTCTTTGGCACTCGGCCTGATTCCAACCGTGTTCGCCAACGGGCATGAAATGTTGCTGAATAGCCTACCAGCGTTGGCGCAAGACAACACTAGCGTTGGCGTTGTTCACATCGGACATAGCTTTGAGCTTAAACAAACTCTTGATCTTCAAGTAGGCAGTGCTTTCCACTTTCTCTTGTCCCGTTACCCACAGGCAAAACTATTTTGTATTGGCATCGATACTGAGCAAGTGAGTACACAAACGTTAGATTACGCCGAAGATCTTGGCTGTGATTGGGTTGTCTGGGATGAATGTGGATTTTTAAGTCGAAACCAACTTAAAGCTCAGTTAAGCGGATTTATTCAACACTGCGATCAAATTGTCATCAATGTTGACCTTGCTTCTTTGGTTCCAGGAAATGGTTTAGAAACACATAAACTGATAGACAGTCAAATCGTTTTAAGAGTACTACGTCAAATCGTTGTATCTAAAAAAATATGTTCGATCCAACTTGTTGGCTCTACAGATAAGATCATCTATTCCCGACAAACCAAAGAGATCATTGATGAATTAATTGGTTTATCTCCATTTTTAGAACAATTGCCATAAAACGGCATTAGATTGCTTTGCTCTAAGCCACAGGAATACCTGTGGCTTATTATGTTGCTTAATGACCTACTCAATAGTCTCATTCGTATAAGTTGAATGTATTTTCACGTCAACATTAACCAATAGAAGCAGCACTAAATGCTATAGCAGTAACGAAGTACATAATCATCACCACTTTTCGCGGTGTACTCTTTATCTTCACTGCTTGCCATTGGCTTACCATTCACATCGCCTTTCACTAGACTGATCCAATGACGCATTGCCGTTGGTGCATCGCCAGTTAATTCAGGGCTAAAGGTCGTGCGCGTTTCCAATTGAATATCATCGATATCAACAAGTTCCACACTTCCTGTGCCTTTGTGGCAACCCAGCATCACTTCAATGTGGCTGCCTGATTCATCGCGGAGCAAGATAGAGCAAGGATCTTCTTTCTCACCTGTGAAAGCGACAAAATGTTTGGGTGCTTGAAGGCCACTGTGAGAACCATCTGCAAAATATGCCATCAGGTGACGATAATCGATCACGTAGCTGGTGACGTCTTGATGCGAGCCAGATTCTAGCGGAAACATTCTGTCGAGAAGCTGTTTCGCTTTTTGTTGTTTTTCATCTTGCTGATTAGAATTTACCGCTTCGACGGCAAATACGGCTTCAGCGATAAATGGGCGTTGTTGTTGGTTTTCATTTTTATCGAATGTCAGCATATTCATCGTCTTGTCCTCTTGGATAACACACAACAATTTTGTTTTAGAGCACATACTTCAAACTTACGTTTTCGTTGCAAACAAATTTGTGAAGTTGAAGGTTCTTTTCCTTGCTCTCTTAGTATGTAGACTAGCGAATTTTTTACTACAATTTCACAACAAAAATTTTACAGTGTGAATTTTACAAAATGTCTGTGTCAAAAAGCTTGATTCGCCAATCGCATTTTCTGGGAACAAAGATTAGAAACTTGCGGAAAAATAACCATTTAACGATGGAAGACCTCTCTGCGCGTTGTATTCGAATTAACCCTGAATACGCGCCATCCGTTTCTTATCTTTCCATGATCGAACGAGGAAAACGCGTTCCAAGCATCGATATGTTGGAAGTCATTGCAGAGGTATTTCAAAAGGACCCCGCTTGGTTTTTGGATGATGAGCCAGAGCTCGAAGCGATTACCCCCAACAAAGGTAGTCGCGGCGGTCTCAACGGGATGGCCCTCGAACCGAGTTTTCTTTTCTCTAACGACATTTTACAAATCGCAATACCAGAAATGCTGTCACAAACCGGCATTACTGGACGTCAATTCGCGCATTTGCTGATTCGTGCACATCAAGAAGCGAATCAGAACCACTTTCCAGATCTTGAACGCGCAGCAGAAGAAGTGGGGAAAAAGCGTCTGAATCTTTCGGTTGATGACTTAATCGATATCGCAAAAAGCCTGGGCCTCGATATTCGTTGGATTAACCGGACACCCAAAGATGTGGTGGACGAACTGGGAGTCAACGCCAAACAGCTAGTGACATCGTTCATGGAAGCGCCGGGAACCATCTACCTCAATAACATGATGCGTGACTACCCTACCCGTCTCAAATACGATCTAGCGGTATATATCGGCCACCGAATTTTGCACAGTAGCGACAACGTCAAGAATGTACTTTCGATTGGTCATCAAAATAACTGGGATCAAGTTGACGATTTTAGCCCAACTTCTGACCTCAACTCACAAGATATTTTGCAAGCTTGGCGCGATTTTGAATCGAGCTTTTTTGCTGGTGCATTGCTTTGCCCTAAAGTGCCATTTCGACAGTTGCTTGATCGTTCTGGCTATGAGATCGATGTCCATCAAAAAGCAGGGGTTTCTCCTTCAGTTGCGATGAGAAGAATGACCGTCGTGTCCCCTTATCCACATTGGCACTACTTCGATGCCTACGGACCGGGCAAGTTAAAAGCGGTTTACCGGGGCAATGGTATCCCTCTTCCTTGGGGTAACATGCGTACCGTGAACGACCCATGCCAGCACTGGGCCGTTTTTCGTCGCTTGTCTGAACCAAAAAATGGTAGTTCTGCGCAATTGTCTATCCTAAACGTTGGCAACGAGCCAAGACTCTACTGCTGTGAATCCATTAACGTCATGGATCCTGCGGGCAACAACCGAGTGTTGTGTGCCGGCATCGACCTTAACCCTGCTATTAACGCCCAAGGTGGCGATGCACTCGAGATTGCGGAAGAACTGAAACGCCTTTGTGTCAAACAAGGCGGAAGTGCTGAAATTCCTTTCCACATGCGAAAAGACCTCAAGACCATCGCAAAAATATTGAACATCAAATGGATTGAACGAGGAATCGAAGCCCCTGCTCGTCTCATCTGTTCTCGTGGTGCTGTCTGTCCAAGACAGCCAAGCTGTTATGCCAAATGTTCTGAAGAGGAATAAAAAAAGGCCAAACACAATCAGGTGTTTGGCCGTATATATGTGTGAACAAGTCTTTATTCACTAACAACGTCAGTTGGCTAGGTGACCCTCGGCTTAATTAGGGTCACCTTAACTAAAGCAGAATACGTGCCAAGTTTAATGTGGGCATAAAATCACAAACTCCTTATCAAATTGGCGTATTTATACACACAAAATTGCATATTGCATTTTCAAAATGCAAACACTCAATCATTATGCTATCAATCTCATTATCAGTAACTACTAGTTCATTCCATTCATCTTTTAATCGTTTGATATCAAACCCATTAATTTTTGTGTGATTTAAACAACGTTAATTTCAATTACCAGCCATCACTCTCCAAACTTGGTTCTATACTTGTTTAGTGATTATTAATATAAAAACGCCACTCGTTACATAAGAAAGTGGCTTAGAGAGGTTATATGCATTCGCTTTTACGTCGGTTCCAACTCTACATTATCGTGAGTGTGGTTGCTGGAGTTCCACTACTCGTGTCTATTTTCCTTTCAGGAAACACCATCTTGGATCTCAATCGACAAGCCAAAATGTCCGAAGTCGACAGAGAAGCTATTCAACTGGTGATATTGTTTGATAATTTAGCGCATAATCTAGCTGTTGAAAGGGGACTCACCGCTGGTGTGTTAGGCAGCAAAGGCAATCCAGACCAAGTCGCCGCCTTAGGGCAGCAAAGAGGAAAAGCAGATCAAGCTATTGATGCTCTGCGCAGTTTCAAATCTGAGCAATTGGACAACGCTTTTGTCAGCACCCTGATCAGTGATATCTCACAGCAACTGAGCCAATTAAGCAGCGTGCGGTCAGGAGTTGATAAGTTGACTCCAACTATAGCCCCATTCGGCTATTACTCTAATCTCAACCAACTTGCCATAGACAATAGCCGCCTCATGCTTTCTCAGGTGGAGAACCACGAGTTGGGTGCTTTGGGTGAATCCCTCGTATCAATCATTATTATGAAAGAGAGAGCCGGACAGGTACGCGGGGCTCTGAATGGCGTGTTTGCTCGTGGCCAAGCAACACCCGTCGTCTATGCCAATATTCAAAGCTATATTGGCTCTGGCGATTACGCTCGACGTAGCGCTTTACTCGAGTTACCCAATCAGTTCAAACAGCTATTGCAAAACCAAGAACGAAATCAGATTTGGCAGCAAGTAGAAAGCATTCAAAAAAGCTTTCTATCTCAGGCTCAACAGCTTGATGCCATCAATGGCCCAACGTCGCAGGAGTGGTTTAAGTTAGCGACAGAGCGAATCACTTTGATCAATCAAGTACGCAATGCGCTGCAAGCAGAGATGAACGCTGTTTCAGAGCATAAGGCCGAAAGTGCAACAACCACACGCAATATTCTAACAGTGGCTGCCGCGATTCTATCAACGTTGTTTGCTTGGATTGTAATTGCCACCGTCAGCAGCCTTCGTAACCGAGTGGGTCACCTTACTGAAAAGTTATCTGATATGGCAAAAAGCTGCGACCTTTCGGTCGATTTGGATCAAACTGGTCGAGACGAGATCGCTTCAATTGCCGCTAGTGTCAATAAACTCAATCACGCTATTCGACATTTGATTAAAGATGTAAAAAATACCAACGATCACAGTACAGAAAGACTCAACCAAATTATCGCCACCTCTGGTGACCTTGATAACAGCGGTCAAGAAACTATCGCCAAGTGTGACAACATCGCTACAGCCATGACGGAGCTTTCTCAGTCTAGCGTTGAAATTGCCCATTCTGCCGAGAGGGCGACTGAAGATACCGACAGCATGAATCAACAAGTGTTAGAGTGCCAGAATCAGAGCTCCTCTTCTTTCAATTCTGTTAAAAGCTTGCTTGCTCAAATCGATGCGACTCAAAACTGCATGCATGAGTTAGAAAGCGATACACAAAGCATTGGGCAAATCGTCGCGACCATCAACGCCGTATCCGAACAAACCAATTTGCTGGCGCTCAATGCAGCCATTGAGGCGGCACGTGCAGGCGAACACGGTCGGGGGTTCGCAGTGGTTTCTTCTGAAGTTCGAGATCTTGCTCAACGTAGCCAAGAAGCGACAGAAAGTATCAGTAAGTTACTCGATAAGATTCGTGACAATACGAAGCTTGCTGTCGAGAACATGGCAAAGAGCAAACAAGCGAGTGACGAGACTTTCCATTCTGTTGATGTGGTAAAACAAAGTGTAGAGAAGCTTGAGAATGCCATAGAACAAGTCAATCAACATATTAGTAGTATTGCGAATGCAACGATTGAACAATCGAAAGCGAGTGAAGCCATTGATAAAGATGTGGATGTTTTGGCAGATATCGCCCATCGCACAGGTAGCCACGCCAACAACCTCAACGACATCGTCAATGGATATCAAAAAGAAGTATCTCGCGTTCAAGGCAAGTTGAATGAATTTACGTTGTGAAACCAAAGCTCCCCCCGATTGGGGGGTAGAAAACATTTACAACAATAATTAATATCAGCCTAAACATTCACTGTTTTTAATCGTAGATGGCTAAAAATAGCTGGAAATTGAGCAAGGATAGCTCTTTAGAAGAACCTAAGTTTCACTCTATCTTAGGGTCTGCTCTCGGTGGCTCAGGCACAGAGCCACTTCATTTTTTCTACGGTCAAAAAGAATTTCCGCACCTTCGCATTGCTGCCTCATCTGTGTTTACAGATATGTAAGTAGCCAACCCATAAAAATAACACCGTCTCTGGCTAGCGGATAAAACAAAACCCAGCATATTCGCTGGGCTTTGTTTTATCAGGAGGCACGCGTTCTTTTCTTGATTAAGTATGCATGCAGTTACTTCGTTACTACAGGCCAAGATCTTGAGTAATAGAGCGAATTTGCTTCAAGTCCATTTTGTAAACTTCAATCAGTTGATCTATCTGGCTCAAACGCGAAGAGGCTTCGTCCTGCTTATCACACGCATCTGATTTCGCATCCCAAGAGGTGCCAGCCAAATAAATTTCGCACTCTTTTTTTAACTTCTCAAGCGTAGGAACCAAGATTTCACGCTCTTTCTCCAACTTCTCGAGATCTTGGCTAATCTCCATTTCACGTCGGAAAATATCACGAGAACGTTCAAAAACGTTGGCTTGCATGTCCGCCTGACGGTTGAGCTTGTCATTTTCTTGTTGGGCAGAATCAATTTGCGCTTGCTGAGTTTTTAGTTGCCCTTCTAACGCAATATTTAACTTTTCCATCTCGGTCAGTTGATTGTGTAGTTTGTTAAGCTCTGCTTGGTGCTCTTTTTGACGCAGAGCGAGTTCAGATTCAAGTTTATTGTCCAACTCTTTGTCAAGCTGGGCTTCACGAGACTGTAAATTGACTGCCAACTTACTGTTGTCAGACACCGACGCTTTGTACTGCGTTTCTAACTGCTGATAGTTATCTTCCCAACGCTTGGCAGTAAAGTGGGATCCCAACAAACCACCAAACGCCATACCAAGAACAGCCGAGATTGCAATGTAAACGATTGTTTTGTTATCGCGCTCTTCAATGACAACCACGTCATCTTGATCTTCATGATGGTTATTCGACGATGTCACTAGATGTTACTCCAATCTGAACTGTGTTACTTAATCAACTCACTCGCGACTAATAGAATTGTGTAGACGGCAAATATCCCCAGCACCGTGATAACAATCCCTTTTTGAATTTTTTCGTTAGTCCGATATCTCAGCAAAAAGTAAGCCAATAAAACTAGAACGAAAATCGCAATCAGTCTTACCATTCTTTTTCCCTATAGAACAAAACCAATTATACAAGCCATTGCATTGTACTCTAATTTTCTCGATGAAAACGTCAAAATCAGGTAGTTTTTTAAGAGTTCGAACAATAAACGTTCAAACGATTTTTTTGTAGATGACATCACAGAAGTTATTGGTTAGGATTCGCCTACAGATTGCCCTAATCATTTAGGCAATTGTTCCGATGAAGGCTACAGGAGAGTGGTCATTAACTAAATATTAACATTTAGTTAATCATACCCGCCGAAGAAGTAAATCTTTCAGGTGCATTATTCTTTTTGATTATATTGATAGGAATAAGCGAGGACTGTAGTTGGAGGAACCTCTGGAGAGAACCGTTAAATCGGTCGCCGAAGGAGCAAGCCCTGCCCATGTGCAAGGTGAAACTCTCAGGCAAAAGGACAGAGGAGTGGAAAGTTACACCCCAACATTCACTTTATTCTTTGGTGGCTTGAGCGATTCAGCCGCAAGCTTTTGTTATGTTGGATTATTATAGATCCTTGATCTTTTACCTTTCCCTCTTCTCCTTATTAGTTGTTTTATTAAGGGGAAATCATGAACGACCTTCAATCTTTACTACAAACCATCGACAGTTTTGTCTGGGGACCACCATTGCTCATTTTATTGGTGGGAACAGGCGTTTATTTTACTTTCAGCCTCGGCTTGATTCAGTTCAAACATTTGCCAACCGCTCTGGCCATGGTCTTTTCCAAAGAGAGTCCCACCCAGCAACAAGGCGATGTTTCGAGTTTTGCTGCACTGTGCACCGCCCTTTCCGCCACCATTGGCACAGGTAATATTGTTGGTGTGGCAACAGCGATTAAGTTGGGTGGGCCTGGTGCGCTATTTTGGATGTGGCTTGCCGCGTTGTTTGGTATGGCAACCAAGTACGCTGAATGCTTGCTGGCGGTTAAATATCGCAAAGTGGACGATAAAGGCCAAATGGTAGGTGGCCCGATGTACTACCTTCAATACGGTGTCGGCTCTAAAGCATTGGCGATCATGTTTGCTATATTTGCGCTAGGAGTTGCCTGTTTCGGTATTGGTACTTTCCCGCAAGTGAATGCGATTTTAGATGCAAGCGAGATCTCGTTGGGTGTGTCTCGTGAAGTTTCCGCTTCCATATTAACGCTGCTTGTTGCCTTTGTTACCTTAGGGGGTATCAAGTCCATTGCAAGCGTTGCTGGTAAAGTGGTTCCTGCTATGGCTATTTTCTACGTAATGGCTTGTTTAAGCGTCATTATTATGAATGCAGACCAACTGCTTAACGCGATTGAACTGGTACTCGTTTCAGCCTTTACTTCAACGGCTGCTACAGGTGGTTTCCTTGGGGCAAGCATCATGCTAGCAATTCAATCCGGCATAGCGCGTGGCGTATTTTCCAATGAATCAGGCCTAGGCAGCGCCCCCATGGCGGCTGCGGCCGCGAAAACAGATTCTTGCGTCAAACAAGGTTTGATCTCAATGACGGGTACGTTTTTCGATACCATCGTGATTTGTACCATGACTGGCTTAGCGCTCATTCTAACCGGCGCATGGCAAAGTGACTTTGCCGGTGCAGCCATGACAACCCACGCATTTGCTGTTGGCCTTAACGCTGAAACTTTTGGCCCTATGCTCGTTTCTATTGGCCTGATGTTTTTCGCTTTCACAACCATCTTAGGTTGGAACTATTACGGTGAGCGCTGTGTGGTTTTCCTCTTAGGAACCAAAGCCGTACTCCCGTACAAAATCATATTCCTTGTACTCGTCGCTTCTGGTGCATTTATGCAACTGGATATGATTTGGATTCTTGCGGATATCGTCAATGGTTTGATGGCCATTCCGAACTTAATTGGTTTGATCGCTCTTCGCCATGTGGTGATTGAAGAGACTAAGCAGTTCTTCAACACTTCAGTCAACGAATACAAACCATCGCGACAAACGATCTAAGCTCTGTGAAAAAAGCGATGGTACTGAAACTAGCGAGTAAGTTGCATTCAATAATCATTGATTGATCAAAGTTATATCTTTTTTGAGCAAAATTTAGCGGTGTTTTTATGTTAATTTTGCTCAAAATTGCAACACTGAACATGAATTGAAAAGCCGCTCGGCGTTACCCATTCACTTTGGGAGACACTATGAAAAATAGCAGACTTGGCAATATCATGACATTCAGCAGAATGTTCTCTTTCGTCGCTTTTCTTACCGCAACGTTTGCGTGGATATTGAGTATGTATGCTCTGTTTACGGTTTCCATCGTTGCTTTCGTTGTGAGCTTGTTGCTCTACCTTCGCGACAAGTTCATCGAAAAATACCATTCCAGCACAACCAAAGAAAAGAGTGCGTAGGCTTATTCATTAGCCTTAAACGTCATTGAAGAAAAAGGATGTCACTTGGACATCCTTTTGCGTTTTATTGGTTTACTAACGATCTATTAAACGTCGTAAGTAGTCGACGCTGTGTTACCGCCGGTACCTGTCCAGTTGGTGTGGAAGAACTCACCACGCTCACGGTCGATACGCTCATAAGTGTGAGCACCGAAGTAGTCACGTTGTGCTTGCAGTAAGTTTGCAGGTAGACGCGCAGTTGTGTAACCGTCTAGGAACGTCAGTGCAGACGTTGTACATGGCATTGGAATGCCCGCTTCTAGCGACTTCGCCGCCACTTTACGCCATGCCACTAGGCTGTTTTGTAGGATGCCTTTGAAGTAGTCATCAGAACCTAGGAACGCAAGATCTGGGTTCGCTTCGTACGCATCACGGATATTGCCTAGGAACGCAGAACGGATGATACAACCACCACGCCACATAAGAGCAACGTTACCGTAGTTGAGATCCCAGCCATTCTCGTTTGATGCTTCGCGCATTAGCATGAAGCCTTGAGCGTAAGAGATGATCTTAGATGCTAGAAGCGCTTGGCGAAGTGCGTCAACCCACTCTTGCTTGTCACCTTCTACTGGCGTGATGGTCTTACCAAACAGTTTCTCAGCTTCAACACGTTGATCTTTTAGTGCCGATAGGCAACGAGAGAAGACAGACTCAGAGATAAGCGTTAGTGGAATGCCTAGGTCTAGTGCGTTGATGCCTGTCCATTTACCAGTACCTTTTTGGCCAGCCGTATCGAGGATCTTTTCTACTAGTGGCTCGCCATCTTCGTCTTTGTAGCCAAGGATGTCAGCGGTGATTTCGACTAGGTAGCTGTCTAGCTCAGTCTTGTTCCAATCAGCGAAAACGGCTTGCATCTCGTCTGCAGACATACCAAGGCCATCTTTCATGAACTGGTACGCTTCGGTGATCAACTGCATGTCGCCGTATTCGATGCCGTTGTGGACCATTTTAACAAAGTGACCTGCACCATCGTTACCAACCCAGTCACAGCAAGGCTCGCCAGCGTCAGTTTTTGCAGAGATACCTTGGAAGATAGGCTTAACCGCTTCCCATGCTTCAGGAGCGCCGCCTGGCATAATAGAAGGGCCGAAACGTGCGCCCTCTTCACCACCAGAGACACCAGTACCGATGAAGTGGATGCCTTTTTCGCGTAGTGCTGCTACGCGACGGTTTGTATCTGGGTAGTTCGTGTTACCACCGTCAATGATGATGTCGCCTTTATCAAGAAGCGGTACAAGTGCATCAATAAACTGGTCCACTACTGCGCCAGCACGAACCATCAGCATCACTTTGCGTGGTGTTTCCAGTTTCTCAACCAGTTCCTCAAGTGAGTATGCGCCAATGATGTTGGTGCCTTTCGCTGGGCCTTCTAGAAACTCATCTACTTTCGCCGCAGTACGGTTGTGAGCCACCACTTTAAACCCGTGGTCGTTCATGTTCAGGATAAGGTTTTGACCCATTACTGCTAGGCCAATTACACCGATATCACCTTTCATTGTTTCTCTCCAATATATTTCTTTCTGCGACGGTTAAGCGATTTTCGCTGCTGCGTCTAAATCTAAATACCATTCCGTCAGCCCTGCTTTCGCATGAATTTTTGCTGCCGGGTAAGGAAGTTCTTCCGCTGGATTGCTGTTGATCTCTTCAACAATGTCCGCTTTACCTGCACCCAGTACTAAGTAGCTAATGCGTTTAGCCGCTTCCAGTACACGTGCCGTTTTCGAAACGCGAATTTGTCCAGATTCCGGATGAGAAGCCAATACTGAAAGGTTCTCATCGTCATAATTCGTTTGACCTGGGAAAAGCGACGCCGTGTGACCATCTGCGCCAACACCAAGCAAGATCCAATCGAACACAGGTGTGCCGTTATCGGTTGGAATCACGTCTGCCATTTCTTTTGCGAAACGTGCCGCTTCCACTTCTGGTTGCTCTTCACCACGGATGCGGTGAATGTTTTCCGCAGGAATGCTCACTTGGCTCAATTCTCTTAGTTTTGAGAACAAAAGAGCATTCGCTTCACCGTAGTTGCTCTCAGCATCGTCTGGTGCCACGCAGCGTTCATCACCCCACCAAAAATGAAGATTTTGCCACTGAATGGAGGTTGCGTACGTTTCTGATGCCAAAAGCTTAAACAGCATTTTAGGCGTGCTGCCACCAGAAAGTGAGATATGAACAGGTCGGCCCATTTCGCTAAACGCTTTCATGTCGTTTGCTAGGCTTTCTACTACCTGCTCTGCTGTTTGGTAGATCTTGTGATTGATCATAGTTCGCAGTAGTCCGTATCTGTTAGGTTTTTGCATGGGAAACGCCACGCGCGATCGTCACGCTGCAGCAAATCGTCTGACTCTTTTGGCCCCCAAGTGCCGCAGGCATAACCAAAGAGTGCTTGTGGATCTTGTTTGAAATCGAGGATAGGTTGAACGTATTTCCAACACGCTTCGACCGCATCGCTGCGAGCAAACAGCGTTGCATCGCCGTTTAACGCATCAAGAAGCAGACGCTCATAGGCGGTCAGCATTTGCGTCTCTTGCAACGAAGCATAATGGAAGTTCATCTTCACTTCTTTCGCTTTAAA
The DNA here is from genome assembly GCF_021852965.1 of Vibrio floridensis. Lineage (NCBI taxonomy): Bacteria > Pseudomonadati > Pseudomonadota > Gammaproteobacteria > Vibrionales > Vibrionaceae > Vibrio > Vibrio floridensis. Next base: position 740,438 of record NZ_JAKGCY010000001.1, on the reverse strand, counting down.
GCCTGCACCAGGTTCTTTCAAACCGAAGCTCATTTGAATACCTTCATCAGGCTGAATACGAATGATCAGTTTGTTTTCTGGGGCGTTTTGGCCAAATACCGGATGCGGTGTTTGTTTGAAGTGGATAACCACTTCTGTTACGCGAGTTGGAAGACGCTTACCCGTGCGCACGTAGAATGGCACGCCATTCCAACGCCAGTTATTGATGTACGCTTTAAGGCCAATGTAAGTCTCAGTACGAGAATCGTCCGCTACGCCGTTTTCTTCACGGTAGCCAAGCAGATGTTGTCCGCGCACGTCTGATGCTGTGTATTGACCCAAAACCAGGTTGTTACGCAGATCATCTTCCTCAAGCGGTTTTAAACACTGCAGAACTTTCACTACTTCATCACGCATGGAATCGGCATTAATTTGTGCAGGCGGTTCCATGCCCACCATTGCCAATACTTGCAGTAGATGGTTTTGGAACATATCGCGCACAGCGCCGGAGCCGTCGTAATAACCGCCACGCTCTTCCACGCCAAGGAATTCGGCACCTGTGATTTCCACATAATCAATGAAGTTGCGGTTCCACAGAGGTTCAAACATGGCGTTAGAGAAACGGAAAACAAGTAAGTTTTGTACGGTCTCTTTTCCAAGGTAGTGGTCGATGCGATAGATCTGATGCTCTTGGAAGCAATCGTGTATTTCTTTGTCGAGCTGACGTGCCGAAGCCAAATCATAACCAAACGGTTTTTCAATGATCAGACGTTTCCAACCATCCTCTTCACTATTAAGACCGTGATGAGCAAGGCTTGCAGGAATGACGCTGTAAAGGCTTGGCGGTGTGGCAAGATAAAACAGTGTATTACGTTGTTCGAACTGGTATTGAGCGGCCAATTCGTCTAAACGTACAACCAACTTCGCGTAGTCTTGTGTGTCTGACGTGTTGATGGCTTGATAGTGAAGATGGTCGATAAATGAATCCAGAATAGCTGGTTCCGTTTTCTCCATTTCCTGAAGAGAGCGCTTTAACTTTTCGCGATAAGATTCATCGCTGTATTCAGTGCGGCTGACACCTAAAATAGCAAAGTTTTCTGGTAGCTGCTTACTTGCGTAGAGGTGGTATAAAGCAGGGATCAACTTGCGATATGTTAAATCACCTGAAGCACCAAAAATTACGATGCTGCTGTTTTCTGGTATTACCATCATCTTTCCCTTAAAAACGAGGTACTTGTTGTGTGCCTGGATACGGCTTAAAGGATGAGCCCACCCTATCAGTGACACCTAAAAATTGATAATCGGCCCTGCCTATTCCACTAATAGACAAAACCTTACAAAACAGTGAGTGTGGGTTGGTAATAAGAATGATTTGCCCGACACGGGGGCGTATTGTCTACGACAATTTGACATACATCAATAGTTAGAATCGCAATCGTTTAAATTATGACTCGAAAATGACATATCCACTTGTTATTCAAAGATTATTTAATTTAAAACTGATTAGACCAGTTTAATTGAAATATGGGCAAATAATCAGCAAATATCCGCCCAAATGTAATCCATTGCACGATAAGTAACAAAAACACCGCTCACATATTAAATTTGCCGCATAACCAGCAAATTAACGATGAACTTTGCGATACGTTCGTTCAGGGCGACCGACCGTACCGTAATTCAAATCTGCAGCAAGCTCACCCGAGCTGATCAAATATTCAAGATAGCGCCTTGCCGTGGTGCGACTGGCCCCAATTTGCTCCCCCGCTTCATCGGCAGTATAGGAAACCTCGCCTTGAAATAAGGTTCGAATTTTATCAAGGGTAACACCATCGATACCTTTGGGTAGCCGATTGGATACACTTTCCTGCGTACTGCTTGCTTGCAGCATTTTATCCACCAAGCCTTGATTAAGGTCGGACACGGTTCCCAGTTGCACTCGTTGCGCACGGTATTTGTTCAAAGCACTTTCCAGCCGTGGAAACATCACGGGTTTTAACAAATAGTCCACCACACCACCACGCATTGCGGTTTGTAGCGTTTCCACATCTCTTGCTGCGGTAATCAAAATAACGTCACAATGACGATTGCTGCCGCGAATTTGATTGAGGATCTCCAACCCACTGCCATCAGGAAGGTAAACATCGAGCAAAACCAAATCGGGCTCGAACACGGACAACTGCATTTCGGCTTCGGCTTGTGTGGTCGCAATGCCAATCACCTCGAAACCATCCATTTGCTGCAAATACTTATGATGAAGCTGAGCAATCGCCATATCATCTTCAATTATCATCACTCGGGTATCGGCATTCATCTTTGTTCTTCCTTGGGTAAATAGACCGTCATTCTTGTGCCAAATTTGTCATTCTCAGCCATCTCTATCGAGCCACCGTAACGTGCGGCTAATTGATTGACTAAGTAGAGCCCAACACCCCGAGTGCTGGTCGCTTTGCTCGAGATCCCTTTCTCAAGCAGCTGCTCGGTGGAAAATTGTTTGGGCAAACCACAACCTTGATCCTGCACTTCAAGAATCACTTCCGTTCCGTAGTCACTGATGGAAACTTCAATGGTTCTGCGTGAACGGGCAAAATTGCCTTCTTGCGCGATCGCGCTCATGGTCGCGTCAAAAGCGTTATCAATCAGGTTACCGAGTATTGTCGTGATGTCTTCTGGGTTCAGCCAAGCACTTAGCGGCTCTAAACGAGCCCCTTCTTCAACCACCAACTCTAAGCCAAGCTCACGCGCGCGTTCCGTTTTTCCTAACAGCATGCCCGCGACCAACGGATCTTTGATGGTATCGCGTAGAAACTCGATCAACCCCTGATAGTGCGCCGTCTCCTGCCCGATAAGCTGTTGAACCGCATCAAGCTCGCCCATCTGAACTAGGCCACTGATGGTATTAAGTTTGTTGCGATGTTCATGCGTTTGTGAGCGTAATAAATCGGCATACTCTTTGGTTTGAGAAAGCTGTTCAGTGAGCTCAGAAATTTCATCACGCAAACGAAAGCTGGACACCGCGCCGACAATCTTTCCCTCTACGTAAACCGGGCTTCGGTTGGCAATCAACCTCTTTTGGTTGAGGTAAAGTTCAATATCGTGATCTTCTTGTCCCGTTTCTAATACACGGTACAGATCACTGGCGGGTAACGCATCAGAGAGCGGTTTGTTCAGCACTTGGGCCGGATCTAACCCGAGAATCTGCGCCGCACTGCGGTTGATGGAACGCAGCACGCCACTCGAATCAATACTTAACACCCCTTCTTTGATGGTGCTCATGGTCACATCAAGCTCACCATATAACCGACCAATTTCTTCCGGTTCAAACCCCAAAATCGCCCGCTGAAATTTACGAGAAGCATAATTAGAAACCAAGGCATTCGCGGCAACCACCAGTAACGTCATGGCAATTAAAAACCACGCAAATGGCTCTATTCTGTCTTGTAATCGATCCAGCAGATAGCCCACAGAGACCACGCCGATGACCTCACCCGCCGAGTTAAACACGGCCGCTTTCCCACGCACCGAATAACCCAATGAACCTCTTGCAGTAGAGATATACGCTTCGCCTTCTTCCAATGCACGGGCGTTATCACCACCACGCATCGGTAAACCAAGGCGTTCATCAAGGGGATGAATTAAACGAATGCCTTCTCGGTCGCCAACAACGATGAACGCAGCACCTAATGCTTCCGTTAGTTCACGAAACTTTGCTTGATAGGTGACATTGTCACGGCTTTCAACCAGCTCAACCACGGTGGTCGAGTTGGCAAGAAATTGAGCCACACCCAGTGCTTTCTGCCCCATTTCTTGCTCTTGTGTGTATTTGAGGTAGGCAAAGCCCGCTGCGACGAGGATAAGCAACTCAATCAAACCAGAGAGCGTCATAATGACCAGCATTCTTTTACGAAAACTGATGCTTTGCCACGTCATGCTTACCTCTTTGCACTACTTAAAAACAGAGAAAAGTGAGTTAACTTAACACCGTTTTAACATGCATGCTCTTACCTCCATTCGGAAGTGTGAATCACAAGAAATAAATCCTCGTGAAATGACTATTTATTATCCTGCAAGTTATACCTCTCAAATGTGAGAAGTGGATTTTAAATAAACAACAAGTTACATAACCATCGAACCAGTTATTGATCTAGATCACTACGAATTTAGCTAAATTTGAGGTCTTTTTAGGGCGTAGGGCGTATACTTTTTGGGCAATGAAGCAACATCAAACTTGATTACAATAATAACGACAAGGTGGTGTCAATTGATAAGGAACGATCAATATGGAACGCGATACCTTTGGAATTTGTCTGAATAAGGCAATGCTGTCGAAGAATATGCATTCAACCTTTACACACGTCAGGGCTTATGAAAAAGACGGCCGGAGTCCGAGTGACCTGAAAGTCCTTTTATCATTCCCGCAAATGAGCGGACGGGATCTTTTGCAAACCATGCAAGGTTCTCGACAACTTGAGTGGCGAGCAGAATTCTTCTGCCCTTCCATGAAGTAAGATGGCTCACCTCTACGCAAAATAGCACAGCTTTCAGGCTGTGCTTTTTATTATCTCTCCCTTGCCCATAATAAGTTCCAATTTGCATAGGTGAGGCTTCGTGTTTTAATAGACACATTTGCTTACCAAGATGGCAACTGCTCATTTCGCAATCTTGGCGAAAAGATAAACCCACAGCTTAACAGTGGATCACAATTACTATATATTAGAGTCATTACTCTATTTTGCGATATCCATCATGAAACGACACAGTAAGCTATTGATGATTGGGCTGCTCTCGAGCTCCATATCGCTCGCCTGTCAGGCGGCACCCATTACCTTCCAGCAGGCATGGCAACTTTTGCAAGAAAACAACCACTCTCTTGCAGCGCAACGCGCCAATGTTGAAAGCCAGCAACATATGCAAAGCGCCACCAGCAGTTTAAATCTGCCTTCTATTAGTGTTGGCGCTAATTACACTCGACTAGACACCGATGTCACTGTATCTGGACAACAACTTCTCGACAGCACAGGCCAACATATTGCGGTTCCACCTGCCTTTCAACCCATTTTTGGGGCGTTGGCCAATACGACGTCTACCATCACAGAGCGAGATATCTTTACTTCTTCGATCCGTGCCATTTGGCCAATTTTCACTGGTGGTCGAATTTCCGCAGCACAAACAGCAGCGGAAGGTAAAACCGATGAAGCCAGAAGCCAACTGGCGATGGAGACGCAAGCGAGATACGAGGACTTAAGTAAATACTATTTCTCGGTCGTGTTAGCCAAGGAAGTCTTACAAACACGCCAAGCGGTGGAACAAGGCTTAACACAGCATCGAGATTTCGCTATTAAGCTCGAAAAACAGGGCCAAATCGCCCATGTGGAACGCTTACAAGCAGAAGCCTCACTGGATAAAGCTAAGGTCGAGACACGAAAAGCCCAAAGTAACCTCGATATCGCGCAATCAGCCTTGAGCAAAATCTTGGCCCAAAATGACATGGTCGAACCCGCGGAAGGGCTCTTCATCAACCAACATCTTCCGCCACTCACCGCCTTTACTGAGCAGACACTCGCCACCTACCCTGGCTTGGATTTACTCAGTGCAAAAGAGAAACAAGCCAGCGCGCTGATCAAAGCTGAAAAAGGGAAATACTACCCTGAGGTCTATCTTTATGGTGATTACAGTCTTTACGAAGATGATTCGTTAGCCAGTGAGATGAAGCCGGATTGGCTGGTTGGTGTGGGTGTGAATATTCCACTATTGGAAAACACTGGCCGCAGTGACAAAGTGAAGGCCGCCAACAGTATGGTCTCTCAAGTTCAATCTCTCAAAGCACAAGCGAAAGAAGATCTTTCGGTACTGGTACAAAAAACCTATTTGGAAGCGCAACAAGCCATCGACGAAGTCATTGGCCTTGAATCAAGCATTCGCCTCGCCAAAGAGAACCTGGATTTAAGAGAAAAAGCGTTCAACCAAGGCCTATCCACTTCTTTGGAAGTGGTTGATGCGCAGCTCTATCTCGCGAGCGTCGAAACCCAGCAATCTGCTGCACGATTTCGCTACCTACTCTCTTTGACCAAGTTATTGGCGCTCAGTAGCGAAATGAACAGCTTCAATCAATATCAATCTTCTGCTTACCAACCGACTCAAGAGGCGTCGCTATGAAATCATTTAAACCTGTTTTGCTGTCACTGTGTGCCGTCGGTGTCGTGAGCTGGGTCGGTTACAGCTTTTATCAAGCCTATCAACCAGAACCAGTCCGCTTGCAAGGCATGATTGAAGCGCAGCAGTACAGTATTTCGTCTAAAGTACCAGGCCGTATCGACCAAGTCTTAGTACGGAAAGGGGAAAATATCACCAAAGGCCAACTGGTTTTTACCCTGCATAGCCCAGAAATCGAAGCCAAGCTCGAACAAGCGAAAGCCGGTGAAAAAGCGGCTGACGCCCTTGCTCAAGAAGCCGAAAAAGGGGCGCGTAGCCAACAGATTCAAGCAGCAAAAGACCAATGGCTAAAAGCCAAAGCCGCTGCAGACTTGATGGAGAAGACCTACCAACGCGTCAACAATCTGTATAACGATGGTGTTGTTGCAGAGCAAAAACGCGATGAAGCCATGACACAATGGCAAGCCGCCAAGTACACCGAAAGCGCAGCATTTCAAATGTACGAAATGGCAAAAGAAGGTGTCCGCGACGAGACCAAACTAGCAGCCGCTGAAAAAGCGCGCATGGCAGCAGGCGCTGTGGCAGAAGTAGAAGCGTACGCCAACGACACTCGCATCGAGAGCTGGTTTGATGGTGAAGTATCACAAGTGCTATTGCAAAGTGGCGAGCTTGCGCCTCAGGGCTTTCCTGTCGTCACGGTGATCGATACACAAGACGCTTGGGCTGTGCTGAATGTTCGAGAAGACCTACTGAAACACTTCCAAAAAGATCAAACCTTTTCAGCCTATCTACCCGCGCTGGATAAAAAGGTCGAGTTTAAGGTGAGTCACATCGCTGTGATGGGTGATTTCGCGACCTGGCGCGCAACCGATGCCTCCAAAGGCTTTGACCTGCGCACGTTTGAAGTCGAAGCGCGTCCAGTAACGCCGGTAAACGATCTGCGCATGGGCATGAGTTTAGTGGTTGAGCTGTAAAGGTTAGCCAATGAAACCACAATTCTCACAATTGCATGTGTTGAGACACGACAAATGGTTGTTGTCGTGTCTCACTTGGATTCCTATTCTGTTAGCGCTGTTGATTTGGGGCGTTTTCTCAGCGGGCATCGCTCGAGATTTGCCTATCGGCGTGGTGGATAACGCACACAGCACACTCTCGAGAAAGCTAACTCAAATGCTGGATGCGTCATCCACGATGAGTGTCGACTATCAGTTTAGCGATGTACTGCAAGCCAAAAATGCCATGATCGAAGGAAAGGTTTATGCCTATGTCATCATTCCTGACCATTTCGATCGCGATATCTACCTGCAACGCGCACCACAAGTCTCGGTGTTTTATAACAGTCAATACATATTGATTGGCCGTTTGATCAATTCTGCCGTAGTGCAAGCCCAAGGCTTCTTTAATGCAGGCCTTGAGACCATGAAATCCTTGAGCCATGGCAATAGCACGGTACAAGGCGCTTTGGGGAACGCTGTCACCATTTCCACGCAAATCTCCCCCTTGTTTAACCAAAACACCAACTACGCACAGTTTTTGGTTTCTGCTGTCGTACCGGCGATTTGGCAAATCATGATCGTTGTCTGCTCCATTCTAATTCTCGCCGCCAATTTGCGTGTGTATGCGAGAAAACCGGAACATCTTGATCGATGGCTGGGTACTCAACCATTCAAAGTCATCAGCAAAACACTCGCGGCTTACCAGCCCATCTTCCTCTTGCATGGTTTTGCTTTCCTATTTTGGTTCTATTTCGTGCTTGATTGGCCATTCCAAGGCCATTTACTTCCGATCATGATCGCCCAGTTAGCCACCACCATCGCTTGTATGATCATGGGCGCATTCTTTTTCTTCATGACATTGGATGCAGCGCGAGCCATGAGTTTCGCCGGCGCGTTTACCGCCCCGAGCTTCGCGTTTATGGGCATTACTTTCCCAGTTTCAGACATGGGTTCATTGGCGCAATTTTGGCGTAGTTTGCTGCCGATCAGTCACTACATCGAAGTACAAGTCGCACAAGCCAGCTACGGGACGAGCGCGTTAACTTCGCTCACTCATTTGCTACCTATGGTCGGTTACGTGCTACCCGCCTTTTTGGCCGTGGTGCTTGCGCAACGCCATCTAAAGAAAACGGAGGCGACAAATGTCCCTGTTTGAGTTGTTCAAAGCGGAGATAAAAGCCCTTTTCACCAACCCGGTGGTGACACTCACCGTCTTTGGTGGTGTGGTTTTCTATTCATTCCTGTACCCGCTTCCGTACGCGAATCAAACCCCTCGGGAACAGACAATATCCGTCGTAAATCTCGACATGAGCGCCACGAGTCTCAAGCTGGAACGGATGGTCGATGCAACACCACAAGTGCATGTTGTCCGTCGCGACTACACGATTGAAGCGGCAAAACAAGCGTTCCTAGAGGGAAAAATCAGCGGCATATTGGTGATTCCAGAGCATTTCTATCGTGATTTGTTGCTTGGAAAAAGCCCGACACTCTCCTATGCAGGCGACGCCTCTTACTTTTTGGTCTATGGCACGGTGGTTGAAGGTCTGGCTCAAACCGGAGGTACTTTAGCTGCGCAAGTGAAAGTCTCCAAACTGATCATGGACGGTGTGCCCCTTTCGCTGGCGGCCAACCAATACAGTGCGGTAAAGCTAAATCTGAAACCCACCTTTAACCCAACCATGGGATACGTTGAGTATGTCGTGCCCGCGGTGTTTGTGCTGATCCTTCAGCAGACCTTAATCATGGCGGCGGGTTTGATGGTTGGCACGCAAAAACATGGTCACGGATATTGGACTAGCCAACCTCGTTGGAAGCTACTCGCTGTTAGAACTCTGGTATTGGTTGGTGTGTACTACCTTTTAAGTGCGTACTATTTTGGTGCCAGCTTTACCATGCATCAGGTCAACACTCTAGGCCACGCTACCCAGCTGTTGACGCTCTTGTTACCCTTCCTCATTGCGTCGTGTTTGGCTGGTTATTGGTTGGGCGAGCTACTGCCGCGAAGAGAGCTTGTCACCCTCGTGGTGCTGATTTGCTCAATGCCACTGATCTTCTTAGCAGGTTTCATTTGGCCTGTAGAGATGATACCAACACCGCTGCTATGGCTGGCACAACTGAGCCCAAGCACCAACGCGATCAAAGGATTCTTAGCCCTCAATCAAATGGGCGCAAGTTGGCAACAAATCGCCAACTATTGGAGCACCTTGTGGTTAGTGGCCGCGTTTTGGTTGGCACTTTGTCTCTTCCAAACCGTTCAACGACAACGAGCAGCTAAAAGACTGGCTTAACAGTCTAATACCCGACCATTGATATGCAAAAAGGCTCATTAATTTGAGCCTTTATCAATTATGAGACAGGTAAAGATCGAGTGAGTTAACACTTCTCACAGTAAAAACTTCGATCCATTGAGAATATCTATAAGTTATAAATCACACATAATGATAATAAGTAGAAGAGCGACCATTTTTATGGAAAAGGATATCCATTCATCGATTAGTCGTTTTAGCCAACTTATTGATTCTCTCTACCAAGCTCCTGTTCATCCTCGTGGATTCGAACCGTTTCTAGAGCAAATGGTGGACGAATTTCGTTTGGCCGACGCAGTCTTTTATATTCAATCAAGCTATCGCGGAGAGCTGGTATCAGGCTGGATGGCGGGACCTCAAATTGATGCGGTCCTCGAGTACATAGAATTAGATTTGGCCGAAGGCAATTTGGTAAACGACTTTGTCGCCGCTCAGCCTATAGGTCGTTTTTATTCACTCGATAAGCACATTGGAAAACAAGCTCATCTGACATCAAAAGAGCAAAAAGTAGAAGCGTGGTTCGATCGTCATGGCTTCTGTGATGTTGCTGCAGCCCTTGTTGGGCACGCTGATGGCAATATCGCTTTTTTGTCTGTACATCGGAACGAACGTGAAAAGCCATTAAGTGAAACAGACCTTTACTTAATGGAGATACTGGTACCCCATATTCAACGAGCCTTCACACTTTACCAACAGTTTAAAGCGTCTCAGAAATATACCGTCAACCTCACTCAGATCATTAGCCAACTGCCACACGCAGCCTTACTGTATGATAGTAAAGGTGCATTCGTCGCAGCGAACTACCGAGCAAAAGACCTTATCTCTCTACAAGAAAACCTGACGCTGCTACCTAGTGAGCTGAAGTTCCGAGACACTGAGAGAAAAAAGGAATTTATGCTTAATATTCAAGAAACACTGCATCATAGGAGCGCCAAAAATGATGATGCTTGTAAGGTGATGCATTTCATGTCACCTCGTGGCGGGTTGACTTTACTTTTTGTCGCCATAGGCTTAGAAGCTCAGACCATCCCCAAAGGATATCCTATTGCTCTTGAAGAAAAACAGCTCTTAGATGAAGGTATTGGTTGTATTGTCTATCTCTATGATCGTGAAAAAAGTGCCACATTAAACCCGACTCTCCTCAAACCAATCTTCAATTTTACCGACGCGGAGACTGAAGTTTGCCAACTGTTAGCACTCGGGTATAGCCGTGATGAAATCGCCCAGCTTAGCCATCGCTCACCACACACCATTAAAGATCACATTAAGTCCATTTACAGTAAAACTGGCACCGGAAAGCAATCTGATCTCATTGCAACCATCTTGACCAGTCCGGCACATACACCCTGACCAAACTAAATGATGGTCAGTCGACTGACTCACCGTATTTCGGCCAAGTACCCTCATCGCCATAAAAAATCCGAGTGTTTAAAAACACTCGGATTAAAAACACCGCTCTCAACACCCATTAACCACGGCGGGCTTTAATACGCTTCATCATTGTTAAACGACGCTCTGCTGCGGCTTGATCCGCTGGCTCATTAGCGTTGTTGCGACGGCCCTGACGGTTTTTGAATGACGGCTTTGAATTTAGTTTGTCGATGTAGGCGTCTCGATTCTTTGGCTCATAACCAGCAAGCTCAATACGACGAATGTGTTGCTTAATCAGGTTCTCTACCTGAACAACTGTTAACTCTTCTTCGCGATTGACGAAAGAGATAGCGTGGCCTTGTTTTCCAGCGCGACCAGTACGACCAATGCGATGAACGTAGTCTTCTGCCAAGAACGGCATATCGTAGTTGATCACGTGGGGCAGATCTTCAATGTCTAATCCACGAGCCGCAACGTCAGTCGCAACCATCACGCGAACTTTACCTTCTTTAAACTCTTCTAAGGCGCGGCGACGTGCGCTCTGCGCTTTGTCACCATGACAAACATTGGCTTTGATGCCATCAAGCTTGAGTTCTTTAACAATCTCATTCGCCGTTTCTTTGTAGTTAACAAATACCAACACTTGTTGCCAGTTTTTACGCCCAATCAACTCTGAAAGCAGCTCGGTTTTACGCTCCTGATCGACAGGATAAAGAACGTGGGCAACAGTATGAGCCGTGGTGTTTTCGCGCTCGACCGCAATACGTTTTGGCTTGCGAAGAATATCTTTGGACAATTCATTCAATTGGCTTGATGTGGTTGCTGAGAACATCATGATTTGTGGGTTGGTTTCAACATCCAACATGATCTTACGCACCGCGTTGATGAAGCCCATATCCAAAATACGGTCGGCTTCATCAAAGACGAGGAACTCGATATTCGCGACAGAGACATTGCCCGATTCAATGTGTTCTTCAAGACGACCAGGCGTGGCGACAAGAATATCCACACCGTTTTCGAGCATGCGCTCTTGGCTTGACATCTTGCGACCACCAAATATCGCGGCGACCGAAAGATCGGTGTATTTAGTGTAGGCTTTGATGTTATCAGCGATCTGTTCCGCCAGCTCACGAGTTGGAGCGAAAATAAGTGCACGCGCTGTTTTGCGCGACGCGGATTTTCCACTTTCCAGCAGCTGTTGAATCAAAGGTAGAGAGAAAGCCGCTGTTTTACCGGTTCCTGTTTGGGCGGTTGCAAAGATGTCGTGGCCACGACGTGCAACTGGAATGGCTTTTTGCTGAATTGGGGTTAGCTTTTCGTAACCGCACTCTTCGAGCGCTTTCACGACTTCCGGAGCAAAACCTTGAGATGCAAATGACATTGAGCGTTTCCTTAAACAGACAAAAAATGATCGCCGATACAAATGGCCGCACATTCTACATGAAAATGAGTGATATATCTCAATCTAGTGAAAATATTTTAGGATTTTGAAAAATACACTTTCCTGATTCTAAATGGTCCTGCAGCAAACGGGTCAAATTTGGCGCAATTCACCACCGCAGACACATTCTTCAACAATTATTCCGTACAAAAAAAACAGAACGACGAACGGTATGGTATTGATTATTGGTCAGACCTCATGGTTAAATTCGGCCCATAAAAAAACACGAAATATAAACACTATTTTTCGCTTACAGCCATTGTTTCCATTAAGTTTGTAGGAAATTTTAGATGTCCAAATGGCATTTGCTCGCATTGTCTATTTCACTGCCTTTTACCAGCGATGCGCTCGAGTATGATCTTTACAACCCAGAACATTTTAATCAACTGTGCAGCCAAAGTACGTCACAAACGGGAGATGACTTTCTCTGTTATGGCGCATTTTCACTCCCTGCGGGTGCGACTCTCATTGCTTCTAAGGCATCCAGCCTAGGTGTCACAGTGTCTGCCCACAGCGGTGTTAAGCTCCATGGCAACAACATGGTCGGCAGCCCAGAGAAGCGAATTTCTTTGAAAGCACTGTCAACGGGCATTTCGATTCTGCAACCCAATGGTGGCCTCCCTCCAACGACCTACCATCGCAGCCAGATATTCGGTGATCTACTTTCACAAAATTTCATTCACATGCGCAACGCCGAGGTTGATGGTGATGTTATCACTCAAGGCTTAGAGGTCATGACCGAAGGTGACCATAACATCGTCAATGGCAACGTTTTTGGCCACCACAAAGTCATTTTGAGAAACACCAACGTCTGCGGCAATGTTGAATCTCAGGGGCATGAAATATTACTCACATCGAACAAAGCCACTCACTACGTTGTCGGAAACATCACCTCGCTCAATAAGCTCGATCTCAGAAATATTGATGTGTATGGCCAAATATACTCGCCAGGGGCCAGTGGTCGGCTTGATCTGTCAGGCAGTGCGGTTTACGCGAACAAAGTGGCATTGAAAGTCCACCAAGACGGAACGGTGAAAAACGGGACCGTTTGTGGCGAAATCACCACGCACGAATCCAGAATCCACAATGTAAAAAACTATTGTGGTATCAGTGACCTTGGCTGTAACTACTCTAACCAAGGCTCAAACACCGCATGTCCGGTTCCCAAAACCCCGCCGCTTTGTGAAGTTAAGCCACCTGTAGATAATGATTATCAATTTGTCGTTGGTCCAGACAATGACATGGCGTTGATGTGTGGAGAAAACCTGCCTCAGTTCAATATTGTCACAACCAATAATGGGGAAGTGTCGAGCGTAGAGATGTTTACGGAGCTTTCCGAGCCTTCTTTGTTTGACGTTACGATTGTGAATAACATCGGCTCAGGTAACTATCCCACTTTCACCTCATCCAATGAGGGGCAACTGCGTCTACAGATTCGCCCCAAGAACCTTGATGCAATAAGGCTAGACAAGACCTATACGATGAGTCTGCACCCAATCGGTGAACCCGGTAAAAAGAAAACCGTCCGTTTCCTTTTCACTCCATACATGTTCGAGCCTTACGAACCCAGTTCTGGTAAGGCTATTTCTGAACTCTCTTTGGTTGCTGCAAAACCAGAGCCGTTGGGCTTTCGACTGCTTGCCTGCAGTGACAATTTACAGCCTAGGATTGCGACCAGCTATCAAGGCACGCCAAATGTCACTCACACCGTCACTACACCATCGAAAGCTGCGGGTGGCTTAGACGGAACGATGCTCTACCAACCCAGTTTCAGCCAAGGGAAAAGTGAATCGCCGATTTCCTTATCTGAGTCAGGTATCTTTACCCTGAATATCCAAGATTCTTTTTCTTGTGCAGGCTTCGCTGAATGTCCCTCTTCGGGCAAAAAAATGGTCTCTGGTAACCTATCGATTAAAGTTCGCCCATGGACGCTGGCTATCTGCCCTGCTGCTCACGCTCTAGAGTCGGGTACGTCCCAAGGTGGCAATCGATTTATGCCTTCGGGCGAGACCTTTTCACTCAACGTCAAACCAATTCATTGGCTTGAAAATGGCAGTGTCACTCAAGCGATTAATACCGAGGCACTTTGTTCCACCGGTATCACACGCAACTTCTATCATTCTCAAGCACCCGCTGCACGAGTCCTACTGAGTAGCCGTCAAGCCACTCCGTATGAAACCGCTGCAACGCAAACCACACTGTTAGAGAGCGCATCTGGCCTCGATAAACTGCATCACCAAATCAACAATGGTTCGTATCTCTATAACGATTTGCTGTGGCGAGAAGTCGGCAGTTTGAGAGTGCAAGCGGATGTCTCGAACACTTACTTAGGTATGAAGGTGAACCAAGGCTATCGCAACATCGGTCGCTTTTACCCGAAATATTTCAAAGCTTTCAACCAGCACTGGGATTACCCGGGTAACCAACCGTTCGCCTACATGAATCAGCCCTTTGATCAGGTATGGGTAGAGGTTGCGCCGCTCAACAGCCAGAAACAACATGTGGCCAACTATCACCATTTTGCCACCAAAGCGCATTTTGAACTGGCGGAGTTAGGGCATCATTTAGATCGTTTTATCTCGCCTCCAATTCAGACTCCGCTGTGGTATGAACACGAACAAAAAAGCGTAGGGCGTTTTACCATCCCCAAGGGAAACGCCTGTCAAGATAGTGCTTGCTGGGTCAAAGATGCGATTTCAGAACGGTATCCGGATGGGCCATACAATACCTATTCAGATTCTGAGACCAGTAAAATTGGGTTGGTGTACCTGCAAAATGCGGATCCAATCGAACACTTTGATGATAGCCATATTTTATCGGAACAACCGGACGTACGTTTCGGAAGATTGAGATTCGAAGATGTTGGGGGCTATCAGGGTCAGACGATCGTCGTCCCGCTAGATGTTCAATACTGGCGAGCGGGTCAGTTTGTGGAAAACAAACACGACCACTTCACGCTTGCTGATGGCGCAAAACACTATCAACAACCTATCTGGTCGCACAGTTTAGAAAACAACGCTTATCTAGCAGGAATCGGCAAGATGCACTTCGGCAATACGGATGGAATCAAGGCCACACAGAAAATTCCCGCTCGTGAACAGATTCGCTTTTGGTTGGATCTAACCGTTAGTCAAAACAATCTCCCTTGGTTGCAATACAACTGGGATACGCAGAGTGAAGGAGAAGAAGACCCTTCTACCGTTGTTACATTTGGCATTCACCGTGGCCATGACAAAATCATTTTTCGCGGCGAATCTAACCTTACGGGAACGCTGTAAGCAGAGTCAATTATCACGCTGGATCGCACTAGCCGTCACTCATAACGAAAAAAAGCCAGTGAGCTTCCTCACTGGCTTTACGGAATCACACTGGTTTAGTGGAAAACGAGTAGAATGCTCACTTATTGAATATTGGCGAGCTTGAGTAAAATCGCCTCCAGCTCATCCCACGGCATCAACTGAGAATCGATCACCTCAATACGAGATTCAAACCCTTCAAGACTCATTTGGTTCACTGAGACCACACCATTTGCAACGTTAAACGCGAAACAACCTTGATTCGTATTAACCACCGCTTTGACACGCTCAGCAGTCAACGCTGAAAACATCGAGAAAAGCTGGTCAAAATCAAACCGATATTCCGCACCTATTAACCAACCGCAGCTGTGGTATCCCTGTCCTCGGTTTTCTTTGCGCACATAGGCTTTGCCCGGCGCCAATTCAAACTGCGGCTCCATTTCAGCATGATGATGGTGATGCGCTTCAATGTGGGTCGACGCGCTACCATGCACACGTTCGATATCCAACACTTCAACAGGCAGTTGACCATCGTGGATGAGCTTACTGAACACTTTTGCCGGTGTTTGGTCTGTAACCCAAGCATTAAACACATCGATATCATGCGATGTAGAGAGATCCACTTTGCTGCCAATCACCACATCGGCGGAATCGAGCTGATCATTAAAGTTTTGATTACCAGTGTATTTTTCATCACTCAAGTTTCTCGGGTCCACCAGTGCTATCGTCGCTTTAAGATCCACATATGGTTCATACTGAGCGGAGGTTAAGGTGGCGATGACCTGTTTAGGATGACCAAGGCCTGTTGGCTCAATAAGCAGGCGATCCGGTTTTTGGCGTAACAAGGTATTAATACCAACGCTCATCGGTACCCCAGCCGTACAGCACATACAACCTCCAGGGACTTCCTTGATCAACGCGCCACTGTCAGTCATCATTGCGCCATCAATACCAATCTCACCGAACTCATTGACCAGAACCGCCCATTTTTCGTCTGCGGGTTTCTCTTTCAATAGACTAAGGATGGCCGTGGTTTTCCCTACACCAAGAAAACCGGTGATAATATTCGTTGGAACCCTGTTGTTCATTCTTGTCTCCACAATGCCATCGCGTTATGAACGGTATTGTACTTTTCCTTAATGAAACCTCAACAACAGAAACGCTCAAAGCTCAGTTCCCCTATGGCATTGATTGTCGCTTCTTTACAATAGGTAGGGGTTATTTCTCGATTGACCGTTAAGCGACCAGTAAAAAGCCTCGCGATTGCGAGGCTTTTAGCATTTACCCATCCAGATTTATCTGCTCAATCAGTTCCGCCTGAACCCGCTCGGCATCTTCAATATTGATCTGACACGTACCTGCTGCCTGATGCCCACCACCACCGTACTTCAGCATCAACTCACCGACGTTCGTTTTGGAGCCACGGTCGAAAATCGATTTACCCGTCGCGAACACCACGTTTTGCTTCTGAAATCCCCACATTTTGTGGATCGAAATATTGCACTCAGGAAACAGAGCATAAATGATGAAGCGATTACCAGCGTAGATGGTTTCTTCATTGGTTAAATCCAGTAACACTAGGTTCTTGTGAACTGTGGCACAACGTTGGACCTGCTCTTTAAACTTCGTTTCGTGCTCGCGGTATAAATCAATACGTTCTTTAACATCTGGCAGGTCTAGAATTTGCTCAATGGTATGGTTTTTACAGTAGTCAATGAGATCCATCATCAGGCTGTAGTTTGAAATACGAAATTCTTTGAAACGCCCTAGACCAGTACGTGCATCCATTAGGAAATTGAGTAAGTTCCACCCTTTCGAGTCTAAGACATCGTCGCGGCTAAACTGAGCAGAATCACCTTTGTCTACCGCTTCCATCATTTCCATCCACTCAACGGGGAACACCGAGGTGCCACCATAGTAATCCCACACCACTCGCGCGGCAGATGGCGCATTAGGATTGATAATATGATTAGCATGACGGCCGCGATTGCGAATGGTTTCGGAGAGATGGTGGTCGAAAACAAGGTGAGCTTCAGCAACATAGGGCAAGTTGGTGACAATATCGTTTTCAGTGATTTCGATAAGGCCATCTTGCATATCTTTGGGATGCACAAACTTGATCTCATCAATCAAATCTTGTTGTTTTAATAAAACCGCACAAACCAAGCCGTCAAAATCACTGCGAGTTACCAAACGGAATTTTTGTTGTGACATTTACATTTCCTTTGCCAATGATGAGTTGCGATACGATAACCGCAGAATGAAAAGTGGCGCAACAAACCTATTAATATCAATGGTAAAAATCGGAGCTTCACCACTTTGAAGCTACTCTAAGCGTAGTCGAGCGTGCGCTAAGTTCCAAATCACTCAACTCGCTTTCTCACCTGTTCCACTTTGTTCGGGATCGAACTGGCGATTTAAGCGAATCAATGTGCGGTTAAACAGCCGAGCAATTTGCGCGATGGTCTGACTATCTTGTTCAACCCCACTCGCTTCAATCCACTGCTGTAACTGGGCAAAATCATAAAAATATCCGGTATATTCAGGATGAGCGCGCAATATGGGTTTAATTTTTTGCAATGCACTTTGCGCCAGTTGATACGGTATGGTACGCACCTCGGCTAAGGAGCGAGCAAACACACCTCGCGCAACCCCTTCTAAATAGACTCGGTATGTAGTGAGCTCATCGATAAGCAAAAACAGTTGCGCATCCACGCCAAAATGAGGATATGGCACACTGATATGATCGGCCACGCGATAGCTAATGGAAAGCTCAGCCCCTTGCTCTGCACACCGCTCGCGTAATACACGCAACAAACCTTGCTCGTCCATCAATTGCTGAATTTCAAAAATGCGTTTGAGGTGGTAGTCGTTTGAAACAAAGGTAACATGAAGTGCTGAGCCCGCTGTACATTCGCCACTTTCAAGCAGCACTTTAGAGACTTCAAAGATATTCTCGACGGTACTGGTCGAACGCTCTTCTAACAACACATTTTCTGCCCGAAAGCGCACATGTCGCTCGGCGCACAGCTGGCAGAAATAATCGTACATCGCTTTGGCTTCTGAGACCGTTTGACCTTGTGTGACTCCACCGCAAAAAGCAATAGATGTGGTCAGCGCCAGCCGACCAACCGCCAGAGCGTCGACCAAAGCCTCTACACGACTGCGCCCTTCAGCGGTTAACGTGTCATTAAACAGCCTCTTACCTAATACAATGATCAGTGGTTTTTCGGCCTTTATTAACAGATCTCTCGTTTTGCTCACTCGACTCTCATCTTCTACTGTACTTTTACCTAAACTGACGTTATTTTCACCGCAACGAAATTAATTAACAAAATTTCAACATACATATCCAAGTTCAACTGGTACAACTCACTGCTTCATCCATACTTATTAGCAGGTTGTCAGATAGGAAGTTATTATGCTGTCTATTTTTGAAATTTTTAAGATCGGTGTTGGCCCTTCAAGCTCCCATACCAATGGTCCCATGATTGCGGGTTACCAGTTTACGCAATTATTGGGCGATGATCTTGATAAAGTGCAACGAATTCAAGTCGATCTCTACGGTTCTTTATCACTAACTGGCCGTGGCCATCACACGGACCGAGCGGTGATTCTCGGACTGCTTGGTAATCGTCCCGATACCATTCGTATTAGCAGTGCCAATCAAGCAATGCGCCAAGCGATTCAGGAAGGCCAACTATCTCTGCGTGGTGAACGTTTTGTTGAGTTCGATTTTGCCAGCGATATTCTTTTCCATACCGAGAATTTGCCTCTGCACGAAAATGGCATGACCATCAGTGCGTTCGACGAAACCAATCAACGTATCCACTTTGAAACCTACTACTCGATTGGTGGAGGCTTTATTGCGACCGAAGATGAACTTAAAAATGGCAAGAAAGAATCCGCTGTGAAGGTGGATTTCCCCTTTAGAAATGCCGATGAAATGCTAGAAATGGCAGAAAAGAACGGGCTTAGCCTCGGTGGAATGGTGCTGCGTAACGAGCAAATGTTCCACGATATGGAGACCATCGATGCCAAAGCCGAGCAGATTTGGAAAGTGATGAGCCTGTGCATGAAGCGCGGTTTTGAGACCGAAGGCATTCTTGATGGTGGTTTAAATGTGACTCGCCGTGCGCCGAACTTGTTGAAAAAACTCGAAGCCAATGCCGCGATTGAAAACGATCCGATGGAAATCATGGATTGGATTAACCTGTTCGCATTCGCCGTCAGCGAGGAAAACGCGGCAGGCGGACAAGTGGTCACCTCCCCAACCAACGGTGCAGCGGGTGTGATTCCAGCGGTGCTAATGTACTACCACAAGTTCATCAAAGAGCTCGATACCAAACAATTGAAAGACTTCCTTGCTGTGTCTGGCGCCATTGGCATTTTATACAAAACCAATGCTTCGATTTCAGGAGCGGAAGTGGGCTGCCAAGGTGAAATTGGTGTTTCCTCCTCAATGGCTGCGGCGGGATTGACCGCATTACGGGGTGGCAGCAACGAGCAAATTTGCATTGCCGCAGAAATCGCGATGGAACATTCACTCGGCATGACGTGCGATCCGATTGGCGGCTTGGTTCAAGTGCCGTGTATTGAACGCAATGCGATGGGCGCAATGAAAGCGATAAACGCTTCGCGTATGGCCTTAAAGCGCACAAGTAAGTGCCTCATCTCATTAGATAAAGTGATCGAAACCATGTACCAAACGGGCAAAGATATGAATAAAAAATATCGAGAAACCTCGCTCGGCGGTTTGGCTCTGATTCACATGGCGCCTCCGTGTGAATAGCCCGTTATTTCATCAAACTGATTAAACAACCATCGCAAAGGGTAGCGCTGCTGCCCTTTCGTTGTATGGCTTACGCATAAACTCAATGCCCCCTCTATTCTTCCCTTTTTCTGCTCGCTTTTGCTTACCAGTACCAACACATTTGTGAAATTTAACAAAAATCTACCATTAATTTCATCTGGCGAACATTATCCCAATCATCGCATTTGATTTAGAACAACCCATTAGTTAAGCAATCGTTTGTCATTAGAATATGTAGTGAATAGCTTTTACTTTGCACGAAAACTGTTTCAAGATATTACAACTCAAAAATCTACAACATATCCAGTTATAACCACTGCATATCAATCAACATTGAGCAATAAATTATGTGGAATAAACTCAATAAATCGATGATGTTCTGCCAAATGATGTTTGGCTTGTCATTTTACGGCGTGCTCGTTAGCTTAACGCGCTTTTTCTTAGAGGATCTGAATTACAACGAAGCCGATACGATGATGATCGTTGGCGCATTCTCTGCCATCGGTCCCCTGTTTGCGATTGCGGGTGGCTTTATCGCTGATAAGTTTTTAGGCGCATATCGTTCATTGACTATCGCATTCCTTGCGTTTTCTTCCGGCTATGTGCTGTTAATATTTGGTGCTTCCACCAGCAATGTACCCCTTTCAATGTGTGGCATCGCGTTGGCCAGCTATGGCCGAGGCTTGATGTCGCCATCCTACCCAAGCCTGTACAAGCGCACTTTCAACTCTCAAGAAGATTTTGAAAAGGGCTACCCGATCAACTATTCCGTCAACAACGTCGGTGCTTTTTTGGGTCAATACCTCTTCCCAATGTTGGTGCTGGTGATAGGCTTTAACGGCAGTTTCGTCATTTCAGCCGTGATGGCGGCAGCAGCGCTGGTCACCTTGATTATATTCCGCAAAGACTTGGTGGGTGTTGCCACGGATTTGGACAGACGGTCTGTAAGTTTTAGCAACTGGCTCTTCTTCGCTGTGATTTCTGCAGCCATGATTGCGTTGGTGTTCTTCATGTTCTCAAACATGGCGATTGGCCAAAACATCGTTTACGCCATTGGCGGCGCAGCCATCCTCTACTTCATCTCTTTGATGTTTAAAGTGAGCAAGTCAGAGTCGTTGAAGATGGGCACCATCTTAATCGTGACCTTCCTGACCACATGTTTCTTCGTCTACTACGGTCAGATGATGACATCGATGAACATGGTGGCGATCAATACGCTAAAAGGCGACCTCTTTGGTTTCATTCCACTTGAGCCAGAAGCGGCCATGGCGATGAACCCATTGTGGTGTATGGTGGGTGGTCCTATCGTGGCAGGTTTCTTTGCAATGCTAGAGAAGCGCAACATCTTCCTCTCAACAGCAACAAAGATTGCTTTGGCATTTGTTTTAACCGCCATTGCCTTTGGTATCCTGACCTTCGCAGTCATCAATATCAGTGAAGATGTGATCATCCTACCGGAGATTTTCCTCGCGATTCACTTCTTCCAAGCGATTGCTGAAGTTATCGTGGGCTCCATGGTGGTGGCGTTTATCCTATCGGTTGCACCAAAACACATTGAGAACTTCTCTGTCAGCTTGTTCTCTGTGGCGCTTGCGCTCAGTGGCATCGTTGGCGCGGTATTCTCTACTTCTATCGCCCTAGAGAAAGGTCAAGCAATTACGCAAGAGATCGTGCAAACGGTTTATGGTGATTACTTCCAACTGCTCACCGTATTAGCGGTTGTCATGGTGGGTGTGGCGCTGGCCGCCTCTTGGGTGATTCGTAAGATGCTGGATGCAGCAAAAGAGAGCGAGCAGCCTGAAGTACTGGTCGAAGCTGAAATGCAAGGTTAATCACTGACGCATTCTAAACGAATCAAGCCCGCATTTTTGCGGGCTTTTTGATCGTACGATGCCATCATTCGTTCTTCGCGTTTGAGTCGTTTATCTCGCAAGACCTTGCAGTAGCCCTTGAGTGATCGCGTGGCGATATTTATTGAGATAATCGATGTCATTCAGATAGGCCAAGTGATGGCCTTGTGCGATATTTTCTGCGAACTGCGCATTGCCTTCACTGGCTTGAGTTCGCATGTAATCCACCAGCGCGGTCAGCCTTAACGTCATGGTTTCAACCAGTTCTTCTCGCTGTAAACGACTGCATTCATAGGCATCACAAAATATCCGTGCGCGGTTAATTTGCTCTTCTAGACTGCCAAGCTTATCTGTTTCATCCGTTTTAAACGGTGCCCAGCCATAAACCGCAAAGGCAATGTCCCAAATTCTTGGCGCTGGGTGCGCGGTATCAAAATCAAACACGCCCACCACCACCTCTTCATCCAGCACAACGTTGTAAGGCATAAAGTCACCGTGGCAGATCACCTCTGCAGGCTGCCTTGCTGGTAGCATCCAGTGTAGGTTCTCATGCGAATGTAAACTGAGAAAAGATTGTGATGCGTCATGCAGTTGCTTGAGTAATCGACCCGCAGATTTAAGCGCATTAATGCTGGTAATCCGACCACTGAGCGGATAGTTATAGCAATCGCCTTTGAGATAACTGACGCTCTCGGTAGCCGATTCCAAATCAAAAGGAAGCGGGCAAGCATGGAACCCATAATGATGGAGATGGCGTAATAATTTATGAATGGTAGGCGTTGCGGCACTGACGGGACGAATTACACAATTTCCTTGACGAAAAACGGCGCCATCGCGGCCACCCTTTAGCTCTTCCATAACTCTAACTCCCTGATGGCATTGAACCGAATGTAACTTGCGCTAAATTTGTCTCACATGGTATCAGTGAACAAGATGAGCCTTACAATCAATAGACGCCAAGTTACAGCGGATATCTCACCCGTTTTTGCAACAATCTGTAAGCCAGTTGTCCTTAATGACACTAATAAACAGCGGGCAGAGAAAATCGGTGGTACGACTGTTTGGCTCACCCACCCAATTGCGCGCAAGATTCAATGCAAATCGCATCATGACGCCAATATTCAATCGCGCAATCCACTAACTCACCCTGTTGGTTGTAGTTGATGCGCTCTACCACCATAGCTAGTGTCCCAGAAGTTGCGCGTAGCGCCTGCGCCATCTCTCCGAACAAGGTACTGGTAGAAATACGGTAGCGCGTTTTCTGATAGCGGACCCCAAAGTGCTCACGATAGATATCCGTCAGTGAGTTCGATAAATCGTGGTCTAACAGATTGGCAAACAACTCAGGGCGAACATAGTTTGTGACGTACACCACCGGGCGATCTTCAAGATAACGCACACGATCAACACGCAGCACATCCGAAAATGGCTGAAGATTAAGCAAGCGAGCCGCCGCTTTGTTGGCTAACATCGCTTTTGCGCCGAGCAGTTGTGTTTTCGGCACTCGATTCTGCGCTAACGCCATATTGGTAAAGTTCAGAGTTTGCATTGGGTCGTAACGCAACGGCAAAGGCGAGATAAACCAACCTCGGCGGTCTTCGCGATAGATACGCCCTTCGGCCTCCAAAAGTGATAGCGCCTCACGCAACGTAACACGAGTAGTATCGAATGACTCGGCCAATTTTCGCTCGGCGGGCAACTTCTGTCTTGGGGCCAACATGCCCTCTTCAATTTGCTCGACTATCGCCTCTTTAATCTTTACGTATTGCACGACGTTTTCGTTCCTTTTTCCAAATCAAACAGCCATCTGCAGTATTCCGCCACCGCAGAGCATAACAGTAGCCGTCAGAAAAAACTGATAGGCAGATAAAAGTCCAGCTCGAACGCTTCACTTTCATTGACAAAATGATTGCTGTGATAGTGCACATAGGCGGGCGTTGAGCGCAGTTTGAAACCGGAGCCTGGTAACCATTTTTCCAGCACCATGCTGATTTGAGGCAACAATTCACCATACACCCCATGCAGACGAAACACCGCGTGCAAACCACCTGGAATCACCATTTGATTCACCACTCCCCGATATTTCAAAGGCTTATCTATCGCGATACACGCCACATAACGGCACTTATCCAACTCAACCCACGCTGGATTGGAATGGTGCAAGCCAAATTGCACCTCAAATGAGCGCCCTTCACTGTTTGCCCACGCTTTGAGGATCAGCCACGCATTTTTGATCGATCGGTTATACCCCACATGGCGCACATACGCTGCCATCCGTTCAGGCACCTCGGTAATTTTCGGTTCGGGTAAGGTACGTTTCGCCACACGATGATAACCCGCAGCCACCTCGGGATCCTTCAAATAGGGTTTGTCGGAGATGTGTAAATCGTGATAACGCCACTCTCCGGGTGCCATTGAGAATGTCGCTTTGAACGCTCGGCTAAACGAAGAGACCGAGCTAAAACCGCATTTGTTGGCAATATCGAGTACCGATGAGCGCGTATCAAACATCAATTGATTGGCTGCGTACTCCATTCTAGTGCGCCGAATATATTGATGAATGGACTCCCCGACCACCTGTTTAAACACACGATGAAAATGCTGCTCAGAGTAAGCAGCCACATCGGCCAGTGCTTTGGCAGACAGTTCACGACTGATGTCTTGATGAATGAAGTAAAGAACGTCATTGATACGGGATATGTGCTGCTGGCTCATCAACGAAAATAGCATAAATGGACATATTCAAGAGCATAAATGGACATTTCACAAAACTCAACCCCATGTACTATCAGTCGAATAAACAAAATAAAAGACAGACAGGAAACACAATGGAAATCGCTCGTTCGTTACAACAAATTCAATCGTCCTATATTCGCGAAATCCTCGCTGCTGCGAGCGATCCTAGTGTCATTTCTCTTGCGGGTGGTTTGCCTGATGAGCAAACTTTCCCGATCGAGTTAATGAAACCGACATTGGAAAAACTCTCGGAAATGCCGCAAGTATTCCAATACGGTGCCACAGCGGGTTACGCCCCGCTGCTTAACTTTCTAAAAACCTACATGTCGCTGCCTGAAACGCACATGGCAATGGCGTGTACCGGTTCACAGCAAGGGCTCGACCTCATCGCTCGCGCTTATATTAACCCGGGCGACACTGTGGTGATGGAAGCGCCAAGCTATCTTGGTGCGATGCAAGTGTTTGGCCTTGTCAGTGCCAACATTGCCACGGTTTCTCAAACCGAAGAAGGGCCCAATCTTGACGAACTTGAAGCGTGTTTTAAGCAACATTCGCCAAAAATGTTCTACGCCGTACCTGATTTTCACAACCCAACGGGCGTGTGTTGGTCACTCGAAACGCGCAAACAGGTCGCCAAACTGTGTATCGAGCACAAAGTGGCATTTATTGAAGATGCGCCATACCGCGAGCTTCGCTTCCAAGGTGAAGCACTGCCGCTGGTTTCAGATTTCTGCCCGCAAGATTCTATTGTGCTTCGTTCGTTTTCAAAGATCGCCTCTCCGGGTCTACGCATTGGTATCGTGACAGGCAAAGTCAGCTACCTAGAACCGTTGATCAAAGTAAAACAAGGGGCCGATCTTCATTCCAGCGTGCCGATGCAAGCGTTACTGCTTGGTTTGCTGGAGCATGAAAAATTCCCAGAGCATATGGAAAAAATCCGCGCGCTATACCAATCTCGCTACCAAGTGTTGGCAGAGGCGCTGCAAACGCAGTTGCCTGAAAACTGTCAGTTGAAATCGGTCGATGGCGGTATGTTTGTGTGGGTAACGCTACCAGAGTGCGATACGTTCGCACTGGCTAAGTCACTACTCGGCAATGGTGTTGCAGTGGTCCCTAGCCCGGTGTTTTATCCTGCGGGACAAAAAGCGCAAGCCGCGCTGCGTCTCAACTTCACCAATGCCACGCCAGAACAGTTAAAAGAAGCCGTGACGCGATTGGCGGAAGGTCTTAAACTGGCCTTGGTTTAAGAACAGAAAGATCGAGACTAAACCGCCTACGGGCGGTTTTTTCATCGTCGTCGTAATGGGTGTGAGGAACATTGTGGCTACAAAAAACCGATTAATTCGCTATCTCAGTATCGATGCAGAAACGCTGTTCCAGCGGGAAGAGGCATTGATCAAACAGGTACAGGCTGGTGAACTCGATCAAGTGCTGTTGCTCTGGCAAGTAAAGCACCCCACGCTTGTGCTACCCGCGGGTAATAAATGGCCACAAACCGAACATTTGCGCGCTGAATTGGCTAAGCTTGGCTGGAAACTGGCGGCACGAAAAACCGGTGGAGCGCCTGTGCCACAGGTGCCGGGCATTATTAACCTCTCGCACCTTTACCACTGGCCGCAAGATCAAGCTTATGACATCCGCTCAGCCTATCTGAAGCTGTGTGATACTCTGCGCGGCTTTTTTCAGCAATATGGCTTAGAGGCTGATGTTCATGCCACACCGGGTTCTTATTGTGATGGTGACTACAATCTCAACATTGCTGGGCAAAAAATTGTGGGTACTGCACAACGTGTGCTGCTGAAAAAATCAGGAGGACAAATCATCCTTGCTCAAGCGTGCTTATTGATCGATGCCGATATGGCCGAGATAGTCAAACCCGTGCAATTATGTAACCAGCTGAGCAATCATAATGCGGAGATCCTTGCCGATGTGCATACGCCGTTGTTTGAGCAAATAGCACAAAGGCCTTCCATCGACCACATTATGCAATCTCTGACCAAGGCCTTCTTAACGCACACCTAAGCTTTACGCAAACAGGATTTCTTTCAGTTCATGCAAAGAGGCAACCGTGTAATTTGGCACGATATCGTCGTCTGCTTGACTTTGAGGATGTTGCAACCAACAGGTTTCAATACCAAAATTTAGTCCGCCTAGAATGTCAGAGTGAAGGTTGTCGCCCACCATCAGAATTTTGCTTTTGCATGGTAATCCTGCCACTTGCAGCGCGTGGTCAAAAATGGCGAGATCCGGTTTGGCAACGCCCACTTGTTCTGAGATCACCACTTTGTCGAAATAGGCGCTCATTCCGGTGCGCTCTAAACGTACTGCCTGCAATTCAGTAAAACCATTGGTGATGATGCCCATCTTCACTTTGCCGTGCAGTGCTTCCATTAGTTCTCGCGCACCTGGCAGCAAAGTACAAATATCGGCCATGGCATCGAGAAACGCTGAGTTAAGCTCTAAAGTCGTGGTGTCGAGTCTTTTCGCCCAATCAGCAAAACGTCGATGCTTGATCTCTTCTGCGGTGATCTTGCCATCTTGGTAGTCTACCCAAAGTGGCTTGTTGACGGTTTGATACTCTTGAAAGTCCTCTTGCGTGAAATCCACCCCTTTACGGGCAAACATCAATTGCATGCCTTTAAAGGCATCAAAGTGAAAAAGGGTTTCGTCTGCATCAAACCAGATCCATTCGTATTTCATTGTTTTACTTCCACAACCAACTCATTTTTCGCTAGTTTATACCCAAGTAACCTCAAGATGCGAGTTTCAGCGAACGTTTACCGGGATTCGGCTACTGACACGTTCTGACAGCAAAGAGAGCTAATGTGAGTTCGACTATCACACAACAGGAGAATCTCTCATGGAACAAGTTATCGAGTTAGTAAGCTACACGTTAGTGGAAGGGGCAACAGAGCAGGACATCGTTACAGCGACAGAACAAAGCCATCGGTTTATCGCTACTCTGCCCGGTTTTCTTTATCGCTCGCTAAGTCACGACAGCACCACGAATCGTTGGACAGACATTGTTTACTGGCAAACAATGGACGATGCCAAGAATGCTGGTGAACAGTTTATGGCTTGCCCTGATTGCCAACCATTGATGGGGTTGATCGAACAGCCATCATTAGTGATGCAGCATCAGTTGATCAAAATGAGTTCATGCAGCACTCAGTGATCGACCAGCATCACTTAACCCAGTTTGTTTAATTTAGGAACACCATGAGTAAATCGGAACGACTATTTGAACTGCTCACCCTATTACGCTCAAAGCGTTACGCAGTCACCGCCAAGCAACTTGCCGAAACAATGGAAGTGAGCGAGCGGACGATTTATCGTGACATTCAATCACTGATTCACTCTGGTGTTCCCATTCAAGGAGAAGCGGGCGTTGGCTACTTACTCCAAAGTGGTTCTCACCTGCCACCGCTGATGTTTACTGAAAAAGAGATGATGGCACTGGAACTTGGTATGCGAATGGTGCGAGCTTGGTCAGATGCAGAATTGGCCGACGCGTCGCGCTCCGCCTCCATCAAGATTCTTTCGGTCCTGCCGGATAAACTCAAACAGCAAGTGGAAGATTTTCCTCTCATTGTGCCAGAGTTTCATACCTATTCAGAAACCGCAAAGCGCGGGCAACTGCTGCGACACGCGATTGAACATCACTTTAAGGTCAGCCTCGATTATCAAGATGAAAACGGCCAAACCACTGAACGTAAAATCCAACCTCTTGGCCAGTTCTTTTGGGGCAAGGTTTGGACGCTGGTCGCCTGGTGCGAACTTCGCCAAGATTACCGTCAGTTTCGCCTCGACCGAATCCAAGCGCTGCGTATGCACGATGAAGAGTTTGAGACAACCGCAAGCAAATCGCTCAAGCACTATCTAGCGCAATACGAACCAAAGGATTGATAGCGAACAACCAACCTGAGCGTTTTTCGCATCAACGGTGTCGATAACGTGTTCGCGCTACTTGTCTAACCGTCTAATCAGTTTCGCTGGGGTGCCCCCATACAAACAGTCTGGCGGGACATCATGATTGACGACCGAATTTGCAGCGATGACGGAACGAGCTCCAATGGTGACCCCCTGATTGATAACGCAATTTCCACCAATCCAAACATCATCTTCTACAACAATCGGTTTGCAGAAGGTTTCCCACTGGCGGCGGCTTCGGTAATCAAGAGAATGAGAAGCGGTATAAAACTGGCAACTCGGGCCAATTAACACGTGGCTGCCGATCGTAATGTGCGCCCCATCCAGCATCACAACATTCATGTTGATGAACGTTTCCTCACCAATAGAGATGGTTTTGCCAAATTCACACATAAATGGTGGCTGGATATAACTGTTGCCCATGCTGGCAAAGAGCTGTTTTTGCAGTGTGATGCGTTGTTCTGTTTCCGTTGCTGCGTTGATCTCTTTCAATAACACCGCAGCACGATTGCGAATCGCATCAATTTCCGCATCCGCGCCATCAAAGATTTGCCCGGAATTCATTTTTTCAAATTCAGTCATCGGATACACCTCATCCTAAGTGACGAAAAATACTCATCCATCCTAACCACAAGTCAAAAAGAAAAAAGAGAAAAGCCTTCACTTTTCTCTTCCGCTTTAACGAGTTATTTGGGTCGTTTGGATTTAAACGATTTCCCAACTGTGGCTCATTTCCACTCCTGCACCGAGCATCAAGCACACAGAACAATATTTTTCGAGAGAGTCCGCCGCCACTTTTGCCACGATCGCTTCATCAAGCTGTTCACCCGAAACGACGAAATGGATGTTCACTGCGGTAAAAATTCGTGGAGCGGTTTCACGACGTTCAGTGGTCAGTTTTGCGTTCACAGAACTCACTTTTTGACCTGCCGTCTTCAGACCGTCTACCACATCAACAGAGCTACAACCACCCGCAGCCATTAGCACCATTTCCATAGGGCTTGGCGCCGTTGCACCACCATTTCCGTCCATAACAACGGAATGTCCTGACTGCGAGGTACCCAAAAATTTAAAATCTTCTACCCACTTAACTTCTGCTTGCATGGCTTCTATTCTCAACATTGACCATTAGTGGCTCTACTCTAGCCAGCTAAAACCGGATAGCAACGGAAAATTGCATTTCTAGGAAATTTTTTTGTCCTTTGGCCTTTCTTGTTACGTATGTTCTCAATAAATTCCATTGAGGTAGTAATGAAAAAACTCAGCAAATTACTCATTTCCGCAGCCATTGCGCTGCCACTTATGTTCACTCTGCTCGCCAAAGTCGGCGTTGCCGATACCATGGACAAAACCGCACCAAACTTGGCATCCTTGCCAGTAGCAACGTTAGCTGGAGGTTGTTTCTGGTGTACTGAATCAGACCTTGAAAAACTGAATGGGGTGTATGATGTAGTGTCTGGTTATTCGGGTGGCGAGATGGCGAATCCGACTTATCGACAAGTCTCCTCGGGTAAAACGGGTCACATTGAAGTGATTCAATTCCGCTACGATCCCAACGTTGTCAGCTATGAAGCGGTGTTAGATTACTTCCTACGCCATATTGACCCTACCGACGATAAAGGCTCATTTGTCGATCGAGGTCCACAATATCGCCCTGCTATTTTTTATCATACTGCCGAGCAAAAACAGATTGCGGAGCGGTTTCTTAAAGAAGTCGATGAGGCGAAGATCTACCCAAAACCAATTAAAACGGAACTGATTGAGTACACAGCGTTTTATCCCGCGGAGCAATACCATCAGGACTACTACAAAAAAAGTAGCTTGAAATACAAGTATTACCGCCACGCCTCTGGTCGTGATCAGTATCTCGATAAAGTCTTTGGCAATGATCGCGTCGAGCAACCCAAAACACTGCGTCAGTTGATTGATGAGAAAACACTGACGAAAAACGCCAAAACCTACTCGCGCCCATCAGACAAAGAGATCAAAGCACAACTAACAGATTTACAATATTACGTCACACAGAAAGAAGGCACTGAAAGACCCTTTAACAACGAATATTGGGATAACAAAGAGGCGGGTATCTATGTCGATATTGTCTCTGGTGAGCCACTCTTTTCTTCAACGGACAAGTATAAATCCGGCACAGGTTGGCCAAGTTTTACCAAACCGATTAGCTCGGCTTACATTGTCACCAAAACCGACTACAAACTGCTTTACCCACGCACAGAAGTGCGAAGCAAGTTTGCGGATTCGCACTTAGGCCATGTCTTTGACGATGGACCCGCACCAACCGGATTGCGTTATTGTATGAATTCAGCGGCCATGAAATTCGTTCCTGTGGCTCAAATGGAGAAAATGGGTTACGGCGAGTATTTAACCCTGTTCCAATAACAAGGTCGATTTTCTGTTTATTCTCCAATGAGGGGCACATTTTGTGTCCCGCATTTTCTTTTCAATTTGTCTCATACCTACAAACTGTGATTTCAAACTGGATTTTACCAATTTTCTGGTTTAAGGTTCACTCATTGCAAACAACCTTGTTGCACATCACTTTCCCAAATGTGTTCCGCGAGAGGTAAGGCAGTTGTTTCAACACCCTCTTTCTCACTTCATTGCGGAACCTTTCTCTTCAATCTCAAAAATCAATAGATCGACGACCTATTATTAAATTGATTGCTTGCAGCATAGATTTTTTTAATAATTCCTGCTCAAAAATGATAAAAATTAAAGCACTACAATCATTGTTCCGCTACTCTTAGCTATATGATTGTTAGCTATCGTTAAAAGCATAATTAGAATGACAAGCGACGACTTTAAGAAATCCACCGCCAACTTAAAAAAAGCGGTACCTTTGATGATTAAGAATCACGTAGCGGCTACACCAGCAAACTATGCCCTTTGGTATACCTACGTGGACAACACCATTCCTCAACTCAACCAGGAAATGGATACCGTTTTAGAAAACTACGGTATCTGCCCACCCGCGACGAACGAGCAACTCTACAACAACTACGTAGCAAGCAAAGCGGAAACCAGTATGAAGGAGTTGAGAAGCAACATTGAAGTGTTGTTGCTCGAGGTTGCAAGCTCCATGACGGATACTATTGCGGACACTTCCTCTTTTTCAGCGCTCGTTGATAAGAATTTCAGCAAGTTAGAGAAAGTCGAAGACGAAGGCTTGAGTATCGAAGAAGTGATGGGGGTTATTCGAGAGTTGGTGACAGAGTCGCGCGAAATTCGTCACTCTACCCGTTTTTTGACTAGTCAGTTAAACAATGCGAGTAGCGAAATTTCACGACTCAAAGAGCAGTTGGCAGAGGTACAACGAGATGCCCTGTTTGATGGTTTGTCAGGCATCTATAATCGACGCGCATTCGATAGTGATCTTAAGGCCCTTGTGAACTCGCAGCAAAATCTTAGTATTGTGTTACTCGACATCGACCATTTTAAAACGTTTAACGACAACTATGGTCACCTGTTTGGTGATACGGTTATACGAGCCATAGCCAAACGCTTACAAATGAGTTGTCGAGAAGGTATTTCCGCCTATCGTTTTGGCGGTGAAGAGTTTGCGTTGATTGTGCCAAACAAAACGCTTCGTATCGCTCGTCAGTTTGCCGAATCTCTACGCCGGACGATAGAAAAACTGCAAGTAAAAGATAAACGTACCGGACGACAAGTAGAAAATATCACGGCATCATTTGGCGTTGCTGAACTTAAAACGGATGAAACATCAGAATCGTTGATCGAACGTGCAGACAAGTTACTTTACGAAGCCAAACAACTAGGACGCAATCGCGTTATGCCGATTTAGCCCCAGTCCGTTATCGGTGAAAACTATGCCGTCGCTAACGGCTTTCTGGCTCTCCTATTATAATGAAGCCGAATACCAATTCTAAGACCTAAGCAGCTACGTTTACTCATCAACGTAGCTCCACTGTGCAACATCACCTCAAATCACTCAATTTTAGTTAGCAAAAATAAAACACTCCCCGTCATTTTGCTCAAACACTTTGTGTAAACGATCACGTAATCACTCAAATATTAAATCAATCTTTTAACATCACAGCTTGGTTAATCTTTCAGTGCTAGTATAAACCTGTTGAATGCATAGTTAGGTCAACTGAGCTCAGCACTGCATTCCAAGCGTTCTGCATTAGGACAATAAAGGAATTATTTAGCCTTAAACAGTAAGGGAAATATATGAAAAAATTAGCCATCACCCTTTCCACGGTGCTCGCTAGCAGTGGTTTGTTTACGGGGGCTGCGCATGCGGCTTGGTCAGATCTCTATTTTGGCGGTAAAATTGGCTACGCTAACCTAGATGATGCATGCTATTTGGACTCTCCGTGTGACGATGAGTCCCTTGGTTTTGGCGTTTACTATGGTTATGACTTTAATAAGGTCATTTCTGCCGAGTTAGGCATCGATATGCTTGGAGAATACGAAGCAAATTTCTCCAATGGCTATTTCTCCGAAGGAAAACTGGCGGCTTTCACCTTAGCTCCGAAAATCAATCTACCCATCAATGACAAGTTAGATGCATTTGTTAAACTTGGCGCAGCCTATATGCTTTATGGTGAAGACAAAGACCTTGTCCCTACTGGCTCTCTTGGTATTGAATATGCGCTAACAGAAAGCTTTAAAGCACGAGCAGAATACCAACGCTATCAAGATATGTCTGATGAGATTGTGCAAGATATGGATGCCAACTTCTTTGCTATTGGTATTACTTATCTATTTGGGGGTGCAAGTTCTGCTGCTGCCACTGCCGCTGCGGCAAAAGAAACCGCTGTTGAACCAAGGGCGACGGAAGAAGTGCAATCAGAACCCGTGGTGGCAGAGCCGATCCTTTTAGTCGAAGAGGCAAAACCTGAACCGAAACCGGAATGGGTGAGTAAGTTCTCTAACCAGCAGTTCAACCAAGAGCTTTTCGCCACGGGTAGCAGTACGTTATCTCCCAGTGGCAAACAGGCCTTAGACCCGTTGGCGGAAGCATTGCTTAAGTTCCCTGACGCACAAGCGAACATCGTCGGTCACACAGATTCAACGGGCTCAGAAAAGGTAAATCAAAGAATTTCTGAGCAACGTGCTCAAGCTGTCGCTGATTACTTGGTCTCACGGGGAGTCAAACTGGAACAACTAACGGTTGTTGGCGCAGGTGAATCTCAACCCGTCGCGCCTAACAAGACGGCAGAAGGCCGTGCTAAAAACCGTCGGGTCGAAGTAACCATCCCAAGTTTTGAGTACCAAGAGTTACAACAACCAACACAATAATCTCTCTGCTTAATCACAAAGGGAGCAAGCTGCTCCCTTTGTTATAAGCTAAAATCGTGTTTGCGGAACACTGACTAGAGACACTCATGTAAGAGCACCACCGTCGCCATTATGTGTCTTCAACAGTAATCAAGCTGTTGACTCACATTGGCTTTTCGGCCAGGAGTTTAACGCCCAATACAACGAGCACCGCACCTGTTGCTCCCTCCATCCACTTCATAAATCTCGCATTTTTAAGTAAATTTTTTGCCGAGTTGAGCGCCCCCGCTAAGCCACATTGCCAAACCATTGCAATCACAAAATGAATACCTGCCATGGTCATTGATTGAACAATCGGCGACCCTTCAGGGTTTACGAACTGGGGTAAAAAAGCCAAATAAAACACCGCTGTTTTTGGGTTCAGCACATTCGATAGAAAACCTTCACGAAGCGAGCGCTTAGCATTAAATGGTTTACTTAGGCTCTCGTTGACAGACATCCCGTTATTGCTTTTAAACAAAGCTTTCAAACTGCTTAACCCCAACCAAATCAGGTAAACAGCACCGACCATTTTCACCAGTTGAAAAAGCTCTGCGGATTGAGCAAGAATGGCCGAAATGCCGATTGCAGAAAACAACGCGTGCACAAACAAACCTGTACAAATGCCTAGGCTGGTGACACATCCATCATTAAGCCCACCTCGGCTGGTGTTGCGAATCACCAATGCAGTGTCTAATCCCGGCGTCAGAGTCAAAATTGTAATCGCGATTAAGAAAGCTTCGAAGTTTAAAATATCCATATATCGTTGTAATGACGTTGAAAGTGTGAACATCAATACTCTTAAAGTTCGCTCTGTGCAAGTAGTACTCGAAGGAAACGTTTCCGAGTTGTACAAATCCGATGAATTAGGGACAATGCATCTTTCGCTTTATGTGCAGCACTAAAGCGCAATTTGGAACCTTCATTGTTAAGCACTATGTGCCTAGTGCATGAAGGAGATATGGATAGAACAATCATAAAGAGACGTCACATGAGCGCATTTCAAAAACTCCTCGAACATTCCCAAAAAGTCTCCCACTTTGAACACCTAAGTGCCATTGTCAGTTGGGATCAAGCCGCAGTCATGCCATCCGGGGGTGCAGAAGCCCGCTCAAATGCAATGGCAGAACTGTCAGTACATATTCATTCACTGATGACCCAGCCACAATTGGGCGACCTGTTCGAACAGGCTTCTCAAGAGTCACTATCGAATGAACAAAGCGCTGTTTTACGTGAAATGAAGCGCAGCTGGCAACAGGCGACACTCTTACCCGAGTCTTTGGTGCAAGCACAATCACTAGCGGGTTCAAAATGTGAACACGCATGGCGCACGCAAAGGGGCAATAACGATTGGCAAGGTTTTGAGAAAAACTGGGCTGACGTGGTGAAACTATCGCAAGAAGAAGCTCAAATTCGTGCAGATGCGGCGGGGAGTTCTCCTTATGATGCCATGCTCGACATCTACGAACCAGGCACAAGTTCCGCTTCTCTTGACGTTCTGTTTTCCGATGTAAAAACGTGGCTACCATCATTGATTGATGAAGCCATTGAAAAGCAAAAATCAAACAACACTCAGCTACCAACCGGTCACTATCCAGCAGAAAAGCAGAAAGCACTTGGCCTAGAAGTCATGAAGCTGCTTCAGTTTGACTTTGAACATGGCCGCCTCGATGAGAGTGTTCACCCTTTCTGTGGCGGTGTACCAACCGATGTGCGAATTACCACTCGTTATGACGAAAAAGAGTTTGTTCAATCACTCATGGGGATTGTTCATGAAACTGGCCATGCACGTTATGAGCAAGGATTGCCAAAGGCATTTTCTGGGAACCCAGCGGGCCAAGCTCGTTCAATGGGTATTCATGAGTCTCAATCCCTGTTTTTTGAAATGCAACTGGGTCGCAGCCAGCCGTTTGTTGATCATTTATCGCGTTTGGCAGCAAACCATTTTCAAGGTGATGAGTTCCAAGCAGAGAACTTGGCCAAAATTTATACTCATATCGAGAAAGGCTTCATTCGTGTCGATGCCGATGAACTGACCTATCCAGCGCACGTGATTCTACGCTATGAAATTGAACGCGATTTGATGAATGGCGCAATTAAGCACACCGACGTGCCTGAGCTTTGGAACGAGAAAATGAAGTCCTATCTCGGACTATCGACTGAAGGTAACTATAAAAATGGTTGTATGCAGGATATCCATTGGACCGATGGCTCTTTCGGCTACTTCCCAAGTTATACCTTAGGTGCAATGTACGCCGCGCAGTTTATGGCAGCCATGAAGCAAACAGTGGATGTAGAACAAGCGATAGGATCGGGCGATCTCACGCCGATTTTCACGTGGTTGTCTACTAACATTTGGAGCAAAGGTAGCCTGTTAACAACGGATGAGTTAGTAAAGCAAGCCACTGGTGAAGTCCTTAACCAAACGCATTTTATGCAGCACTTGAAATCTCGCTATCTGGGTTAATCACCCAACGCTAGAAACGTGGGCTGGTGACAATGATTGTCACCAGCCTTCCACTGCTCTCATCATCGCCAAGCTTGTTAGAACTTAAAGCAAGGCATGCTATTTGCCTTATCTTACCGACCAGACTAAAAAACTGTGGGTGTAAAACAACGCCGTGGATAAGCCGTGTTCTTCTAAACTTATTGGACACCGCGTGAAACAAGCGTAGTCAGCACCATAGCACTTTGTTTTACACAATCATCAAGCTGACTTTTCAGCTGAAGATAGCGATTGTTCGATGACGGATCGATTTCAATGTCGCGACAGAGCATCATCAATGCGGTTAGCCCTAAACTGCCCGCACTTCCTTTTAGCTTATGCGCTAAGCTTCTAACTTTCGCCTCATTGCCTGCTTGCGATTCTTCTTGCAATTGTTGCAAGATCTCTTGGGAACTACTGTTAAACAGTTCCACAATTTCACGCATCTTGCGTGGCCCAAGCACTTGCATATCCGCAAGCACCACTTTGGGATCGATAATCTCAGCAGCCTCCTCTAATGCACTATCTAATGGCAGCGCTGTTTTGCCGTCGTTACATTTGGCCAGAGCGTCATCGTCAACACCATCATCATTCACGACCCGTTCCTTACCTTCCAACATTTTTTGGATAAGCACTTCTAGAGCATCCCTCTCTAGCGGTTTTGCAAGGAAACCATCAAAGCCAGACGCGAGATAACTTTCGACTTCTTCGTTAAATACATGAGCAGAAACGGCAACCATAGGCGTTTTTCTCGCGAAATCCCCCTCGAGTTTCTTTAGGCGATGTATCAACTCAGTGCCATTACAATCAGGCAAGTTAATGTCCACAAGCGCAAGATCGAAACCGTTGGGTTCAAACAGCGATTCCGCATCCGCGCCATCTTCGGCCATGACAACGCTGTGTCCCAGGCTCTTTAAAAAACCTTCAGCAACAATTCGATTCACGGCATTGTCTTCAACCAATAG
This sequence comes from Vibrio floridensis, assembly GCF_021852965.1. Classification (NCBI taxonomy): domain Bacteria; kingdom Pseudomonadati; phylum Pseudomonadota; class Gammaproteobacteria; order Vibrionales; family Vibrionaceae; genus Vibrio; species Vibrio floridensis. Next base: position 702,823 of record NZ_JAKGCY010000001.1, on the reverse strand, counting down.
GATTTTGGCTTTGCGGCATTGTGACCATTGCGTATCGACGATTGGTTCGATGGCGTCACACGGAGTTAGTGGCACTGAGAACCAAAAACGACTTCCCTCCCCCTCTTGCGAATCCATGTCCATATCCCCACCCATGGCCTGAATGATGCGTCGGCTTATCGCTAAACCCAGTCCTGTACCACCTGCAGACTGTTGTCCGCCGCTGGCCTGAGTGAACGCGTCAAAGAGCGTAGCTTGCTCTTCAACTGCAACACCGATGCCCGTATCAGCGACTTCAAAACTAACCCTACGCTCATCATTGGCATCGAGACAGACGTAGATATCCACAGAACCTTGAGGGGTAAACTTGATCGCATTTCCCACAAGGTTGTTCAATACTTGGCTAATTCGAGTAACGTCGCCACGCCAATACTTAGAGACATCCGCCTCAATATGGTAGCTAAAGGTCAAATTTTTCTCAGCGGCTCTGCTTTGCATCAGTTGGAACGTATCTTCCACCATCTGATGCAACTCAAACGCTGACTCACGGATCTCCAAATGGCCAGCTTCGATTTTGGAGTAATCCAGCACGTCGTTCAAAATCGCTAATAGATTCTTACCACTGCGGTTAATGATGTCGGCATAGCGCTTTTGTAAAGGGTTCAACCCAGAATCCATCAGCAATTGAGCCGTGCCCAGCACCCCATTCATCGGTGTGCGGATTTCATGACTCATCGTAGCAAGAAACGCTGATTTAGCTCTGTTAGCTTGTTCGGCTTGAGAGCGTGCCTTAGCGTGATTAAGTACTTCGTGATTGAGCTTTTCATTCGTCAACTGCAACTGTCGCGTCCGCTCCGTCACGAGTTCTTCAAGGTGCTCTTTGTGTTCTTGCAGCTCGCGTTTCGCTTTGGCTTCCCCTTCCGCAACAATTTTTAACGCTTGAGCCGTGTTTCTAGCAGTAATAATGGCTTGCCCCATATGAGCCAACTCGTCGTTACCGCGAACGTGCAACTCAACATCGAGATTACCCTGGGCGACTTGTAATAATGCCGCAGAGTACTCGGTCAAACGCCTGACCACTGAGACGTACACCACTCGCCAAACAATGACGATAGCGACAATTAAACCTGCCAGTGAGATCACCGTTAGGATCAGTTGAGCGAGATTGAGCGTTTGGGTTAACGCCGTGACCGCATTGGTTGTGGTTTGATTTGAGTCATCTACCAGCTTGTTTACCGTGCCGTTCAGTTCAGAAAACAGCGCCAAGTTTTTCTGCATCAGTTGTTGTGACTCGAGCTCATTTTGATACTGCTGGCGAAGAATATTGAATACCACTTGTCGTTTACCCAGTTCGCTGAGTAAGTGTGACATTTGTGCTGAACGAGTCGGATCTTCAACAGCTTGAACTCGACGAACCATGATCTTCAGATTCGCATCAAACTCATTTCTAACATCTTGAATTCGGTCAATGTTGGTCAATGTGCGAGCCTCTTCAATCTGATTGAGCATTTTAAAAGCCAACAGATGAAGTTCGTGTAGTCGCTCCGATAGGTCTAAATCCACCTCGACCAAGGCATCTAACGCTTGGTAGGCTTGTTTGGTTTTACCATCTTGTAATAAATCATAAATATGAGTGACGTTCGCAACCGCAATCGTGCTGGTGTTCAGAACTTGTGTGCGAGTAAGCTGCTCCAGTTCTTCGCTCAGCAAGCGCATTTCTTCTACCCTGCTTTCTATCTCTTTAGCCAGCCATAACTTCTTTTCAACCGACACACCAAGATCGGCTAAGTTATCAATCACACCTTGGACGTTAGACTCCAAACGCTCAAGCAATAACGGATCAAATGACTCTCCGCCCCCTAAGGCTTTAATATGAGTGAGCAACGATTCCAACTGGGCAAACAGCTCCTTACCTGACATTTTCCGTTCGTCTTCGTTTTTCGCGTTGGAGAGGGTTTGAACCGATGCAATGATACGTGAGCTGAGCTCAGAGACTTGACGCGCTTCAATCATGGCCGGGATGGCTGTATCGACGACGTTTCGCTCGGTTTTTGCGACAAAGGAAAAGCCTGACACACCAATCAGTGCTGAGAACATCACCAACATGGCCATGGCGATGAACGAAAGCAGAAGTTTACGCCCAATACTTGCTGTTGCTAATAACATACGTTTCTAAACCTAACCTATCGGCCATTGCTACATCAGCATTGGTTCGCCGGGGAGAATACGCTATATTCTGCACGTATCTTCCATCTATGCCAATGAACCTTGCCGCATGTTAAAGACTAAGCACATTTTTTCGCGTTGTTTGCGCAAAACTATACCAGTTTCTCTCTCGCTACTGTCGATGGGCACCGTACAAGCGGCAGAAAAACTGTGCGCCATCTATCCGCATTTAAAAGACTCTTATTGGCTCTCCGTGAACTACGGCATGGTTTCTGAGGCGCAAAAAGAAAATGTGAATTTGCGCGTACTCGAAGCTGGCGGTTATCCAAACACCACCAAACAACAGCAACAATTGATGCTGTGCAGTAAATGGGGCGCCGATGCCATTATTTTGGGCACGGTTGACCCACTCGCTTTCAGCGAGAACCTACAGAAATGGACGGGAAACATCCCCATTTTTGCCACGGTAAACCAACTGATTCTGGACAAGAAGCAGAGCCAAAACCTTAAAGGCAGCGTCGGTGTAGATTGGTACTGGATGGGTCATCAAGCAGGTCAATATCTTGCACAAAAACATCCCGCAGGCTCAGGGGTAAAAAAGGTGGTTCTTTTGCTTGGCCCCAAAAGCAGCGGCGGCACCAAACCCGTTGATAAAGGATTCCGAGAAGCGATTGAAGGGAGCGACATTCGCATTATAGAAAGTTTCTGGGCGGACAACGACAAAGAGTTGCAGCGTAATCTGGTACAACAGGCGATTGACATGCCTGATGTCGATTATTTAGTCGGTAGTGCGGTCGCCATGGAGGCCGCCATCAGCGAGCTGCGAAGTGCGAACAAAACGGGTGAAATAGGCTTGATCTCAACCTATCTCAGCCATGGGATTTATCGCGGTCTACTGCGCAACAAAATCGAGTTTGCGCCAACCGATAAAATGGTGCTTCAAGGACGTTTATCCGTTGAACAAGCGGTGAGCTATTTGCGTCAGCAACAATATGAAACCCACAGCAGTCCAATCATTCAACCGCTCACTCCAGACACGCTGAATGTCTCAACTATCGAAGAGTCTTTATCGCCATCCGAATACAGGCCTATTTTTGATGTTAAAGCAGTTGAATCTCAGCGATAAATTATGCTTAATGAAGACGAACCTCGTTAGGTAACCATAACGGAAAGAATGAATGCAAAAAACAACTCGTACCATGCCTGCGCATAAGCACATTGCGCTAGTGGCCCACGATAACTACAAACCTGAATTGTTGCGCTGGGTAAAAGAAAACAAAGAGAAACTACAGAGCCATTTCTTGTATGCCACAGGGACAACTGGTCACATGCTAAGCCGTGAAACAGGTCTAGCCATCAAAAGTATGATCAGTGGCCCAATGGGTGGTGACCAACAGTTAGGTGCCTTGATCTCTGAAGGTAAAATCGACATGTTGATTTTTTTCTGGGATCCACTCAACTCAGTACCGCACGACCCTGATGTAAAAGCCCTTCTTCGTATTGCCAGTGTTTGGAATATTCCAGTTGCAACCAACCGCGCAACCGCGAAGTTCATTTTTGAATCTTCACTGCTTAACCAAGAAGTTTCCATCGAAATTCCAGATTACCAAGCTTACCTTTCTGCCCGTACTTGATCGTTTGACAACAAAAAACTTAAGTCAAAAATAGATCGGAAGATTCAAAAGTAGATAGAAAAATGCCAGCTCTCGCTGGCATTTATGTGTTATCGTTGCTCTGTTTCGAAAGAAGGGTTTAGCTACTGTGCTTCACCACTGGATAATCGTTTTCGAGCAGCTCTTGCACAAAACCTGATCCAGAGCCGCTGTGCGTGATCCACACCTTTTCTTTCGCTCGAGTGAGTGCAACGTAGAAAAGCCGTCGCTCGTCAGCGTAAGCAAACGAATCTGACGATTGCGTCAATGCACCATCTACGTGCAACTGTTTTTTCTTGGTCGGGAACTGCCCTTCATCCACACACAGTATGATCACATAATCCGCTTCTTTGCCTTTACTGGCATGACAGGTCATAAAGTTCAGCGTAAGATTTTTGAAGCGTTTCACCCAATCTTCATACAAATCAGGTCTGTGATAGTGATTGCGTCCCAACAGCAGCACGGTTTTGTTCTTGTCTGATTTTCTATCCAACTGATCAAGGATTTTTTCCACCGAGTTGCTTGGTGCCGTATGCACCGCCTTTTGCTTCTGCTGTTTGTAACTGTCTAACGTTTTGCGCAGCTGTCTCGGGTTTTGTTGAATAAAACGGTTGGCCACTTCGCCAATCATATTGTTGAAACGGTAAGTCGTGTCGAGGTGATGTACCGTTGAGTGCTCAAAGCGCTGTTGAAAGCCGGTAGTTAAGTCAACATCCGCCCCAGCAAACTGATAAATGGCTTGCCAATCGTCACCGACGGCAAAAAGTGATGCGCCAGGCTGCTTATGGGTTGTCTCGCAGAGTGCTTCAACCAAAGCCAGCCGATCGGGTGAAATGTCCTGATATTCGTCGACCATAATGAAACGCCAAGGAGAGACAAACTTCCCTTCTTTGACGTATTTCGTTGCACGACTGATCATGGTTGGAAAATCGATCTGCTCGGTCTCTTTCAGCATTTTTTGCCATGCGCTGAAGCAAGGCCAACACAGAGACAGCTCGCTGTTTAAGCGCGTGTAGTCAGGCAGTTCCACCAATCGCTCTTGGATCTCTTTCTTACTAAAGCCCAATGAGGCAAATTGAGTGAGCTGCCTGTCTAGCCAAGCAATCAGTTTGGGGTTTTCTGATTGGCTGCCCAACTCATCATCCCCAGTGAGGTAGGCAATTGGCCATTTGGTTAAATGTTTTTGCCAACGTTTGAAGTTGGTTGGGGTCATCCAGTGTTTTTTCAACCAATCGACACACCACGCCTGACGTAGCTTGTCATCCAACGCCACTGGTGAGATTTCAACAGGCCGAGCTTCCACTTGGTTAATAATGGATAGACCAAGCTGGTGAAACGTTGAGACATGGGCATTTTGCGCCGCAAGGCCGATTTTATCGACCAAACGCTGCTTTAACTCTTGAGCAGCTTCACGACCAAACGCCAGCAGTAACATCTGATCATCCGTTGCTTGATGACTTTGTAGAAGATAGGCAACGCGAGCGGTGAGCACGCTTGTTTTACCTGAACCTGCCCCTGCTAAAACCAAATTGTGGTCATCATTGAGGAGTACGGCATGTTGTTGAGAAACATTGAGAGGAGAGGATTCAATTTGGTTGAACAACACTTCCCAATTACGACGCTCTTGCTCCAACCAAGTTAGATTGCGCGCTTGTATAGCCTCTTCCCCTTGCAACAGCCAACTTGCCAAAGCTGCAACACGCTCGGGTAAGCGTTGTTTCGCTTCGTCTAACGTCATGTTCATCGTTTGAAGCTGTGCATGGACATCGCGAATCCATGTATCCACTTTAGAGTGAGGCAAATAGGCAGGTAAATACTCTAAGCGATGCAATTCCTCTTCCCACAATGGAAGGTGTTGGCTCAGTTGGCGACATTGCTGATCGTGCCACTGTTGGTATTGTTCCACGGCGTGCCGTGCAAACTGTTTACATTCAGGCCAAGGCAGCCCTTGAACCAACCAACTCTGCTGACGATGACCATTGGCATGGGCAAAAAACTGCAGTGAGCCCCAAAAAAGGCCCCGCTGAATGCTTACCTCTCCGTTCCAAACCGTAAATGGAATGTGTTCCTCACTGCCGACAGAAACCAACAGCAGTGAGTGTCCCTGCAATTCAACATGGTGGTACTCTTTTTGGATAAAAAACTGGGCAGTTTTGTTGGCCGTTAGCAACATCGAACACTTTCTCTTGCTAGGGATTCAAGGGTTTGAGGTTTATACCATTTTGTAGCCGGAAAATGTAGCCATTATTCCTGTCGAGACGGCGCACACTGGAGAAATACTAAGCATCCATGACTTTTTATGTGTCCAAGTCATATTGTTGCTGGCGGATTCTGCTACACTGCCGTTTCATTCACTTCTGCCAATTTACACAGGAAAACCGTGAACTTACGTTTTAAACTGCGCCATTTTTGGGCGAATAAAACCATTAGTTACAGTGTGCTGATTCTACTCACCTTACTGGGAGTCGTGGTGCCTGCTTGGTACTTTGGCCAGAGCACCTTAATAACACCACTTATCCTTGGCGTTATTGCCGCGGCATTGGCAGAAAGTGATGATAGCTTCAGTGGGCGGATCAAAGCCCTGTTTTTAACCTTCCTCTGTTTTGCTATCGCGGCGTTTTCAATCGAACTTCTGTTTCATACCCCGTGGCTATTTGCGATTGGGTTATTTGTCTCTACTTTTGGTTTTATCATGCTTGGCGCACTCGGTCCCAAGTATGCCAGTATCGCCTTTGGCTCTTTGCTTATCGCCATTTACACCATGCTTGGGGCGCATCAAAGCACCAATATATGGTTTCAACCAGCACTACTACTATCGGGCGCAGCTTGGTACTATTTCATGTCGATGGTTTGGCAAATCATCTGGCCGATGCAGCCTGTGCAACAAAGCCTCGCCAATGTGTTTAGCCAGTTGGCTAACTATCTCGATGCAAAAGCACAGTTGTTTCACCCTGTGACCAACATGACACCTCAGCCAATGCGTATCACGGCAGCAAGCCTTAATGCCCAAACGGTCAACGCACTGAACAACTGTAAACAGACCCTGCTGACTCGTTCAAAACGCGGTCATATTGATGGCCCAAGTGATCGCTTTCTCAATATCTATTTCATCGCCCAAGATATTCACGAACGAGTCAGTTCCAGCCACTATCGTTACCAAGATCTTGCGGTTGAATTTGAACGATCTGACGTGCTTTTTCGCTTCAAATACCTATTGGAATCACAAGCAAGTGCATGTCGAGAAATTGCAGAGTCGCTGCGATTAGGTAACGAGTATAACCACAGTGCCGATTCCATTCTCGCCTTGGCAGAGTTACAAAATGCGCTCGCTTTCCTCAAAGATCAGAAGAATCCCAAATGGGCACATTTATTGAGACAGCTAAATTATCTTTTCAATAACTTAGCAACGGTCGAAAAGCAGTTTAATAACATCAATAATCCCGACGCAGAAAAACTAGAAGAAAACCTTCTCGACGATACAAACCCGCATACCTTGAAAGCGATGTTTCTGCGTATTAAATCCAACTTCAATAGAGATTCTATGCTCTTTCGTCATGCTATCCGAATGGCTATCGCGCTAACGGCAGGCTATGGCGTTCTTCAAGGCTTAGGGATTGAGCGTGGATACTGGATACTACTGACCACGCTGTTTGTTTGCCAACCCAATTACAGTGCGACTAAACAAAAACTGATCGCTCGTATTGCCGGAACCTTTGCAGGTTTATTGATTGGTGTGCCATTACTGACTTTCTTTCCTTCTCAAGAAAGTCAGTTAGTTTTTATCGTGATTTCTGGTGTGCTCTTTTTCGCATTTAGAATCAATAATTATGGTTTTGCCACCGGTTTTATTACCCTGTTGGTACTGTTCTGTTTCAACCAACTCGGCGAAGGCTACGCCGTTGTGCTACCACGCTTGGCCGATACCTTGATTGGCTGTGCATTAGCGGTTGCCGCAGTGGTGTTTATTCTTCCTGACTGGCAATCTCGCCGATTGCATAAAGTGATGTCAGACGCGATAGATGCCAACAAGCAATATTTGCTGCAAATCATCGGCCAGTATCGAATTGGTAAAAAGGATAGTCTGGCTTATCGTATTGCCCGAAGAAATGCACATAACCACGATGCCAACCTTTCGTCTGCGATCAGTAACATGCTGATCGAGCCAGGGAAGTATCAGACAGCGGTCGATGAGAGCTTCCGTTTTCTCACTCTTAATCACGCCATGTTGAGCTATATTTCAGCATTGGGGGCACATCGCACTCGCCTAGACGACGAATCGACTCATCAGTTGGTGTTGGATGCACACAGAACGATTCACCAACATCTGGAGACGTTACAGTCACAGTTGTACAACCGTTGTAACAACTGTGATCTAGACACGAGCAACGCGGCCGATCTAGAAAAGCGCCTGAGCGAATGGCGTGAAGATGATGAAGGAAGCGCGCGAATGGTGCTGCAGCAGCTCCATCTCATTTATCGCATGATGCCCGAACTCCACTCTCTGGCCAGTAAACTGGCGGTTCGCATCCAATAACCGTCGTTTTGTAACTGTGGGGCTATTTGGGACCTATCAACCAAGCGATTAAATCTCAGGCAGGTCATTGGACCTGCCTATCCTCCTCATTCCCGTTTTATTTTCCCTTGCTGTTTTACCTCTGCCTGACATTTTTCGGACAATAAAACAGCGTTCAACACGTATATTGGCGATCATTCAGTCGATGTGATGGACAGCTTCGTTATGGATGGTGACAAGAAGAAGCGTTATAAAACGGTGATCAACATGAAACAATCTGACTTTGAGAGACTTCGCGAAGAGCTAAAAAGACTCTCTCCGCTACAACTTCAACATTTGCAGGGTGACATTCAACTTGCTTTAGTAAGAAAGGATAACGACATTTTAAGCCTTGAAGAGCGAGATGCGCTGGCAAAATTGTTCGTCTAACTCTTCTCTCAGGTAGCATAGTTGTCAGCTTTGTCAAATAAGACTATGCTTACGTTAGGTTAACAAATGAGCAGGTTATCGATGCCAGTTTCCTCCATCCAATCCGGCTATCAACTCATTCAGCAATCCAGTAAGATGGCTGAAGAAGCTGCGTTGGACGTGAACCAAGCAAACGGAAATCCTACCTCTGATGAGCTTGCTTTTAATCGTGTCGAATTTGATCGCAAACCTGAAGAAAAACCCACTCCCCCCCCCAAAGATCACAACGAAGCTTTGATGAAACTGAGCCAAGCCAGTAGCTATAACCGTATTGGTGCGAGCGTTATTGAACGAAACAACGATGTGATTGGTAGTCTATTGGATATCCAAGTGTGACCATTTGTTACGCTTACCACCTTGTTTACTCTTCCTGATTCAGTAGAATCGACGCTTCCTTTTTCTTGCTGACAGACTTATGCCCGTTAAAACTACTCAAAATAAAAATATTCATACCGCACTTCGCTGTCTAGATAGCGCGCAACAGATAGAGCAAAAACTCAACCCTAATTACGCCCCACCAAAACGTACTTTACCCAAGAGCCCTTTTATTAGCGATAAAACTCTAAAGAAGCGTTGGGATGTGGTGAACTGTCATGCCACTCAAGACCAATTATTAGATCAACATACTCTTGAGCACATGGCGCTCTATCAGAAGAATATTGAGCACTTTGTTGGTACGGTAAAAGTCCCCGTTGGGCTAGCTGGACCATTGCGCGTCAATGGCCTGTTTGCCAGCGATGATTATTTGATCCCCCTTGCTACGACAGAGGCTGCTTTGGTGGCCTCCTATTCACGAGGATCCAACCTCATTACCGCCGCCGGCGGAGCAACGGCCATGCTGGTGAATGAAGGAGTGACACGCACCCCCGTATTCGCATTCACTAACTTAGTCTCCGCGGGTCAGTTTGTCGCTTGGGTAACCACCCACTACGAGCGTTTTAAGCAAATCGCCGAATCCACCACTTCGCATGGTACGCTCAGTGATATCAACATCAACATGGAAGGCAATCATGTCTACTTGATGTTTGAATACCAAACAGGTGACGCCTCTGGGCAAAATATGGTGACAATCGCGACCAACGCCGTATTTCAGTCAATATTGGAAACCTGCCCCATCGACATCAAAGAAGCCTTTCTAGATGGCAATCTCTCCGGGGATAAGAAAGCAAACAGCAAAACACTGACAAGCGTCCGTGGGAAAAAAGTGATCGCCGAAGTGACCCTTTCCCGCGAGATGGTTGAAAAGTACTTGCACACTACGCCTGAAAAAATGGTCAAATTCGGTCAGATGACGACGACGGGTGCAGCATTGAGTGGCGGAATTGGTGTCAATGCCCATTACGCCAATGCGTTAACGGCACTCTATTTGGCTTGTGGACAAGATGCCGCTTGCGTGGCTGAATCAGCGATTGGCATTACCCGGATGGAACTTACCGCCGATGGGCACTTATATGCGAGCGTGACATTACCAAATCTGATGGTCGGAACCGTTGGCGGCGGCACTGGCCTACCAAGCCAAAAGGCCTGTCTAGACATTCTAGGCCTGTACGGACAAGGCAACGCGCGTGCATTAGCTGAAGTTTGTGCTGCACTTTGCTTAGCCGGAGAGCTTTCGATTGTTGGTGCTTTTGCCGCTGGACATTTTTCTCGCGCGCACCACAAACTGGCTCGCTAAAGCGACAGTCTCTCAAAACAGCTGTTTCTCACGGCTTAATTACTCTCAATTAAGCCGTGAAGCACAAACACCCAGACGATCAACCTTTTAGCGTTCAAAGAAAAGCCACGATGATCACCACAAACGCTGGCAATAAAGAAAACCACTTATGCCCTTTTTCTTTGCACTCCCCACGATGACACATGGCAATCTGAATCGGGGCAGAAAAAAACATCACAATCAAATAACTCACTGCATAGGTATGCCCGGCTAAAATAAGAAAAACCGCATGCAATACGATGTGCAATAAAGCATAAGCCTTTTCTACTTTCATTTTTACGATCAATAACAGCGAAAACAACACAGCAATCAAAATAGACATATAAAGACACTTGATGATAATAATTCTCGTTAGCAATAATAGATGAGCGATATCTCTCTGTCCAACTATCGTTTCAATAGGCAGGAGAAATAATGTAGCACCAAAATTCTGCCATTCTTATTGAGCGTATTGATAGTTCTGTACGTTGCGTTTTTCTTTCTAAACGTTTGCGTAATCGCTAACCTTCTCTTAACCTTGAATTGAGGCTTTCATCACGGATTTTCCATTGATATAGTGCACTTAACGAAAACAAAATTAGACCATTCGAGGCATGGAGCTTCCTCACTTATCTCAAGAAGAGAAGAATTGGTACCGACATATTCGGCAAGATTTAAGAGGGTCAAATTATGGAAATGAATATGGTTGAAATTCTAGGCTACGCTGCTTCAATCATGGTAGCGATTTCGCTAATGATGAAAGATATCGTTCGTCTACGCGTTTTAAACTTCATCGGTTGTGCACTATTCACAGCATACGGTCTGATGATTGACGCATGGCCAGTTGTGGTAACAAACGGCTTCATCGCCTGCGTGAACATCTACTTCCTAGCGAAAATGCAACAGGAAAAAAAAACTCTAACGCCTGAACAAGCATAACAATTTATATTGTATGTCTTTATTTCGTAAGACTTTTTAAACATTATTTTTTTGAAACTGTCTCCCATGTGGAGACAGTTTTTTGTTGTAAGCATCAATCAAAATTCTCAGGTTTTAGCTCAACCGTATTGCCCTCAGGATCGGAGAGGTAAATGGAACGGCCAAACCCCTGCGCGCCATAACGATTGGCGAAAGCTTCCACCATCACCCCGTGTTGAATGAGAAAATCGAGAATCTCTTGCTCATCTTTAGGGGTAATTTGCAAACAGAAGTGATCCAGATTTCGCCCTTCTTGCTCGGGAGCTTTGCCGCCTTGTCGCCCGAGCTTGCTGTCCACCGTAACCAGATCAATCAGTGCACTGCCTGCTCGCAACTGAGTTAAACCAAACTCGGCCACTTCACGCTCAACAACACAACCTAAAATATCGCAATAAAATGCCAGCATCTTGGGTAGATCCACCACCCTCAACACAATGTGATCAATCGCTTGCAACTGAATTGGCCTCGCCTTCTCCATGACGTTTCTCTCCTTTCTGCTATTTTTAGTTATAGCGTGTAATCGTTTTTCAGATCATTTTCTTGACTAAAGTACTCAACAAATTCGAACTGGAAACCATGATCTTCGAGATAGTAAACGCTCTTGCGATGTGGATGATCGCCACCCCAATGATCTAAAGCGTAGCCCGCTAACGCGAGTCGTTCGACCACCGCATCCACATTGGGTACCACGATACCAATATGCTTTACCCCCGTGAAAGCCGTTGTCCAATTCGCAGCATCCCCCTCTCCACCAGTGCTGATGGCGATATAACTGTGTTCATCGCCAACATGGAACCACTCGATCGCGCGGCCAAACCAGTTGTCCAACTTTCCCCCGCCACGCACTCGCCATTCGGGAATCGCACTGGTTAAGAAATGAATGGTTTTCTGCGCATCAACCACTGACATGTTGGCGTGTTCTACATAGCTTTTCATCATTTTGCTCCTTGCACTTAACTGACAAAGAACAGCCTAAAACCTCAAGTTAAATTGAGGTAAAGCACGAATTTAAAGACGAAAACAGAAAAGAGAGATCGATCACACAAAGATTCCCAAATGACGGATTTCGAGAAAGGAGAATTATCGGTTGAAGTCCCCCCTTAAAAGCCTCAGAATGTCGCACTTTTGGCCGATAGCGAAATCGTCGGCCCTGACTTTACTAATATAGAGAATCATACATGGGTTTTACCTCCTTAGGTCTGTCTGCACCAATCCTTAAAGCTATTCAGGAAAAAGGCTATGACACCCCTTCTCCCATCCAATTGCAGGCCATTCCTGCTATTTTAGAAGGCAAAGATGTCATGGCGGCGGCACAGACAGGAACAGGTAAAACTGCGGGCTTCACGCTGCCTATTCTTGAACGTCTGGCAAAAGGGCCACGTGTGCGTGCAAACCACATTCGTGCCCTTATCTTAACGCCGACCCGCGAATTAGCCGCGCAAGTACAAGAAAACGTCTTTATGTATGGCCGCCACTTGGACTTAAACAGTGCGGTGGTGTTTGGTGGTGTGAAAATCAACCCACAAATGCTGCGCCTGCGTAAAGGTGCTGATGTATTAGTGGCAACACCAGGCCGCTTGATGGACTTGTACAGCCAAAATGCAGTGAAGTTTGATCAGCTCGAAGTGCTGGTACTGGACGAAGCCGACCGCATGTTGGATATGGGTTTCATTCGTGATATCCGCAAGATTCTGGCATTGTTGCCAGCAAAACGCCAAAACCTGCTGTTCTCAGCCACGTTTTCTGACGAAATTCGTGAACTGGCAAAAGGCTTGGTGAACAACCCTATCGAGATTTCAGTTAACCCAGCCAACTCAACGGCTCGCACCGTAGAGCAATGCATCTACCCAGCAGACGTAAAGAAAAAGCCAGCGATGCTTGCCAAGCTGATTAATGACGGTGACTGGCAACAAGTACTGGTGTTTACTCGTACCAAGCATGGCGCAAACCGTCTAGCGGCTTTCCTTACCGATCAAGGCCTGACTGCTGCCGCTATCCACGGCAACAAGAGCCAAGGTGCGCGTACCAAAGCGTTGGCGGATTTTAAATCAGGCGAAGTTCGCGTGTTGGTGGCAACCGACATCGCCGCACGCGGTATCGATATTCCTCAGCTTCCTCAAGTCGTAAACTTTGAGCTTCCAAAAGTGGCGGAAGATTATGTACATCGCATTGGCCGTACTGGCCGCGCGGGTGAAACGGGTAAGGCAATTTCTCTAGTATGTGCGCTCGAAGCGCCTGAACTGTTTGCCATTGAGCGTTTAATTCAAGAACTGCTACCTCGCAAAGCGCTGGAAGGTTACACGCCAACCAACGCAGTACCAGAATCTAAACTGGATACGCGCCCAATTAAGCCGAAAAAACCGAAGAAGCCAAAGAAACCGAAAGCACCTAATGCGGAAGCAGCAGGCAGTGAGGCGAGCAGCAAAGGCAGCCAAAAGGCAAAAACTGCGGACAAACCTCAAGGGCAAAACCGTGGCAATGGCAAAGCCAAACGTCAGTTTTCTGCACCAAAAGAAGGTAACAACGATTCAACCAACAAAGGTAAGAGACCAAATACAAAGGGCTCGAAACCTGCGAACAACGCGAATGGCAAAACAAACGGCAAGCCAAGTCACGCCAAACCAAACAGCGCGAAAACTGGTAACAGCAAGCCTGCCAATGGCAAGCCTTCGGCTCAACGTCGTAAGCCACGTCCACAAAACGCATAAGCTATCTGTACATCAAGAGCGCCACTCGTCAGTGGCGTTCTTTCTCACCCTTCATCCTATCTCCATATAATGATAAACTTAGCGGCTATTGGCCCATCGAGCCTAAGTGCTCAGATGAATGAATTTAATTGTCATTAAAGGCCACATTTCATTTAAAAAAGGTAAATATTCAAATGGTTAACAACTCAATTCAATGGTTTCCAGGGCACATGCATAAAGCCCGCAAAGAAATAGAAGAGGCCATTCCACAAGTCGACGTTATCATTGAAGTGCTGGATGCACGTATTCCTTTTAGTAGCGAAAACCCTTTGATTTCAAAAATTCGTGGTGACAAGCCCGTTGTTAAGGTGCTTAACAAGCGCGACTTAGCCGATCCTGAACTCACTCAACTTTGGATCGAGCACCTTGAGCAAGAACAAAACGTGAAAGCAATGGCGATCACCACCTCTCAAACCCAAGAAGTTCACAAAATTCTCGAGCTCTGCCGTAAGTTAGCACCCCATCGTGAAGAGGTAGGTAAAAATATTCGCACCATGATTATGGGTATTCCTAACGTAGGTAAGTCCACTATTATCAACACACTTGCAGGTCGAGCAATCGCGCAAACCGGCAACCAGCCGGCAGTGACTCGTCGTCAGCAACGCATCAATCTGCAAAATGGCATTGTGTTGTCCGATACTCCTGGGATCTTGTGGCCTAAAGTAGAAAACCCACACAGTGGTTTTCGTTTGGCGGCAACGGGAGCAGTGAAAGACACGGCTATGGAATATGATGAAGTGGCCTTTTACACGGTGGAGTACTTAGCAAAGCACTATCCAGACAAGCTGAAAGAACGTTATCAAATCGAACAACTACCGGAAACGGATGTTGAGCTTATGGAAGAAATCGGCCAACGTCGTGGGGCATTAAGAGCCGGAGGACGAGTCGATATTCATAAAGCCAGTGAAATTTTGCTCCATGAACTTCGTAGTGGAACTTTAGGCCAAATAACACTCGAGCGCCCAGAAATGATAACGACAGAGCTAGTTGAAGTAGAGCTTGAAGCAGAGCGTCGTGCTGAAGAGAAAGCGAAAAATAAAGAGGAGCGCCGCAAACGCTACCTGCGCAACAAACGTTAATTATGAGAAGGGATGCTGAAAGAGCATCCCTTTTTTATTGGTGCAATGTCCTCTCAGCTATGCACAAAAGCAACGGCAAGCCCGGTCGTTAACGCGTCCGCGTTTGGCCATGTAATGACTTTCTCCACGACAATTTCTCCCGAGAGATCTTCTCTTTTCCTGATATCA
Source organism: Vibrio floridensis (assembly GCF_021852965.1). Lineage (NCBI taxonomy): Bacteria > Pseudomonadati > Pseudomonadota > Gammaproteobacteria > Vibrionales > Vibrionaceae > Vibrio > Vibrio floridensis. The sequence continues at coordinate 687,380 of NZ_JAKGCY010000001.1, read as the reverse complement.
GCGACTTTTCCGCCCATATGTAGATAAAAATCAATTGCTTCGGTGTTGGATTCGCTCACTTGCAAGTAAAGACCTTTGTCACTGAAATAATGCTGATGCCATTCTGCTATTTGTTTAAGTAACTGGCTTCCGATCCCACGATGCTGGAAAGCATCATCTACATACAAAGAGTCAATATACGTACCCAACTCAAAATCGTGATTGCCAAATGCGCAAATAAAGCCAAGCAATAACCCTCCTTCTTCAGCGAGGACGATATGCTGTCCAAAAGGCGGGTTTGTTAAGCGAGTCTGCCATAGTAACAACTTCTCGGCGGACACCTCATTTGCCAGGTATTGATCACTCAAGATGCCACCATAATGTGACTTAAGACTATTTGCTTGGAGCAGAGACACCCGCTCAAAATCGCAATAATTCGCCACTTTAAAATCCATTTAAAAGTCCTTATCGCTACCAATCTGCATATATTGTGGAAGTTAATACTACACTTATTGCACCTAAAAAGGGAAACATTCCATTCACATATTTGTTTATAAGTTTGACTTACAACTGTACGCTGGATATTCTAGCGTACAGTTGTTAGCTTAAACGAGGTGTACTTTGCAACAATCTACCCCCCCTCTGATCTGGTTAAACATAACCATTTTTGGCCTGTCTCTGTTTCTCGCTCTTTTGGTGACCCCATGGTATGGATGGCAACATGGTTATGGAACCGAGCACCTTATTTGGCTTTTGATCACATTTAGTTTTACCAACCTTTCCATCACCGCCGGATACCATCGTCTTTGGAGTCACAAGACCTACCAAGCGAAAGGGATTCTGCGAGTAATCTACGCCATCGGTGGCGCGTTTTCGCTACAAAATAGTGCTCTGCATTGGTCATCCGATCACCGCATGCACCATAAGTTTGTCGATCATCACGACAAAGACCCTTATTCAGCGAGCCGTGGATTTTGGTTTTCCCACATTGGCTGGATGCTTCGCGACTATAATCATGACACGTACAATGACTACAATAACTGCCGTGATCTACAGAAAGACAAGGTGGTGATGTGGCAGCACAAATACTATATCCCTCTCGCTATCGCGACGAACTTAGGCATCCCTCTTGTGCTTGGCTGGTATTATCAAGACATCATCGGCATGCTACTAGTGGTTGGTGCGTTGCGGTTAACACTAAGTCACCACTCAACATTCTTCATCAACTCTCTAGCTCATATTTGGGGAAAACAAACTTTCACCGATAAAAACAGCGCTAGAGACAATGGCTTTTTGGCGGTGCTAACCTTTGGTGAGGGCTACCACAACTTTCACCACATTTTTGAAAATGACTACCGTAATGGTATTTACTGGTGGCAATACGACCCAACAAAATGGCTGATAAAAGCCTGTTCGTGGATTGGCTTAACGGGCAATCTGCGTTTAACTCCCCAAATTAAAATTGATAAAGCAAGAGCCGCTACACGTCTTAAAAATGCGCTAAGCAATATTGGCCATCGAGCTGACCAAGAAACATTGAAACAACACTTGCAAACCGAGTTTGATAGCTTAGTGGTCACTATGAAAGACTACTACGATACCAAAAAACAATTACTTGATAGTAAAAAGCAGAAAGCCTTTAAAACCTATGAAATAGCGTTGCTAAAGATTCGTTATAAGCAGATCAAAGCGGATCTGATGAGTCGTCAGAAAAACTGGATAACGCTCACCGCGCATTACGCCTAGTGGGGAACTAAACCAATAAGTACCCGTGTTTTTCACTCATCCAAATCACGTGCGTTAAGACGACATCTTTTTGTAGACGAATCATGCCCCTCTAATCAGCCTCCACTCAAGGAGGCTGATTTGCGTCTCAAACGGTAGTCATTTTTCTGCGCCCTAGTTACCGCCCCCGTTAACCTAGCCTATACTCAACGGTATGCTCAATGCATAACACTGTGTTTTCTGAATCGATGGAACGACAAAGATCATGGCAATAATTGATACCTCACAACTCACGGTACCTGAGTCAGTGATAAATAGCTGGCAAGAAATTGTTGATTTAGTTGCAAAAATGACACAATGTCCGGCGGCGTTGGTCATGAGAATTCACGAGACTGACATAGAAGTCTTCTCCAGCAGCCGAAGTGAAAACAACCCCTACGCGCAGCACGCCAAAGACTCCCTTGGTCACGGGCTCTATTGTGAAACCGTGATTAGCGAGCGACGCATGCTTAATGTGCCCAACGCTTTGGCCGACCCCAATTGGGACAGCAACCCTGATATTAAACTCGGCATGATTTGCTATTGTGGACTTCCGGTCTTCTGGCCCGATAACACCCCCTTTGGCACCATTTGTATGCTCGATAATCACGAACGGTACTTTGATGAAGATTCGCTATCGCTGCTTGGTCGTTTTCAAACTGCCATTGAAGGCCAACTAGACATGCTGTATCGGAAGGAAGAATTGGCACAGCTTAACCAAGAGCTAGAAGCCAAGGTGGCGGAACGAACCAAAACGCTCGCCGATTTAAGCAGCCGCTTACTGACTGAAGTTGAACAACGTACTGCCGCGGAGACCCACCTAGATTTTCATCTCCACTATGATCCTTTAACCAAGTTACCTAACCGAATTACCTTGGCTGATGATTTGGCAAAGCAGATTAAAAAACTCTCACACGACGAACAAATTACGCTGGTCTACTTTAGTTTGAAAAACTTTAAGTTCGTGAATGCCAGTTATGGTTACATGTTTGGCGATCAAATTCTCTCTTCACTCAGTGAGCGCCTGTGCCACAAATTACCGAAAGAGTGGAAACTGGCACGCATTGTCGGGTCAGATTTTGTTCTATCAGCTCGCCATAAGCGCAATCAGGAAACACAAGAGGAGGTGATCGAACGGGTGATAAAAGCCTGCACCCAACCTTTCATGGTTAACGAGATGAGTGTGAACCTGCAGTGTAATCTCGGTATTGCCTTAGCACCTATGGATGCCACCGATTCGTTTAGCTTGATGCAGAGAGCTTGCTCCGCTATGAGTGTGGCCAAGAACCAAGGTTTGCAAGCCTCCTATTTTAACGTCGCCGCTCAGAAAGAAGCGGAAGAGCGCTTACTACTAGAATCCCACCTATCTGATGCACTAAAGAACCAAGAGATGCAAGTCCATTTTCAGCCGATCATCTGTTTGAAACAAGGTGGAAAAGTTATCGGTGCGGAAGCGCTGCTGCGTTGGAAAGCCGCTCAACTGGGAGCGATTTCACCCGATCGCTTTATTCCATTAGCAGAAAGTAATGGCCAAATTATCGAGATCGGTTATTTTGTTCTTCATCAAGCCCTCAAACACGCCGCTGAGTGGCGTAAACTCTCATCTCACTCCTTCAAAATGGCGATCAATATCTCGCCGATTCAGTTTCGTGAACCCCATTTTGTTCAGCATCTTCAAGATATTATTGAGCTTTATCAACTCCCGCCTCAATGTGTTGAACTCGAACTCACCGAAGGTATTTTGCTGCAAGATGAAGAGTACGCCCAAGAGGTACTGGCTCAGTTACGTCACTATGGTGTCAACATTTCACTGGATGATTTTGGTACAGGCTACTCATCATTGAGCTACTTGCAGAAGTACGCGTTTGATACGCTAAAAATTGACCGCAGTTTTATCAACCAACTAGAACACAAACAACACAATCGCGAGTTGACACGTGCCATTATCGCGATGGCGCATAAGTTGAACATGATGGTGATAGCGGAAGGCGTGGAAAACCACTTTCAAGAAGACTTTATCCGAACAGAAGAGTGTAACTACGCTCAAGGCTTTCTCTATGGAAAAGCGATGCCACCAGCGGAATTTGAGGATTTTTTATTGAATCACGAAGGCTTCTAAACCGCACTTTAAAACTAAGCTGCAGCCTATTAGCCATAGGCTGCCCTGACAAATCGACGAAAAAAGAGTCCAACGCAGGATAGTTTAGTCTTCAATGACCTTGTGACCACAACGCTCACATACTAAGTGGCGCGCAAACTCATCCATGGAAGCGAGAAAGGCACCAAATACTGCACTTTTTAGAAACCCAGCAATAAACTCTTTTCGGCTACGCTGGGGATCGCTTTTAAAGGCGCTCGTTTTTCTGACGAGTACGACGACATGGGGTGTTTCTGTTTGACAATGTTCGCAATAATGATTCTCTATTTTGTGTGACATATGCACTCCTACAACTCGCGACCCGACACCCGTCAAAAAATACCACAAGTGACGAATCGTAACTATGGTTAGCTACTGACCCATATCACAGATATATGAAATTAATATCACCATTACATTACTCTGCGGTGAACAAACTACGCTTGTTCGGTGACCATGTATTGTCTTTCATACTGCTGCTTTGCTTTTTCCCACAGCGTTTCATATTGAATTTTCTCTCGCTCTTCTTCCGACATCAACTGACGAATGGTGACATCACACTGCTTCATTATGACGTGGATTTCTTCTATCGCAGCGGTCTCAAAGCATTTGGGCCAGTAACGCGATAAGATGGTTATGATCTTGGTACAAACCGTCCTTAATGTTGGGCTACGAGCTAAGATCTGTGCATAAATTTCGTAGAGTTTTTCAATATCTTGCTTGTGTTCAATCAGCGCCTTGTATTGATCTTCCAGCCATTCAACTTTCTCCTGACCTTGACGCTCAAGTGCTCTTGCCATCGCTGTTTTGCTGGCCAAAATGGTTTCCATCTCGCCACCGAGTAAACTCTCTTTACACCAAATAATGCAGTGAGAAAACTCGCTATCAAAGCCCATTGCATTGAGTAGCCAAGTGAAATGGTAGCGATCGTAAAAGTGCTCAAAAGGTTTAGTTCGGTAGAGCTGATTCAGGATCTCAACGGCAACACGGTACTGCTTTTCTTCAATCGCGATATGCGCAGCAATCAGCTGAAACTGGCTATCTAGCTCTTCATCCAAACTGCAATCATATGCTTGCTTAAACAGTGATTTTGCCTCTTTCAACCAACGTATTCTCTCGAGAGGCTCTGCGTCATTGAGTGCGTAAAGCAGTGATCGGATATGATTCATCCGCATAAAATGATTATTGCGAAATGTTTCTTTATTGACCTCGCTATAGAGGCGGAAGCGTTGTAACGCTGAGCGTGTATCCCCTTCACTAAGGCACAAGTTGGCAATCACCAGCTCACGTTCAGAGTTGCCCGGCACGATAGAACTGGCCACTTTGAGATGAGATATCGCATCAGGCACATCACTGTTCATCAAGCTGAGGTTCGCGGCCTCAACACGCACGGTGGTGTTGCTCGGCATTGAGGAGACGAGTTCATGTACCAACTTGGTGGCCTCGGTCATTTTACCGGTATGGCGCAGTGCATTAGCTAGGCCCACTTTCGCCCAATCGAGTTCCTTTTTCTCTAGCGTTTGTTCATACACTTTCTTCGCTTCTTCAAACAGTTTCAATCGTGTCAGGAAGCTACCTCGAAACTTTTGTATCAGGAAATAGTATTCTGGATGAAAGGGTTCCAACTCTTCACACAAAACCAATCCTGCTTGCGAATCTCCCGCTCTTTCTGCAGCGTAAAGATTTTTGAGGATTTGTTTACGCAGTACCGCGTTTTCTAAGCGGGTTTGCAAAATACCGATGTTGAACGGTTTTAATATGTACTCATCCGGTTTGAGCTCAAGAATGGAATGCACAATAAAGGCGGAACTTTCGCCTGTGACGAGAATAAAAACCGCATCGCTTTTTAGCGCTTTGTAATGCTTGAGCTCTTCAAAAATCTGTTTGCCGTTCATCCCTTTGCCAAAGTTATAATCACAAATGAAGATGTCGAATTTCTCTCGGTTTGCTTTAAATACGGCCGATTTTGGGCTTTTACTGAATTGAATGTTCGCTTCTGAAAATCCAAGCTTAAGAAGCATACCTCTTAAGCTTGTGATAACCACAGGGGCGTCGTCGATGATCAGAACTTTAAGCTGTGAAAAATTGTGTTTCGCCATGATACCTTTATTAATCAAGTGTAAAGAATCGTACCAATTCCATGGCGGATCTTATTCCTAGTTTTGTTTGTACGCGGGTTTTGTAGGTACTTACCGTTTTTTGGTTGATATCCAGTTGGTTTGCTATCTGTTTATTGCTCAATCCTTTGAATAACATCTGAGCAACGGCCAACTCACGTTCCGACAGTTGTTCCAATTGGCTTTGCTGGGCTGAATAGTCGGTTTTATCCAATTTGGTGTCAGCAACAATATGGCTCACCGTATCGACCAACGTGCTTCCTTTTGACAGTATCGTACTACCTGATTGCAGTTGGGGTAATTGCACTGACTCAGCATCAGAATGTTCTGACAATAGGATCATCCGCCCCTTATATTGTTCATCAATACCTAAAATCAGTTCGTTTTCACTCACGTCTGAGGCAAATCTGATGTCCATCAATACCAAGTTGATAGGATAATCGCGCAGCTTTTTGATCGCTTGATCGAGACTCGACGCCAATCGAACTTGACTCACGCTTTCTTCTCGCTGCAACTGCTTTTGCAGTGCAATGGCACTGACCTGACAGTCAGCGATGATGAGCGCGCAAATACCGCCTTCAATACTCTCTTGCGTCAGGATACGACTTTGATTTTTAGCATATTGTTCACTCAGTTCAGCAATGGGTAATGGCGGAGAAGAGTAGTAACCTTGGCAAGTATCCACACCCAAATTTCGTAAATATTGCCATGTCTCTTCATCTTCAACACCTTCCACCACACAGTGCAGACCCAACGATTGAGCCAGCATAAGGCACATTTTGGTCAGTTGTTGGTGTTTGTAGTTGGTCACCAAATCGAACACAAAACCTTTGTCGATTTTAAGTTCATTAAATGGCAGTTTTCCGAGCTGGCTCAATGATGCGTACCCGGTGCCAAAATCGTCGATAGAAAGCCCAACACCATGCATTCTCAAGCGCGCCAAGTTCGCCAGTGAGATGGTCGTCCCGTTGTAAACTTGATCTTCAGTGAGTTCTAGGCTCAAACGGTTCGGTTCAAAACCATAGTGGTGACAGAGTTCGATGACTCGGTCACACATCGGCTGTTGTAGGTTATTTTGACTTATGTTGACTGACAATTTGAGGTTATCGCTCATACTGGCAATAGCGCTGATCGCTTTCTCAAGTACTCGCCAGAACAGTCTGTCCATCCAGTTGCATTGTTCGATAACCGGTAAGAATGCCGCTGGTGCCAGCAATCCATATTGGGGGTGCTTCAGGCGAACTAGCGCTTCTACGCCCACCATCGCCCCTGTAGCAAAGTCATATTGTGGCTGATAGAAATTAAATATCTGGTCGTTTTCAAAGGCGAATTCCAGATCTTCGCAACTCACTTGAAAGTCGGTCTTTGGCACCACTAGACGCTGTTTTGACAAGGTATAGCTGTTGATGACGTTAAAAAGCGCTTCCATACTGAACGGCTTCTTGAGCACGTCAACAAACGGAAACCTAGCCAAACTACACATATTCCTCGTGAGTTCCAACACGGCGTCTTCCACCGCACTCAGTATGACAATCCCTGGTTGGTAGCCTCTTTCGCTCAAAATCGTGAGTAGGCTAATCCCATCCATCTCTGGCATGTGAATGTCACAAAAAATGAGTGCGAAGGTGTTCTCTTCACAAAGCGTTAGTGCATCTTCACCGTTTTCTGCTATTTGAATGTCGCTGTAATTGAGCGAACCGAGCTTCAGTTTGAGGCTGGTTGATTGAATCCTTTCATCTTCTACGATCAGTATCTTCATCTTTCCCCCCTCGCCAGCCCATCAAGCCACGTGGTTGCTTGCGCTACGACACTACGCATCGCCATAATCAGTTTCTGTTTTTCTGCCTCTATCTGAGACAGGTCATTTTGCTGTTCTACACTTTTTGCTAATGCTGCAAGTTCATTTAACATCAGCGCACCGGCCGCGCCTTTGACACGATGAGCAATGGACGTAACATCTGCATCTGCATGGAGTAACTGTTCGATATCGAAGCTAAACGACTCTATCACCACATTGGCCATTTCTTCGCGTTCTTCCTCTCGATACTCATCAAGCCACGTTGCGGTAGGTTCTTCCTGCCCTTGTTGCTCTGGTAAATACTTCGACAACACTCGGAACAAAATAGCCAGTGAATAGGGCTTGTAAATGACCTTATCCATGCCCGCTGAGTGCGCTTTTTCGGCCCCTAAACGCGAATCTTCCGCCGTGCAGCCGATCACCGCTTTGCCACTAAAACTGCTGACCTGTGCTTTCACCTTTTTGGTGAGCTCGAAACCATCCATTTTTGGCATGTGACAATCCGTGATCAAAAGGTCAAACCTGTCTCCACTCTCGATCAAGCGCTCATACGCCTGCTCTCCGTCGGCAACTGCCACACTCGTCACACCGATTTCGTTTAGCTGTTTTTGCATCAACAAACGGTTAATCGGTTCATCATCGACCACCAGTACGTGGCCGACAAGCTGACCGACCGATTGAATCACCTGAGCTTGAGAGGCATTCTGCTCGTTTTTCAGTAACTCTTGGAGCAGGAGATCAGGGTACAAATTGCCTTGTTCCGACGCCAACATATCAAACGAAACACTGTTCAGCGCATCGTCTCGTACCTTTACGTTCCAGCAATACAACCAAGAGCATATACGCTCGTCACCATAGTAGCTTTGCTCAACTTCAAATCCAGCGTTAAAAATCTCACCTTTTATTGGCAACGTTACATCGATTTGGGTCCCTTTGCCGAGCTCACTTTGGCACTCAATATCACCGTTCATCAAATCAAGCAAACTCTTGACGATCGACATTCCCAAGCCAGTTCCACCAAATCGACGAGTGATGGTACTGTCAGCCTGCACGAATGGCTGGAATATGGATGTCAATTGCGACTGCGTCATGCCACACCCCGTATCGGTAATACGAAGACGCAAGCTCTCTGCATTGGTGATAATGTCGACCGAGATTTTCCCATGCTGAGTAAACTTAATCGCATTGGACAACAAGTTGCTGATGATTTGATTCACTCGCAACGCATCAAAATGCGCATCCACTATTGCTGTAGGCTGCCAGTTTAATTCAAACGCTAAACCTTTCACCTGTGCGCTTGCCTCGAAACTTCGTAGCACCGGACCAAACTCATCCATCATTCGATACTTTTCGATTTCCAATTGCAGCTGTTTGGCTTCAATTTTTGAAAAATCCAGAATCTCATTCACTTGCAAACTCAGTCGACCCGCTGACTGAATTGCGTTGTTAATGAGCAGCTGGTTTTCCTGGCTTTGTGTCCGGCTAGAAAGGAGTTCCAATAAGCCAACTAACGCAGCGATAGGGGTGCGCAACTCGTGGCTCACCACTGCCAAAAATTGACTTCTCGCTTCAACCGCTTGTAATGCAATTCGATTTGACTCACGCAATGCTAGTTCCGAATGCTTCAGTTCAGAGATGTCATTAAACAGCGTTAAATAATGGGTCATTTCACCATTTTCATGCGTAATGGCTTTTCGGGTAACAAGATAAAAACGCTCTCCCATCCCACAATCACTGGCGGGGACTTGGATGATCTCTTCAAACTCACGTGCCCCATATTGCGCGACGTTTAAAAATGAACAGGTGTATTTGACCGTTGTGCAGCCTCTTTCTACGCATTGTTCTGAGCTTTGTTTATAAGCGTGGTTTGATAACACAATCCGACCTGACGAATCGGAGATGTAAATCATGCTTGGAATGGTATCAAGGAGTTGAGTCAGCCAAGTAATTTGGTTCTGCGACAACTCCACCACTTTTTCAGTTTTTCGGAGCGAACTGCGCATACGACTCCACCACAACAAGAACAGCAACGTCATTAGCAGCACAAAACATAACCCCATCAAGGCATAAATAATCACTTGCTGCTTGTCATAACCGAAACTGAGGGTGACTTTTCGGTAGGCCGCTTGGATGGTTTCAATTTCATGGGGAGAAAAAGTATTTAGCGCGGAATCAAGCATATCCTTAAGCACTGGATCGTCTTTCCTCACCACCATCGCAATGCTAACGTCAAACTTCTCATCGAGATGATTTTCGAGTGGTTTAAAATAGTCTCGATGGTCATCAATCAACAGTTGGTTGATCAAGTCACGGTTCATCAGAACATGGGTTACTTCACCACTTTCCAGCAAAGGCAATACCGTTTCCAATGAACGGAAAACTCGAATGTTTTTATACTGCGAGTTGATATCAAGATAGGAGTAATAGTTACCCGTACGATCGAGCACTGCCATGTGTGGCTTCTGATACTTTGCGGTGGTCTCCACCATTTCAAACCTAATTTTGGTGTAAGGCGCTGTGACCCAATAATCACGCTGGTCTACTTCTTCGATGTTGCGCGCAGGCAACAAGTCCACCAAACCATCCTCAAGCATTTGCTGGACATCTCGCCCATTTGCGGGCACATACTCGAAGTCAAGGACACTTCTCATACTGATGCGATTCAGTAGGTCGTGCACGTAGCCTTTCACTTCACCGTCGCCGTCACGATAAGAGAGCGGGAATGTCTCTTCTTCAATCGTATAACGGATAACTTGTTCGCGCCCTTCTTCAAATAACAATCTCAGACTGGCTTGATCGTTAAGAAAGTAGATATCTTTTGAATGAATGCGGCCTCGCGTTAAACCACGCTCTTCCGCCAAAATCAGTTTATCGATGATCGATTTTAGTTGCGTCTTGTCTTTGGTAAACAGGACACGGTTAATCTGAGTACCAAGAGACTTATCAAAGATCACTTTGCCTTGAGTCACCTTTTTTTCACTCAAATAGTGACTCAATGAAACGTAATTGCTGATCGTTGCGTCTGCCAAGCCTTGCAAGATCATTTGAGCCGCGGCTCGATAGTTTTGTGCGGTCATGATGTTTTGATAGCCTCGTTGGCTCAACACTTCACAATAAGACGTTTTTTCAACGCAAACCCACTTTAGTGAGTTCAGTGGCTCATTTTTCAGCTGTTGATCGCGAAGCCAAATCACACGAACGTTTTTATAAAGGGGTGACGAAAACAGGTAGTCATTCGCCCTTTCAGGCGTCTTGCCAAATCCAATGACCATCTCGACCTCACCCTCTTTTACTCCCTGCAGCAACTGGCGGATACTGTCGTAACCTTGATACTCAATTTGGACGCCTAACTCACGAGCAAAACTCATCGCATAGTCGTGATGAATTCCTTGTGGCGCAAGACCCATGCCTCCCCAATACGGCAGCCAACCACCACTTAGAACACCCACTTTGAGAACTGGATGGCTCGCCAAGTAATCTCTGTCTGCTTTGGAAAGATAATCCATAGCAGAAACAAATGAACTTAGCAGGCAACACAAAGCGAACGTGATGATTCTTAAAGACAAAGCCGACCCTCTCAATATTCAAATTTTGGGGGGATGAAGTGTAACGATAGCGCACGCCCTGCACAACAATTAAGCGGTTTTCACTTATTTAATTTTTATTTATAAATCATCATGTTATTTAAATGTAGGAATAATCTGACAACCAAAGCGTACACTTTTTGTTGCCTTGTGATATTCGTTGTTTTTTTCAGCGCCGAGTTTTCTATGTTCATTTTCGTCAAAGTCGGTATAGTACCGCCCCTAGCTTTTTCCCATTTAAGGATTGCACCGTGACTGCACCATTCAACACACTTCCCCTAAAACCAGAATTGCTTTCGACTCTAGAGACGTTGGGCTACACAGAGATGACTCCTATTCAAGAGCAAAGCTTGCCAAAGCTACTTGAAGGGAAGGATGTGATCGGTCAGGGTAAAACCGGCTCAGGCAAAACAGCGACGTTTGCACTTGGGCTGTTAAGTAATCTCAATGTGGATCGCTTTCGCGTTCAATCACTGGTGCTTTGCCCTACACGAGAACTGGCGGACCAAGTGGCCACTGAAATTCGCACCCTCGCCCGTGGTATACACAACATCAAAGTGCTCACCTTGTGCGGTGGTATGCCAATGGGGCCGCAAATCCTTTCGCTAGAACACGGTGCACACATTCTTGTTGGCACACCGGGTCGCATTTTGGATCACCTAAGCAAAGATCGCATCAATCTTGATGAGCTCAATACCTTGGTGCTGGATGAAGCAGACCGAATGTTGGACATGGGCTTTCAAGACGCCATTGATGCCATCATTGATGCCGCCCCGACCGAGCGCCAAACCTTGCTTTTTAGTGCAACGTTCCCAGAACAGATCGAAACCATCGCCAGCAAAGTGATGAAGAATCCTGAGATGGTGAAAGTGGAATCAACGCACCAAACCAGCACCATTGAACAACGTTTCTACCAAGTAGAGAGCACTGAAGAGAAAGACAACGCGCTCGAAGCATTACTGCTAACGCACCGCCCAGAATCAACCGTTGTTTTCTGTAATACCAAAAAAGAAGTACAGAACGTCACTGATGAGCTCAATCACCGTGGTTTCAGCGTGATAGAACTGCACGGCGATATGGAACAACGTGAGCGCGAGCGCGCCTTGACCATGTTTGCCAACAAAAGCATTTCAATTTTAGTTGCCACCGATGTCGCGGCCCGTGGATTAGACGTCGACAACCTCGACGCCGTTGTTAACTTCGAGTTGTCGCGCGACCCTGAAGTCCATGTGCACCGTATTGGCCGAACTGGTCGAGCCGGAGCAAAAGGCCTGGCCATCAGTTTTTACAGTGGCAAAGAGATCTATCGCATTGAGCGTATCGAAGAGTACATGGGCATTGACGTTCACCCGGCGAAGCTGCCTCAGCCAGAGAATCACAAACCTTACTACCCTTCTATGCGAACCATTCAGATCTTGGGTGGCAAAAAACAAAAAGTTCGTGCGGGTGATATTTTGGGCAGCTTAACCAAAGAAGCCGGTATCGACGGCAAGCTGATTGGCAAGATCAATATTTTGCCTATGGTTTCTTATGTTGCTATCGATAGTTCAGTGGCAAAGATTGCAGAACAACAGCTACAAAATGGCAAGATGAAAGGGCGTAACTTCAAAGCGCGTATCATGAAAGCATAACAAGGCCGCTTTAGTCCCATAGGCTTGCGTCTGAATGCCAGCCGACACTTTGTACACAAGTGGGGAATGTTTTAGTAATTGGACGGCAACAAAAATGGCGAGTGAATTCACTCGCCATTTTTATTTTTAAGCATTCTGAAATGAGTGCTGTTGATTACAACAACTCAACAGATGACCGGACTATCACGAAGTCCTCGCTGGCTAGGTATCAATGCGTTTCGCATTTATGGATAAAAGTGTCAGTGGCGTTGGCCAAATTACATCTCATGGATAGGCGCATTCATGGAAAAGTACTTACCTCCCTGCCGTTTATGTATGATGCGGAGCAGTTTGGTGACAGAACACAGATCACAGCGGGATATCAAGAAACAATCTGATTTCCCCAGAAGTGATCACTGGCACAGTCAAACCTGCACTTATCCCTGAGTCTATGTGAACAAAGCTCGTGCCAATCGTTGCAAGTTCGAGATCGAGTTCATCAGCTGCGGACATTTTACTCCAGGTATTAACATTAAAATCTTCACTCACAGCAGACTTATACTCTAGTGCGATTTGAAGCCGTTTTGTACGTGTCGTATCGCTTTCTGAATACTCATACTCTAAATGAGTGACAAGATGCTGCCAATTGAGATTGAGTTCAAGCAATGTAACCAGAGCATCAAGTTCTTCAGTACCATCACTGAGTAAACCTTTTCGGTACTTTAGCCCCCAAGTACTCTCGAGAAACATATCTTGAAAGTCGTAGCGATACACTGCCTCACTACCAAGACTAACAACACTGGTTCTGTACGTACTTTCATCATAAAAAACATCCGTTGAGTCCCTATAGGCATCTATTGTTTTGTGGGTATACAACCAATCTGAGTTTAAAAATAATGTTAGCGGAACTGAGTTGTTGCGGAGCACCTCTTGCTGCAATTCCCCAGATACTAACCAAGTGTTTGCGTCAGTCTTACCTTTTTTTCCTTCTGGAAGCGATTCAATATCAATAGTGCTCTGTTGATTGCCAGCAGCCAACTCGAAAAACAGCTTATTGTTAATCCAACTTTGGAAATATGGGAGTGCACTAAAACCCGTCTCACTTGATTTGGCTAAGTGTTCTGCGGATAGTTTCGTTTCAAATACACCGAATGCGACCCCTGTGACAGAGGTTGAACTAACAGAAGTGTCCATCCCAAATACGAAGTATTTAGTTGTCGCTTTGTAACCCGCTAGGGAATCAACTCGCTTTTTTGTCGAGTCCTGCCAAGTAAAGTTTGACCAGAAGCGAGTTCCTTGTGCAGCATCTTGGTTTAAGATATTGAAACTATTGAACGAAGCCTTAGATTGGTTCGAAATTGGCTCAGCGGTGGGAAGCGCAGACAAAAGTAGCCCGCCCTGTTGTCTGGCTGTACTCATATTATGAATTCGTACAACCTCTTGTGCATCTAGCGCATCAGAACGGCCGCTCGTTGTTGGAGCTGTTGGTTCTGAAGTAGGTGGTTCGACAGGACCAGTATTTTTAATCAGAAGATAGAGAAGTGACTCTTTCTGAATATTATAGTCGGACAGCGTCCTTCCGTCTTCGAGTGTAATACCTGAAAAAACTAGGTTTTGTTCATCTGGCGCGATACCCTCTTTATCTTGAACCTTCGCTTTCACATTCTCAATACTATCCGACTCCTCGACGTCCAGTGTGATGTTTGCTCCACTTGGAAGCCTTATATAGATTTGCATTGCTAACGCATGCGTTGGAATTAACAGAAAAAGGGCAAATAGGGTTATAAAAAACTTGCTTAGTTTTGGCATTTTCAGACTGCATCCATGAAAAAGAGCCAAGTCGTAGCTTGGCTTTGCTTGAGGGTGGCGAGTATACAAAAAACAAATATTTATTAACAGTTTGTTCAATAACAACCAACATAGTTAAATGGTGTGCCCTACCAATCCGCTTTTTTTTGGCTAGCCTTTAGGTTTTGCCACCCTTAATCCAATAAGAATTACTTTAGTTCAATAAGAACCACAGACTCTGCCATAAGCTACACTCTTCGATTAGGCGATATCTTTCAAAGTGATGATTTGAGCTACCCACTCAATAGCGTTGACCACCATGGAACCATGAAAATATGCATCGAGTTAAATTAATGGCTCGGAGAGGTATTTGAACCGGTTCGATATCTTTACAATCCGTGTTCAAATGATGAGTAAGAGAGTGTCGAGTCTCACTAGTGAAGCGTGAACTTAAGGAGTGAAAATATGTTTTCAGCCCAAAGCCCTGTTGTTGTGTCCTCCGATAATTCTACTTCAGCTCTCCAACGCGTCAATTTTATGGATGGTAGCTTTTACAACGAGAGTTGGTTACAGAAAATAATCTTTGATAATGAAAATCTTATTCCTTTTTATGAAATCGAACCTGATTATGTTGGGGCAATTTCCGTCTGTATGGAGTTTCCAACACGCTCGGGCCGAGTTGACTGTCTTTATGTTACTGAGACGGGTCGCCTTGTAATAGCGGAGGTAAAGCTCTATAGAAATCCAGAGTCTAGAAGAGAAGTCGTTGGACAGATCTTAGACTATGCAAAAGACCTAGTGTCAATGGATTATACGACGCTTGATCAAGCTATAAAAAAACGAACAAAAGGAAAAAGCTTGTATCAAATCATCAAAGAAGCTGGCTCTACTGTGCCTGAGGCTAGCTTTATCGATGCGACCCAAAGGAATCTCAACAAAGGGCGTTTTTTGCTGCTCATTGTAGGGGATGGAATTAGAGAAGGTGCCGAAGACATTCAGTCATTCCTCAACCAAAAGGCATCCATGGAGTTTACATTTGCGATGCTAGAGATGCGCGTCTTTCATATGACTGATGACCAGTTGCTCGTTCTACCGCAAGTGCTCCACAAAACGGATATCCTCGAGCGACATGTCATTACTATCGAAAGTCACTTTAGAGACTATACCGTCACTTCAGAAGAGGATACTCGTCCACAAGAAGCACTCTTCAAAACTCAACTGGATAGCAAAGAGCTATTTAACAAGAAATTTTGGCAGGGCTTTCTTGATACCCTTCACTTAGAGGATAAAAGCCAACCCCTTCCGTTACCGTCTGCGCAGAGTCACCTCTATTTTCAACTCCCTCCCTCGGCTTCAGTTGCATGGATTACGGTCTATAAACTGGGTAACAAAGAGATAGGTTGCTTTGTACGTTGCGCGAAAAATTCTAAAGGACAGGAGGTTTACGAACAGTTAAAGGCTGCACGCGCCTCATACGAAGACCCGCTTGTTGTACAAGCAATCTGGAATGACGATGAAAGGCGGATTACCCTGCCCAAACTAAATCTCAATCTAGAAGAAACGCAAAATTGGACTCAGTCGTATCTATTTTACGAAAAGCAGCTCAATAGCCTAATCAATGAGTTCCGCCCCCTACTTAAACGCATATCAAAAACAAGTAACTAGTAAAAAAACGCTCAATGTTAACGAACAGGTACATTAATTGGGGTTATTTGCTTATAGAGTTTGATAACACATCTCAAGATGAACTCTAGTTAAAAAGGGGCGTAAACAAGCCAGCACTAACCTCGCTAACCTGGAACATAAAAAATGAACTTCGGAAGCCAATTTAGTGAGCAATGTATGTGTAGCCAACAGATCCTTAGCGATGGTCTATCCAACATAAAGAACTAAAAAAGCGAGCACAAGACTCGCTTTTAACTATCTGTTTTTGAAGCAAATTACAGCAACTCAACCGACTACTGGGCGATCACAAATTCTTCGTTGGTTGGGTATCTATTAGTATCGCATCTACTAGCTGGGATATGGACATAAACGTGACAGAGAAAAAGCTCTAACTTCGCAAAATTTGATGGTGTTTTCGATTTTTGTATGGCCAAGTAAAAGCTGAATCGCTCGAATATTTTTAGTTTTTTGATAGATCAACGTGGCTTTAGTTCGACGCAGTGAATGAGTACCATAAAGATCAGGGTTATGACCTAAGGCTAATGCCCAACTACGTATGATGCGACGATAATAAGAGTAGCTCAAAGGCTGATTAACTTTTCGAGGACTTGAGAATAGGTAGTCTGTAGGTTTAAGGTCTTGATCTTTAATCCAATGGCTCAAAGTTTGCTGAGTTCTCTGAGTAACCTCAAATTGAACATCGTTACCAGTTTTTTTCTGAACGTACTGGACACGGGAGAAGACAAGAAAGTTGGATGAAATGTCCGATACTCGTAACGATAGCAAGTCACTTGAGCGCAATTTACTATCAATCGCGAGGTTAAGCAGTGATAGCTCCATTAGATTGTTGTTAAGCTCTAGGCGTGTTCGTATACGCCAAATCTCTTCTAATCTAAATGGCTTTTTAACCCCTGTTTTCTGACTATCCATACTCTTGCCTCAATTCCAAAATATTGGGCTGTGTATTAAAGAACCATACTTAATAGCAAATGAAAAAAGGCGTTTTGTGTTAAGAACAGCCGAACAGTTCTAGGCAGGGATTAACTCTGTTCGGCTAATAGTTTGAAACTTAGAGGAAGTATGGGCTACTGATAAAAAACACCAGCATTCCAGTTAGTTAAAATCGATGAGTTCCAACCTTCGCCCCTCATATTGCCTGCACACTTCCACTTATGCCAAACCTACTTCTTCAACTTCTGCGCTCATAATGTCATATAAATATTGACGAGGGTCTGAGCGCTTAGGGTCATCAATTTTAGCAACCAACTGCTTACCAAATGCTTCGATCATTTCTTCAGATTCAGCATCTGCATTGAACATGTATTCAGGCTGTAGGTAATTCATCTGGGTTAGATTTGCTGTTAATTGGAACGGACGCAGTAGATCTGGCACAGTGGCGAATATATCAAAGCCCGAATAGAACTTTTCACGGCCACCAACAGATACCACTAACTGCATATCCTTCCCTTTCAACTTATCGCCCTCTGGCCCATAAGCGAAGTTGTAAGCCAGCACGTCATCTAACCATTTTTTAAGCAGCGGCGGCATTGAATACCAGTAGAACGGGAATTGCAGAATGATGCGGTCATGCGCTTCAAGTAGTACTTGCTCTCTCTCTACATCAATTTGGAAGTCTGTGTATTCACTATAGAGATCACGACTTGTCGTCACTTTACCAGACTCATCAAGCTGTGATTTCCAAGTTTTGTTGTTACGTGAACCTTCAAGGTTTGGGTGAAATACAAGGTTTAAAATTTTCATTGTCAGTACCTATTTACAAATTAACCTTCTCTTTTTAGGTCGCATGACCTAGTTATTGCAAATCTAGGTCATCATACCTAAAATGTCAACATTATTTTTAGGAGAGCTACAAAGCGTAGTTATTCCGTATAAAACAGGCAGTACTAGATGAGAAAAAAGAACGCCAAGATTGAGAAGATTTTAGATATTTCAATCGCGCTATTACGACAGGAGGGAGACTTTGGGGTGAGTATGCGTAAGGTTGCGACACTGGCAGAGATGTCATTAAGCAATGTGCAGTATTACTTCAAAACTAAAGATGAGTTGCTCAAAGCGATGGCAGACCGCTACTTTCAGCAATGCTTAGATGAATTGGCAGAGCAGCCGCAGTTGAGCGATGCAAGTGAGTTAAAACATTTCATCTCCGCTCAGCTATCGCACGTTTATCAGGTTTCAGATATGTGCCGTATCTTCCGTGAATATTGGGCTATTTCGACACGAAATGCAGCAATTGACGCGTACCTTATAGCTTATTATCGAACAATGGCATCGTCTTTAAACAAGATTTTTAAGCCACTTGCGAAAGACGATGCCAGTATCGAGAGAGCAGTCTCGGTGTTTATTCCCTTTGTTGAGGGTTACTCCATCACCGCAAGAGCATTGCCAGTCGAGTTAGACAGTGTCACAGAGTCTTTAAGTTCGATAGTGCTGAAACAACTGACAGGTGAATGATTGCGAAGTAGTAAAGCAAGGTAGATGGCATACCTTGCTTTGATTGGAGAAATCACGTTCAGCTTTCTCTATTTGAAGAATCATTATTTTATTTCGTATGTCTAGCATGCTTTGGGGCATAAATAAACCAACACGAACCTCGCTAGCTTGGAACTTAAAAAATGAACTGCGGAAGCCAATTTAGTGAGCAATGGTTGTGAAGCCAACAGATCCTTAGCGATGGTCTATCCAACATAAAGAACTAAAAAAGCGAGCACCAAGCTCGCTTTTAACTATCTGTTTTCGTTATTAATTACAGTAACTCAACCGACTGCTGGGCAATCACGAATTCTTCGTTGGTTGGGATAACCATCGCCACTGCGTTTAGCAATGTCGATGTTGCGATCACACCTGCGTTACCGAAACGAGCATCTTCGTTGCCTTTTTCATCTTCAACAAAACCAAGAAGTTTCAGATTCTTAAGGATCTCACGACGAATTGGTAGTGAGTTTTCGCCAATGCCGCCAGTGAAGATGATGCCGTCAAAAGAATCTAGCGCAGCTAGGTATGACGCAATGTATTTCGCGACACGGTAGGTGAACACTTGGAATGCCAGCGTCGCGCCTTCGTGGCCCTGTTCCATCGCTTCTAGAATGCCACGAGCGTCGCTAGTTAGGCCGGATACACCTAAGAAGCCAGAGGCTTTATTTAGTGAGTTGAACACTTTCTCTTGAGACCAACCTTTCTTAAGTAGGTATTCAATGATGCCAGGGTCTAGGTCGCCACAACGGGTACCCATCATGAGGCCAGAAAGTGGCGTGAAGCCCATAGAGGTATCGACAGATTCACCATTGTTAATCGCACACACTGAAGCACCATTGCCAAGGTGTACAGAGATGAAGCTAGATTCTTCAATTGGCTTGTTCAGCATTTTCGCTGCTTCACGACTTACGAAGTAGTGGCTGGTGCCATGGAAACCGTAGCGACGAATGCCGAAATCCGTGTACAACTCGTTCGCGATAGCGCCGGTAAACGCGCGCTTTGGCATAGTTTGGTGGAAAGCGGTATCAAACACAGCAAACTGAGGAAGTGCAGGAAAGGCTTCCATCGCCGCACGAATACCGATAGCACCCGCAGGGTTATGCAATGGAGCAAGATCGGCAAGCTTCTCGATCTCTGCCGTCACTTCTTCATTAATACGTACTGTCGATGTGAACTTCTCACCACCGTGTACAATTCGGTGCCCTACAGCAACGATATCTTTCGTCAAACCTAATTCTTCAGTCAAACCAACCAGTTTGCCGATAGCGATTTTGTGGTGGTTATCTTCACCTTGAATGACAATCTCTGTTTTTTCGCCTGAGTATTTCCAGCTCATGCGAGCATCTGCAAGACCAAAGCACTCACCCAAGCCACTCAGCACCGCTTCACCAGTGACAGAGTTAATGACTGCGAACTTGAGAGAAGAGCTACCCGAGTTGATGACCAATACGAACGAATTAGACATTAAGTTTATTTCCTGTTGTGGAGCGGAATATAAGGGACCGACGCCAAGGCGCGATGTTCATTCATTGTTGAAACCATTATTCAATAATTTTTGAATCTTTCAACTATCTTTTAACTCAATTATTTTTGCCACCACTATTTATTGATCTGTCGCAATTTATCATTTATTTCTAAGCAAAAATAATTTACCCAACTCCCCAAAATCGTACCGTCAAACAAGGGACAAAGGAGATACGCTTGAACGCCAAAAACAACAAAGGCCACCGCATCAAATGCAGTAGCCTTTACCAATCGGTATCGTTTTACTCAATCGCGACCGTGAATATTGTTCTATCGTATCGTCGAAAACGAACAACTACTCAGTACGCTTGCCGATCCCAACAAAAACTTTTTGTTCAGAGCCCCCAAGAGCAAGACTGAAGGATGGTTTCACGCTCACCTCGTCAAATCCCGCTTGAAGCAACAAGTGCTCGGCTCGTTTCATTGTCAATCCTTCATCATCCGATTCTGCTATCCAATCCCAGTGGATAAAGCATCCTCCAATGTTCAGCAAGCTATGAGACACTTCTAACGTCGTAGGTAGGTCATCAATAAATGCACAAACCGACGAGGCAACCACCACGTCAAACTGCCCACGAAATGCAGGGTGCTGAGCCGCCAAGCCGCGAGTGAGACTATCCACTACAGGTTCGACATTGGGCAACTGCTTTTTGTCTAACTCTTCGATCATTTCTTCGGATGAATCAAGTGCAATGATCTCTTTCGCTAAGGGCGACATTTTTCGGCTTAACAAGCCTGTACCACATCCTAAATCTAGGATTCTAGCTCCGTTGAGGTTAGCTAAACTCGTCAACTGGTTAAACACAGATTGTGCAAACTGTTCCGTTGCTGGATTGCTCTCCCACTCCTTCGCGGCTTCGTCCCAATTGTGTGCCATCACGGCCTCCATAATTACTTCTTGCAACGCTGATAGATTAACTCAAAATATTCCTTACGTCATAGAGTTATTGTCAATTTCCCAGCACATAAAGCAACTTAACAACCTATGCTAAAGTTCGCTATGCTAGAACCAAGTTCCATTTTACGAGTGAATTATGAACCTTTCACAAATTGAAGCCTTTTGTAGTATTGCAGAGTTAGGCTCAGTCTCTGAAGCAGCAAGACATCTAGACTGCAATCGAACTAAACTCAGCATGTCGATCAAATCGCTGGAAAAGGAGTTGGATATCGAGCTATTTATCCGCTCTGGTAATCAACTGACGTTATCAGAAGCAGGTAAAGCGATTTTTAAAGACTGTGAAAATTTGCTTGTCACTTCTCAGCGCATCAAACAAACCTGTGCAGAAGTATCGGGCGTTTTTAACGCTGAGTTATGGATCGCTCGAGACGATTCATTACCCGATGAAACTTGGCAGGAATTTTCTCACGAACTCAGTCGCCAGTACCCTTCAACCGCATTCAACATCGTGCTGGCATCCAGTGGCGATCTTGCCAACTTGGTGGAGACCAGACAGGTGGATTTTGCCTTCGGTGTCGACTACGAACGTGTTGACAGCCCTAAGATTACCTACACGCCACTGGGTAAAATTCGCATGATGTCTGTATGTCAACATGATCATCCCCTCACCAAGATGCGCCGTGTTTCTGATGAAGACTTACGAGCACAAATGCAAGCGTTGATGGTCTATTTGAATGAAAAAGACAATCCTGAGCTAAGGCCCTTTTCCCTACGCCACATCGGTTTTTCCTGCTTTGACTACATGCTGAACATGATCCTCCAAGAAAACGCATGGGGAGTATTACCCGAACCCTTGATTCGACTCTACTTGCGCGAACAAAAACTCGCCGTAATCAAACACACCTACGGTTTGACCCAAGAGGATTATTGCATGCTGACCCATAGTGGCATGAGAGAACACCCAGCCATGACGTGGCTGGCGGACAGAATCAACGATTATTTGTTCGATTTCTAACTCGAGCACAGTGAGCGTCAATATTAATGACGCTCGATTTACCAATTAAAATATTGATTTAAAAAGACAATATCAACAATCATTAAATTGACACATTTCATTCACTGACTTTTCATTTGTAAAATTTCGCCGTTACGCAAACAATAACAGAGTGTTTAGCAACCGGAAAATTTTATGTGTGACAGGACAACTAAGAACGAAAACCGTATTTTAATCTTCTCAGCCCTTGCAGCATCTGGGTTCGCAGTTAGTGGTTTGGTACTTGGTATGTTCGCAGGGTCACTGGTAATTATGTTCGACGGAGTATACTCCCTCGTCAGTCTGCTGTTAACATTATTGTCGCTCGCAGCTTCTTACTACATTAGTAAACCTTCTCAACGACTTTTTCCTTTTGGTAAAGCTGTCTTAGAGCCGATTGTTATCGCAATCAAGGCAATAGTGATTTTAATGGTGGTTGCTTACTCACTTTATTCTGCCGTGTTCGATTTGTTCAACGGTGGTCGTGAGGTCAATGCCTCTGTAGCGATTTTCTTTGAGACTTCGTGTGTGATTGGTTGTGCTTATGTCTGGTGGTATATCTCCAGAAAAAGTCGTCAATACTCGTCGGGACTTATTGCCGCTGAAGTCAAACAGTGGCAGATGGATGCGCTGCTCAGTGCCGTTGTTACCATTGGATTTATCATGTCCATCGCCGTGACGTATACCCCATACGCTGAGTTTGCAGCCTATGCGGATCCAGTCATGATGCTGGCAATGTCGTTTTACTTCATCAAAGTGCCACTGGGCATGTTGAAAGACGCTCTGCGTGAGTTGTTGGTTATGTCTCCAAATGAGGAGCTTTGTCGAAGTGTCGGCCATGATATTGAGTTCATTGAGAAACAAACTTCCCAGCATCTGAAACTCGCAGGTGTTGCTAAAGTGGGGCAAGAATTACGCGTTAACGTTGATTTGCATGTTAAAAACAAAACGTTGGCCCTAGCCGAACTGGAAAATACTCGAGATAAACTGAAGCAACAGCTTTCTAAGCATCCGTTTAAACTACAGCTTAACGTAAACGTCGCTTTCTAACTGGCTTGCAGATCTAACCCCAAACGCCGTCTCATCCGACGGCGTTTTTGTTTCTCGTTAACCACCAGCAAGCCAGAGAGCCAACGGTGACCATGGCAACGCCCTGCCAAAAGGTACTGGGCAGCGTAACGCCTAAAATAATGGATGAGAACAGAGCCGACAACACAGGCGTAAAGTAAGACAAAGTGGCCAGAAACATCATGTTACCGCCAACAATTGCTACATTCCACAATGCGTAACCGCCCGCCATCAGCGTGGATGCACCCAGCAAAACAAGGCCACTTCGCCATTCAAAGTGAAGAGGCATTGGCGGAGATAACGCAAACTTCAGCCAAAGAGTCACTGCGGTGGCGATAAAAAACAGCGTGATGGCGTTATGTTTTGACTGCTGTTTTTGCGTCACATTGCAATAAATCGCCCAGATAATTGCCCCAGCAAAAGCCATAATAAAGACTACCGGGTTGGCCATCACGTTTGCCTGGATCGTTGTCAGTGACACGCCATCATCACCACTGATCGTCCACGCTACACCAATAAAGGCCAGCAGCACCGCTGGGTAAAGCCACCAACTGGTTTTCTTCGCGCTTCCCCACACCGCAAACAATACTGTCAAAGCTGGCCAAAGATAATTGACGATTGAAACTTGAATCGACTGTATTCGGCTATCGGCATAACCTAACGACAGAGCAAGTAAGATTTCATAGCTGACGAACAAGGCCCCTCCTAGCAATAAGTAGCGAGGAGAAAAGTGACGTAACTTCGGAATACCAAGCACCATCATTAACATAATCGCGCTACAGGTGTACAAGAGCGCAGCACCACCAAGTGCACCAAAAGATTCAGCTACCATACGTGTCATTGCCAACAAGCAACTCCAAAATAAGATGGCAAGCAAGCCAAACAAGGTATAGCGATTTGTCATTCTCTGTGATCCCAAGCGCAGCACAAGCAAATAAGAGCAAGAGCTTACTGCAAAACTGACCTAGTTCAAAAACAAACGCTTCCATTCTCTATATAAACAAAACCATCGTCCGATGCAGGAGCCTTTATGAAACGATTTCTCCCTTCCAGTGTCATGCTCACCCCTTTTGTTGTTCGTTATTATGACGAGAATGAGTCCGACCAAAACGACTCCAACGATTCAACACTCGATGAAGGCGTTTCTATCGCCGAGAATGGAAGCGGCTGCAAAACAGCCAACACTGAACTTGAATAAAGCCACAGAAAATGAGGTTGCATATTTCTTAAGCACCAAATTGCGCTAGAGTGGGATCACTCGTTGGCAAGTTCCCTAATCATAGGAAGGTAAACATGAAAAAAGTGGCGGTTATTCTGAGCGGCTGTGGTGTTTATGATGGTGCAGAAATTCACGAAGCCGTGCTCGCACTCCACGCGATTGAAAAAGCGGGAGCCAATTGGCACTGTTTTGCCCCTAACGTAGATCAGCTGCACGTGATCAATCATAAAACTGGGGAAGAGATGAGCGAAACTCGTAATGTATTAGTGGAATCTGCACGCATTGCGAGAGGCAATATCGACGACGTGTTGAAACTCAATGTTGAAGAGTTCGATGCGCTACTCCTTCCAGGCGGATTTGGCGCAGCGAAAAACCTCAGTAATTTCGCCATTTCTGGCGCAGAATGCCGCCTGAATCAGGATGTCGAGAAAGCGTGCAAGGCATTTGCTCTAGCCGGTAAACCTGCTGGCTATCTTTGTATTGCCCCTGTCATACTGCCACTGATTTACGGTGCTGGAATTGGAGGTACCATAGGCAATGATGCCGCAACAGCCGCTGCCTTCAATCAGATGGGCGGTGACCACAAAGCGTGCGAAGTTGACGAAATTTGCCATGATGCCAAACACAACGTGTTTTCAACACCCGCATACATGCTTGCTGGTTCCATTCGTGAAGCGGCGAGCGGCATTGACAAGCTGATTAGCGCGTTGGTCGAAGCCGCTTAACAGTTTTCTAGTCTACCCGCTCCCATTCTTGTGGAGCGGGTAGTTTCCAACGGCGAAATTCAGATTCACTGTAGAGTGGTCGACCTTGATTGCCAATTTGGATAGGAATGGTATCTGCAGGTTTACCATCCAAAATTTGGTTGATGATTTGTCCTACCTGACGTCCTTGAGCCTCCCCAAACAGCACCACACCCCCAGCTGTTTTTCCCTTTCCGACCGAGAAATCCCAAAAACCAAACAGTGGAACTTCCGAGTGAGTGTTACTCCAAGATAAGATCTTTTCCGCTGGTACATTGTCACCCTGCTTATCGACCAAGGTCTGATATAAACCCACCAGAACAGCATCAACATTTTGCTCTTTAGCTTGCATGATCACGGTTTGCCATTTCTCCTCTGTATCAATCAAATGCACCGCCATTTCAATGCCGAGACTTTGCTTGATCATTTGATACTGTCTCTCAATATAAGCCCCCGCAATGTTGGAAGTGACACCAGAGTCAAACATCACCCAAATCTTTAAAGGGTCTTTGGCCAGCAATCTCTTAATTTCAGCGACATTTTTGACAAACAACGGCAATTCTAAAATTCCGGTGACCCTAGCCTGACCATGGTACTGTGATAAAAGCTTGCGTGGATTAGAGTTCACACCGAGGAAGACCATTGATATCGGCTCATCATACAACTTCGGATAGATATAGTGGAAAGCGTTATCATCTCCGAGCACCACTATATCTGGCTTCATCGTCTGGTACTTCGCAAACGCTTTATCGGCCATAGCAGCGTATTGCTCTTTGGGGACTCGTTTGGTGTTCATTTCAAAGGTTTCTAACTGAGCGCGATCCCCTAATTCTTGCGAAATACCGTGAAGATAACTTTTGTCCCATTCAAATTCAGCGTGGTAACTCTGAATGACTAAGATTTCTGTACTATTGGCAAAAGGCGCGACTAAAACAGCGAGCAACACTATCGCCTTAAGCACACTCAATGTAATAACTTTCATTACCTTATCTCATTGCAAACAGCTCTCTACCGAGTGTAGACCTCTAGTATCAAAAAGAAAAACGCTGGCCTAGTTTCTCCATCCTGTTTTCTATCCTGACTATACTTTCAAAGTACTCGATGGCCAAAGAGGGAATATCATGAGTCGTAAAACTCGGTACCAAGAAAGCCTTAACAACCCTCTTTTTAGCCGCATTGGTCGACGCATTATCTTGATCATGATACTACTCAGTGGCGCTTTCACTTTGCTCACGACCTTGCTGCAACTTTATTGGGACTATGACAAGGAATTTAATGACGTAGAACAACGGCATCATGAGATTCAAACTGTTCATGCCGGCTTACTTTCTGCTTCGTTATGGTCATTTGATTTGGTGTTATTGCAAGAACGGTTGGATGGTTTGGTCAATCTGCCAAAAATCGATTATCTGGAAGTTCAGTCGGGAAACTACACCTTCAACTCGGGTGAAAAAGTCGCTGAAGGTGCCATCATCGATACTTATCCGCTGAGCTATTACAACGACATTTCTGGGACAAGAGAAGAGCTAGGCACCATTTACGTCGAGTCTGATGCGCACGAAATCTACCATTATCTGCTTAAACAGTTTCTGGTGACCCTCACTTTAAATGCCATGAAAACCGCATTGGTTTGCTACATCATTTTGATGATTTTCCATGCCAGTGTGAATCGACGTATCTTTGAAATCGCACAGTATTTAAGAAACTACAATCCAAGACATCCTTCCGATCCGTTACAACTTGCGCATTACCAATGGATCATGGAGAACGATGACGAACTCGACTGGCTCGGCGATGAAACCAACCGGATTACAGGCAATGTCACCACCTTATATCGCAATATCAAACAGGAACAAGAGCGGCTGGCTGATTTCACCCACGTATCTTCAGATTGGTTATGGGAAACCGACGAACTTGGCCGGCTAACGTACTGTTCTGATGCGATGATTAACGCGCTCAATGTCAACCCGATGGAAAAGCCACTGTTTACCGAGATTGACGCGCTTTCAGAGGCACACAATCTCACCAGTTATATTTTGAGGCGAAATGATTTTTCCATGTGTGAAGAGAGCATCATCTTAAACTGCATTACTTACCATTTTCTTTTTCAAGCCATCGCAAAATATGAAGAGAACAAATTTCTCGGTTTTCGTGGTACCACGATTAACATTACAGATCTCAAACTCACACAGATCGAACTGCAACAACTCAACCAAAACCTTGAGCATGAAGTGGCGGTAAGAACCCTCGACTTAAAGCAAAGCATGGAACAGCTCAAAGCCACACAAGAACAGCTCGTGGAATCAGAAAAACTGGCGGCATTGGGCGGGCTTGTTGCTGGTGTTGCCCACGAAGTCAACACCCCACTTGGTATCGCAGTGACCGCCTCTTCGATTATTCGAGATGCTTCCAATGAGCTTAATCAAGCCTTTTCCAATCAAACTTTAACCAGCGCACAATTTGCCGACGTGATGCAGAGAATTTCTGACAGCAGCCAAATGCTGGAAAACAACCTTAACCGTGCGGCGAAACTGATCCGAGATTTCAAACAAACGGCGGTCGATCAAATCTCCGAAAGCCGCAGCGAGTTCAATGTCAAACAAGTGCTTGAGGCGTTAATTGCCAGCCTGCATCCTGAAACACGCAAGGTGCCAGTGATTCCCGTCGTCGAATCACCAGAGGATGTGGTCATGAACAGTTTGCCCGGTGTTCTCACTCAAATCGTCTCAAATCTTGTCCTCAACAGTGTCAATCACGCCTTCACTGCTCAACCAAACCCCGAGATTCTTGTCCGCATTTCTGAACAAGAACAAAACGTCATATTGGAGTATCAAGACAACGGCTCCGGTGTTGACGAGTCGTTACACCAAAAGATTTTCGAGCCGTTTTATACTAGTAAGCGAGGAAAAGGCGGTTCTGGATTAGGCTTAAATCTGGTGTTTAATTTAGTCAAACAAAAGCTCAAAGGTGATCTCTCTTTTCATTCAGAGCTAAACCAAGGCGTGCATTTTGTAATTACACTGCCCAAAGAACTGCCAATGCAGATAGAGTTTGCTCAGAAAAGTGCCTGATTTCAATAACAAGAACCCCGTGCTAAATAGCACGGGGTTCGCAGAAAAAAGCAAGAGCTGAGAAATAAAAAAGGATAACCAAAGGACTCGCTAGTCAGGATGCTGAATACGAATATCGATAAACGCTTGCCAATTTTCCAACAACAAATCCACTAATCGGGGATCGAAATGTTTGCCTTTTTGCGCTTCGATTTCTTGGCGAATTTGTTCATCAGACCACGGTTCTTTGTAGCTGCGTTTTGCCCCTAACGCATCAAACACATCCGCCAAGCCCGTAATTCGGCCACTGATCGGGATCGCCTCGCCTTTCAGCCCCATCGGATACCCTGAACCGTCCCACTTTTCGTGATGCGTCCCAGCGATTTCTTTCGCAATGGCAAAGAGGCGTCGTTTGGATTTACTCAAGATGTTGACGCCATATTCGACGTGCTTTTTCATGATTTCCCACTCTTGCGCATCCAGCTTACCGGGCTTGTGAAGAATGTTGTCAGGAATCGCAACTTTGCCCACATCGTGTAAAGGTGCGGCATGTTTGATCAAACTTACATCTCGTTCATCCAAGCCATACAACTGGGCCAACTTTTCAGAGATTAATGAGACCCGCTGAACGTGTGCTCCAGTTTCTTTGCTGCGCGCCTCAACTGCATTTGCAAGATTACAAACTAGCTCTTTTGAGGTTTCTCTGACATCCAACATTAAGTTAAGATTTTCAAAGGTTAACCCAATGTTCTGCATGTAAATCTCCAGCAACTGAAGATCTAGCTCTGCGAGACTCTTACTAATGTTAACGTATAAAAGACTGTTTAACCCTTGGCCATCATCATTGTAAAGTACAAATGCATCGCCAAAATTGGTAGTTCTTTGACTTGAAAGCACTTGCTGACAACGTTCTGCTACCAGCATTGGCAATTTTTCGAAGTCACATTCAGCGTATAGGTTCACATAGCTTCCCGTTGCGGCCAATGTCATTGCTCTACTCGCCTCACCAATTGGTTTAGGCTTTACCAAGCAATAAAAAGCCGACTTCTCTAACTTGAGCAAGGAAGTGAGTTGTTCTAACACAGCTGAAGCGTAGTTCTGCAGAGAGGTGGTATTTTGTACATAAGCAGAGGCTTGAATTACCTTACTCAAACCTTCTTTTTGTTCTTCTATCAAACAAAGGTCGCGATAAGCACGCAACATGGAATAGAGAACGGTCTTCAACTTTTGCGTGGTGAGCTCCGTTTTCTCTTTATAGTCATCAATCTCATATTCCTTGATGACGATATCTTCCGGTGCTTGCCCTGCTTGCCCCGTTCTGAGCACGAGACGAATCAAGCGGTTCTTCATTTGCTCGCGAATGAACTTAACCAACTCAAGGCCCGCATGCTCGGTCTCCATCACCACATCGACAAACGCAACGGCAATATCCGTTTGCTGCTGCAAAATCTGCCTAGCCTCTTGCCCTGATAGCGCGGAGATGAGTTCCAACTTCCTCTCTTGGAACTGAAAACCACTCAGCGCTAATCGAGTGACTTGATGCATTTGTTCATCATCATCCACCAGCAAAACTTTCCATGGCTTACATAGACGAAGGCTCTGTGTAGGCTCCTGAGGTTGATTTTCTGCACGATGGTCTGCAAACAAGTCCATTTGTCACCCTCTCCATTTTTGTTACTCATACTCTAGGTTTAGCACAAATCGAAGGTGACAACGGCGGAAAGCCATAAAAGTGATTATCTGTATTTTTTAAGCTCTTAGCGTTTCTTCAAAAATGCCAAGTTCTTTGCCTAACCAGTGAGCGCGTTCAGTGTGGTCGAGCAAATGCTCATCACTGACCGGATGAATCAATACGGATAGATCGCCGCGATGTGCATCCAACCATTCAATCAAACCGTGTTGATTATCACGAAAGTGCAGCTCAAACATCGGCATCTTATGGGGGCCAACAAGACGATCGACCAGCGGAAATATCGCTGTGACATCTTGGCGTTCATTGCGGATCTGCTGATGAATCTTCAACGCATCTTGGCGACGAATCAGAGGATAATAAACATGGGCGTGAAACATACAGAGTAACCTTTTGAAATAATTTGTTTCATTCTAGCGGTTTGTTGAGCGTTTCCAATCAACAGATATCGATAGAGTCTATAAAAAAAATCGAAGATCCCGATGAAAAAGCCCCTTTTGTCACATTGATGAGGCGAAAAACAGGTGCTAGACTTTCGGCGATCAACGCTTCATATAATCCTAATGATATGGTTTGGGAGTTTCTACCAAGAGCCTTAAACTCTTGATTATGAAGTCTGTCGCTTTATCCGAAATTTTATAAAGAGAAGACTCATGAATTACTTTGACCTGCCGAAGATCGATTTGCACTGCCACCTAGATGGTAGCGTACGCCCGCAGACAATTATTGACCTTGCTGACGAACAGAACCTCACTCTGCCATCACGTGACATCAACGTGATCAAAGAGATGATGGTTGCACCAGAAACTTGCCCAAATTTGGATGAGTATCTGAAACGCTTTGAGTTGCCAGGTATGGTCATGCAAACGGCAGAAGCGCTAGAGAGAATTTCATTTGAGCTATTCGAAGACGCTGCAAACGAGAACGTCAAATATTTAGAAGTTCGCTTTGGCCCGCTTTTACACCAAGTAAAAGGCTTAAGCCTTGACGACATCATGGACAGCGTGGTTCGTGGAATGAAACGTGCAGAAGCGCAATACGACATCCACGGTAACTACATTTTGTCTATTCTACGCACCATGCCAAAAGACCAAATTAAAGCGGTTTTAGAAGCAGGCGCAAAACACCTTAACGATGGCATTGTGGCTTTTGACCTCGCTGGCTCTGAAGTTCCTGGATTCTGTCACGAGTTTGTTCCTTACGCACAATACGCAAAAGAGTTGGGTTACCGCATCACTATTCACGCAGGTGAGCAAGGTGCAGGACAAAACGTCTATGACGCGATTTCTTTGCTTGGCGCAGAGCGTGTTGGCCACGGTATTTTCATCCACAACCACCCAGAAGCTTACCAGCTCGTTAAAGGGGAAGAAGTGGCTCTGGAAACCTGCCCTAGCAGTAACGTTCAGACCAAAGCCGTCAACAGCTTGAGTGAACATCCAATTAAAGCGTTCTACAAAGACGGTATTGCCGTAACGATCAACACTGACAACCGTACCGTGTCGAACACCACGATGACCGACGAAGTGCGTAAAGTCGTTGAAGCATTTGAACTGACAGAAGCGGAATACTTCGATATCTACACTATCAGTGTCAACAATGCCTTCACATCTGATGCGGTTAAACAGCATCTATTGAGCTTCGCTCAGTAAGCGTTAGGCAAACCGATATCGATAATGCGCCTTCCCAACGGAAGGCGTTTTTCATTCCACCACAGCAAACACTCATCTTTTTTTCACGAACATTCTGAGATGTTTTGTGTCAACCATAGGGTCTGTTGACCTTTTGAGCTGATTTTTGCAGCAGTTTGTGGGTTCTTTGTGCAAGGCAGAGGCTTTGAAATGTAGCTGCCCTACCTGATAAGCCGATAACGCAGCAAAAAGGAGTCACAAACGCTGCCCGAAGGGTTCGAGCTGGGCGCCCCCGATAAAAGCGTTTTACTCTTTGTTGAGATGTGTTTTGCTTAGAATGACTAGGCGACAAACCTCTCGCCGCGATTAAAACGCTTTTTTCTCGAACAAAATTTAACCGCAAAAGGTCAACAGACCCTAGTTATTTCCTTCAAATTTTAACAAGCCCAAATGCCAAAGCTGAAACATTGTCCTAATTCTCAGCGGTGTAAGGCAGAGTTTACTGCTTGAAAACAAACTAATCTTAGCGAAATTTAACATTTTGATTACACTTACAGTAAATCGGATGTCCCAAGATGGATCACTGTGGAAGTGGATAAATGCAGAAGCATCAAATAGCCACTTTCGCTTTCACAGGAGACAATTTTAAGAAATGGCGCATATCTAGCGCATCTCATGTGATGTGAATTGGACATTCTCTTTCAGTCTTGTGTCAGCTTATCTCCTGTGGCGATAGGCTTATCAAAAGGAGCTTGAGATGAATATTCAGGCACTGCCAATGCACCGATTCCTCGACTATGAAGGGAATGTGCAAAGCCCACTCCCTTCTTGGGCTAGTGAGGAGCGTCTTGTCCAATTTTACCGTGACATGCTCATCACCAGAGCGTACGACAACAAAGCGGTGGCGCTACAAAGAACGGGGAAACTTGGCACCTACCCATCCCACCTTGGCTCTGAAGCGTTTGGGGTTGGCATTGGTCATGCGCTCAAACCTTCTGACGTGTTCATTCCTTACTATCGGGACATGCCCGCCATGTGGGTTCGTGGTATTGGCATGGAGAAAAACCTGCAATATTGGGGCGGAGATGAACGCGGCAGTGATTTTTGTCCCGAGGAAAGCCACTTACGCTGTTCCGATCTCCCGTTTTGTGTCCCAATTGCCACCCAATGCACGCACGCCGTTGGCGTGGCCTCCGCACTCAAAATTCAAGGTAATCATGACGCCGCTTTAGTGACCTGTGGCGATGGTGCGACCTCCAAAGGCGATTTTTTGGAATCCATCAACTGCGCTGGCGTGTGGCATTTGCCTTTGGTGTTTGTCGTTAACAACAACCAGTGGGCGATCTCCGTTCCTCGTCAGTTGCAATGTGCGGCGGATTTGTTGTCAGAGAAAGCCAAAGGCGCTGGCATTCCCGGTATCACCGTGGATGGCAATGACGTGGTCGCTGTTTATGATGCCGTTAACAACGCTCTGGACAGAGCACGAAAAGGCAAAGGCGCGACATTGATTGAAGCGATCAGCTATCGCCTGAGTGATCACACCACTGCCGACGATGCAAGCCGATATCGCAGTGCCGATGAGTTAAAGCAAGCATGGCAGTATGAACCGATCAAGCGCCTTCAAGCCTATTTGACCGCTCAAGGGCTGTGGAATGAAGAGCTCGAGCAACAATGGTTAGCCCATTGCAAACAACTAGTAGAGCAAGCCGTCGCACACTATCTTTCACTTCCGCCACAAGCCCCCGAAAGTGCCTTTGATTATCTCTATGCCTCGCTGCCGGTCGAGCTTCATGCTCAACGAGACATGTTAATTAATAAAGCAATGCGCATGCAGGGAGGCAAACATGGCTGAACTAACCCTAGTTGAAGCAGTCAACCTCGCCCTTCACCACGAGATGGAGCGCGATGCAAACGTCGTGGTGCTTGGTGAAGATGTGGGAGACAACGGCGGCGTGTTTCGTGCAACCGTCGGTCTCAAACAGAAATTTGGCCTAAAGCGCGTGATGGACTCACCGCTGGCCGAAGCGTTAATTGGTGGCGTAGCGGTAGGTATGGCGACACAAGGATTGAGGCCGGTTGCTGAATTTCAGTTTCAAGGCTTTGTGTTTCCAGCGATGGAGCATCTGATTTGTCACGCGGCAAGAATGCGAAACCGCACTCGAGGACGCCTCACCTGTCCTGCGGTGTTTCGCGCCCCTTTTGGCGGCGGTATTCACGCCCCAGAGCACCACTCTGAAAGTATCGAAGCGCTCTTTGCTCATATTCCCGGCTTTAAGGTGGTGATTCCTTCTTCACCTCAGCGCGCTTACGGCCTTTTGCTCGCTGCCATCCGCAGTGATGATCCTGTGATGTTCTTTGAACCCAAACGCATTTACCGCACCGTCAAATCAGAGGTGGTGGATAACGGCGAAGCGCTACCACTTGATAGCTGTTTCACCTTGCGTAAAGGCCGCGATGTAACCTTGGTGACTTGGGGCGCATGCGTGGTGGAATCTCTGCAAGCCGCTCAAACGCTCTCCTCACAAGGCATTGAGGCGGAGGTGATTGATTTAGCCAGTATCAAGCCGCTTGATATGGCGACCATTTTCCAATCTTTAGAAAAAACCGGACGTTTATTGGTGGTGCACGAGGCCAGTCGCAGTGGTGGTGTGGGTGGCGAGATCATTGCCCGCGTCGCTGAGCAGGCAATGTGCTTGCTGAAAGCACCACCTAAACGCGTGACGGGTATGGATACCGTCATGCCTTATTACCGCAATGAGGATTACTTCATGATTCAAGAGCAAGATATTGTGCTCGCCGCTCGTGAGCTTATGGAGGGCTGGAAATGAAAACCTTTATCCTACCGGATCTTGGCGAAGGGCTCGCTGAGTCAGAAATTATTAAGTGGCACGTCAGCGTCGGTGACAAAGTGGAAGTCGACCAAGTGATCCTCACCGTGGAAACCGCCAAGGCAACGGTTGATGTACCAGCCCCATGGGCCGGAACCATTATTACTCGGCATGGCAATGAAGGCGATGTGGTTAACATAGGGGCGCTGTTACTGGAAATCGAAGACGGTGATGTGACCGCAAACAGCGACAAAAAAGTGCAACAACGCGAAGACGCCGCCACGGTGGTGGGTCATGTGTCCAATCAGATGCATCAAGTGAAAGTGGACGATTTTTGGATCGGGGGCAACCAAAACCACACCACAGAGAAACGGGTGACCGCCTTGCCATCGGCTCGTTTGCTGGCGCAAAAACTCGGGGTGAACTTGGAGATGGTGTCTGGTACTGGCCCATCCGGTTTGATTATGGATCACGATGTCTACGACGAAGCGGGCAAACAACGCCCCGGTACGGAAGTGCTCAAAGGAGCACGGCGCACCATGATGACCACTATGACTGAATCTCATCTGCAAGTGGCTGCGGTCACCATTACTGAGGAAGCGCTGTTAGAGCATTGGAGCAGCCAGGAAGACATTACCGTTCGTTTGGTTCAAGCGGTCGTTTATGCCTGCCAGCAAGAACCCGCATTAAACGCATGGTTTGATGCCGATACCGTCACACGTTGCGTGCACCATACCGTGAATATTGGTGTGGCTGTAGACAGTGCCCACGGTTTGTATGTCCCTGTGATGCGACATGCCGATGAGTTTTCACCTGACGACATTCGTAGCTGGATAAATCAAACCGTTTCAGGAATTCGCGAGCGCAAAATTGGCCGTGAGCAGTTGCAACACGCTACGATCACCCTGTCGAATTTTGGTGCCATCGCCGGTATTTATGCCACGCCTGTGGTGTCACCGCCGCAAGTGGCGATTGTGGGGGCGGGTCGAATCATTGAGAAAGTGGTGCTTCGGGAAGGAAAAGCCGTGGCCGTCAAAGCAATGCCTTTGTCGATCACCTTTGACCATCGTGCTTGTACGGGTGGCGAAGCCGCGCGCTTTACTAAAGCGTTGGCAGAGCATTTAAGAAAACCCAGTGTGTAACTTGTGGCTCAGGCAGTGCGTAAGGGCTAATGAATAAAGGCTAATAAGTAAGGGCTTCCACTGGGAAGCCCTTTTGCTTGGTGACCGCCGATAATGAAAGAAAGAACAAAGATGAAAGCTTTACGATGAAAACGCACAGTTAAGCGCGCAATAATCAGCGACAAAGCCAGTAAAATACCCTACGTTTCGACAAACTGGGCACCTCAAAAACCTCGGCGTCTTTCTACACCTTTTCTAACAGTTCCGGCAGGATGTCAAACAGATCGCCCACCAAACCGTAGTCCGCCACCTGGAATATTGGTGCGTCTGGGTCTTTGTTTATCGCGACAATGACTTTCGACTCTTTCATACCAGCAAGATGCTGTATCGCGCCTGAAATGCCAATCGCAATATACAGTTCTGGTGCAACGATTTTACCAGTTTGCCCCACTTGCAGATCATTCGACACATAACCCGCATCGACCGCTGCGCGCGAAGCCCCCACCGCCGCGCCTAACTTATCGGCCAACTGCTCCACCATGGCAAACTGCGCTTTGCTCCCTAAACCACGCCCTCCAGACACCACAACTCTCGCATTGGGCAAATCTGGCCGCTCACTTTCTACCTTCTCCAAACCGACAAATTCGCTGTTTTTGGCGGCGACGACCTTGTCGAGTCGCACAACAGGCACCTGATTGCTGCTATTTTCACCTAAGCCATTGTCAGATAAGGCTTCAAACGCAGAGCTTCTAATAGAAACCATTTTGACTGCATCGAGTGATTTCACCGTGGCCAGCACATTGCCAGCATAAATTGGCCGAACAAAGGTATCGTCCGATTCAATCGCCACGACATCCGACAACTGACCAACATCGCGCAGTGCCGCGACACCGGGTAGTATATTTTTACCAAAGGTGGTTGCCGCTGCGAGCACGTGCGTATAAGGCTCACTCAACTGCGCCATCACGGGCACAATGTTCTCTGCCAAACGATGTTGATAGGCCGGCGAATCCAACACCATGATCTCTGCGATTCCGTCGATACGCTGTGCATGTTCGACCACGGCATCACATTGATGGCCAATAATCAGCGCCGTAATGCCCTCAGGTTGCAATTGCAACGCCGCGCTCATGGTTCGTAAGCTTTCAGGACAAATATTCCGGTTATTATGCTCGGTCAGGAACAGCACTTTTACGTCATTCTTTTCCATCACTTTACTCTCTCCATTATCACGGCGGGCATTACAGCACCTTGGCGTCGTTTTTTAATTTTTCGATGAGCTGATCCACATTCGCCACCCGCTCTCCGGCTTTGCGCTCTGTTGGTGTGTTCACCATCAGCAATTGCTGATGAGATTTAACCTCAATGGAAAACTGTTGTAGTGTGATCACATCCAGCGGTTTCTTCTTGGCTTTCATGATGTTGGGTAAAGAGGCATATCGCGGCTCATTAAGGCGCAGATCCGTACTGATGATGGCAGGAAGTACTAATCGCAACTCCTCCAACCCGCCATCGACTTCTCGCGTCACGTTGACCTGCTCACCCGAGACAACGACTTTGGAAGCAAACGTCGCGCAAGGTCTTTGGCTCAATGCCGCTAGCATTTGCGGCACTTGGTTGTTATCACTGTCGACGGACTGTTTTCCCAGCAGCACTAATCCAACCGATTCTTGCTCCATCAGACGATGGAGAATTTTCGCCACCGTGAGCGGTTCTACAGCCAACACATTTTGCGCATTCTCCACCACAGAAGAGAGATCGACATGAATCGCTCTATCCGCCCCCAGCGCCAACGCAGCCCTCAATTGTTCTTGGCAGCTTTCGTCACCGATGGAGACAACGATCACTTCCTCAGCATGGCCCGCTTCTTTGAGGCGCACGGCCTCTTCTACGGCGATTTCACAAAACGGATTGAGCGTCATTTTCACGTTGGTCATTTCAACGCCAGAACCGTCCGCTTTCACACGCGCTTTGAGATAAGGGTCGATCACGCGTTTGATACCCACCAATACTTTCACGTAGCCTCCTTAATGGACATCACCAACCATTTGAAATAAAGCCCATTAACTCAAACTCTTTACTTCAATGTCGTCAAATAACTGTCCGAAGATTTATTGCATTAACATTTGTGCAACATGGTAATTTCAGCTTAGTAAAGTTTACGTTTACGTCAACTGGACTATATTTAAGCCAATGAACGACTCTGTAGCGGCAGGTTTACATTATGGAAAGAGAATGCATGGAATTCGATGTGGTGATCGTTGGTGCGGGGCCAGCCGGTCTGTCAGCCGCTTGTCGTTTGGCGCAACTCGCCCAAGCCTCCAATCAAAGCCTCTCCATTTGTGTGTTAGAAAAAGGCTCGGAAGTGGGTGCGCATATCCTCTCTGGCGCATTGTTTGAAACTCGCGCATTGGCAGAACTTTTTCCCGATTGGCAGGATAAAGCCGCACCAGTCGACACGCCCATCACGCAAGATCGCCTGCTTTACCTCACTACCGAGCATAACCACATTGAAGTGCCTGCCTTTCTGGTTCCTAAATCACTTCATAATAGCAGTGACAACTATGTGATCAGCTTGGGTAATCTCTGCCGCTGGTTGGCCAAACAAGCAGAAGCCCTCGGTGTAGAGGTGTTTGCTGGCTTTCCCGCTAAAGAGGTGGTAATTAACGAAAGTGACATTGTCACCGGGGTCATTACCACCGACATGGGCCTGGACAAGCAATCTCAGCCCAAAGCAGGATTTGAAGCAGGCATCGAGCTAAAAGCGCGCTTTACCGTGTTTGCCGAAGGCGCGCGTGGTCATTTGGGTAAACAACTGATTGAGCACTTTGCTCTCGACCAAGGAAAGCCGCCCCAACACTACGCTTTGGGGATCAAGGAAATTTGGCAACTGCCTCAAGAGAGTCCAGCCTATCAAGCAGGCCACGTCACCCACTTCGCTGGCTGGCCTTTAAGTGACACTGACAGCCAAGGGGGTGGCTTTCTATACCATATGGATAACCATCAAGTTTGCGTTGGTTTGATCACCGACCTGAACTACAGCAACCCCTACCTCAGTCCATTTGAAGAATTTCAACGCATGAAACATCACCCCGCTATCGCCCCACTATTGCAAGATGCGGAGCGCGTCGCGTATGGTGCCAGAGCCATCACCAAGGGCGGGCTGCATTCACTGCCCAAGCAGCAGTTTGCTGGAGGATTACTGGTTGGTTGCGATGCTGGCACCCTAAATAGTGGCAAGATCAAGGGCTGCCATACGGCGATGAAATCGGGCATGCTCGCCGCTGAGGCCATTTTCAAAGCGTGGCAATCGCCCGAGCAAGACGTTGAAGCTGACTATCAAA
This sequence comes from Vibrio floridensis, assembly GCF_021852965.1. NCBI lineage: Bacteria > Pseudomonadati > Pseudomonadota > Gammaproteobacteria > Vibrionales > Vibrionaceae > Vibrio > Vibrio floridensis. The sequence goes on along the minus strand of NZ_JAKGCY010000001.1, from coordinate 648,299 downwards.
GTGAATTTGAACAATCTTGGCTTTTTGATGAGCTCGCGCAGACAAAAAACTTCTCTGCCGCCCTACATCGCTATGGGCCGCTCGTTGGTGGGGCTCTGAATACCTTTGAACAAAATCTCTGGTATCCTCTCACCGGGCAAGCTCCCAGTTGGCGTATTGTGGATGATAGAGCGGATCACCTTTGCTTGGATGAGTGTGCCGTTGTCGCTCCCATTGTGTACCCAAAAGCGGACGGTGTATTGAGCTTTGACAAGCCTTCATCACTCTATCTTTCCGCCACTCAGCATGAGGAAAATCAACCCTGCCACCTGATGGTGAACGATCTCGACACCTCCCTCAAACGCCATCTGAATTTGTACGATGAGCCGGCACAACGCTATTGCCCCGCTGGTGTGTATGAGGTTATCGAAGGCGAAAGTGGTCCCCATTTGCAAATTAATGCCGCCAACTGTTTACACTGTAAAACCTGCGACATCAAAGATCCGTCAGGGAACATTACGTGGACACCGCCAGAAGGCGGTGGTGGACCGAACTACCAAAATATGTAAATCGATTTGCCATACAACACTCGGCTTCAAAAAACGCTTCGATTGGAAAATACCTTATTTAGAAAGTACCAAGCTCGAAGCGGAAGCCGTCTCGAATCAAAAATTAAACACGCTTCGATTGGATGAAGCGCACTTTGCTTTCTATGCTTATGTCAATAAGCCGAGTTGAGGCGAGCACAGTGTGAGAAATCAATTCGCTTTTCTAGCAATCATTCAGGTATTAAGTGACAAACACCAACTTTCATTTATAGCTCAAAATAAATATCGCCAACTAATGATAAAAATGATAAATTACGCGAAATTTTGGTAGGAAATCACAGTTTTTAATATATGGATGTAGGTTGCATTAGCAGCAAAAATACCAGCAACAGAAGGTAAACCATTCATGTTTTTAAAAAATCTATCCATCAGCAAGAAAATTGCCTCCTCATTCCTCATTATTGCTGCAATCAATATCACTTTCGGCATATTTTTAATTAAAGAGCTCAACACGGTAAAGAGTGAGTTGCTCAATTACACCGAAGATACGCTACCCGCGATGGAAAAAGTCGATGCCATTCGTGACAAAATCTCCTACTGGCGTCGTACGCAATTTGCCGTATTTGCCATGAGCGATACTAATGAGATCCGACAAACCATCACCCGTAACGAAAGCATCCGTCGAGAGATCGAAGCAAGTTTGGCTTCGTATGGAAAAAGCGTCTGGCCAGGTGAAGAAGAGCAAACCTACAACCGTTTGATGTCACTTTGGAGCGGTTACCTCAACACCATGGATAAGTTTAACGATGCTTTGCTTGCAGGCGACAAAGACGCCGCTTATCCAATCCTCACCAACTCACTGTCGACCTTTGAATCGATCGAGAAGGAAGTGAATACGCTGGTCGTGATCCTCAAAGACGCGATGGACAGCAACAAGAATCAAATTCTGTCGTCTGTTAACGGCCTAAATACGACATCTGTTATTAGCAACATCTCCATCTTTGCTGTGATGGTGATTATGACGCTGCTATTAACTCGTATCATTTGTGGGCCGCTGAACATTGTCGTTCGTCAGGCCAATGCCATCGCGAGGGGTGATCTGTCGCAAGATCTCGACCGAAATGCGATCGGTAACGATGAGTTGGGTGACCTTGCTGATGCAACCATTAAGATGCAAGACGATCTGCGCCAAGTGATCGACAACGTGATTGCCGCGGTAACCCAATTAAGCAGCGCAGTAGAAGAGATGACACAGATCTCTGAAATGTCCGCTTCTGGCATGAAAGATCAACAAATGCAGGTGACCTTGGTGGCCACCGCCATGACGGAAATGAAAGCAACCGTGGCAGACGTTGCACGCAATACCGAAGACTCTGCATCACAAGCGTACGACGCGAATCGCCGTACTCAAGATGGTGCGAAAGAGACGCATCAAATGGTGGTATCGATCGAAGAAGTGGCCGACATCATTGGCAAAGCGGGCGACACGGTGGCCGAGCTCGAAGCACAATCGAACCAGATCAACGTTGTGGTGGATGTGATTCGTGGTATTGCCGACCAAACCAACCTCTTGGCACTGAATGCAGCGATTGAAGCGGCGCGCGCTGGCGAATCTGGCCGTGGCTTTGCGGTTGTTGCCGATGAAGTAAGAACCTTGGCTGGCCGTACGCAAGATTCTACCGGTGAAATCACCGCAATAATTGAGAAGTTGCAAGAACTAGCAAAACAAGCCAAACATGCGACCGAAGATTCACGAACCAGCATTAGCGCCTGTGTAGAGCAAGGTAACAATGCTCAAGAGTTAATGGGATCGATTGAAAAGTCCATCGCGCACATTGCCGATGTGGGCGCGCAAATCGCCACAGCATGCGGACAACAAGATTCCGTTGCAGAAGAACTCAGCCGCAATATCGAGAACATCCACTTGGCCTCGCAAGAAGTTGCCCAAGGTTCACAGCAAACCGCGCAAGCGTGCCGTGAATTGACGCAGCTTTCCGTCTCGTTGCAAAACGTGATGAGCCGTTTCAAACTGAATTAATATCACCACCCCGGCCTGAGTGCTGGGGTTTTTCTTAGGGAAATAACATGAACTTTAACAAGACCCTTCTATCCATTGCCATCGCTAGCGCCAGTCTCACTCCGGCTTTCTCTTACAGCGCACCTCTCTTACTCGACAACACGGTTCACCAAGCCAGCCAAATCGCTGGGGCCAATGCTTGGCTTGAAATCAGCCTCGGCCAATTCAGAAGCAACATTGAACAATTTAAATCGCACATGGCCCCACAAACCAAAATTTGTGCGGTGATGAAAGCCGACGCTTATGGCAACGGAATTCGTGGTTTGATGCCAACCATTCTTGAACAACAAATTCCCTGCGTGGCTATCGCCAGTAATGCGGAGGCTAAACTCGTCCGAGAAAGTGGCTTCACCGGACAACTGATCCGCGTTCGTTCTGCGAGTTACAGCGAAATTGAACAAGGTCTCGGTCTTCAAATCGAGGAGTTGATCGGCAGCGAGCAACAAGCGCGTGACTTATCGGCGTTGGCAGAAAAGCACAGCAAAACCATTAAAGTTCACCTTGCTCTTAACGACGGTGGCATGGGCCGTAATGGTATTGATATGAGCACTGAGCGTGGACAAAAAGAAGCGGTCGCCATTGCAACGCACCCTTCGGTTGCCGTGGTCGGTATCATGACCCATTTCCCGAATTACAATGCAGAGGATGTACGAACAAAGCTAAAAAGCTTTAACCAACATGCACAGTGGTTAATGGAAAGTGCAGGGCTAAAACGTGAAGAGATCACCCTACATGTGGCCAATTCCTACACCGCGTTGAATGTCCCTGAAGCGCAGTTGGATATGGTTCGCCCAGGTGGTGTGCTCTATGGTGATCTCCCGACCAACCCTGAGTACCCTTCTATTGTGGCGTTCAAAACCCGCGTTGCTTCACTTCATTCGCTTCCGGCAGGCAGCACCGTGGGTTACGACAGCACGTTTACCACAGAAAATGACGCGGTGATGGCAAACCTCACGGTCGGCTATTCCGATGGCTACCCACGAAAAATGGGCAATAAAGCGCAAGTGTTGATCAACGGTCAACGCGCCAATGTGGTGGGCGTTGCTTCAATGAATACTACGATGGTGGATGTGTCCAATATCAAAGGCGTGTTACCGGGCGATGAAGTGATCTTATTCGGCAGTGAGAAGAAGCAACAGATCTCGGTCAGTGAGATGGAAGAGTATGCAGAAGTGATCTTCCCTGAACTTTATACGCTATGGGGAACCAGTAACCCACGCATTTACGTCAAGTAGCTCATATACCCAAACAACTTGAAGTTGCAGGTAGGCGGCAAATGAGTGAGTCCCCATGAGCATAGATATGCTATGTGATTGGGCCGGGCTGGCGTGCCAGTGAACGAATGCAGCCAACACCGCTGCAGCTTCAAGTAGGAAGGGTATAAGCGACCCCAAGCCGTTGCTTGGGGTCGCTTTTCAAGACGTCAAAACAGTAGCCAAAACAAAAACACCGCTACATGCGAATTCCGCCATCCACTTCCAGCACTCGTCCTGTAATGTACTCGTTTTCGAAAATAAACTTCACCGTGTGCGCAATTTCGCTGGCTTCGCCCATTCGCCCCACGGGGATCATTTTCTCTAGTCTGGCGATGGCCTCGGGTTTCATCTGATCCGCCATGGCGGTGTGAATCACACCGGGCGCGATCGCCGCAGCGCGTATGCCGTAACGTGCAAGCTCTTTGGCCCAAGTGGTGGCCAACGTCGCCACCGCCGCTTTTGATGCCGAATAGTTGGTTTGACCGATGTTGCCCGCGCGGGACACGCTGGAAATGTTGATGATGACCCCTTTGCGTCCGGTTTCAATCATTTTGACCGCCGCTTCACGCCCGCACAAAAACGTGCCAGTGAGGTTGACTTTGATCACCGAGTTAAACTGCTCCAGTGACATTTTGCTGATGTTGCCGTCTTGCACTTTGACCAGCATGCCATCGCGCAAAATCCCGGCGTTGTTGACCAGCCCATCAAGTTGTCCAAAATCTTCGACGATCTGCTCGAAGGTGCGCTCCACTTCCCCTTCATCCGTCACGTTCATTGGATAAATCAGCGCTTTGGTGCCCAACATGTGGCATTGTTCTTGGGTGTGGCGTAGCCCTTCTTCGTTTAAATCCAGCAGGGCTAACTCAGCGCCAGCATGCGCCAGCGTCACCGCCATCATTTGTCCTAACCCTTGCCCTGCTCCTGTAATTGCAATCACACTCTCTTTTAGATGCATTTTGATTCCCTCAATCGCTAAAACAAATCGCGGTACTTTTGACCCACTTACTCTTTGTTATTCTTGGCATAAAATTCAAATAGGCTTGAGAAATCCAACTCCTCATTGCCCGCGGCGTTGTGAAACGCGTAGAGATTGCGTGCCAGCGCCCCCATCGGCACCGAAGATTGGCTCTTTGCTGCGGCATCTAACCCCAAACCGAGATCTTTGAGCATCAATTTACTCATAAAACCGGGCTGATAACCGCGGCTGGCGGGGGCGTTTTCCATCACGCCCGGACACGGATTATAAAGCTCCAAAGCCCAGTTTCGCCCAGAGCTTTGCAGCATGATGTTGGAAAGAACAGTCGGGTCGAGACCGTTATCAATGCCGAGGTTTAACGCCTCACACGTTCCAGACATGAGGATGCCCAGCATCAGGTTATTGCAGATTTTGCCCATCTGGCCATCACCCGCTTGGCCTGCGTGGAAGATATTTTTACCCATATTTTTGAGAATGGTTTCGGCGCGAGCAAACGCGTTGTCAGAACCGCCAACAATAAAGGTCAACGTGGCCGCATGAGCCCCCGCGACGCCACCGGAAACCGGCGCATCCACAAAATCCAAACCTCGTTTAGCCGCCTCTTCTCCCACCAATCGAGCCGATTGCGGATCAATGGTCGAAGAGTCGATGAGTAAGCTGTTTTCGGCCACCAGTGCCAACAGTCCTTTGTCGCCTTGGTGGGTGCCAAGATAGACACTGCGAACATGCTCACCTGCGGGCAACATGGTGATGACGCAACTCACGTCTTGAGCCAGCTCTTCAAGGTTTGCGCACACGCTCGCCCCTTGCTGTGCCAACTTCTCGCACGCGGCTTGGTTGAGATCAAACACCTTGACTTGATGGCCTGCTTTAAGCAGATTTTCCGCCATTGGCGCACCCATATTACCCAGTCCGATAAAGCCGATGTTTTGCATAACGTTCTCCATGTTCTTTACGCTTGGCTGTGACTCTGCGCGTGCTGCATTCCACGCCTGTTTACAATGCCTGATTGGCAAGACTTTGAGTGACCTGCTTTGCGCACTGTGAGCGACTAATATTTCCCCAGTCGTGCCAGTGGGTGATCGTCCTCCGACCACAATGAGGTAAACAGCGCATCAATGACGCTGCTGTCCACATCGGCCACGGTTGGGTAAAGCCAATTCGGTTGGCCATCTTTGTCGACAAGACGCGCTCGAACGCCTTCTTGGAACTCTCCCAATAAGCCACACTGCACCGAGATACCGAGCTCAAGGCGGAAGCAATCCGCCAGTGACAGTTCGTGATAGTCTCGCGCTTGGCGATAGCAAATGTGCGCAGTGATTGGGCTACCTTGTGCCAAGTTGTGCTGCGCCCCTTTCAACCAGTCACTGCCTTCCAAAGCCAAAATGGACTGCACCACTTGCGCGACATTTTCCCCTTCGCACGCCTGCTGTATTTGCTCAAAATAGGGCATAAGCTGGTGAGAAGGTTGATGCGACAACGCGTGCTCCGCCAAGTTTTCCAGAAGCTCGGTCACCACTTCGTAGTGATCCTCTGCGCTCGACCAATGCGCGTGTTGCAGTTGATCCAGCAGCACATCCAACTCTTCTGGCAGCAGTAAATGATCGGCAAAGTGAATCTTCAGCGCATCGCTGGCGTTAACCATGACGCCCGTCAACGCGAGAAATAGGCCAATACCCGGATCGAGACGATTGAGGAACCAAGTGCCACCCACATCTGGGTATAGACCGATGCTGATTTCCGGCATAGCCAAACGCGAATGCGGTGTCACGACCTTATGGCTGGTGCCCATATAAAGCCCCATGCCACCGCCCATCACGATGCCGGCCCCCCAGCCAATAATCGGCTTGGTGTAAGTATGAATGAGGTAATCACACTGGTATTCCAAGGTGAAATAGTCGGTCAGAAAGGCGCGAGCCGACGCTTTGCTCTCGCTACTCATCACGTGATGCATGGCTCTTACATCGCCACCCGCACAGAATGCTTTTTCACCCGCGCCTTTGAGGATCACACAAATGATTTGCTCATCTTCGTGCCATTTCTCCAAGGAGTTCTTTAATGCCGCCAGCATCTCTTCGCTCAGCGCATTGAGGGCAGATGGGTTTTCGAGTGTGGCAACGGCAATACGATAATCGCCTTCCCTACAAGGGTATTCTTCAAAGCTGACTCGGCCTGTCATAGTGCCTCCTATTCAGCGTGACTACTGATTTTTCCATTGTGGTGCGCGTTTCTCGAGGAATGCTTGCACCCCTTCTTGCTGATCTTGCGTATCGAACAACTGAATAAACAACTCGCGCTCACGTATCAGACCCATCGACAGCGGCGCTTGGCGCGTATTCTGAATCAGCTTTTTACAGGCAGAAACTGAACTGGGGGACTGGTTGGCCACTTGCTGCGCCAACGCTTGTGCTGCGTTCAGCGCTTCCCCTTTGGCCACCACTTCTTCGATCAATCCGATGCTCAGCGCTTTTTCCGCGCTCACTTGCTCACCACATAAGATGATGCGTTTGGCCCATCCTTCGCCGACCAAGGCCGTTAAGTTTTGCGTGCCCCCCGCACAAGGCAGCAGCCCCACTTTCGCCTCGGGTAAGGCGAGCACCGCCTGCTCTTCGGCAATGCGAATGTCACAAGCCAGCGCAACTTCGAGCCCACCGCCCATGGCATAACCATTGATCGCCGCAATAGAAACACCGCGAAAAGCTGAGAGTGTCTCGAACGCTTCACCGAAAATACGCGCCATGTCCACCGCGACGCCCTTGTCTCCCGAAGCGAATAATTTAAGATCGGCCCCAGCGGAGAAAAACTTTTCGCCGTCCCCGGTCAGCACTAAGGCGTAAATCGCCTTGTTGTCATTCAGTGCTAACACCGTCTTCTTTAGCTCGGTCAGAGAGTTTGCCGTCCATGTATTGGCAGGAGGATTGACCATGGTGATCGTCGCCACATGACCATTGAGGCAGAGTGAAATACCGTTTTCACTCGGTGGAATTATGTCAGACATTCCTTTTCTCCTTGGATTGCTCGCCGCTAGAGCAAACTGGATTGCTGTGACAGCAAACGACGAGCCACAATCAAACGCATAATTTCATTGGTGCCTTCCAAAATTTGATGCACGCGTACATCGCGGAAAAAACGCTCCAGCGGGTACTCTTTGATGTAGCCATAGCCGCCATACAGCTGCAGCGCTTCATCACACACTTTAAAGCCAACGTCCGTAGCAAAGCGTTTGGCCATCGCGCAATACGCTGTCGCATCCGGGTCGCCCTTATCCAGTTTGCTGGCTGCAAAGCGCACCAGTTGTCTTGCGGCAACCAACTCTGTCGCCATATCAGCCAAACGAAATTGCACCGTCTGGAACTCAGCGAGCGTGTGGCCAAATTGTTTTCGCTCTTGAACGTATTGCGTGGCCAAATTCAGCGCCTGCTGCGCGGTGCCCACCGAGCAGGTCGCAATATTAATACGACCGCCATCGAGCCCTTTCATGGCGAAGCGAAAACCGTCCCCTTCTTCGCCTAAACGGTGATTGAGCGGAATTCGCACGTTATCAAAAGTAATAGAACGGGTTGGCTGACTATTCCAGCCCATTTTCGGTTCTTTTCGTCCATAGCTGACCCCTTGCGCATCCGCAGGGACCACAAACGCCGAGACCCCTTTTGCCCCTTCGCTCCCTGTACGCGCCATCACAACCAACACTTGCGTTTCCCCCGCCCCTGAAATAAATGCCTTCGCGCCATTAATCAGGTATTCATCCCCTTGGCGCACGGCGGTGGTTTTCAATGATGCGGCGTCAGAGCCCGAGTTGGGTTCGGTCAAACAATAGGAGCCAAGCAAATCACCTGAGTTAAGCCCTTGGCAATAAAGCGATTTCACTTCCTGCGTGGCAAAACTGCCCACCATCCAATTGACCATGTTATGAATGGTCATAAAGGCGGTGGTGGAGGTGCAACCCATCGACAGTTGTTCAAAAATGATCGCTGCATCCAACCGGCTCATTCCCAAACCGCCCTGCTCTTCCGGTGCATACAGGCTGAGAAAGCCGAGCTCTCCAGCCTCTTTGAGCACCTCAACAGGAAAAAACTGCGTCTCATCCCACACTGCCGCGTTGGGCATTAATTTCTCTTGGGCGAACTGCGCTGCGGTGTCAGCAAAGGCGCGTTGGTCTTCATTGAGTTCAAAATCCATCTTTCTTTTCCTCATTCCTCAAGGCGTGCATTGGGCGTTAACGCAGTTGAATGGTCATGTTTGGCCCGCTAGGCAAGTCTTCTTCAAACCAACGTGCCGTGACGGTTTTAGTCTCGGTATAAAAACGCACCGCCTGCTTGCCGTAAGCATGCAAATCCCCATAAAAACTGCCGCGCCAGCCGGTAAATGAGAAGAAAGGCAGTGGTACTGGGATCGGCACATTGATGCCCACTTGCCCCACTTGGATCTGATGTTGGAATTTTCTCGCCGCGGCCCCATTGGCAGTGAAAATCGAGGTGCCATTGCCATACGGATTGCGGTTAATCAGCGCAATCGCCTCTTCCAAGCTATCCACTTCCAAACACACCAGCACCGGGCCAAAGATCTCTTGCTGATAGATGCTCATCTCTGTGGTGACACCACTAAATAGCGTTGGGCCAACCCAGTTGCCGTTAGGGTATCCTGCCACTTGGCATTGACTGCCATCGAGCTCACACACCGCGCCTTGCGCTTTGCCTTCAGCAATTAAGCTCAACACGCGCTGCTTGGCGGCGGCGCTGATAAGTGGGCCATAGGCTGCCTTGGCATCGTCCCATGCACCGGGTTTGACTTTGGCCAGCTCGGCTTTGAGATCCGCCACCCAATGCTTGGCATCGCCAACCAATACCGCCACGGAGATCGCCATACAACGTTGCCCAGCGGCTCCGACCGAGGCACCAACTAAGTTACTAAGTACCTGCGCTTTATTGGCATCGGGCATCACCACCATATGGTTTTTCGCCCCAGCAAACGCCTGCACACGCTTGAAGTTTTGCGTGGCAGTTTGATAGATGTATTGCGCGGTCGGCACCGAGCCAACAAATGAGACAGCACGAACGTCCGGATGCGTGAGAAGAAAGTCGACCTGTGCTTTACCACCATGCACGATCTGCAACACCCCATCCGGCGCACCAGCATCGGCAAACAGTTGCGCTAAACGCACTGACGTCAGCGGCACCTGTTCAGAAGGTTTCAGTACAAACGTATTGCCACTGGCAATGGCAATTGGGAACATCCACAACGGGATCATGGCAGGAAAATTAAACGGTGTAATACCACAACACACACCCAACGGCTGGATGAGCGAGTAGCTGTCGATATCAGTGGCCACATTTTCCACCGTCTCTCCCATCATATTGCTGGCGATATTGGCCGCTTGTTCCACCACTTCTATCCCTCGCCACACATCGCCTTTGGCATCTGCAAGAGTTTTGCCCGTTTCTTGAGAGAGCAATTGCGCCAGCGCATCGTGGTTTTCTTTGAGCAAATGCTGATAACGCAACATCAATCTGGCCCGTTCAGAGACCGCAACCTCTTTCCATGATTGGAATGCTTCACTTGCAGAGGTAATCGCATTGGTCATTTCTGCTGGCGTGGCGCAAGGCAGACGAGCAATCACCTCGCCGGTGGCTGGGTTGGTCACATCAATCCATTCGTTGCTCTGAGATTCGACAAACGAACCTTGGATAAAAAGAGGTACTGATTGGGTCATGTTGGCTTTCCTTATGGTTTCATTCGTCCTGAATCTGTTTGTGTCTGCGTTCATTGCGTCGTTTTCATTCGTTGCATCGTGTTAATGACACCGGTGTATTGGCCACTCAAAACACGGGGATTTCGATACCAATGGCGGTCGCTTCACCACCACCAATACACAGTGCAGCCACACCTTTGACACTGCGACGGCACTTAGCGTCGCCATTGGTGCCCAACGCTTGTAGTTGACGCAAGCTGTGAATCAAAGTGACTAAAATTCGGGCACCACTGGCACCAATAGGGTGCCCTAACGCACAGGCGCCCCCTTTGATGTTGACTTTGTCTACGGCCAAGCCGAGCTGCTGAATAGCAATTTGTGTCACGACGGCAAACGCTTCGTTGATCTCCCACAAATCCACCTCGTCGATTCCCCAATCAAGCTGGCTGAGCAGTTGCTCAATCGCGTAAACGGGTGCAACGGTAAACTCGGTGGGCAAGCGAGCATGGCTTGCGTGGCCGCGAATGATCGCCAGCGGTGTTAAGCCTTGTTTTTCGGCCCAATCACCATCGGCCAATATCAGTGCTGCTGCACCATCCGCAATCGCACTGGAATTGGCGGCGGTCACCGTACCGTCATCGGCAAACGCGGGTTTCAGTTTGGGAATTTTGTCGAGCTGAATGGTGGTTGGATGCTCATCATGATCCAGCGTCATGCTGCTGCGTCCTTCGAGAAAAATCGGGGTGATTTCCTCTTTGAACTGCGCTTCGTGCTGTGCCTGAGTCGCACGCTGCGCCGATTGAATGGCCCAAGTGTCCATTTGCTCTCGGGTGTAATTGAGTTTGTCAGCGATTTGCTGCGCATAAACGCCCATAAAATGGCCCTCATAGGCATCTTGCAATCCATCAAGAAACATATGATCGAAGGTGGTTTTGTGGCCCATTCGCATGCCGCTGCGCGACTCTTTCAACAGATACGGGGCGTTGGTCATGCTCTCCATTCCTCCTGCAATCATGCAGCATTTATCACCCGCTTTGAGCTGATCATAGGCCAACATCACCGCTTTCATCCCAGAGCCACACACTTTATTGACTGTGGTACAAGGCGTGGAATAACCCAATTCGGCTTTCAGTGCCGCTTGCCGTGCGGGGGCTTGACCACACCCTGCGGGCAACACACAGCCCATATACACTTCATCCACTTGTTGCGCGGACAACGAAACGGCATCCATCGCCGCATGAATCGCAGCAGCGCCTAATTGCGGTGCACTCAGGGCGGCGAGCGCCCCTTGGAATCGCCCTATCGGGGTACGTTTTGCTGCCACTATCCAAATTGATTTCGCCATATTCGCTCCCTGCCGCGAGAAACGCGTTTTACTCAAATTCGCTCTGGCGGCTTTCTTGACGTTTACGTAAGCATAGCACTAACATTTACGTAAACGTAAAGAAGCATTTTTTTAACAATGGCAATTTTCATGAACACCTCGCGTGCCATGCTGTGGCTCATCAACATCGCATAAATACCTCTAAGGGGGTCTGAAATGGAAACGTTTAAAATCAGCGAACTTGCAAAAGAGTTCGACATCACGACGCGCAGTATCCGTTTCTATGAAGACGTTGGCTTGTTGCAACCAGAGCGCAAAGGCAACACCCGAATCTATCAGCGCCGTGATAAAACGCGGCTGAAATTGATTTTGCGAGGGAAAAGGCTCGGCTTTTCATTAGCGGAAATACGAGAACTGTTCGAGCTGTATGATTTGCGCCAAAGCGAAACTCAATTGGTCAAAATGCTCAATATCATTGATGAGAAGCAAGCGATTTTGCAGCGTCAGCTCGACGATATTAGCGTGGTCATGAGCGAGCTCGATGCAGCCAAACAGCGCTGCCAACACGCACTGCATGAACTTGCCAGCCGATCAAAACGGGCTTAACCAGTGCGATAAATCCACCCTCGGGATAGGTAGTGAAACACCCGCATGGCTGCTCAGGAGGCGCTATGAAAGATAGGTTTCAACCCCTCAATTTCGGACTTGGCGACACCATCGATCTGCTCAGAGAACAGGTCAATGCTTTTGCTAACGAACATATCGCGCCACTGGCGGCAGACATCGATCGTGCCAACCATTTCCCCGATCATTTGTGGACTAAGCTGGGTGAAATGGGATTGCACGGCGTCACCATCAGTGAAGAATATGGCGGCGCAGATATGGGGTATCTCGCGCACGTCGTTGCAATGGAAGAGATCAGTCGCGCCTCCGCCTCCGTGGCACTGAGCTATGGTGCCCACTCCAACCTGTGCATTAACCAAATCTACCGTAACGGCAACGCGCAGCAAAAAGCCCATTACTTGCCTGCATTGATTTCTGGCGAGCACATTGGCGCACTCGCCATGAGCGAGGCCAACTCCGGCTCTGACGTGGTGAGCATGCAGTTGAAAGCAAAAGAGAAAGGCGATCATTTCGTGCTCAACGGCAGCAAAATGTGGATCACCAACGGCCCCGATGCACATACATTGGTGGTGTACGCCAAAACCAATCCCAAAGCGGAGGCGCATGGTATTACCGCGTTTATTGTTGAACGTGCATTCCCCGGTTTTCACTCGGCTCAGAAGCTCGACAAATTGGGCATGCGCGGCTCAAACACCAGCGAATTGGTGTTTGAAGATTGCCTTGTGCCTAAGGAGAACGTGTTGGGTGAAATCAATCACGGTGTGCGGGTATTAATGAGTGGTTTGGACTACGAACGCGTGGTGTTGGCCGGAGGGCCTCTCGGTATTATGCGCAGCTGTTTGGATGCGGTGATTCCGTATATTCACGATCGTAAGCAGTTTGGCCAGCCGATTGGCGAGTTCCAATTAGTGCAAGGCAAATTGGCGGACATGTATACCCAAATGAACGCGGCACGCAGTTACGTCTATACCGTCGCAGCAGCGTGCGATCGCGGAGAAGTGACGCGCAAAGACGCTGCTGGCGTGATCCTTTACAGCGCCGAACTGGCCACTCGGATGGCACTTGATGCCATTCAGCTGCTTGGCGGCAATGGCTACGTCAACGAATTCCCCACCGGCCGCCTGCTACGTGACGCCAAGCTGTACGAAATTGGCGCCGGAACTTCGGAAATCCGCCGCATGCTCATCGGCAGAGAGCTGTTTAACGAATCTCGCTAATTTCAGCGAGGCGAAGCGATGCCCGCTAAGGAAGGAACATGGCAGTTTTACCGACAAAAGCACGCAAAGAAGATGCCCTCTATCAATCAAACTACCAAACCTTGGCAGAATTGGTACGCAAGCTGAGTGCTAACTTAAACTTGGTGCATCAAGGCGGAGGGGTAAAAGCGCAGCAGCGCCAGCGAGAAAAAGGCAAGTTACCCGTTCGCGAGCGGATCGCCAAACTGCTTGATGAGAACACCTCACTACTTGAAATCGGCCAATTTGCCGCGTGGAATGTCTACGACGAACCCATCGCCTGTGCGGGCGTAGTGGCGGGCATTGGTCAGATTCAGGGCATCGAATGCATGGTGATCGCCAACGATCCATCGGTCAAAGGCGGCACCTATTTCCCACTCACGGTAAAAAAACACCTCCGAGCGCAAGAGATCGCGATGAAATGTCAGCTGCCTTGCGTCTATCTAGTGGATTCCGGCGGTGCGAACCTGCCTCACCAAGCGGAAGTCTTTCCCGATAAAGATCACTTTGGGCGAATTTTCTACAATCAAGCTCGTATGTCGGCCGCTGGCATTCCTCAAATTGCCGTTGTCCTTGGCCCATGCACCGCTGGCGGCGCATACATCCCCGCGATGGCGGATGTGTCCATCATTGTTCGCCAGCAAGGCACGATATTTTTAGGTGGCCCACCGCTGGTCAAAGCCGCAACGGGTGAAATTGTCAGCGAAGAAGAATTGGGCGGCGCGGACGTGCATTGCAAAAAATCAGGCGTGGCGGATTATTACGCCTTGGATGAGCAACACGCTCTGCAACTGGCTCGTCAAGCCATCGAGAGTTGCAACGCCCCCGCTCTACCATGCGCGCCCAAACCCGTTCTTGAACCACGCTACCCTGCCGATGAGATCTACGGCATCGTCAATGCTAACTTGCGGCTCTCTTTTGATGTTCGTGAAGTGATTGCCCGAATGGTCGATGACTCCGACTTTGACGAATTTAAAGCGATGTACGGCCCTTCATTAGTGTGTGGTTTTGCGCATTTGCTGGGTTTCCCGATCGGGATTGTGGCCAACAACGGCATTCTTTTCTCTGAATCGGCGCAAAAAGGCGCACATTTCATCGAATTGTGCGCAAAACGCAAAATTCCACTACTCTTTTTACAGAACATCACTGGCTTTATGGTGGGGAAAAAAGTCGAAGCAGAGGGCATTGCGAAGCACGGCGCCAAACTCGTGATGGCGGTGGCGTGTGCCGATGTGCCTAAGTTTACCGTGATCATCGGCGGCTCCTATGGTGCGGGCAATTACGGCATGTGTGGCAGGGCTTATGATCCCACTATGTTGTGGATGTGGCCCAACGCTCGCATTTCGGTCATGGGCGGCGAACAAGCAGCAGGGGTGCTCACGCAAGTGCGTCGTGATGTAAAAGCACGCCAAGGGGAACACTGGCCAGAACAAGATGAACACGATTATCGTCAGTCGATTCTTGAACTCTACGAAAGCCAAGGTAATCCCTATTACGCCAGTGCGCGATTGTGGGATGACGGCATCATCGATCCCGTAGAGACTCGCGCCATCGTTGGTCGTGCATTACGCGCAAGCTTGAATACGCCGATCGGCGACAGTGAGTTTGGTATTTTCCGCATGTAAATAGTCACACGTTGGAGAGTTAACCTATGGTTAAGCAGGCGTTATTAGCCAATATGGATCAGCAAGGAGTTGCCACGTTAACCCTTAATCGGCTTGAAAAGCACAATGCCTTTGATGCCGACCTGATCCGCGCATTGATTGAAGCGCTAGAAACCTTCGCTTCAAACGCACAATTGCGGGTTTTGATTCTCAACGCCAACGGGCCACACTTTTCGGCTGGGGCCGATCTCAACTGGATGCGTGCCATGGCAGAGCAAGACGAAGCTGCTAACCTTGAAGATGCAAAACGCTTGGCCAAGTTGATGCAAACCCTCGACCACTTCCCTGCCCCTATCATCGCCAGTGTTCAAGGTGCAGCTTTTGGTGGTGCACTTGGGTTGATTTGTTGTTGCGATATCGCCATTGCCACTGCGGAAAGCCGCTTCTGTCTGAGTGAAGTTAAATTAGGGTTGATTCCTGCCACCATTGGGCCGTATGTCTGCCGAAGTTTGGGGCAACGACATGCTCGACGTTACATGCTCAGTGCCGAAACCTTTGATGCCAATACCGCACTGGAAATGGGATTGGTGCACATTGTGGTTAACGACGAGAAACAGTTGCCGCAGACCACACAATCGATGGCCCAGCGCCTATTGCACAATAGTCCTAAAGCGATGCAACAAGTAAAACGGCTCTGCCAAGATTGCGCATCCATGCCCATTGAATCGCCGTTGATCGACAAAACCAGTGCCATGATCGCCAATATTCGTTGCAGTGAAGAGGGCCAAGAAGGGCTCAATGCATTTTTTAGCAAAAGGTTACCCAGTTGGTGTCCGGCCAAAAGGGAGCTTGAATGAGACGCTTCTCTGCAGAGAACTTAACCCTGCCTAAACACGTCACGATTGTTGAAGTTGGCCCTCGTGACGGCTTACAAAACGAGCGCGTCGTTTCCACCGATAGCAAAGTGGCGCTGATCAACGCCCTATCTCAAACCGGATTAACGCGCATCGAAGTGGGCGCCTTTGTTTCTGCTAAACGAGTGCCACAAATGGCAGATTCTCTTGCTGTGTTTGAACAAATTCACCGCAGTCTGGGAGTTCAATACAGTGCCCTCACACCTAACTTGCAGGGTTTTCAAGCCGCTGTTTCTGCCCAAGTGGATCACGTCGCCGTCTTCGCCTCTTGCAGTGAAGGGTTTAGCCAACACAATATTCATTGCTCCATTGCCGAAAGCCTAGAGCGCTTTCAACCTGTAATGGCACAAGCCAAGCAGCTCAACATCCCCGTACGAGGTTACCTTTCTACCATCATTGACTGCCCTTACGATGGTGCAACCCCGCCCAGCCAAGTGGCTTCCATAGCTTCTGCGCTATATCAGTTAGGCTGCTTTGAGATTTCACTTGGCGATACCATTGGCACAGGCACGCCACGCAAAGTCGCCACCATGCTCGATACAGTGATGAAACGAGTGCCATGTGAACACCTTGCCGTACATTTTCACGATACCTATGGCCAAGCCATTGCCAATATCTATCAATCGCTACTGATGGGCATCAATACGATAGACAGCAGTGTGGCTGGCCTAGGTGGATGCCCTTATGCTCCCGGGGCGTCGGGCAATGTCGCCAGTGAAGATGTGGTCTATTTGTGTCAAGGATTGGGCATAGAAACTGGTGTCGATCTTGATTTACTCATCCAAACTGGTTGGCAAATCAGCCGTCAGCTCAACAAGCAACCGAACTCAAAAGTGTCATTGGCTAAAAAGCCATAAGCCAGCAAAGTTCCCGCTCTTCAGAGAATGGTTCCACAACGCTATCACACCAACAGTACCTATCAAAACACTGCCATTAATAGGCAATATTTTTCAAATAACGCCTTTAATCCCTCAGGTAAAATAGAAAAAGCCTATCAATAGAATAGCCACAAGCAATTTTCCTTTCGTGGGTCAGAATGGGAATATACCTCCCGAAGGCAAGCGATGCCAAACCTAACAAACTTAAAGGAAATCAAGAATATGATTAACACTACTATCAAACCATTTAGCGCAACAGCATACAAAGATGGCAAATTCGTTGACATCACTGAACAAGACGTATTGGGCAAATGGTCGGTATTTTTCTTCTACCCAGCGGACTTCACTTTCGTATGTCCGACTGAACTTGGTGACCTAGCAGACCACTACGAAGAGCTTCAATCTCGCGGTGTGGAAGTATTCTCAGTGTCAACTGACACGCATTTCACTCACAAAGCGTGGCACGACAGCTCTGACACTATCGGCAAAATCAAATACTTCATGGTTGGCGACCAAACAGGCAACATCACCAACAACTTTGGTGTAATGCGCCCAGGTCAAGGTCTTGCAGACCGTGCAACCTTCGTTATCGACCCACAAGGTGTTATCCAAGCGGTTGAAATTACAGCAGAAGGTATCGGCCGTGACGCAGAAGACCTACTACGCAAAATCAAAGCAGCTCAGTACGTTGCTGCGCACCCAGGCGAAGTATGTCCTGCAAAATGGAAAGAAGGCGAACAAACTCTAGCACCTTCACTAGACCTAGTTGGCAAAATCTAACCATTTGCGTTGATTACCCCTTAAGTTAAAGAGTGGGCCGTGCGTTTTACTTGACGACCTAAATGCTCGGTCCACTCTCCCCCTGATATCCAGAGTGACCGCTCTCCAATTTAAAAAAACTATAAAGGTATTCGAGTATGCTAGACCAAGCGATCAAGCAACAGTTAACCCAGTATCTAACAAATCTAAAACAAGACGTCCGTTTAGTGGTCAGCCTAGATGACAGTAAAGGCTCACAAGATATTCTTGCGCTCGCCAATGAAATCGCAGATCTAAGCCCGCTGATCACCGTTGTCCGTGATGATGCTGCGAGCACACGCAAGCCCGTTATGACGGTGACTAACCCAGAGAAAAGCACTGCGCTTCGCTTTGCAGGTTTGCCAATGGGTCATGAATTTACATCCTTAGTTCTTGCCCTGCTTCATTCAGGTGGTCATCCGATCAAACTGGATGCAGAAACCATCGAACAGATTGCACAACTAGACAAAGAACTCGATGTGGAAGTCTTTATTTCCCTTTCATGTCAAAACTGTCCGGATGTGGTGCAAGCGTTCAACATGATGGCGGCGATTAACCAGAAAATTCGCGCAACCATGATTGATGGTGCCCTGTTCCAAGATGAAGTGAAGCAGCGTGACATCCTCGCGGTACCGAGCGTCTTTGTAAACGGTGAGCTGTTTGGTCAAGGCCGCATGTCATTGACAGAAATTCTTAACAAATTGGACGATGGCGCAGCAGAAAAAGCGGCGGCAAGTCTTAATGACAAAGATCCGTATGACGTTCTTGTTGTCGGTGGTGGCCCAGCAGGTGCAGCCGCTGCGATTTACGCAGCGCGTAAAGGCATTCGCACTGGTATTGTTGCTCAGCGTTTGGGTGGTCAGGTGATGGACACCATGGCAATTGAAAACTTTATTTCAGTCAAACACACGGAAGGTCCAAAACTGGCGGCTAACCTTGGTGAGCACTTAAAAGAGTACGGTGTTGATATCATCACAGAGCAGCAAGCTGAAAAGCTGATGGGCGCGCAATACACTGAAGATGGCAAAATTCACGTCAATCTACAAAGTGGTGCAACGCTTAAAAGTAACAGCGTGATCCTCAGCCCTGGTGCTCGTTGGCGTGAAATGAACGTCCCTGGTGAACAAGAATATCGCAATAAAGGCGTGGCGTACTGCCCACACTGTGATGGCCCTTTGTTCAAAGGCAAGAAAACCGCTGTTATTGGTGGAGGTAACTCCGGCATCGAAGCGGCCATTGACCTTGCAGGTATCGTAGAACATGTGACGGTTTTGGAGTTTGCTGACACATTGCGCGCAGACCAAGTGCTGATCAATAAAGCGAACTCTCTGCCTAACGTCGATATCATCACCATGGCTCAAACCACTGAAGTGGTTGGTGATGGTAAACGTGTGACTGGCTTGAAATACAAAGATCGCAACACTGATGAGATCAAGCAGTTAGATCTTGCTGGTATCTTTGTTCAAATTGGTCTTGTGCCGAATACCGAGTGGCTAAAAGATTCTGACGTTGAGCTTTCTGCTCGCGGCGAAATCGAAATCGGTAGCCGTGGTGAAACCAGCCTAGAAGGTGTATTTGCCGCTGGTGACGCGACAACCGTGCCTTACAAGCAAATCATCATCGCAATGGGCGAAGGTGCAAAAGCGAGCTTGGGAGCGTTTGATTACTTGATTCGTAAGCAAGGCTAAAACCAACCCGCAAAGGCATGTCACAAAAGAGAGAGGTTTAAAAGCACCTCTCTTTTTATTTTTAACCATGCTAAAAAATAATTTGCTTAAAAACAAAATAAAGCTATCTAATAAATAAAAAGTGTGTATAGTAATCATCAGCTCTTACCAAATGAGCTATTCATGATAGATTTAGTTCAAGTTTAATCTCAGTTATCTTTCGATACCCTTCGTTTAGCCTCTGCGACAGCTTTTCCTTAATACCCATAATAGCTTTTGTTATCAGCAATTAATTAATCGAAAAATTTAATACTTAGAGGTATCTATGTCTAATAAAGTAACTGGTTCAGTAAAATGGTTTAACGAAACGAAAGGTTTCGGTTTTATTTCTCAAGACAACGGTGGTAACGATGTGTTTGTTCACTTCAACTCTATCGTTTCAACAGGTTTTAAAACTTTGGCAGAAGGCCAACGCGTAACATTTGAAGTTGAGCAAGGCAAAAAAGGCCCACAAGCTGCAAACGTAACTGCGCTATAATTTTAATGGCGTGGTCACCACGGCCACGCCATCTCCTGCTCTGCCCCATCGTGTAATCCATTTAAAATCAATCACCTTCATCAAATACCTCTGATCTGTTTGTCGACAGTTTTAAAGACTTTTTTGTTGCCAACAGAATAGGAGTATACACATCTGTGTCATATTGGTTTTGTATATTCATTCAATCAAATTCATCGGAGGACTTATGTCTCGTAGAACCACTCGCCAACGTCATTGGTATCAACTATTACGTGAAAAACACATAAAGGAAGAAAATTTAAAGCATGTTCAAAATAAACTTTAATATTTACAAAGATAATTTAAATTGGTCTGCAGAAATACATCAACTTAACAGTGATATATTAACGCGACATGTTGCACTCAAAACTCAGCTCGGCGTTTTCGATTTAAACTTTGATTTTTGTGAAAAATCGAACCAAGGCAGTATTTTTTCACTCAGTGGAAATAAAATAGGTGCATTCTCGGTCTTTTAGGTGTATTTCATCAATAGATAACATCAAAGAAAAACACAGATAGAGAGCGAAAATGGATAAGAAAAAAGAAAAAACAAGTAAGAAAGAGACATTAGACGCTGATGAGAAAAAGCCACTCACACAGCACCAAACTCGAAAGCGAATCGAAGACATTTTGGAACAGAAAGAATTCGAGAAACAGTATGCGCTTTAAGTGTTCCAGTTACCAACCATGCTCTGCCATGCACAACTCTGATTGGTAACTGGATTGTTCGACTTGCTCTAGCGGTTAATTTACCGTTGAAATCCTATAACGCACCGTAAACCAAGTAACCGTTATAAACCACATAGCAACCTAGCAGTGCAGCGCCTTCCATTCGAGTAATAGTCTGTTTTTTGCCAAAGCGCGCAGCGGTCACTAACAATAGTAACGTGACAAACAGCATGGTTGCCCAATCTCGCCAAAACACTTCTAAACCAATATTTTCGATTGGCTCAATACTGGCTGCGATCCCCACCACTGCCAATGAGTTAAACATATTTGAACCGACGATATTACCCACAGCAATATCGTGTTCACCTTTTCTTGCAGCCACAATCGATGCGGCAAGTTCTGGTAAAGAGGTACCTAAAGCGACGATGGTTAAGCCAATGAGCAAATCGCTGATGCCCAGTTGCTGAGCAATGTTTACTGCGCCC
The DNA here is from genome assembly GCF_021852965.1 of Vibrio floridensis. Taxonomy (NCBI): domain Bacteria; kingdom Pseudomonadati; phylum Pseudomonadota; class Gammaproteobacteria; order Vibrionales; family Vibrionaceae; genus Vibrio; species Vibrio floridensis. The sequence continues at coordinate 627,020 of NZ_JAKGCY010000001.1, read as the reverse complement.
CACACCAGCATTCTTGAGCTGACGATAAGCAGAACTAAACCGGCGATCAACCAGAAAATAGCCATCCCTTTAGAAAGCTGAGGTACGTCCAGTTCTTGCTCAAACTCTGTGGCAAGAGAGTCTTTTTTGGCACGCATCGCACTCCAAATTGACCAAGCAACCATAGCAAAGAAACTCGCCAGCAACACAAACGCTTCCATCAAGCTAATGGTTTGGTTCCACAGCATCCCCCCTAGTAATAGGGTAATGAGCAGCAACAACGGAATCTCTTTGCGAATGATGTTGGAATGCACCACGATCGGAGAAATCACGGCCGTGACGCCAAGGATCAAACCGATATTTACGATGTTGGAACCCAGTGCGTTCCCCAACGCCAATGCAGGATTGCCATCCATTGCTGCCATCGCCGAGACCACCATTTCTGGCGCTGAGGTACCAAAGCCGACCACCAGCATACCGATCAGTAACGCTGGCATTCCCGCGTATTTGGCACTCGCAGCGGCCCCTTCGACAAATTTATCCGCACTCCAAACCAAAAGCGCGAAGCCTAAAATAATTGCAACACTTGCCAGTAACATGTTTGTATCCTGAAAAGAAAATGACTACATGAGTAAGCTTGATAAATGTGTAATGGCAGTTCAGAGAAGTAGTGTAGAAATGACGGGAATCTTACGTCTGCTCTCCGATACCAAGTACATGTAATATCGCATGCATACTCGTATCTCGGGTAGGCTTTAACCGAAGCAAAGTTTGAAATGCTACCCAAATTCAAACTTTGCTTAAGTCTTGCCAGAACAGATGAACGTGAATACCACAAGCATTAAGCTCGGAGACTGTTGATATTCACTCCTCAAACCATGAGGAAGGCTACTCCCTTAAGCGGCGCTATTCTATTACCAAACCACGAGAAAAGAAAACAAATTGATCGTTATAAGATCAAACACCAGCCAAACACTAGACGACTGGTCTAATATCATTTATAGTGCCGCTCATGAATACGAAAACCAATGACACTCGCCAACACATTCTTGACGTTGGCTATCAACTCGTCGTCAACCAGGGCTTTACTGCCGTGGGATTGTCGCAATTGTTGAAAGAAGCAGGCGTGCCGAAAGGCTCGTTTTATCATTACTTCAAGTCGAAAGAGCAATTTGGCCAAGCATTGATTGAGGAATATTTTCATCAATACCTTGCTCGCTTAGAGGCGCATTTTAACCAGCAAAATGACTCTGGTTTTGACAACCTTATCTCGTATTTTTCTCGTTGGCTTTCGATTGAAAATGGTGTGTGTAATGCCAATCGCTGTCTTGTGGTGAAGCTCAGTGCTGAGGTATCTGACCTATCTGAAACGATGCGTCATACCCTTTCGCAAGGTGCACAACGCGTTATTCTGGCGTTGGCAAGCGCAGTACAAACTGGCATTGATGATGGTTCGATCTCGGTAAACAATGCCACGGCTACCGCACAGCAGCTTTACCAACAATGGCTAGGTGCCAGCTTGTTAAATAAGTTAATGCAGGATCAAACGCATTTAGAACAGTGCTTAGCCAGCACCAAACAGATACTCAAAGGGTAACGTTCAAATACGTTATCGACACCCCGCCTTGCTGGCGGGATTTTTTGAAATAAACACTAGACGACCGGTCTAATAAAGGAAGAATAGATGACTCACCCTACAAACCGTCAAATCGTGCTCGCGTCTCGCCCAGTAGGCGCACCAACCGCAGAAAACTTTGCGCTTACACAGAGTGACATCCCAACACCAGCCCAAGGTGAAATACTGCTACGCTCTGTTTATCTGTCACTCGATCCCTACATGCGTGGCCGCATGAGCGATGCCAAATCGTATGCCGAACCCGTTGGTATCGATGAGGTCATGGTCGGTGGCACGGTTTGCCAAGTTGAAGCATCCAACCACGCCGAGTTTGAAGTGGGTGAATGGGTGTTGGCTTACACAGGTTGGCAAGATTACGCGCTTTCCAGCGGTGAAGGCTTGATCAAATTAGGCAAACAGCCTAGCCACCCTTCTTATGCACTTGGTGTGATGGGCATGCCTGGATTTACTGCCTACATGGGCCTATTGGATATTGGTCAACCCAAAGAAGGGGACACATTGGTGGTTGCCGCAGCAACAGGCGCGGTCGGCTCTATGGTGGGACAAATTGGTAAACTCAAGGGCTGCCGCGTCATTGGCATTGCCGGTGGCGAAGAAAAATGCCAATTTGCCAAAGATACGCTGGGCTTTGATGAATGTATCGACCACAAAGCGGCTGACTTTGCCGAGCAATTAGCAAAAGCTTGCCACAACGGAATCGACATCTATTTTGAAAACGTCGGCGGAAAGGTCTTTGATGCTGTGATGCCGTTGCTTAACACTGGTGCACGCATTCCACTGTGTGGTTTGATTTCCCAGTACAACGCCACATCACTGCCAGAAGGTCCAGATCGCATGTCTATGCTGATGGCGCAACTGTTGATCAAACGCATCAAGATGCAAGGTTTCATCATTTTTGATGATTACGGCCATCGCTATGGTGAGTTTGCCGCGGACATGACCCAATGGCTAGCACAAGGAAAAATTCACTATCGTGAACATCTTGTCCAAGGGCTGGAAAACGCGCCTGACGCCTTTATTGGCCTGCTTGAAGGGAAAAACTTCGGCAAAATGGTCGTCCAAACCAATCAACCACGCTAGGAGCTCTAGGTATGATCACTCTACATCATCTCAACAAATCCCGTTCAAAGCGTATCATTTGGTTATTGGAAGAGCTGGGCGTTGACTATCAAGTTGTCGCCTACCAGCGAGACAGCGTGACGTTTTTAGCACCACCAGAGCTGAAAGCGATCCACCCACTAGGCAAATCACCGGTCATCGAAGCCGATGGTAAAGTGATTGCTGAGTCAGGCGCGATCACCGAATACCTCATTGCCAAACACGCCCCACTGCGATTGGCTCCAGCACCAGAGAGCGCTGATTACGTGGAATATCTGCAATGGCTGCATTTTGCGGAAAGCTCAGGCATTTTGCCTTTGCTGCTTAAAGTCTTTTTAACCAAAGATGGCGCGCAAACGCAGTTTCTTGCTCAGTACGCAGATGCGGAAATCAACAAAGTGGTGGGTTATCTCGACCAAAGCTTGCAGGGCAAAAACTACCTTGTTGGTGAGACGCTCTCCGGTGCCGACATCATGAACTCGTTCATTGTCGAGATTGTGCAGCAATTTGGTTTGCTTGAGCAGTATCCGAACATTGCCCGTTACGCGGATACACTCGCCAGTCACCCAAGCTTTGTTAAAGCGCAAGCGCTGGAACAACAATACAACTGATGCCTTTTAAACACTGCCTTTGCCAGCCGCTGATACGGCTGGCTTTTTTTTAAACAGAAAGCCCTACAGTTTGCAAAAGCCTAAGAAAGCCGTCGTCCGCGATTATTCGTTTTTCAAATTAGTGGGGCAGAACATCAGCCCCACTTGCACAGCAAACGCCTAGAATTGATATGCTGCAGAAAGCTTGACGTTTCTTCCCGGCTCATAGTCATCCAACTTATAACCTCTCGCAAAACCCGAGCGTGAGGCGTGAGAGGTATAGGTTTCATCCAAGATATTATCAACGCCAAATGTGACGGTTAATCCCTCAACCTGTTGTGGCAGCCATTGGGCATATAGGTTGTGTACATCGTAACCTTCTTTAACTGGCGTGCCTTCGAAAACATTATCTTCTTCTAGCACCACTATCGAGCTCCAACCAAGCAGAAGATCAAGTGAACCTGCATAGTAATCTAGCGTAAGCGCAACGCTGTCGCCCATATCCATACTACGTCCATTGCCAGCGGCAACCGGGCCACCTGTTTGTTTATTTTTCATGTCCGATTTCGCATAGGACAATTTCGCATTGAATGCGTCATAGCCGTAAGTGACAGCGGCCTCAAAGCCTTTGATTTCCACATCACCGAGGTTGTAAACCAAATAACTTCTCGTCGCACCTTGATAGGACTCAGCAATGTAATCATCAATTTGTGTATCAAACACCGTTACATTGGCAGCGACGCTATGCTCACCAAACGCTTGTCGATATTTCACGCCACCTTGCGTATTCTGACCCGTTTCAGCCTTAAGATCATCGGTCAAGTACGTCGAGTGCTGAGCTCGAATAAAGGTTTCCATAAGTTCAGGCCCTTTGAACAGGCTACGTGTACTCGCAAACAGAGCCAGCTGTTCAGTGGCTTGCCATTCTGTCGCTAGCGCCCAAGTGACATCATCAAACTCGCGAGAATCATTGACCGCATCTCTTGTGTAGTCATCCCAACGTAACCCTCCGGTGACTGACCAGTCTTTTGTAATCCATAGCTGATTTTCCACAAACAGCGCCAAAGAATCCGCGGATTCTTCCATGTATTTACTGCCGCCATACGTCGCACTGGATCGCTTGTCCATGTAATCGAGACCATAAGTCATTGCGTTCTCTAGGCCAAACCCATTGAAATAAGAAACAAACTGAGCGTTTAGACCTGTATTGCGGTTTTGGGCCACATTTTCACTCAAGCGATTTGCCGGCCAGCGCCCTGCTGGAATAACAGACTCATCACGTGTGATTTCCGTTTTGCTTGAATAGAGACTAGCACGCCCTTTGTGCTGCTCTCCTAACAGTTCATAACCTAAAGTGACCGTATCACGATCATATTGCGTTGGAATCAGGATTGCTTGGGAAAGCCCTTGGTTGGCGCTGCCCGACATATCGGGTCTTGGTCGATAGTCACCTTTGTCACGATAGAGATCGTAAGTCAGCTCCAAACGATGGCGCTCACTCGGTTCAAAACCCACTTTCGCTAAGATATTGTACACATCACCAGCAGAACCAAATGATGTGGTTCCTTCTCCATCTTTAAAGTCATCTCGATTCAAGTAATTGCCATAGAGCATCCAGTCAAACTGCTCACCAGCCAGACCATAAGCAGTGAGCGATCCTTGTTGGCTGTCATTGGTTTGGTAATCAGCGAAAACACGGGCACCAATGGTCTCGCCATAGCGGAGAAGATCACGCGCATCTTTGGTTTCGAAAAACACCGAGCCACCTAGCCCATTTTGCACCACCGAGTTGTTACCTACTTGAATCGTTGCCGATTTCAAAATATCAGGGTTGAGCGTTAAGTTGCCGATGTGATGAAACATGTTGGCATGTTGAGAAGCGCCATCAAGTCGAATATCCAAATCTGTCTCACCTAAGCCACGAATGGTAATTCGCTGGTTGACTGAATGCGTGCCGCCCACATCGACACCGGGAATGTCACGTAGCAAATCAGACATGTGATCCGCCTGCTTTAACGACATATCATCCGACGCCATCGACTCTGTGTTACTGGACACGGTCGTACCCCAAACGATTTGTCTTTCATTGGTTTGCGGGTCGTAGGCACTATTTTCTTGGGCCATCGCACCACTCGACATGCCAAGCGCGACTGAGTAGGAAAGCAATGAAAGTGTAAAACGATGGTATTTTGTGTGTTCCATGGAATTGTTCCAAATATTGATAATGATAATAATTCTCAAACATAATAGAATCCTGATGCTATGAGACCAAGGTCAAATGCTTATGCGGAACAACCGACAAGTTATGAGGAAACGTCAGCATGGAACAAAACGAAACGCGCCTGTACAACCACCGAAAAATTGCTCTAACCGAATGTGTAAAAAGAGACGATAACCAGCAGATCATTGGCAGAGGCATCATCGGCTCTCCGTTACTCACCGAAGGGCGTTTCCTCAACTATCGCTATGGTGAGGGGATTGTTGTACAAGGAGGAACCACTGTTGAACGATGCAGCTGTGAAGTCATCTCGAGTGCGTCACCGAGCTTGAGTTTGGTGTTTATATTGGAAGGCAACGTCACCTTTGGTTTCGATGATGAAGCGTTTGAACTGCACGCAGGCACGCCTGTTGATGCCGTGGCGATCAACCTAACCAAGCCTGTGCGTTTTCGACGGATTTTGAAGGCGGAAAATAGTGTAAAAAAGTTGAACATCGCTTTAGCACCGCACTGGTTAGAGCGGCATTTTGGTGCCCAAGACGCTGCGTATCGATTCACTTTCACGCATCTAGCGAGCCAAACATTGCGCATATCAGCTCAGATGCGAGACCTAATCACACAACTGCTTACCCATCCTTCACCAAGTACATTGCAAGAGAAACTCACATTTGAATGCACCTGCCACCAACTTATCGCCTTGGCATTGGAGCAGTTGCAGCCACTCGATCTTGAATCCGATTCACCAAGCAGACAACACCAAGTCAACTTGCTTGAACCCGTCCTCGCTCATATTGATGCAAATCTAAATCGTAATCTGGAACTCAGCCACTTAGCACAGCTGTTTTCCATTAGTGTCTCTAAGTTGCAAAGAGTGTTTAACCAAGCGTTAGGCCTATCTGCCAATGCCTATATTCGCTATCGGCGACTCCAGTTGGCCAAGATACACCTCGAAAGTGGTTTAATGTCGGTGACTGAAGCGGCTTACGAGTCGGGCTATCAGCACCCCTCTAACTTTACCAATGCCTTCAAACGCCATTTTGGTGTTGCGCCACATACCATTGCAAAACCCATCTCGAGGAACACAATCAATTAAAACAGACTATCGAACGGCTCAACGAACATAGGAGTCAGTTCGATAGCGACACAATCCGTACAGTGAGCCCTCTCATTGAAACAAGAGCACATGTTTTAGCCATGAATTAACACAAACCTCAATCCATTCTGTATAGTAATGCGCGAAGAAAATGACTCGAATATGAGGACGTAATGAAAAGAACACTATTTGTTGTGTTAAGCGCAGTAACACTCTCAGCTTGTAACGATGTGGGTAGTGAAAATTGGTGCAACGACATGCGCGATAAGCCGAAAAGCGAATGGAACGGGCAAAACACGCTAGACTTTGCCAAACACTGCCTACTCAACAACGAGATTGGTAGCAAGAGCTGGTGTGAGGATATGGACGAGAAATCCAAAGGTGACTGGACAGCCAAAGAAGCTACATCTTACGCAAAATACTGCATAATTTAGTTGTATTACCCTTAGTTGTTATGGTTTGGAGTAGATCTGACACTTCAGTTTGAAAAGAAGAGAGTCACCCACTTCGATTCATAGCCCGATCTAATGCACAGTATTACTCATTTCACGCTTTCACCCAGCAGTACTATTCCTACGCAAATTGGTCACGAACTTCTTCCTAGTGAAAGATATTCTGTTTCTTGCAGTGGCAATCATTGTGATTGAGCGCAGTAAGGCATTGATGTTGAAGGAACAACAATCTTAGTCCCCTTCAAAACAACCAAGATGGTTTGCATGACAAACCATCTTGGTTTCTTACTCCGCTATTGAGTGAGTATCACTAAAAACTACGCCAAGCCATTCGCCGATGCGCTGCTTTGGTAGTTTCCAAGCAATGCCTGATAGATATGTTCCGTATCGAGCACGCCAACAAATTGATCATCTTCTGCCAACAAAATCGGCTGCCTATTTTTCTTTTTCAACGCGATCATCTCGCGCATATCCAGATCGGGTGAAGCGACAAGAAGCACATTGTCATCAACCACAGGATCTCGCTGCTCACAAGGCCAAGCCAGCAGACGCTTGTCTGAATTGCGTAAGATCATCTGCTTGTCCGACTGCTCCAACCACAAATCCTGCCTACCACACACTTGCCATGCGCCATCAGTCTGCGTCAATGATTCTTTGCTGAGCATCAAAGTACGACCTTTCAGAACATTGAGAGGATTGGTGTGGGCCACGAAATCCTTCACATAATCGGTTTCTGGAGACAACACAATCTCTTCTGGCGCGCCATGCTGTATCAAGCAACCGGATTCCATGATCGCAATGTTGTTACCAATTTTTAGTGCTTCGTCTAAATCATGGCTGACAAAGAGAATGGTTTTGTTCATTTTTTTCTGCAGTTGAATCAGTTCATCTTGCAACTGAGCGCGAATCAACGGATCTAAGGCGGAAAAAGGTTCGTCCATCAAGAGAATGTCGGTGTCCATCGCGAACGCTCTCGCTAGGCCAACACGTTGCTGCATGCCTCCCGACAGTTCGTGTGGATACTTATCCTGCCATTCCGAAAGCCCCACCATTTCAAGCTGTTCTTTGGCTTTTTTACGGCGTTGCTTTTTCGCCATACCTTGCATTTCTAGGCCAAACGCAACATTGTCGAGCACCGTGAGCCAAGGCATCAGCGCAAACTTTTGGAAAACCATGGAAACACGATGCGTTCGTAAATGCCTTAACGTTGCGTCGTCACATTGCGCTAGGTCGACCTGTTTGTCCCCATCTTTTATACGCAACGACCCACGAGATATGCTGTTCAAGCCGTTCACCGCTCGCAATAAGCTCGACTTGCCTGAACCGGACAAACCCATCAATACACAGATTTCGCCTTCTTTGATGGATAGAGAAACCTTGTTCACCCCCACCACTTGGCCTGCTTCATCAATGATTTCTTGGCGCGTTTTACCTTGATCGAGCAGCGCCAAAGCGTGCTCTGGCTTATCGCCAAAAACCACATCAACATTCTTAATTGTAATGGCATCCATGATTAGGCCTCCTTCTGCTGAGGTGTTTTACAAAGGCGATCCAAAATTATCGCCACCAGAACGATCGCCAAACCGGCTTCAAAACCTTGAGCGATGTTCACCGTGTTGAGCGCGCGAACCACAGGTTTGCCTAATCCATCCGCACCAACGAGCGCAGCAATCACCACCATAGAAAGCGACAACATAATGCACTGAGTAATACCGGCCATTATGCTAGGCAAAGCGGCAGGCAGTTCTACTTTAAGCAATAACTTCAGCCGGTTAGCGCCAAAAGCTTTGCCCGCTTCAACCAGCTCTTCCGGCACTTTGGTAATGCCGAGGTAGGTCAAACGTATCGGCGCGGCGATAGCAAAAATAATGGTTGAGATAAGCCCAGGTACAATACCTAAGCCAAATAACACCAAGGTAGGAATCAAGTAAACAAAAGTCGGCACGGTTTGCATCAGGTCAAGTATTGGCCTTAGCAAGGTGTATATCCAACGACGATGCGCAGCCATGATCCCAATCGGCACACCAATTAATACGGAAATCGTTGTCGCGGCGAAGACCAAAACAAAGGTTTCCAGCATTTCTTGCCAGTAGCCAAGATTTAAAATGGTCAGCAGAGCCAAGACCACAAAGAGGACTAACCCAATACTGCGATGCAGAAACCAAGCGATCAGTGCTGTAGCGATAATTGGCACCGCTGGCGGCATCCATTTAAATACGTCCACGACGAATAAAATGATGCTTTCCAAAAAGAAAGCGACCGCATCAAAAAAACCGGCTGCGTTGAGTGTTAACCAATCGACGCCCATTTCCATCCACTCACCGAACGGGAGTTTGTTTTCAGTTATAAAGTTCACTGTATTGCCTTTGTTTTGTTGGGCGGGCTGTCGATTGCCCGCCTGTCTTTATCTCTTAAGCTTGTGTGTTTACGTAGTCAATCACGGCTTGAGCTGCCGGTTTGCCCTCGAGCGTTTTTACGCCTTCAAGCCACGTTTTTATCTGCTCAGGATGTTGTTTTAGCCAGTTCAACGCTGCTTTGGCAGGTTTCTCTTTTTGGTTGAGAATCGCTTCCATGAGCTGGTTTTCCATCTCTAAGCTGAACGTGAGGTTTTGCAGTAACTGACCCACATTCGGACACGCAGAGAGATAACCCTCTCGCACATTGGTGTAGACATTGGCGCCGCCGTAGTTTGGCCCAAAGAAGTCATCCCCTCCCGACAGGTACACCATCTCTACATTGCTATTCATTGGATGCGGAGCCCAACCCAGATAGACGATCCATTGGTTTCGGCGCACTGCTCTCGCCACTTGCGACACCATGCCTGCTTCACTGGATTCCACCAAGCTGAATCCTTTTAAATCAAAGGCGTTTTGGTCAATCATGCTTTGAATTAGGCGGTTACCATCGTTACCGGGTTCAATGCCGTAGATACGATTTTTGAACTTATCTGCGTACTTGCTGATATCGGCAAAGCTCTGCACACCTTGCTCATAGACATATTTAGGTACCGCTAAGGTGTACTTAGCGCCTTCAAGATTGGCTTTGACAGTCTCCACTTCCCCTGAATCTCGGTATTTCGCGATATCCCCTTCCATGGTTGGCATCCAGTTTCCGAGAAAGACATCCACATCACCGTTGGCCATTGACGAGTAGGTCACAGGAACAGAAAGCAGATCCGTTTTGGTTTGATACCCCATTCCTTTGAGCAGCTGACTAGTCACTGCGGTTGTTGCTGTGATATCGGTCCAGCCGACATCCGCAAAACGGACTGTTTGGCATTGATTGGCAGCGGCGGTAAACGAAAAGGCACTCAGGGCCATGATTGAAAGTGTTTTTGTCGTCATAGACATTGTTTTTTCCTTGTAATGATTACTGACTTTTATGAGGGCACGCTGTTTGGCGTGGCTTATCTCATCGGCTCTCCAGTCCGCTGCTGAGTTTCCCAACTCGGGGCTAGCCAAACCTTCGAGCGCTGCGGAGGCAACGGCTGTTTATGCAAAATTAAATCAGCGGCTCTTTCCGCCACCATGATGGTAGGCGCATTAAGATTGCCGTTAGGAATAGTGGGAAAAACGGATGAATCCACTACGCGCAGGTTGGTGATTCCTCGTACACGACACTCTTCATCGAGCACCGCCATTGGGTCATCATCTGCGCCCATTTTGCATGAGCACGAAGGGTGATACGCGCTCTCAACGTTCTCTTTCACCCACTGATCGATTTCCGCATCGGTCGCGACATTGATGCCGGGCTGTATCTCTTCACCACGGAACTCATCCATTGCTGGCTGCGCCAAAATTTCGCGAGTAAGGCGGATACAATCTCGCCAATCTTGACGATCGCGCTCGGTCGATAAGTAGTTAAACTGAATTTTGGGTTTGTCCAACGGATTGGCTGAGACGATCTCAACACGGCCTCGGCTCTCAGGCTTGTTTGGCCCAACATGAACTTGGAAGCCATGACCATCAAAGGCGGCTTGTCCATCGTAACGCATTGCCGCGGGCAAAAAGTGGTACTGAATATTCGGCCATTTCAAACCTGCACGTGAGCGAATAAAGGCGCAAGACTCGAAGTGATTGGTCGCCCCAAGCCCTTTGCGCGTTAAAATCCACTCGGTTCCAATCAACCCTTTGCTGAACCAGTCCAATTTCCCATTCAAGGTGATGGGCTTTTGGCAATGGTATTGGAAATAGACTTCGAGATGGTCTTGCAAGTTTTGTCCAACGCCTGGCAGATGGTGAACGGGCGTCACCCCCGCCTTCTCAAGTACTGTTTTAGGGCCAATGCCAGAGAGCTGTAACAGTTGCACCGAGCCAATCGAGCCCGCACTGGAAATCACTTCATTTTTGGCAAAACAAGTACGCAGTTCGCCTGCCAGTTCAAACTCGACCCCTACGGCACGCTTTTCTTCCAGTAAGATACGTTGAACCACAACGCCTTTGATCAGTTTGAAATTGCTTCTTTTTTTGGCACGGCTTAAGTATGCGTTTGAGGTTGAAGCTCGCACACCATTTTTAACCGTCATATGCATCGGACCAAAGCCTTCTTGTTGGTAGCCATTGTAGTCCGATGTTTCTGGATATCCGGCCTCCTTACCCGCATCAATGAACGCGCGATAGAGTGGATTCAGCGTCATCTTATTGCCAGCACAGGTACTTAATGGCCCATCGCCACCGCGATACTCATCTTCCCCGTCAATCCAGTTTTCTGCTCGGCGAAAATACGGCAGACACGCTTGGTAGTTCCAGCCTTTTGCCCCTTGTTCTTCCCATTCATCAAAATCACAGGCATGACCACGAACATAAACCATGCCGTTGATGGAGGAACTGCCCCCGAGCACTTTCCCTCTTGGGCAATGTAAACGACGGCCATCTAAGTCCGCTTCTGCATCGGTTTCAAATTGCCAAGCGTACTTCTCTGAGTTCATAGGGTAAGAGAGCGCCGTTGGCATTTGAATGAAAATACTCTTGTCGGAACCGCCCGCTTCGAGTAATAAAACACTGTGATCACCACTCTCTGATAGTCGATCCGCTAGCACACAGCCAGCGGAACCCGCACCGACGATAATGTAATCGTAGTGTTGCTGCATTTTTTTCTCCTAACTATTGATTGATTAAGCGTAAGTGGAGTCGAACGCACCCAGTTCGACAAACACGCTTTTGGTCTGCGTATAGTGCAGTAACGTCTCTTGGCCATTTTCGCGGCCAATACCCGACAGCTTGTAGCCACCCACCGGCATCTCTGCGGGTGAATTTCCCCAAGTGTTTATCCAGCAGATGCCCGCTTGCAGTTGGTGAATGACTCTATGGGCTTTGGATAGATTTTGCGTAAATACCCCAGCGGCCAAGCCGTATTGGGTGTTATTCGCGCGAGCAATGACTTCATCTTCGTCATCAAACACCAGCACAGACATGACAGGTCCAAAGATTTCATTTTGCACATGAGGCATCTCATCGCGGCAATCGACAAAGACGGTAGGCGCAACAAAACACCCTTTCTCTAGCCCTCTTTCCGTCACCTGGAAACCACCAGTGAGCAACGTTGCACCGCTCTCTTTCGCACTCGAAATAGCACCGAGTACTTTTTCTAGATGCGATTTAGAAATCAGTGAGCCAATTTGCGTTTCCATGTTCATTGGATCGCCGACAATGAGCTTTTCCGTGCGCTCTTTTAGCTGTTCAACAAACGCGTCGTACATCGCTCGTTGAACATAAACTCGCGTGCCATGGGTACACACCTCACCTTGAGTGTAAAAATTTGCCACCATTGCTGCCGAGACAGCATCATCGAGATCGGCATCATCGAAAATAATCAAGGGCGATTTCCCCCCCAATTCCATGGTGACGGGCTTGAGTGTCGCAGCGCTATCGGCCATCACTTTCTTGCCGGTGCCAGACTCACCGGTGAATGAGACTTTGTCGATTTCAGGATGCGCGGTGAGCATTTGCCCAACACGATAGTCCCCTTGAACAACGTTAAACACGCCATCAGGCACGCCCGCTTGCGTAAAGAGTTCAGCCAGTTTGAGTGCCGAAAGTGGCGTTTCTTCTGAGGGTTTAAAGATCATCGCGTTGCCAGCGGCTAATGCAGGCGCGGCTTTCCACATTGCAATTTGAATCGGATAATTCCAAGCGCCGATGCCTGCACAAATGCCCAGAGGTTCTCTTCTGGTGTAAAAAAACTGATTGGAACCAAGGGATTGTTGCTCGCCACCTAAGCCATTCACTAATCCAGCAAAATACTCGATAACATCTGCGCCAGTGGCAATGTCAACCACACTCGCTTCTTGAATTGGTTTGCCCGTATCGTGCACTTCCAACTCTGCTAGTTCATCATTGTGATCGCGAATCAGCTGCGCCGCTTTGAGTAAGCATCGGCTGCGCTCGGCTGCGCTCATAGATGACCACACAGAAAAGCCAAGCTTCGCGCTCTCGATGGCGTGAGCTAACACCCTTTCGTCGGCTTGCTCGATGTGTGCTAACACTTCTCCGGTTGCTGGATTTAAGGTCGCAAAAGATTCGCCAGTGTCACCAACGAAAGGCTTCCCTCCAATGTAATGTGCTGTAACTTCCATCTGAAATTTGACTCTAGGTTATTGTTGTGAATAAAACGTGAGCTGTTTTTCTAAATAATCGTTAATAATGATGCGCGCTTTGTTCGCATTAATACCTTCAGGATTAAGCGCTCCACGCAGCCAGATCCCGTCGATAAGCGCGGCAATGCCTTGGGCGACAATGTCGGCTTGCTCTTTGCTCATCAACGCTTTGAGTTCTCGCTTTAAATGTGAAAGCAAGCGCTTTTCATTAACGCGCTGTAAACGCTTTAACGCTTCGTCATGCATGGAATAAGACCAAAACGCCAACCATGTTTTGATCACCTTGCTTTCAGATTGAAAGCCAACGAAATTAGCATCCAATATCGCGTTGATTCTCTGCATATGCGCCTGCTTCGGTAGTGAATTCAAGCGTTTTGTTGCATCACAAGATAACTGCCTCAAAATATCGCGCATCGTTTCTTCAAGCAGTCCATGCTTACCACCAAAGTAGTGGTTGATGATGCCACTAGAGACACCCGCCTCTTGGCTAATCAAAGAAACACTGGCGCCGTGCAAGCCCACACGGTCAATGACCGTCATGGTCGCACTGACTAATTGTGGCCTGCGAATCTTTGGCATTCCTACCTTGGGCATCCGTGTTCCTTTTTTTATTTGAACGATTAGTTAAATTAAAATGGCATAAAAATAATTAGATCTCAAACCATAAAGCCACTTTTACCGTCGATCATAAAGCTCAATCACCCAACAAAACTCATACACAACTCAACACATCCAACGCCACTCACGCACAAAAACCAAACAAAAACGAAATTTTTAACGTGTTGTTTTTAAAGCTAAGTAGCCAAACCTAGTAACAAAACACGACAATTAACATCCAATTCACTAATTAACCTTCATTTGTTAACAAATAAAAAATTAAAAGAAATTTACTTAGACATCGAATCATTTAACGTTTTAGAATTGCCCTCTCTTAACTGAGTGAGAGATGGAGTATTGGATGGTGGGCGAAAGCAGTTCAGTGCATTCTGCTTTTCGTTATTCACACTCCGAACCGCTATTCGCACAACATACCTAAAGGTGGAGCCGTCCTTCTATGCGAGTTTTATTCATATTTATGATGCTAATCAGCATCAACTTGCCCGCACAGGCCGAGCAACAAACGTATTCCGACAGCGAGTTGCTCGATAGGCCATTAATGGAGAGATACATCCTTGATGAGCTCAAATCGCTAAGACAAGATCAACAAGACTTAGAAAAGCGATTAACCGTTCAGTTTACCGAGCGCGAACTCTCAGTAGCCGATAAGTCACTGAACTATGCCAATGTGACCGTTACCTACTTCTTCTACATCATTGCCGGTGTTGCTTCTCTTGTCGCCTTTGTTGGCTGGCAATCATTAAGGGAGTTAAAAAACAACACCAAAGCAATGGCCGATAAAAGGCTGGAAACCATTGCAGAAAAGTATGAGAAGAAGTTCATTGCGTTAGAAAGAGATTTGAAACGCAAAACACGCATCATCAGTGAAAACAACCGAGAGATCGAAATCATCAATGAGATTCATAACCTGTGGTTAAGAGCGCAAAGTATGCCAACCGCTGAGCAGCGTATTGATGTGTACGATGAGATTCTGGCGATAAGGCCGGGCGACTTAGAGGCCGTCACCTACAAAGCCGATGCTGCAATGGAAATCAAAGAGTACAACTGGGCACTCAGTCTTTGTAACCGCGTACTGGATATGGACAGTTCTAATGCCCCCGCACTCTACCAAAGAGCCTGTGCATATTCTCGTCTGGGTTTGGAAGAGCAGTCGATCGACGATCTCGAACGAGCAATCGAAGCAAGCCCTTCAATACGCGACCTCATCGCTAATGAGCCCGATTTGGAACCATTACACGGTAACCCGAATTTTGATCGCATGATCGCTCGCGGCCAAGAGAGTTAGAACGAAAAAGTTTGCAAAAAGACTGCGGATGTAAAACTCGAGACAAGTCATCGTCTCGAGTTATTTTTTACAGCCCAAAAAAGCGGGTGAACCAAGTGATTTCACCAAACTCAATTAAATCGTAAATGGAGAAAAAGACCGCGCAGATAACCGCGAGTTTGAGTAACTTGATGGCAATTAACATCATAATTTCTTCCTTAGCTTGCGTTGCGCACACAGTCTAACGAAAAAGCAATAAGACACAATCCCTAACGCTCCTGTAACGTCCATTTATCCCATTGAATGGTCTGCATAATGAATCGCTCAGGATCAATAAAACCGTGAAAAACAGGCATAGCACTCGTATAGCCCGCCATCCAACGTCCCTCTCCCGACTCAGGATAATCTGATTTGATTCCTAAACGCAGTGCAAAATGCAAATGCGGCACACGGCTATCGCCTTCATGTATCATAGGCTCAGCTACGTAACCGATAATAGCGCCTCGTTTCACTGGCCCCTGAGTCACCACTGCTTGTTTGGTCGAGAGGTGCCCATAGAGTGAATGCAGCCCTTCTTTGTAATGGTCAATAATGACCAGCCCAAGGTGTTCTTCTTGTTCACCCGAATAACTTACATTGCCATCAGCCACCGCATAGACAGGGGAACCCGCTTGAACATGATAGTCTATTGCCGCGTGATAAAGATTGGGAAAGCGTGGAGAAACGTTAAATGCGGCGTACTCCTGCAAAACGGTGCGGCGGTCAAGGGGAAAAAGATAAGATACCTCACTATCTTCAAGCACCGCGGTTAATTCTCGATGCACACGATCAAGCTCCTGCTCAGCATTTAATCGATGTTTTTCAGAATAGGTTTTCGTCCCCCAAAACAGGAAAATAAACACCAATGAAAGCAGTAAAAATAGAGTGATATTCTGCAACTTTAGTAACATCTAGCCATCCATGTATGGTTCAACTTAATCCCAAAGACACCCTTGACGAACATTGCAAAAAAAGTGGCCAAGCAAAAATCTTAAAAGGCTTTTCTTACGAGAGTTCATCCATAGCCCTCTCAAACAATTGGGTGAGTGACGTTGATATTGCTGAATCTCCCATTGAGCAATAATGAATCGACATCTTTACGATTCATTTCACATTTGCAGCCCAATGCAATCGATTACACATTCACATACGCAATGCTCAGGTGGTTTTATATGCAACAGAATAATTTATAAAATAACCAGAGAGAAAGTGATGATTAGAACCTTTGTAATATCCGGAATTTTGTTGCTCATAACCGCATGCGGCGGTGGGTCTTCTGGCGATAACACCTCAACAGCGCCCCCTTCCAGCCGAGATTTATCCGTCGAACTGGGTCAAGACCTTTTCCACAATGCCAATGACACCATAGAAATCGTTCCTCAATACCAGCATGACAGCGCATTTCCCCCCACGTTTCAGTGGCGACAAACCGAAGGCCCTAGCTTAGATGCCTCCCCTTTTAACCAGAAAAGTCTTAAGTTCACCCTTCCATCTGTCGCGGTAGAAACCACCATCGCGTTTGAACTGACGTTAACCGACGCTCAAGGCAACCAAGCACAAGATACGATTCGCATTACCATCAAACCCACTCCTCAGTCACACAACCTCCCCCCCACCGTACAAGCAGGCTCGCCCTTTAGCGTAGAAGAAGGCGCCTTTGCCGACGGACTGAATGTCACCGCCCGAGATGAAGACGGACAGATAGAAAAAATCGAATGGCGGCAAACCGGTGGCCCGACGGTGGCCCTCTCGAATGTCCATTCAGCTTATCCAAAGTTCAAAGCACCTTTAGTGGATAACGATACGGATCTGGTGTTCAGCGTCACCGTGACTGACAACTTAGGGGCAACCGCGCAAGACCAACAGATCGTCACCGTACAGGACAGCGCGATCAATCAGCGTCCGCAAGTTTCAGTTGGAGAAGATAAAGCCGTGGTAGAAGGCACCAACGTGACGCTCACAGCACACGCCACTGATGCAGATGGCAACATTGTCGCTTATCGCTGGAGACAGTTATCGGGACCAAGCGTCACGCTCAATGACGCAACTCAAGCCAATGTGACCTTTTCTGTACCGACACAATGGACGCAAGGCGACAGCATCGGCTTAATGGTTACAGTGACAGACAATCAAGGCGGCATTGGCAACGCCAGAATAACGCTTGCCATCACTGCCGCAGAGCACAGCTTTAACGCCATTGAATACCTCGACCCAGCGCTCAAACGTTGTGTGGATCAGCACCGCACGCTGAAAGGGTGGCAGAATACACTCGAGGTGACGGAACTTAACTGCGCTTCTTCTTTCCAAATCAATACCAGCCGCGATTTGGTCAACTTTACCAACCTTGCAAAATTGACCATCAAGTCACGTCTGTTTACCGATTTTTCTTCGGACCATGTACCCAACATTGAAAGTTTGTCGTTCCAAGGTTCTGCACTGAAAACACTCGACTTCTCGGGCAATAAGTTGCTTCGTTCACTGACGTTAGTCAGTATTAACACGCTGCAAAGCCTCACCCTATCGCAAAACTTTGCTCTGACACAACTGACGGTCAATGGCAGTCAGATAGCAGATTTGGATTTGAGTCAGCAAATCGCTTTGCAATCCTTGTCCCTTCATATGGCGAGGCTAAATCAACTGCAATTAGCAAACATGCCGGATTTAATCACGCTCAAAATCACCGGAACACAGCTCAACCAGTTTATTGCACCCTCTCTACCGCAACTACGCACCTTGAACGTGAGCGACAACAAACTGCAAACCTTGAGGGTGACAGAGTTACCCGCTCTGACTGCTCTCTATGCGGGCAACAATGCACTAACGGAACTGAGCTTAGCCAACAACCTCGCGCTCACCGACGTTCGCGTGTCGAAAAACCCGCTTTCGACACTCAATATTCGGCCACTTCTTGAGTTAGAAAGATTAGAGATCAGCGAAACCGACCTCACGACCATCGACTTTTCGCAAAGCCAGAAAATAGCGGCGCTTCTGGCAGGCAATAGCACTCAATTGCGCACCCTACATGGCCCGCTCCTCCCCATCAAAGAAATCGATCTGAGTCATACTCGCGTCACCGATATCGACTTCAATCAGCTTCAGGAGGGTATGGTGTTGATTGGGGCGTCTGGGAAGGGGCTCACGCAGTTTAATGCGGCGCGATATCCGAACTTGCGAACGCTCTATATCGCAGATAACGCACTCACCTCCTTGGCGTTATCGCACAATCCGCAGTTGCTTCTGCTTGATGCAAAAAACAACCAGCTCGCTCAACTCGACTTGAGTGCGAACCCAGAGCTGGCGGATCTGGATGCGGCTCACAATCGACTCACTTCCGTTCAATTGGCCGAAGGAAGCCGACTGAGTTTCATCGTGCTTTCTCACAATCAGTTGAAAGACGTGGACTTGTCTCCAGCGGTCAATGTTTTTGATGTGGAAGTTCAAAATAACCCATTGGTGAACATCGAGTTATCGGGGCTGCGTCAATTACGAACTTTGGATGTGTCAAACTCTGATCTTGTGGATCTCGACACACCGACAGCGGCAAGTTTTTGGTGCCTGAGAGCGGAAAATAACCGCTTCAGTACCCAACTGCTTGAACAACTGGCACTGTTTGACCAAATGCTTGGCAAGGTATTTTTGACAACGCCCATGAGCAAAAGCACCTTAAATGACGAGTGCCACGCGCACCTTTAATAAAACAAAAGCCGTGAAAGGCGACCTTTCACGGCTTTTGTCGTTTGCGACAAGATTAAAAAAGATTGCTCAACCAACGCTTAAACCAATCGGTAATGCGTTTAAACAGCCCACCTTGCTCAACGGATTCTAACGCCACAAGATCGACCTCTTTTACCACCTTATCTTCAACTTTATAAATCACCTGACCAACCACCTGATCACGCAAGATTGGCGCTGATAAGTCCGGCAGATAAACCAGCTCAGCTTGAAGCTTTTTGGTATCCCCTTTGGGTAAGGTAAGGAAAATGTCCTCTTTAAGACCAACGCTTAACTGATTCTTCTCTCCCATCCAAATTCGAGTGTCTGCCAGCGGCTGATTCGCTTTCGTTGGGGAAACCGTATCAAAGAAGCGGAAACCGTAGCTCAGCAGTTGTTTGCTCTCCGCTTCACGGCTTGAAGTGCTGTTGGACCCCATCACCACCGAAATTAAGCGCATGTTGCCACTGGTGGCAGACGTCGCCAAACTGTAACCAGCGCCACTGGTGAAGCCTGTTTTCATGCCATCCACGGCAATACTTCGGTCTCGCAGCAATCCATTGCGGTTGTATTGCGTAATTCCGTTGTAAGTAAATGAGGTTTCACTGTACATCGGGTAAACGCTAGGCAAATCACGAATGATCGCCTGCCCCAACTTGGCAATGTCACGTGGTGTTGAATAGAGACCGGTGCTGTCCAAACCATGAGGGTTGGTGAAGGCGGAGTTTTGTAAACCTAGCTTGTCGGCCCACGAGTTCATCAAACTGACAAACGCATCTTGGCTACCTGCCACATGCTCGGCGATGGCGACACTCGCGTCATTACCCGACTGGATGATCAGACCTCGGTAGAGGTCTTCCAAGCTCACAGAAGTACCGACTTCGATAAACATTTTCGAAGAATCTGGGAAGTTTTTTGCCCATGCGTTACGGCTGATCACCACTTGATCTGAAAAGCGAATGTTGCCGCGATTCATTTCTTGCCCTGCCACATACGCCGTCATCAATTTGGTTAAACTGGCAGGATTTAACTGAGTATCGGCATTTTTGGCGACCAATACTTCCCCTGAATGGTAGTCCATCAGCACATAGCCTTTGGCGCCCAAAGCGGGAGGATCGGGAATGACGGTCGGCGCGGCGTGAGCGGAAAATGCCATAACGCTGGCACACAAAGCGGAAGTAAGAGAAACAATAGATTTCATGAAAGCAGCCATCGTCAAATAAAAACTACCCCCGAGTATATGTCAGTTAACTCAGGTTTCAGTCGCTAGGTTACGAATGGTTACGTTTCTTCGAAAAATGTCGCAATTTGCTCACATACCAATGAGTTGGCACTGTTTCGCAAAATGGGGAAATGAGGAAAAAAGAGAGGGGGTATGTTTAGTGGAGCTCCCTTATCGCAAGCTCCACTGACTTTCATTTGCACTTAAGCGTTAAACACGTACTTATCCATCATGGCAACCATACGACCAATTTCAGGTTTGGTAATGGTGTCATTGGCACCTAAAGCCAGTGCTTTAGAACGGTTGTCCTCACTCATCAATGAAGAAAACATCACAATTGGTATTGTTTTGTACGCTTCACTTTCACGAAGACGCTTGACTAAATGCATACCGTCCATACGAGGCATTTCAACGTCAGTCACCACCGCATCAATCAACTCACTCAGAGGTAAGTTCTCTTCACGAGCAACTTCGATCAAGTTCATCAATTTATCGTGCGCTTCACCACCATCTTTACAGGCGATCACATTGTACCCAGCAGATGTTAGGGTATCTTGAATCAGAGAACGAATGAAGGCCGAGTCATCCACGACCATAATCGTTTTGGCGTTACGCTTCACAACCATACGTTGGTTAAGATCGACGCTACGGTCTGTCTTAACGTCGTATTTTTCCATGCTAAGTTCTGGGTTGATATCTGCAATGATCTTCTCGAAGTCGAGGATCATGATCAGGTTGCCATCTTTACGCACAACTGCAACGACGCAATCTTGTTCCCCGGCTTCTAAAAACTGGCTTGGTGACTCTACATCATTCCATGAAATGCGATGGATACGGCTAATGCTGTCAATCAAGAAGCCGTTGGTCATCTTGTTGAAGTCGGTAACAATAACAAATTTTCTTTCAACATCAGGACGTGTTGGAACCCCCAACCACCCAGCAAGATCCACCAAAGGCGTCAAAATATCGCGAGAGGAGAAGACTCCGACCATATGCGGCTGCGCATTCGGATAATCTGTCGTTTCGGGAACTTGAATCACCTCACGAACCTTCGCGACGTTGATACCGTAATAACACGTTTTTGTCTTACCGTTAGGTAGCATTTTCTCTAAATGAAACTCAATGATCTCAAGTTCATTGGTACCGCTTTCGGTCAAAATTGTACTACTTGAATAGCTCATGATTGCAAATACTTTTCATGGTTAGCAAAAACCAGCCTAAAAACAGGCAATAGTTTTTATCGATAGATTTATTTTTACTGCTTGGCTCAGTTTTGTAAATCAGTAAACAACCCAGTACTTCAAATATTTAAACAAAAAATAGCATTACACCACTTTTACCAAAGTAAAAACCCTGTTCTTTTCAATAATAGTCGTAGTTTTTCAGTTCGCTGCAGTTTCTTGCACTGCTCTTGGCTCATCAAACTCAACGGACGTTTGCAGCCACAGACGACAGATTCCACCTTGCTACTGACCATCAAACAAAAAGCACCTTACGAGAAGGTGCTTTTTGTTTGCTAGCGTTTGTGTGATGACGTTTGTTTACTCATGAGCGAGGTATTTTCGTTTAAATTCAGATGCCAACGCAAATACCAAAACCATCAAAAAGGTGACTGCGATACCAACTCCATACCGTAGATTTTCATTGGCAAGTAACTCATAGCAACTGACGATAAATATCGCCAGTGTGAACAACAGATTAAAACGATGAACCCAAGGGTATTTAACTGAAAAATGAGCGTATTTTCTACCAATCATATCGCAACTCAATGCTTGTAATAATTAACTTATCGATATATCAATAAGACCACACAGTGTTCGTATTAACAACTATTGATAGCGATTCTTGGCTGAGTATCACACGATTGATCCTATTTAATATTGAGAAACAGAATCACTTTCAATCCGCCGAGAGTGAGCTCCAAAAGCAACTTAGCTTTGCATACAAAACGCTCACAAGTGTAAGGAAATTTTACAAAAAAAGATGAAAGATGAACTACCTCTCTTTTTTACCGTATCTCGTTACACTCATTCTCTCTACTAATGTCGGTTCAAGCTGTACCACTTGCACTTCTGCGGTCTCTTTATTAATTTTCTTTAATAGGGTCTCTACCGCTGCTTGGCCTAAACGATATTTGGGTTGATGAATAGTGGTAAGCGAAGGCGTCATAAATTTAGCGATGTGAATATCGTCATAACCGATAATAGAAAGGTCATGAGGAATCTCCACGCCCAGTTCATTGGCAGCATTGATCACCCCCATCGCCATCATGTCATTGCAAACAAACAGAGCACTTGGCAAAGGGCCTTTGGCGACGATTTTTTTGAATGCTTGATAGCCTCCTTCGCATTCGAAGTCCGCTTCCACAATCCACGCAGGGTTGAACGACAATCCGTGCTCATTGAGCGCCCGCTTATAGCCTTCATAACGCATTTGAGCTTGATGCTTAATCAGTGGGCCAGTAATACAGCCAATCTCTTTATGCCCCATTTGAATGAGGTAATTCGCGGCAAGATAGCCACCGCGTAACGAGTTGTCCTGAATCTTATCGCTACTAAACAGCATCGGGCCCCAATCCATGACCACCACGGGAATATCAGGGTAGCGCTCAAACACATCTAAACGCTCGCCTTCAAGCGAAGAACACATCAGAATCAAACCATCGACGCGTTTTTGCAGCAAGGTCATTATCGACGATTTCATCCTCTCGTGGTCGCCTTCCGTATTGCAGAGAATTAAGTTGTACCCTTTTTGATAACAGCTGCGCTCTACCCCTTTAACCACTTCACCAAAAAAAGGGTTAGTTGAGGTCGTCACAAGCATTCCGATGGTATTGGTTCGGTTGACTTTTAAACTACGGGCTAAGGCGGAAGGGGCAAAATAGTTGAGCTCTTTAGCCGCATGATTCACCCGTTCTGCAATTTCTTCACTGACAAAACGGGTCTTATTAATGACATGGCTAACGGTTGATGTGGAAACACCAGCAAGCTTTGCAATATCTTTCATCGTAGCCATGTTGTTCTCCTAATTATTGGCTAACTGTGCGCGGCTAAAAACTCATCGACCTCTTTACGGGTTGGAATAGAAGTTTGCGCTCCAAATCGAGTCACTGAAATCGCCGCCGCTGCATGAGCAAACTTAATCGCTGATTCTAAAGGCATATCCTCCAATAAACCAGTGACCAATGCCCCATTAAAAGTATCTCCCGCGGCGGTTGTATCGGTGACGTCGACTTTAAAACCGCAGATGCGTTGCCCCCTGCCATTTTCGCTGAGCCAAACCCCTTTAGAGCCAAGCGTAATCATGACGATCTCAATGCCTTTTTGATGTAAGACATTGGCGGCGTGCTGAGCGCTTTCATCATCCACTACCTCAATCCCGGTTAACACCTGAGCTTCTGTCTCATTTGGTGTGATCACGTCGATGGATGCTAATAGCTCGTCGGATAAGGTGCGCGCTGGTGCTGGATTTAAAATCACATTGGTTTTTGCCGCTTTAGCTTCTCTGGCCGCAAGCTCTATCCCGCAGATAGGGGTTTCTAACTGCATAAGAAGAAATCTGGCATCACGGATACGTGGCAAATCCGATTCAATGGCCGCCTCGGTTAACTTGGCATTGGCTTCCGCCGAGATACAAATGCTGTTCTCGCCGCTGTCTGCGACTTGAATCATTGCGATACCTGTTGGGCAATTGGGCTGCATCTTCACGCCATCGATTTGAATACCGTCAAGCTTGAAGTTTTCTCGAATATTGATGCCAAACGAGTCATCCCCAACACAAGCGATGAAGCCCGTATCTGCGCCTAAACGTGCAGCGGCAACGGCTTGATTGGCCCCTTTCCCACCCGGAATCACTTGATAATTTCGCCCATGTAACGTTTCCCCAGGACGTGGGAAAGATGGGACTTGAAGCACATGGTCTGCGTTAACACTACCTAAAACCACTAACTTGTTCATTGGGTATTCCTCAGCTCTTGAATGAGCTTTGTTCATTGTAAAACGACACTGATGACGTTGAGTTTTCTGCTTGCTAGAGAGCGAAGCGCGAACCAAAAACTCAATGGCATCGGGCGTTTATGCCTCTGAGCAACGTCAGAGGCATAACATGACAATTATTTCGTTACGACTTTCAGTGGAACAGGGATGTAACCTTCAACCTGTTCGCCTTTCAGCACTTTGTCTGCAGTCTCAATACCAAGCGCACCGATAAGGTCTGGCTGCTGGGCAATGGTTGCGGCCAGTTTGCCACGATTCACCGCAGCGATACCGTCATCCGTGCCATCAAAGCCCACAATCATCACCTCTTTGCCCGACGCTTGAATGGCGCGCAACGCCCCCAATGCCATTTCATCGTTTTGTGCGAAGACCGCTTGAACATCTGGGTTCGCTGCCAGTAGGTTTTCCATCACGTTCAGACCTTTAGTGCGGTCAAAATCCGCAGGTTGGCTCGCAAGCAGTTCCATATGACTGCCTTTAACCGCATTCATAAAGCCTTCTCCGCGTTCGCGCGCCGCTGATGTTCCTGCAATACCTTCAAGCTGGATCACTTTCGCTTTTTCGCCCACTTTTTCGACGATGAAATTACCGGCCATTTCACCGCCCACCACGTTGTCTGACGCAATATGACTCACAACGTCGCCACGGCTTGCACCACGGTCTAGGGTTAGAACGGGAATCTTGGAGCGGTTAGCAATACGAATCGCATTCGAAACCGCATCCGAATCGGTTGGGTTGATCAAAATCGCTTTAACGCCACGAATGGTCAGATCTTCCACGTTCGAAAGCTCTTTGCTCGGGTCGTTTTGCGAATCCAAAACGATCAGGTTGTAGCCCAGCTCTTTTGCACGCGTTTCCGCACCATCTTTCATGGTGACAAAGAATGGGTTATTCAGCGTCGAAACAACGATCGCCATCGTATCTTGCGCCTGCGCACCAAGAGAAACGGTAGAGGTTAGTAGTGCAGCAGAAATCAGTGTTGCCAATTTTTTCATTGTTGTCGTCCTTTGTACTTTTGTAGGGGTGCCAAGCCGAAGCTTGGCTGTCAGAGTTTTCGAGTCCAGAGTGAAAATTACTTGTTCTTGTTGTCGACCATCACCGCCAGCAAAATCACCGCAGCTTTGGCAATCATCTGGTAGTAAGAAGAAACATCGAGTAAGTTCAGCGCGTTGTTTAGGAAACCGATGATTAACGCACCGATCAAAGTGCCCATAATCCGCCCTTTACCGCCCATTAAGCTGGTACCACCAAGCACCACGGCAGCAATCGCATCCAGCTCATAGCCCATCCCTGCCGTTGGTTGAGCCGAAGATAGACGTGATGTGACGATGATGCCTGCCAAAGCAGCAAGTAGGCCGCAAATCGCGTAAACACCGATTTTGACTTTGTCGACGTTAATACCGGATAGACGAGTGGCAGACTCGTTCCCACCCAGTGCATACACATAGCGACCAAAGCGGGTGTGGTTAAGCAGATACCAAGCGGCCGCAAACACCACCACCATCAACCAAACCGGTACCGGAATGCCAAGCGCATAGCCAGTGCCAAACCAAGCAAACGCGTCGGCAGTATCGGTAAAACCCGTAGATATAGGACGACCATCGGTATACACCATGGTGACACCACGCAGCAAGGTCATCGTCACCAGTGTGGCGATAAAGGCTTGAACTTTGCCTTTGGCGATAATAATGCCGCTAATGGCCCCCAACGTTGCCCCCGCTAACAGCGCGGTTGGCACTGCGATTAATACCGGGACTTCCATCGCGACAAGGCTGGCAGCAAACGCACCACATAAGGCCAACACCGACCCCACACTCAAATCGATGCCCGCGGTCAGAATAACCAAGGTCATCCCCACAGCGATGATCGCGTTCACCGAGGTTTGACGAAGAATGTTGAGAATGTTGTCTACGGTGAAAAAGTTTGGATTGAGAAAAGAGACCACCACGATGAGGAAAAGTAACGCGATGAGCGATTTCTGCTCAATGAGCCACTCTTTACTGATCCAAGTTTTGTTTGTCTCATTTGATTTGTTTTTGCTCATGATTTCACTACTCATGCTGCTTCCTCAGATACTTTTTTGCCGACTGCACAGGCCATCAGTTTTTCCTGATCGGCGTGTTTTGCTTCAAACTCACCTGTGATGCGACCTTCATGCATCACTAAGATGCGATCGCTCATGCCGAGCACTTCTGGCATTTCAGATGAGACCAGAATGATGCTCATCCCTTCGGCTTTGAATTTGTTGATTAACTGGTAAATTTCTTTCTTCGCGCCGACGTCTACACCTCGAGTCGGTTCGTCTAGGATCAAAACTTTCGGTTTGGTCATCAACCCTTTTGCAATGGCCACTTTTTGCTGGTTTCCGCCGGAAAGATTGCCAATAATTTGTTCGCGAGATGGCGTTTTGATGTTGAAAAGTTGGATAAAATCATCCACAGCAACCACTTCATCTTGATGTTGGATTTGCACACCTTTGCTTAGCTTATCGAGCGCACAAAGTGACATGTTTTCTTTCACCGAAAGGCCAAGGACGAGGCCGTCGCCTTTGCGGTCTTCTGAAATGTAAGCAATGCCATTTGCCAAACCATCTTGTGGGCTTACCGGATTAATGGTGCGATTATCAAGATTGATCACGCCTCTCTCACTCGGCAAAGCGCCATAAATCACTTTCATCAGCTCTGTTCGACCTGCGCCCATCAGACCTGAAATACCCAAAATTTCACCTCGTTTTAAGGTAAAACTGACATCGTGTACGCCAGACCCCGTCAGACCAATCACTTCTAAACAGGTTTGACCGTGCACCACGTCAATTCTTGGGTATTGCTCTTCAAGCTTGCGCCCAACCATCATCTCAATTAAGCCATCTTCGTCTGTTTGCACGACTTCGCACTGACCGATAAATTTGCCATCGCGCAACACCGTGATGTCATCACAAATTTCGAAGATCTCTTTCAAACGGTGGGAGATGTAAACAATGCCACACCCCTGCTCTCTCAGCTCTCGAATAACCGAAAACAGCGCCTCTGTTTCGGTGTCCGTCAAGGCGTCTGTTGGTTCATCCATGATGATGACTTTGGACTCAAAAGAGAGCGCTTTAGCGATTTCCACCATCTGCTGCTCACCCAGACTTAACTGACCAAGTAACGTCTTTGAGCTGTGCTTCACTTTCAAGCGCGCGAGCAGTTTGTCCGCTTCTGCGTACATTTTTGGCCAATCAATACGCCCAAACGCCGAGGTAATCTCTCGACCAAGAAAAATGTTCTCTGCGATGGTCAGTTCACGAATAAGGTTTAGTTCTTGGTGAATAATGCTGATACCAGCTTGTTGTGAATCTCGTGGCCCTTTAAACTGCGCTGGTTGGCCTTGATAAACTATCTCACCTGCGTCTCGTGAATAGATACCGGTAAGCACTTTCATCAAGGTGGATTTCCCTGCTCCATTTTCTCCCATTAAAGCCATCACTCTTCCTGGGTAGACATTGAGCGAGGCCTTATCTAACGCCTTCACGCCAGGAAATGCTTTTTCAATTTCACTGAGCTGTAAAATCGCTTGGTTCATACTCTCTCCTCAACCACCTAACTTGGTGAAACCTGTCAATGGGTTAGAACACAACGCCAGCTTGAAAAATCACATTGGCGTAAGGGGTGCATTCACCGGTGCGCACCACCGCTTTGCTCGACTCCGTACGTTGCTTGAACTCTTCGTGAGAAACATGCGTCAGTGACAACACTTTGCCTGTTTTTTCTTCTTCACATTGAAGCTCAGCCACTAATGCCTGATAAAGCTCAGGGCTTACCTCTGCAAACTCCGTGGTCACAATTGCCCCTTCGATTTGCGATTCAGAGAGCATCACTCGTACGGTTTCAATAAAACTTGGCACACCGTGAGTCAACGCCAAATCAATCCGAGAGACGCCGTCTGGGATCGGCAAACCAGCGTCACAAATCGTGATCTCGTCCGTGTGACCTAAGGTGGCCACGAGGTAGGAAAGTTCAGAGTTTAGCAGGGCACTTTTTTTCATTTTTGTTTCTCAATTTGGGTGAACTCTATCGATTCGCGTTAGAGAAAAAATCTCATCGAAACGTTTCGATGAGATAATAGAACGCGAATGAAAATTTTCTATCGGCTTTGTACCAATGTGTGATTGAGATCGTTTTCGAAGTGAAATGGGGAAAGAAAACAGCGTGATTAGTCACAAATACATTTCGACAAATGTCACGAATTGAGTATGCTATGCAGAGTTATTTGTTAGTAATTGTATCTTTACGTTACTTTTGTCCCATATTGTGAGGCATTTTCGCTCCATGAACTTCGCGCTACTTTCTGCTTTCATCCCAACCTTTTTCTTTGTCTCTATCACCCCGGGGATGTGTATGACTTTAGCCTTAACCCTTGGTATGAGCATTGGATATAAACGCACACTTTGGATGATGCTCGGAGAGCTGGTTGGTGTTGCGGTTGTTTCCGTTGCAGCGGTCGTCGGTATTGCCGCCGTTATGCTCAATTACCCTATGCTGTTCATTAGTTTCAAAATATTGGGCGCGACCTATTTGGTTTACTTAGGCATCCAAATGTGGCGATCTCGTGGAAAGCTGTCTCTTTCTGCTGAAACTGGTTCTGTCAGCCGCGCGAATAATTGGCAATTGATCATGCAAGGGTTCATTACTGCCATCGCCAATCCGAAAGGCTGGGCATTTATGATTTCTCTCTTACCCCCTTTTATTGACAAAAGCGCGCCACTACCACCACAGCTTTTGCTGCTGGTCGGAATTATTCTGATTTCAGAGTTTGTCTGTATGACGCTCTACGCCACTGGTGGTAAAGGTTTGAAACGCTTGCTTGGTCAATCTCAAAACGTGCGTCGCTTGAACCGAATTGCTGGTAGTTTGATGATTGGCGTCGGTATCTGGTTGTTTTTCAGCTAAAGCCTTCTATAGGAGAATCTGTTTATGCGCCATTATTTATGACGCATAAACACCCAAACTGGACCAATCAGCAAAAACTTCAGGTCCTCAAAAAACGAAGGCTTTTTCCCTTCAATCTTGTGGCCGACAAACTGAAAAATCCACAAGACAACAAAAAGACCAACAGCCATCTCAGCTAAGGGCAGCCCCAACAGTTCAACACTCCAAGCGAGCGCGATACTGGCAAGGGTATAACCCAGCATCATCAAAAAGACACTAAGCGACAGCCGATAGTAGAACCACCAAACTGGCAAAGCGGCAACCCAGACCCAGTTCAGCGATAAAACAGGCAGAGGAAGCGAAGGCAGCGACCAAATCAGCGCTACGATCGAAAAGAAAATCCCCGGCACAGCAAAGGTATGGATTTTTTGATTGGTCAAGTTTTGATGACTTTCACCGTAGGCATCCAGCCATTGTTCTAATGAGCGCATTCCCTTACCCCCAGTAGTCTTATTGCATCACTTGATTTAAGGACGCTGCGACTTAGGCAGCTTGTCCACCACCAATTGATATGAGCGTTGGCACAAATCTTCAATCAAACCCGATTCCACATCGCCATTTAAGTACACAGTGATCCAGTGACGCTTATTGGTGTGGTAACCCGGTGTGATGGATTCAAACTGAGACGTTAACACTTCGCCATCTTCGGGCTTCGCTTTAAGTGTAATGTATTCTCGCCCTTCTCGGCTGGCTAGAATCGCAAACATTTTGTCTTTGACCTTAAAGACTAAGGCTTCCGGGCCAAATGGAAAGCTGCTTTCTGCGCTAGCGAATGTATCAAGGTAGGCTTCAAGTTCTTTGCTGGTCATCATCAATCCTTCAACCGTTTTTATGGCTTACATTGTACTTACCATGCCACGGCTTAAGTTGAAGTTAAATCACGACATGCAAGATTGTGAAACGGCACAAAAAAAGAGCTCGAGGAGCTCTTCTTCGTTTACCACTTTTTCAATAAGCGCCCAACTAGGCCTGGGTGATAAGCCCAACAGTGGTCGAACATCGACATCAACGCAGGGTTACCATATTTCGACAAACTGACGGCGTGGAAACGGTTCTTTTGCTCTTTCAATGCCTCAACTTTCGCCAGCATTTCTTCTGACTGTCTAGGAGCAATAAAGTCCGATAGCACCACCAAATCCGCATTACGGTATTTATCCCCACTCATGAGATCGATCGATTTCATCAGTACTGGTTCAAATGCCGTGCCGCCGTGAAATGTGTAGGTGAGAAAATCCGCCGCTTCACGCAAGCCATCTTGCTTGGTCAGCTCGTACGTAATTTGCTCTGTTGAGAATAAGATGACATAGCAGTCACGCCCTTCAGCTAACGCAATCTGCATCAGCGCGTAAGCCATTGCTTTCGCACTCTGCTCAGGGAAACCACTCATCGAACCCGACGCGTCAACGCACAACACAAACGGCCCTTTCTCAATCTCTACTTGCTGATTATCCGGCTTTTGCGCTCTTACCTTGCGCAGCGTTCTCGACTTGCCCTGCACGCGATAATTCATCAAACGTTTGTCAGCCAAATGTTTGTAGAACACCACTTCCAGTTCTGGGTAGGCCAAAAACATGGTTTCGTTTGGCAGCAATTTGTTGAGATCATCACTTTCATGGATGCCGACGATATCATCCGTCGCTTCGTCACTTTTCTCCTCGACCATCTGCAACTCTTCTGCCGATGTGCGTTGCAGATCGGGATCATCCACTTCATTGGCCATGCGACCTAACTGCTCAGCAATTTCCTGTAAGCCATTGTTCTTTTTAAGAAAATCAGCGTAGCGTTTCATGACGGAAACGTCTGTTTTGCTGAGTTTGGCCGATGCCATGTCCCAAAGTCGCCCAACGCTTCCTTCGTCACCAGAATCCGTCACTTTGTCCATGTTTTTCATGGTTTCCATGCGTTGATAAAGATCGTTGAGAACTTTCTCTTTGTTGACTTCCAGTTCAGTCACTTGGGCTTGTTTGATCGCTTCAAACAGACTTTGATACCATTGATCGCAGAAATAGTGAGGAAACATTGGGTTATTTAACCCTTTGTTTTTATCGAGCAAGCGTCGAGCTTGTAGATAGAAGGCTGAATGCCATTCCAACTTACGCACGACATCATCAATGCGTTCGAAAAACTCATTTTCCGTCAGGTGAATCACTTCTTGATAGAGCGACAATTCTTGTTGGAAGCGTTCTGTTTCACACACTTTGGTAATGCGGCGCTTTACACTGCCACGCCATTTGGACAAATGGTTTTTCACCGAGGCTTTCACTCCTCGGTTTTCCGCCATCACCATTAACTGTGAACGTGCCATAAGATCATTCACCGCAGACTCAACAATCCCTGAGTCTGCAATCATTAAGGCAAGGTTTAGGCCATCGGCTCCTAACATATTAATTCCTTACGAGAAGTATTCGTTGAGGTGTTTAATACGGAACATGGTTTTCTCACTCTCGCTTTTCACACTTTCCAAAGTATGCGATACCTGTTGGATCGTCGCTTCCATCATTCTTGGTAACTCAGGGTCGATAAAGTTGTGCGGCAACGCACCGTGGAAATCCGAGCGAACCTTACGTAAATGGTGTTCTGCGTCAGTGAGCTTACTGAACGCGCTGTCACATTTTTCTGCCCATTTCTGGTAATGTTCTTCATTTAGACCATCTTTAGTAACCAAGCAGACCAACACAGCACGGTTGGCAATGTCTCTGATCACCAAGTTGTTGGATGCATCCAGATCAAATTTCAAGCGGCATAAATTGGTGTTTTGGTTTACGAAACCATAAAGCTCACCCTGACCGTCTTTGATCACTCGATCGAGTTCATCTTTCTGCACATACACCCAGCGGCTATCACCACGTTCAGATTCAGAGACAGACATGTTGCTTTGTAGCAGCACCAATTTGACCAAGTTGCGCGTTGGGCCAACGCTGTAAATACGAGCTTCTGACGTGTCAAAAGTATGTACCTCTTTGCCCTTACGCAGCAGACCAGCAGACGATTCCATTGAAAGGACAATGCCATATTGCTCTTCCAACTCTTGTTGGATATCCGCCAACTCTTCTCGGCAATAGTCGATTTGACTTTGTACTTCCTTTTGATCAAATGCGTAATTCAGCGCAAACTCTTGAATCACTGAAATAACAACATCTCGCGACTCCGGGCTGTTCCACAAGCAATCTTGCAACAGCAGCAAATCGAGAGGGTTGATTTCATCGCGACCATTAAAAAACGCACTGGCTTTGAGTAAGCGCACGGCTTTTTTCCAACGTCGGTCAGAAACGTAGAGATCCGTCTCCGCCACATCGACACCTACCGATTCGGCTTTCTCTTCCAGCATGGTTTTCAGTTGGAACAGTTTTTCAAACACGCGATCGCTCAATTTCAGCGACTCTAGAGCCTTCTGCCACTGATGATACTCTTCATCGGTGATCGCAAGCCCTTCAGGAATACGCGCTTCCTCCGGTGTGCCCACGGTGAGCATCGATTTAAAGTTCTGTTTATTCTGAATTCGGTTAACAAACACGCGCACCAACATTCGGTCGTATAGCGCATCTAAGCCACTGTCTTCGTCAGGCAATTCATTGGAAGCCGAGATAAGCAAACGCATTGGAACACGTTCAATATCGCTGCCATTTTTGAATGTTTTTTCATTCACCACGGTCAGCAAGGTGTTCAAAATGGCAGGGCCTGCTTTCCAAATCTCATCAAGAAACACCACTTGCGCAGTGGGTAGGTAGCCCTTTGTCAAACGGACGTAACGCCCATTATCTTTCAACTCTTGAATACTGAGCGGGCCAAACACCTCTTCAGGGGTTGAAAAGCGAGTCATTAAGTATTCGAAATAACTACTGTTATCAAAGGCTTGAATAAGGCGTTTAGCGATTAAACTTTTTGCAATACCAGGAGGACCAAGCAAAAACACACTTTCACCGGCCAACGCGGCCAGTAAACAGAGCTTAATGGTGTACTCTCTTTCATACACACCGTCAGCCAAAGCCGCTGACAATTTATTGATTCTTTCGGAAAGTAACGCTTTGTCTGCATTAGACGCAAAAGAGGGGCGAATCATTACGTTACTCCTAATTCTCTTCAGTTATCGTATACGTACTTTTATACATTTGTTATCACTTTGTTACAAGTGCATTTTTTATTTGACAAGCTCTTATAGCAGAACTGATTTTTCAGTGTCCCACAGCAAACAAAGATTGCAATTATGGGAGACAAATCACTGATTACGCAAACGATATCTAGGTGGTACTCTAATAAAATCTTTCGTTTATTGGCTTTTGTGCGTATCTTGTGAAACTCTCATAACGAGACAGTTAGCTAGGAAAGTTGTATTTGCATGAGCAAAGTTATACATAAATGGAAAAACATTGCCCTAATAGAAGAAGAAGTGCTGCTACCTAACGGAAATGCCATTACGCATACCAAAATTCAGCACCCAGGGGCATCCGTCATTCTCCCCATCACCGATGACGGACATATCATTCTGATTAACCAATTTCGCCCTTCTCTCAATAAATGGTTGCTTGAGCTGCCAGCCGGAACCAAAGAACAAGGAGAAGAACCTATCCACTGCGCGGAGCGCGAATTAGAAGAAGAAACTGGCTACAGTGCAGAGGAGTTTATCTCTTTGGGCCAAGTCACACCGCTTGCGGGGTTTTGCGACGAGATTCAGTACCTCTTTGTGGCTAAGAAACTGGCCCAAACCAATCGCTATCAATGTGACGAAGATGAAGTGATTCAAGTCGTCAGCCTAACACTCGAACAACTCGAAGAAAAAATAAGAGATGGCGACATTAGTGACGCCAAAACCATTGCTTGCTTAAGCAAAGCTAAGCTTTGCGGCTATATATAGCCAACATGAGGAGACACTATGGATTTTCGTTCTGACACCGTAACTCGCCCTACTCCCGCCATGCGCGAAGCCATGGCTAACGCCATCGTCGGCGATGATGTTTACGGTGATGACCCAACCGTAAATGAGCTGGAAGCCTTTGCCGCCAAAGAAGCCGGCTTTGAAGCGGCGCTCTTTACTACTTCAGGTACGCAAGCAAACCTGCTAGGTTTGATGGCGCATTGTGAACGCGGTGACGAGTATCTTTGTGGCCAACAAGCGCATAACTATCGTTACGAGGCTGGCGGCGCGGCAGTATTAGGTTCAATCCAACCTCAACCGGTTGAGAACAATCCCGATGGCACTTTACCGTTTGACAAACTAGCCGCCGCCATCAAACCCGATGACAGCCACTTTGCGCGCACTAAGCTGCTGAGCCTTGAAAATACCATCAACGGTAAAGTGCTGCCTTTGAGCTATTTGCAGGAGGCGCGTGCTTTCGTCGATAAACACAATCTAAAACTCCATCTTGATGGTGCTCGTGTTTATAACGCAGCAACGGCGTTGGATGTCCCAGTAAGAGACATCGCTCAGTATTTTGATTCAATGACCATTTGTCTTTCCAAAGGATTAGGCGCTCCGGTGGGTTCTCTGCTGCTGGGTTCTAAAGAATACATCGCAAAAGCACGACGTTTACGCAAAATGGTCGGTGGCGGTATGCGCCAAGCGGGTATTTTGGCCGCGGCAGGTAAGCTTGCTTTGACCGAACAAGTGGCTCAGTTAAAAGTCGATCATGCCAATGCAAAAGCATTGGCGCAGGGTTTGTCTGAGTTGCCTGGCGTGCAGGTCAATCCTGATTTCGTGCAAACAAACATTGTGTTTGCCAAACTGGATGACGGTATCGACATCGACGCGATTGCGCAAAAATTGGCGGAAGAATCGATCATCATTACCCCAGGAAATCCGATTCGTTTTGTGACTCACAAAGATATTTCTCGCCAAGATATTGATCTATTTCTAGAAAAGTTGCGATTCTTCCTCGGCTAACGTCTTTACTCTTGAGCTTCCCCTTAGGGGAAGCTCTATGCTGCGACACAACACGTTTAGTTTGGAGCCGCCATGTTAAGACCAATTCTGTGCCTAGTCGCCACTGCTTTCACCTTCACCGCTCACGCAAACGCTCTTCAAGGTAATCCTGAACTCGGCAAAGTCAAAAGTCCAAGTTGCGTCTTTTGCCACGGCGCATCTGGCGTAGCGGCCAATAACGCCTACCCGCATCTGGCAGGCCAAAACGAACAATATCTGTTTGATTCCATGAAAAGCTATCAAAACGGCCAACGGACAGGTCCGCTAGCCGATATGATGCAGGCACAATTACAACGCCTGAATGACCAAGACTTAAGAGACGTCGCGGCCTATTATGCGCAGCAAACTCGTTAGTTTCTGCTGAATGGCCGACTCATAATTGCCGATCTTTCGGTTGATCATGACATTAAGAATCGATTTTGCGAAACCGCTGTAAGGGGAATAAAACAGTGGTGTGAGAGCAAATCGAGATTGAGCCATCACGGGCTTTAACTTCGAAAAGGTGTTAAAGCCTTCTCGACCATGATAATGCCCCATACCACTCTCGCCGACACCACCAAACGGCAAGTCGTGTTGTGCGACATGCAGCATGACGTCGTTGATACACAAACCACCAGACAGTGTTTCTTGGGTGAACTTTCTCTGTAACCACTTATCCTCACTAAAGAGGTATAACGCCAAAGGATGCGGCCTCTGAGCAATGTGGTGGACCACCTCGTCAATATGTTGATAAGTGATAATAGGCAGTATCGGTCCAAAGATCTCTTCTTGCATCACCGCCATGTCGCTCTCCACCTCTGTCACTAGATAGAATGGCAGTTTTCGACTGCCTCGCTCTGGTTCAGAGTTTGGAATGCAGTTGATGAGCTTCGCGCCTTTTTCCTTAGCGTCGCTGAGCAGGTGCGTTAAACGCTCAAAGGCATTGGCATCGATAATCGAGGTGTAATCTTGATGTTGAATTGTGCGAAAGCGTTTCGCCATGATGGCTTTGGTGGTTTCGACGACTTCGTTCAATCGAGATTGAGGCACAAACAGATAGTCAGGCGCGATACACGTTTGGCCACAGTTATACAATTTTCCACCAAGCAAGCGTTCTAGTGCGATCTTCACATCAAATTTTTCATCTAAGAACACAGGGGATTTCCCACCCAACTCTAAAGTCACTGGCACCAAATTATTGGCTGCGGATTGCATCACCGCGCGTCCCGTTTTCGTTGAGCCAGTAAACAGTAAATGGTCGAACTTGAGCTTAGAAAACTCTGGCCCCATCTCGGCTTCGTCCTCGTAAATGGCCACTTCATCACGATTAAACTGCGCTTCAAACAGCTCGACCAACAGTTGAGCTAAATGCGGTGAATTTTGCGACATTTTGAGCATCACGCGATTTCCTGCCGCCAGCGCCGCAACCAGCGGACCAATGGTGAGCATCAGCGGATAGTTCCAAGGCACAATCACGCCCACCACACCTAACGGCTGAGGGACAACTCTGTTTTTAGCAGGAAAAAACCAGACAGAGGTGTGTCGATGGCTTGTCTTCATCCATTTCTTAAGTTGTTTTTTTGCATCTCGAATGGTTTCAATACTGGTAAACAGCTCGAGTAATCCCGTTTCACTGATTGAACGAGTACCAAAGTCTTGTTCGATGGCATAGATGATCTCGGCTTGATGCGCTTTGATGAGCGATTCAAGTTTGTTGAGGTTCTCGAGTCTTTTTTGGTAGGTGGGGTATGGGTTTCTTAGAAACGCATCGCGACTTTCTTTGAGCTGTTGACTCAATCGCTGTTTTAACTCCATGCGCCTACTCCTTATAAATGCTGACCAAACCACTATACGCGTTATTTGAGTATTTGTTCAATAAATGACGGTGATGATTTGCGCGTTTTGATACATTCACTTAATTCGTGCCACACGAACTATTTGTCTTTAGATCAATAAATTGTCGAATATTGTGTTTACAAAAGGCAGATAGTTTGACTTTTTATTCTAATTTAATGATATTCCATTCTCCTTTAACTTAACGTGAAAACAGACATGTCTCACACACATTCTCACTCGGTTGACGCAGCCGTGAGCAAGAAATCTTGGCAAATGCCAGATACGCTTATTCTGATTTTTATTGTTGGTATTTTCGCAGCCATTCTTACTTATCTTATTCCTGCGGGTCACTTCGACAGCCAACAAGTTAGCTATATGGTTGATGGTGCAGAAAAAACACGCACCGTTATCGATCCATCCTCTTTCAGCTATGCCACCGATGAACAGGGCGAACTGGTCTACAACCGTGTGGGGCTTTTCGCCTCTGGCGGTGGCATTGGCTTGATGAACTTCCCATTTGAAGGGCTGGTTTCTGGCTCAAAATGGGGCAGCGCGATTGGCGTCATCATGTTTATGCTGGTGATTGGTGGTGCGTTCGGTGTTGTGATGCGCACGGGTACCATCGACAATGGCATTCTGCGCCTGATCGATAAAACCAAAGGGAGTGAGGCTTTATTCATTCCTGTGCTGTTTTTGTTGTTTTCACTTGGTGGTGCCGTGTTTGGTATGGGCGAAGAAGCCGTTGCGTTCGCCATTATCATCGCGCCTTTGATGGTGAGACTGGGTTACGACGGTATTACCACCGTGATGGTCACTTACGTTGCGACACAAATTGGTTTCGCCACCTCTTGGATGAACCCATTTTCCGTGGCTATTGCCCAAGGGATTGCCGGCATTCCCGTGCTTTCAGGCATGACTGTACGTATGGCGCTATGGGTAGGTTTCACGCTAATCGGTATTGCTTTCACCATGATCTACGCGGCGCGCATCAAGGCCAATCCAGAATTTTCCTACAGCCGTCGTACCGATGCCTATTTCCGTCAGCAAGAGTTAGGAAGCCATGACTCGCGTTGGAACCTAGGCGATACGCTGGTGATTCTCACGGTGATTGCGGTCACCATTTGGGTAGTATGGGGTGTGGTCGTGCATGCTTGGTACATCCCTGAAATTGCTTCGCAGTTCTTCACCATGGGCTTTGTCGTGGCCATTATTGGTACGGTTTTCCGTCTCAATGGTATGACACTCAATGATGCCGCAGACGCGTTTAAAGAAGGCGCGAGCATCATGCTTGCCCCTGCTCTTCTCGTCGGTTGTGCTAAAGGGGTTTTATTGATTCTTGGTGGTGGCACCACAGATGAAGCGAGCGTCCTAAACTCTATTCTCAACAGTGCTGGCGGTGTGATCAGCGGTCTGCCTGATGTGATGGCCGCGTGGTTGATGTACGTATTCCAATCGGTGTTCAACTTCTTTGTGACGTCAGGCTCTGGCCAAGCAGCACTCACCATGCCATTGCTATCACCACTGTCAGACATCGCGGGAGTTACTCGTCAGGTCGCGGTACTGGCATTCCAACTTGGTGATGGGTTTACCAACGTGATTGTGCCAACTTCAGCCTCTCTCATGGCGACGCTGGGCGTATGCCGCATTGACTGGGGTGACTGGGCGAAATTCTGCTGGCGCTTTATGCTGTTACTCTTTACTCTATCGAGCATTGTTGTGGTCGCAGCGCATTTGATGGGCTTTGCGTAAGCAAAACCGTTTGTTGCAAGCCAGTCGGAAAAAAGACGGCTGGGCTTAGCCATCCCAATTGATAAGGGCGAGATCCATTCTCGCCTTTTTTTGATTTTGCTCCGGAGCGATTGAGTGACGCTCGCGAGTGATGACTAATTTGGAGTTTACCGTTTCATGACAACACACTACTTAGATGACGTTATTCAAGGTCACCAAGTAATCCAATCTCTCAACGTGAATGATCTTCCCGCGGGAGAACACAAATTTTGGTTCCGCATTGCAACCAATGCACTTGGTCAGTGGCAACACATGCCTGTCCTCGTTTTCAAAGGCGCCGAATCAGGGAAGAAGTTTGTCATTACCGCTGGTGTTCATGGTGATGAATACAATGGCGTGCTGGCAGCCCAGCAGGTTGCACGCGATTTAGTGGGCAAGTCTATGGCAGGCTGCGTGACCATCGTACCAACCATTAACCTAACGGGCATGCTTAATCACAGCCGCGATTTTTACTCTGCCGATCCAGATGTGTCTCCAGCGAATCTAAACCGCTTTTTCCCGGGTGACGACAAAGGCAATGAAGCACAGCGCTATCTGCACGCTATTTGGCACCATTTATTAAAGCCCAATGCTGAACTGGCGATCGATTTACACACTCAAACCAGTGGCGCTATCTATCCACTGTATATTTTTGCCGATTTTCGTCTTGCTCAATCATTGGAAATGGCGCGCCTTGCAGGGCCCGATGCGATTTTGAATGATCCTGGCGACGCGGGGGTGCTGGAAACGGTATGGAATCAGCATGGTATCCCAAGCATCACCATTGAAGTGGGCATGGGGCGTTATACCGAAAGCGACTTGGTTGCTCGCACCGCTGCTGGTATCGCCAATATTCTGAGACATCATAACGTCATCCAAGGCGATAGCATCGCACCTAAGCCGGCTTTTGAAGGGCAAAGCGTGACCTCTATTCGCGCCGAGCTCGGTGGCTTTATCCTTCCACAAGTGGCGATGATGCAATCGGTCGAACAAGGAGCGCTGCTGGCGATTCAATACGACAGCTTTGGTGATGAAGTTTGGCGTTATCACGCGCCGAAAGCCGGTATCGTGCTCAGTCACAATATTGAATCCATGCGCGCGGCAGGCTCACTTGTGGTGAGATTGATTCACACATAAATCACGCAAAAAGGGCGATTGGCAACACCAATCGCCCTTTTTACCAATCTCTTGTAGATATGCCCAAGTGACTTCAAGATGCCGAATTCAGAGCTTGAGGTTAAACCATCTTTTAGAACTGATAAGCAACATGGATACCTGCGCCATCATGGCTCACCCATGGCAGCACTTGGATATTTTCATCGTAGGCGTCAGTAAAGATCCACGCTGACAGCGTGCCTAAAGCGGCACCTGCGATCACATCACGCCAGTAGTGTCTCTCCGCCTCCACTCTCCCCACGCCAACCAAGGTGGCAATCGTGTAGGCAGGCAAACCCGCCTGCCAACCGTAGCGAATTTGCAGCGTCGTCGCGGAAGCAAATGCATTGGCGGTATGATTGGAGGGAAAGCTATCAAAACCCGATTTATCCGGCCTTTCTTCTTCAATGGTCACTTTTCCCAATAGACCGACGGCAGACGCAGTGCCAATACTCAACCCCGCTTGCCAAAAGCCTTGCCAATCTTCTTTATAAAGTGGCACTGCCGCTGCGGTGGCGACCAAGCCGTACGCTCCGATGTCACTAAACGTCTCCCACCCTTTAGAACCTTGAGCGTAAACAGGCGCAGCACATAATGCGCCTGCAGCAAGCGTTGTTAAACAGCAACGTTTCATGAAATACCTCATCACAAACAAGCTATGTTTGCGCCAAACTGTTCACCAAACCATTTGGGTGACATTGAGAATAAAAAAAAGCCAATCACAATAAGAGGTGATTGGCTGTATATATTTGTGAACAATCAGGTTCACTAACAACGTCAGTTGGCTAGGTGACCCTCGGCTTAAAAAGGGTCAACCTTAATAAAGCAGAAAGCGTGCCAACTTTTAAAACATGCGCCAAGCACCTTATCTGCTGCATTATTCACCAAATGCAGACAAACACGATTCATATTCTAGCAAAACAGATCGAAAAGTGATGCATTTTGCAATTTACATTTCGCAAAATGCAAAGACTCTAAGCAATTCTTTGGTAAGAAATCACGAATAGTTGCTCAATACCTGGATAGATAGCCTGTATCACCGACTTTAACTCTTCTAATGTCATGTTTTCTTGCTCAGCATGAAAGGCGTTCAACGCTGAAAATTGAATTGGTTCGACACTCAATATCTTGAGACGGCAGAAAACGCGCCCTTCTTCTAACGTGGATACCTCAACCGTCGTCCCAGCAACATAATGGCTTTCTGATTCATCCCGAATGGTGATGGTTTTTTTATCCGCTAAAATGTCGGATTCAAAACGTGAAAAAAACGTCATAGTGGTTGGAATGCTCATCGCTACCTCATACATCATTGTTCTACGATACGTATCAATTTATGGCTTGCTCACTGATCCTAAACTCACGAGACCTCTTTTGGATCGAGTGGTTAATGTTTCAGCGATGATACACATCAAGCCAAACCAAATTAAACCAAAGCTGATCATTTTCGTTTGATCAAACAGCTCACCAAATATCACGACCGCTAAAATAAACTGCAAAGTGGGTTCAATATATTGCATCAAACCGATATTGCTCATATCGGTACAACGAATTGCAATGGAGTAAAAAATAAGGGGAGCAATTGTTACTGGGCCACTACCTAAATAAAACAGCAAGGTTTCAATATCGGAAGATAAGGCCACCGCATCACCTAGCGAGTGTTTATACATCATATAGACTAAAGCAAAAGGCATTAGCAGCAGTGCTTCTAAAAATAACGTAGTACTCCAATCGAAAGCTACTTTCTTTTTGCAAAATCCGTA
The DNA here is from genome assembly GCF_021852965.1 of Vibrio floridensis. Classification (NCBI taxonomy): domain Bacteria; kingdom Pseudomonadati; phylum Pseudomonadota; class Gammaproteobacteria; order Vibrionales; family Vibrionaceae; genus Vibrio; species Vibrio floridensis. The sequence goes on along the minus strand of NZ_JAKGCY010000001.1, from coordinate 585,129 downwards.
GAAAGTAAAAAACACCCCCATCGTAAGCGCGATGTAAGGAACCTCACCATAATCCACCACTTGGTAAGTTAAACCGAGCGTTGCAAAAGCAATAGCCAACTTTTTACCGAGCGAAAGAGACTCTTTCAGAATAATGACCCCTAAAGCCACCATCATTAATGGGCTGATAAAAAAACCAAGGCTGGCATCAATTACGCGATCATGGGTCAGTGCCCAGGTGAAAGTTGACCAAGAAATGCACATCAATAGTGAAGCAATCAAGGTAAACAGCAACGAGCGTTTATCCGTCATCACTTGATGAAAGTTAGGCCAGTGCTTGGTCATGATCCAGACTAAGACAACCCCCACGGGAACAGACGCGATTATGCGTAAGGCGAGCAGCTCATCTGTGGCAGCCGATGGCAAAAAGCGATAATAAATGGGTGTTAACCCCCAAATCAAAAAGGAGATTGCAGCCATTAGGTTGCCATAACTGCTGGTTTTCATAAGTGCTCTATCGCATAAGTAGAAAGCAGCGATTCTAACGCTGTGATGCGTATTGTTAAACTGTTTTTCATGGGTACTTTGTGATTGACATTTCATTTGAATATAAATCAATCACCATTAAATCGGGATTAAATATACATTTAATAACTCAAATAATTCCCATCAATTATCCATTGATCCTATTGGTTATTTTTCGAGAAATTAATTCCAAAACGAATTAATTAATTCGCACTCTCTTATGTAACCTCCTAAATTACGTTCGACATCACACATAGGCAAACCATTTGAAAGAATGGGACGCAAAGCTTCCGGTCTGTCGGCGTAAAATCCAACACAAAACACCTAAGATAGCGGGGCCGCCACTCTCTCGAGAGAGTGTTTGAGCTAAAGATTCAGGGAGTTTCCCCCTCTCCGGCGTCTTTGGCAATAACATGCGTATGCTGTGGTCGATACCCAGAGCACTCTGGATAAAGTCAGCACAAAAAAAGAGTATGTTATGAAAAAACAACCCACTTACACCATGCTTGCCATTGCTATCTCTGTCATCAGCGGTAGTGCGATGAGTCATGGCTATGTTTCAGCAGTAGAGAATGGCGTGGCCGAAGGTCGTGTTGCGTTATGTAAATTTGCCGCTTCTACAGGAGAAAAAAACAGCCATTGTGGCGCCATTCAATATGAGCCACAGAGTGTAGAAGGCCCTGATGGTTTTCCGGAAAGTGGCCCACGCGATGGCAAAATTGCCAGTGCAGAGAGTGCCCTTGCCAGTGCGCTGGATGAACAGACCAGCGATCGCTGGGTTAAACGCCCGATTCAAGCCGGCCCACAAAACTTTGAGTGGACTTTTACCGCAAACCACGTGACCAAAGATTGGAAGTACTACATCACAAAACCCGATTGGAACCCAAATCAACCATTAGCTCGCGCATCATTTGATCTCACGCCTTTTTGTGTGATTGATGGCGGTATGGTGCAGCCACCAAAACGAGTCAGTCACAGTTGTAACGTTCCTGAGCGCCAAGGTTATCAAGTGATTCTTGCGGTTTGGGATGTGGGTGATACTGCTGCCTCTTTCTACAATGTAATCGATGTCAAATTTGACGGAGAAGGCCCTTCGCTACCAAATTGGAGCCAAGGCGGTCAGATCAACCCGACCATGGACCTGAACGTCGGCGACACTGTATTTACACGGGTGTTTGACCATAACGGCGAGAACGTGGCCTACCGTACGACGCTCACTATCGACAGTCAGGCGCTGACGGTCGCAAACAACTGGTCTCACGCACTGGCCACTAAGATTAACCAAACCCAAAGTGATATCGCATCGGGCCAGTTGAATGAGCAGAACCAGTTTGTTCCCGTTTATGGTAGTAACCCGATTTATCTCAAACAAGGTAGCTCTCTAGAACGCGTCGAAATCGGCTATAAAATTGAAACGCCGGTACCGGAGTACGATGTGACTGTCTCTGGCCTCGCGGACGAGTATCTGGTTGAGGACGAATCCGTTGCCTTGCAGTTAACATTGGACGCAGTGGGTGATATCTCAGCAGAGCTGACCGTTTACAATCACCACAAAGAACCATTGGCGTTCGAAACCGTTTCTATGAAAGATGGTGACACACAAGCGGTAACACTAACACTCAGTAAGTCCGAAGCTGGTCATCATATGTTGGTATCAAAGGTCAAAGATCACAATGGCAATTTACAAAAGCAGCAAAGCTACGATTTTATGCTGAAAGAAGAGCAAACGCCGCCTCCAGGCAACGACTATGATTTTGTTTTTCCACAAAGTTTAAGTTCATACACCGCGGGCACCAAAGTGCTAGCCACTGATGGCCACGTTTACCAATGTAAGCCCTTCCCTTACTCTGGTTACTGCATTCAGTGGTCACAAAGCGCAACACATTATGAGCCAGCGGTTGGTTCTCACTGGCAAATGGCGTGGGATAAGCTTTAACCGCTTCACGCTCGCTCACGTCACAAGTAAGAAGCGATGCCTGGGCATCGCTTCTTTTTTATGATGGGTCGACCACAACATCTTTGATTTTAGCACGGCGGCCAGTTGCTCGAGGATTGCTGATCGCCAAATGGTGATTGTAGCCAACAACGCGTTAGAGTTTATTGAGATTAGAAACAAAGGACTCAATATTTTGCCGTTGGGTATTGGGGTTTAAAAACACCGCCTTTTCTCCGGGTAAAAAAAGACAATGACCAACCTCGTTGTAGTCAGTTCTCGCAATAGAGTCCACCCAGTTGGTTTTGAGATAGCGCCCTCTCCTTGATAGAAAATTACTCCGATGATAAGTGGCACTGGTGACAATGCTTTCCATATACGCCTTTTGCCGAATCAGCCGACGTTCACGATAAAATAGCGCTTGAGGACTTTCTTTGACATCCGGAGGGTAAAGACGGAAGGTGACACAAGGACCTTGATTACTGCCCGACACCACTTTGCAGTTTGGCAACTGAGAAAGTAAGCAACGTAAGTAGTTCGCGTTCTGTAGGCCATGGGCAATGAGCGACTGATACCCTTCAATACCTATACTCTCCAGTGCCGAGTACGCTGCAAAAACGCCCACGGCACTACGCGAACATTCTATTGTCGATTGGAGATGCGACTGATTCTTTTGCTGCGGTTCAAAATAGGAGAAGTAGTCAGCGTCTTGTTTCAGAGCGTCCAGATCATGGCCTTCTTTCACAAGAATCATACTCGAGGTATATGGCACATAACCCCATTTTTGAAAATCAATCGTGATGGAATCAGCGTAACGTAACCCTTTCACCAACGAGTGATTGGCTTCTAACCCTTCCAAAGTCGCAGGGTTAATCGAAAGCTCATTGCGCTCAAACGCATAATCACGAAAAAACGACAACGTCCAACCAACTGCGGCATCTACATGGATATGCGGTCGGTAAGATAAACCATACTGCCGACAAAGCCGCTCTCGCGCCAAATAGACCGAGGCAATATCGTCGATAGCAAAGGTATCGGTGGTACCAAACGTGAGTAATATGGTCGGTACTTTTATCTCATTGCGAATGCAATACTCAAACTGACGAGTGAGATCATCAACATCAATTTGATTGTTCTCTTTGACTTTAATTCTTCTCAATTGCTGCTCAATATCCACCCCCAACAATGACAGGTTGGTCACGTTGGAGTAATGCCCCGCTTGTGAGTTAATAAAGAGCAGCTTTTTATCTCGAAATCCTTTGGTAACGGAATCAGGAAAACATTTTCTTAGCCCCAACAGGTAGCCATATAAGTTGCAAAAGGTACCACCTTGGGTGAACAACCCCGTCGCCCTGTGATCATCGTAACCAATTAAATTGGCCATTTGCCTTACCACCACTTTCTCAAGCTCTGTCGCTCTCCCCGCGTATTCACTGTAAACCAAATTGGGATTCGCAATGGTCGCCAGCAGTGCTCCGTGAATTGCCGGATCACAAGGTGTCGATATAACGTTTTCTACCGAGCATGGGTCGTCCCAATTTTTGGTATTACCCGCAGCAAACAATGCCAGAGCTTCAAATGGGCGGATGACCTCACTAGAGTGCCGTGGGATGTAGCTGTCTGCTGTGAGTCGTTTAGACAAGATAGGGTTGTTAGGCTTGGTTCGATTGCGTTTGTGCCCAATTAACTCCGCGATTTCTTTTATCTTGTAGATGGGCCACAAATTGGGATTGCGTGCAAAATATTGCTTCAACAGCTTCTGGTGGCAGTAGTGAAAGTGTTGGGAGACCTGATTATTTTGGATATCTAGCCAAGAGTGAACCATTAGCTTCGTCATGAGGCCGCTCCTTCAAAAGAAACCAAAGCGGGCCATCCTGGCCCGCGCTGTCGTTAAAACGTCTACTTTAACTTGAAGTTGGAGACTAACTTATCCAACTCATGATTAGAATCAGCCAAAGATTCTGTGGCTGAGACGGTTTGACGGCCGCTAGCAACAAGATTGGTCACAATATCTCTGATGGACAACATGTTGCGACTCAACTCTGCTGCTACGGTACTTTGCTCTTCTGTCGCCGCCGCAATTTGCGTGCTGACATCATCAATGTCACGTACCGAACCGCTCATGAGATTGAGGCTGTTGGATACTTCCGACGTTTTGCTCGCCGTGGATTGACACTGTTGCTTAGTGCGTTCCATTGAGGCGACAACGCTGGAGGTTCCATCCAACAGTTTCGACAACATTTCGGAAATCTCCGTTGTGCTGTTTTGTGTGCGAGCCGCCAAAGCTCGGACTTCATCAGCCACCACCGCAAATCCTCGCCCTTGTTCACCAGCTCTCGCCGCTTCGATAGCCGCATTTAGCGCGAGTAAGTTAGTTTGTTCCGAAATCTCACCAATTACATTCAATACTTCACTGATCTTATTGGCATCTTTGTTCATACTCACGATGCGCTCTGACATTTCTTCCACATCATTAACCAGTGCACTCACTGTACTCACGGCATTATTAACAATGGCCAACGATTGCTTTGCTTCCTTGCTGGCACTTTCAGTAATGCGATTAGATTGCGTCACATTTTCCGCCACCGAACGAGCACTTTCGCTCATTTCAGTAATCGCGGTCACCACCTGATCCGTTTCTGCTGAATGGTTAATCAACACCTTTTCATTTTCGACAGCGGTTTGATTGAGCTGCACGATGTTCGCCGAGATATTTTGGCTTGCTTCGGAAACTTGCAACATCATCCCTTGCAAACTTTGCACGAAACGGTTGAAACCTTCACTGATCTGCGCAAGATCATCACCCCCTTCTACCGTTAGCCTCGCTGTTAAATCACCGGAGCCTTTCGACAATCCAAGTACCGCTTTTTTCAGTTTGAGTAGCGGACGATAAGCGTGCTCAAGAGTCAGCACCATCACCACCGCACTGACCAAAAGTAAGATTACCCCAGTCACGATTGCTTCATTTTGTGCCTCTCGAACCCCCGCCAATGCGGTGTCCTGATCGACAAACACCATCAAGGTCCAATATTGGTCTGGGGTTAAGTTGACGCGCTGAAAGTAGCCATCGAACTCAATACCAAGATAAGGAAACTGTAAATGGCCTTGCTGTTGGTTGAAGAAAGCACGTTCCATGTCACTAAATACAGCGCTGACTTGTGAAGGCGTTTTCCCGATATCATTGGGATCGTCGCTGGCGAAAAACACGGCATTTTTATCGGTTAAGGTCGCCGCACCTCCGGCAAAGCGCATGTTACTCACCATTTTAATGATGTCTGACAGTAAGATATCGCCTAACAAAACACCTTGAAACTGACCTTGGTAATAGACTGGCATTGTTGCACTGACGACTTTCTCACCCGTAATTTTATCAACATAGATGTTCGTGAGTTTGGCGCTGTTGCTGCCTTTGGCGCTTTGATACCACTCCCTTTGGTTGAAGTTTTGCTCCGACGTTGTAATGCCAGATTTATGGAGCGACATGTACGAGCGACCATCGTCATACGCCATGATGATGTTCGAGATACCGGCACTCTCAGCCAACATGCGTACAAGATTGACATTCTGCTCATCACTGAGTTGTTTATTGAAATGACGAGCCCCAAACTCAACCGCTTTGAGTTGAGTCGTGACCGCGTGTTTCAGTTCATCAACGTGATAATTGAGTTTATTCTGAGTTTCAGAGATCAAAGATGAGACCATCTTTTCTTTTAGAGAAATGATATTGAGCGTACCCAAGATACCTAACGATAAGGCAACTAATAACGCCACGCTGGAGTAAATACGTGATTTAAAGCCTAGATTCATAGCTCCCCCTATCTATCCGATAGTTAAGACGGTTTATTTTGGGAGCGTCTAGTTCTTAATTTATGTTCGGCAAACACCGTTATGGAACCAAAAGCACACCCAGCCAACTCTATAAACATAGCTAGGGTATGAAGGAATATAAAACTAATTTTATATGAAACTATTTGTTTATTTTATGGAGTACAGTTAAGTCATTAAAAACTCTGCCAAACTGCACCAATGCCACTCAAACCGCAAAGTGTTAAGGCACCAATGCGGATCTGCTCTTTTGGCAAACTTGCTGTGGTCATGAGGGCCAACTTGTATCCCAACCATGCAGCAGGAATCAACGGTAAGGTGATTTTTAGGTGATGGAGGGTAAAGAAACCCGCTGGTATCTGGATCGCAAGTGATATCAGAGAGCTGAAAACAAAAAATGCGGAGAGATTACCGCGCAACTGATTGGCTTCCTGATGCTGAAGCAACAAGGCCATCGGTGGCCCACCAATACCCGAACTGGTGCCAAATAGACCAGAAAAGAATCCAGCTATCGTCATGCGCGTAGGATTGGGTTCCACCCGAAATGGCAACAAACTCACCGCGACAGCAAAAAGCACTAAAATGCCAATCCATAACGCCAAGGCTTGAGTGCTCACCATCACAAGCAGTACTCCACCCGCAATCGAACCAGGAATGCGCCCAATTAAGGCCATCTTTAGGCCGCCAATTTCAACGCTGCTTTTGTGCTTAAACGCATTAAGGATGGAGATAAACAATGCCACCAAACAGATTGGGGCAGGTACATACTCAGGAGCAAGCATAATCAGCAAAGGCGCAGACACAATCGCCAAACCAAAGCCAATCGCAGTTTGCACAAATGAGCCAAGAAAGATCAGTAAAACCGCTAACAACACCGTCGTATCAAACATCTTGACATCTTCCTCTACCGCTAAGCCTGACTGGCATATAAATCGCTTGCGATCACTTTACCGATATTGCTTCCGGTTAACAATCGCTTGTACTCACTTCATCCAGTTCGCTTTGCTTAATACCAATAAAAAGTTGCCCAGTTCGCAGCTCATAAAGGGTAAAGGCACCTTGATATTCCTCGCTTGAAGCCGTATCAATAAACACACTGTTGGAAACTCGCTTTGTACCATCGCTGCGTGTATGGCCGTGTATGGTCAGATCCACGTTTTTCACTCGCTCTGGAGCCGTTTCCGTGATGCGGGTTCTTCCCCAGATCCAGCGCGGGTTATCCCACATGTTACCTTGCCAATCAATCATTTCATTCCAATCCAACGAGTGTGGCTGAGCATGTGAAATGCCAAACCTTCGGTCGTCTTCCAGAGTGAGAGTGATCGCGCTAGGCATCGAAGCAGCGATATCTCGCAACGCTCGTTTTTCATCGTTGGGCATGTGTTGCACCCATTCGTTTCCGTTGCGATTCCAAATAGTGATGAAGTACTCTTCCTTTTCCGAACGAGTCTTTTTTTGCTGCGCATCCATTGCATTAACCATCATCCATTCATGATTGCCCATCACCGCATGAAACCATTCATGTTCTGCGTAATAGCGTAACACCCCTGCAGAATCCGGTCCGCGATCGACAAGATCGCCTACCGAAATCAGCAAGTCACACTGAGGATCAAACTCAACACGTTGAAGCGTGTCTTTCAGTAGCGCGAGTTTGCCATGAACATCACCAACGACATAAATCCGCTGGTATTGGCTTCCGTTGATCCACTGATGCCGAAAATCCATTTTCCAATCCTATACAGCCACTCAATGGGCTCGCAGTTTAAAGGATTCTCCCACGTAGGTGTAGTTCAAACACTCATCTAGCAACTTATCTGAGCTGTCACAATGAAATAGCAATGAGAACAAAGACCCTCTATGCGAAGTGGGTGCGAAATCAAAGAAGCACCAAGAAGCAAACACGAGACCAAAATGGCGCAAATTGGCTATCTTTATAGGGCGATAAGTTATTTATGCTTCTAGTAAACGATTGGCATCACGGAAATGATATTAGTTACCATTTAGATTAGAGAGAACAAAGAAAGTAAGGAAAAATGTATGCTAAAACAAGTCACTGACTGGTTGGCCAGAGATCCGGATCCACGCACCCGTGAAGAACTTCAGTACCTCATTGATGAGAAGATGACGGAAGAATTGCAAGACCGTTTTCGCGGCAGGCTTGAATTTGGTACCGCCGGATTACGTGGAAAAGTCGGTTCGGGACCAAATCGCATGAACCGACTTGTCATTCAAGAAACCGCGACAGGACTCGGACATTATCTCATCGAGACGATTGGTGATGCCGCTGCTCGTGGCGTGGTGATTGGCTATGATGGCCGAACCGATTCGAAACAATTTGCTCACGACACAGCCGCTGTACTCACCGCCTTGGGCATTAAGGTTTACCTCACCCATAAAGTGGCCCCAACCCCAGTGGTGGCATTTGGTGTCAAACAGTTTAATGCCGCAGCAGCGGTCGTGGTTACCGCAAGCCACAACCCACCAGAATACAACGGTTTTAAAGTGTATTGGGAAAATGGTGCGCAAATCATACCACCTCATGATGCGGGTATTGCCGCCGAGATTGAGCAAGCGACGCACAAACCTATCCCTCTGATGTCGTTGAGTGATGCGGAAAAACACGGCCTTTTGGTCTGGCTCAAAGAGGACTACTACCAAACGTATCGCCAAGCGATGAACACGCATCCATTATTAAGATCTGGCCATGCGGTTGATATCTCCATCGCGTACACCGCTATGCATGGTGTCGGCGCTGAGATGGCCGAGACACTGCTGGCCGATGCCGGTTTCACTCACGTGCTGAGCGTACCTGAGCAACGAGAGCCTGATGGCACGTTCCCGACGGTCAACTTCCCGAACCCAGAAGAAGCTGGGGCGATGGATATGGTGATGGATCTGGCAAAAACCGTCGATGCAGAGATTGCCTGTGCCAATGACCCTGATGCCGACCGCTTTGCCGTTGCTGTTCGCAAACCGGATGGTAACTACCAAATGCTCACAGGGGATCAAGTGGGTGCGTTATTCGCCAATTATCTCCTCAGCAGCGTGGATGCCAGCAAGCAGTTGGTTGGTAACACCATTGTCTCTTCTCGCTTTTTGGCTGACATCGCCAAACAGCACGGTGCCCATTACTACCAAACGCTCACAGGCTTTAAGTGGCTCACCAATGTAGCCATGACTCAGCAAAACGATGACAAGCAGTTCTTGTTTGCGTATGAGGAAGCACTGGGCTACACCGTGGGCAATAAAGTTTGGGATAAAGACGGTTTGTCAGCGCTGGTCGCGTTTGCCCAGCTCACGGCACATCTTAAAGAAAATGGCCTTACCTTGTGGGATAAATTAGACCAGCTTTATCGTCAACATGGCTTCTATTTTAACGCGCAGCGCAGTATTGCCTTATCGCCTGATTCACCACCCATCGGAGACCAGCTGAGAGCCAAACCGCCGAAAACCATTGCAGGGCAGAAGGTAACGGTGATTGAAGATCTCAAAGCGTCGTTACGATACGTGACCAATGGCGTGACAGAAGCGATTAACCTGCCTGCCAGCGATGTTCTGATCTATCACCTTGAAGATCGCTCACGCGTTATCGTTCGCCCTTCAGGCACTGAGCCGAAACTGAAGTGTTACTATGAGGTGATTAGCGATTTCCCTGCTGAGTTGGATTACCAAACCGCGCAGTTTAAGGCCGAGAGCAAAATGAATACGCTCATTGCCGCCCATCAACAAAGCCTGTCATCGTAATAAAAATAAAGAGCACACTCGACGTATGAGTGTGCTCTTTGACTAAACCGGTCTAATGATTAAATAGCTTTTTGCATGAAGTACTTATTGATGCCTTTTGCTGGGTAATCGCTATATTGTCCAACCTGCTCAAAACCCAATTTGAGATAGAAATCCAACGCTTGGAAACTGTAGGTATCAAGACAAATATCCGTCACCCCTTGTGGTTTTACCTCGTGTTCCAAACGCTGCATCAATTGACTGCCTAAGCCATGTTGACGGTAGTGTTCATCTAACCAAAGAAATTCCACAAAGACGCTGTTGGTAAACAGATCGCCCGTTAGGCCGCCCACCAAATTGCCCTCCTCATTACGAACAAAACAGCCGATCTTTTTTACCTCGCCATCAGGAAGATGTTGAGCATTGTAAGCACGAATCCCCTGACGAATGGTTTCAAATTCTTCATTTTGTAGGTCAAAGGTGAATTCTGTTTTCAAGTCCATTGCATTCCTCCCGTGTGATCGTTACCCGCCACTCTATGCTTAAGCAATACTGCTTTGTTTTTGACGAGCTTTAGTTATTGCGAGCCCTAGTTAAGAAAAAAGCCAGCGGCGCTGGCTTTTAGGTCAAACAATCTATCACGAGTTAAAATTCAATAACATCCAAATAGATAAGAAAACAAATACCGCCCCCATCACTTTGTGCTGATAAAGTCGGAACGTGGCATTGTCCAAAAGCTTCTTACCAACCGTGCCAGCCAAAGCAACCAACACAAAATTGAACAATAAACCCAAAACATTGAGAAGCAGACCTAACGCCAACATCTGTTCACCAGAAGAGGCAGAGATGTTATTCGACACAAACTGAGGCAAAAACATCACAAAGAACACCAACGCCTTCGGATTGAGTAAATTGCTCATTAATGCGCGTTGGTAGTAAGTCAATGCCATGGCATTGTCATGCTGAGATTGCGGTGCTTGCGCTGGAGAAGTTCGCAAACAGTCCCAACCCATTTTGAGCAAGTACGCGCCGCCCAGTAAATGCAGAGCTTTCAAAGCCAAAGGGCTCATGGCTATCAACGCTGAAACGCCCATCGCGGCCAGCAAGGTTAAGATGATCCCCGACGTGGCATTGCCCAAACTGGCAAATAGCCCAACTTTCTTACCGTAACTCATGCTTGAACTGGCAATCAGCAGCATGTCTGGGCCTGGCAACAATAGCAATGCAATCACTGCCGTCAAATAAACAGGCAAAATAGTAATATCGATCATTTTTATTCTGGTCTTTTGGAACAAGGGCGCGGATTTTACCGAAACAGCCCCACAACAACCAGATATACCTCCACAACAAGCTTCATTTGCCGATTTAATAACCAATCCTACGAAAGCAACCAGCGTGTTCCGCTAAATTGTGCCGAGCGATAGGATTGAGAGCAATTTTGTACAAAAATGGGGGGAAGGTTTGGCGTACACTCAAATCATCTCAACGGACAAGGCAAATAATGAAAAAGAACAGTAAGGAAGTCGCGCATTTCCAAATTGCCTCAGAACTGGGGGGATTGGAGTTACTTGATGCCAAATATGAGAAGCAAAATTTTTCTCGCCACAGTCATGAAGGCTATACCATCGGCGTGATTGAAAAAGGCGCGCAACGTTTTTTCCGCACCGGGGGGAACCACATTGCGCCGCAAGACAGCATCATTCTTGTTAACGCGGACGAAGTGCACAACGGGCATTCCGCCACTGAAGGCGGTTGGGAGTACAAAGCCATGTACCCAGTGCCAGAGCAGTTTCAAAGACTCAGTGAAGAATTGAATGCACCGAATATCGCCATCCCCTATTTTCCACAGCCTGTGGTCTACGACCCTGAATTAGCCATGCAGCTTCGGCTGGTTTTTGACACCTTAGCCAATTCAGACAATCGCTTACTGCGCGAAACCTTGGTGTATGGCACCTTGATTAAACTCGCGGCGAAACACAGTACCCATCGGATTTCGCCTCAAAACAATCCGGCAGCGCAACGTCAATTAACCTTGGTTAAAGAGTTTCTTGATGACTTTCCGCAAGCTGACGTTTCCTTAGAGGAGCTGGCAAGGCTGGGCGGTATCAGCCCTTTTCATCTTGTTCGCGAGTTTCAAAAACGCTATGGATTCCCGCCACATGCCTATCAGATACAGCAAAGGCTAAGGCTCGCCAAACAACTACTGCGCCAAGGCCGACGTATTTTGGATGTAGCTCAAGAGTGCGGTTTTCATGATCAAAGCCATTTCCACCGCCATTTTAAAAAGGCGATGGGGGTGACGCCTGGGCAATATGTGAAAAATTTAGCATGAGGCAATTCTGTACAAGCCTGCACATCACCATCACTTTAGGCTGAAGAAAACATCACGATTAGTCATAAAATGGATACCACACTTTCTCACGCCGACAACTCGAAAACTCGGCGTTTTCTACGAGGCACCATGGCGATGATGCCACTGAGTATTGCCGTTCTTCCCTGGGGGCTGCTGGCGGGATCTTTCGCCATCGATTCCGGTCTCACGGCTTTGGAAGGGCAAGCCCTTTCGGCTATTTTGTTTGCCGGCTCTGCTCAGCTTGTCGCTATGGGGATGATCAAAGCAGGGGCTGGCGTTGCCACCATGTTGCTTACCACCTTCTTTATCACTTCGCGCCATTTTCTCTATAGCGTTTCCATGCGCAGTAAAATCGCTCCCCTTCCCTTGCGCTGGCGTTTGTCGTTGGGCTTTCTCTTAACCGATGAGTTGTTTGCTTTGGTCGGTCATCAACCTGACAAGCAGTTTGACCGATGGTATGCCCTTGGGGGCGGTTTGAGCTTTTATCTCTTTTGGAACGCCGCCACGTTTGGCGGCATATTGGCGGGCCAGTTTCTCCCACAACTTAACGCTCTCGGGCTGGAATTCGCGGTTGCCGCAACCTTTATCGCCATTGTGGTCCCCAGCATCAAGAGCGTTGCTGTCTTGGTCAGTGTGGTGACGGCACTCATTCTTTCGGTGGTGCTTCACTTCTTGAAGATTGAAGGGGCATTAATGATTGCCAGCATCGGAGCCATGAGTGCTGGCTATTTGGCAGAACAATTAGGAGCTCGCAAATTATGATCATGCTAACCATTTTAGCGCTGACCGTGTTGGTTTTCGCTAGTCGTTATCTGTTTTTGGAGCCGAGTTTGCCATTGAAGCTGAGCCACAAAACACAGCGATTCTTAAGCTACGCCAGCCCGGCGGTATTAACCGCCATTTGGGCACCTATCGTGTTTATCCCAGAGGGTGAGTTGCAGCTTTCACTGCAAAACCCCTATCTGTTGGCGGCGTTTGTCGCGGCGTTGATCGCTTGGCGCAGCAAAAACGTACTGCTCACCACCATTGTCAGTATGTTCCTGTTTTTGCTTTTAAAATTGTGGGTATTCTAGTTGGACGTTGCTCAATGGTTGTTAACAGGCCACCCACTCAACTTCCAATAAGGTGGTGTCACCACATTTAAGGCGACCTAAAAACACGTCGCCTTTATGCACTTCGCCCACCCCCTGAGGTGTGCCTGTCATCACGACGTCGCCATCATCCAATGTCACGTAACCTTTGAGCTCTTCCAGTACCGTTTGCGGTGAGTACAGCATTTGATTGACATGCCCTTTTTGTACGCGGACACAATTAATAAACAGTTCGAGGTTGAGATCGTCGCTAGCGATGCCTTTCAATTCGATAAAGCGGCTGAGTACCGCAGCACCGTTAAAGGCTTTCGCTCGCTCCCATGGGAGGCCTTTTGCTTTGAGATAACTTTGTGTCTGACGTTTGGTGAGATCTAAGCCGATGCCCACCCCCGCATACTGGCCGTTTTCAATCACAAAGCAGATCTCGGCTTCATAATGAAGCGGCTCTTGATGGAAAGAATGCAATGTGCTGGTGACTGCCGACGCCGGCTTGTGAAACAGCACCATTTGATCGGGAATTGTGTTTTGCAGCTCTTCAATATGCTCAACATAATTACGCCCAACGCAGAGCACTTTGCCCGGTTGCAAGGTTTTGTTTCTGAAGTGGATATGGCTCATTTCTCTTCCCTGAACAAACACAAAAACGCGATTCTAAACCAGCCACTGATAAAGTGCTCAGAATCCAATCACAGAATCATCCAAAATGAGAAGCTCGATCCATCAATTGAGCTTTTCGAGCACTTTTTCGCACAAACTTTTCAATGTCACCAACTCGTCAATGCTGAGATCGATACGACAAAGCATGTTTTGCGGCACCTGTTGAGCTTGCTGTTTCAGAGCTCTGCCTGCTTCCGTGAGAAACAGCTCTCTCACACGCTCGTCAGTTTGACCGCGGCGACGTTCAACAATGCCTTTTGCTTCTAAGCGCTTCAATAGCGGGGTTAAGGTGCCAGAGTCAAGATGAAGCTTGGCGCCTAAATCTTTCACATTGATGCCGTTTTGCTGCCACAAGACCAACAACACCAGATATTGTGAGTAGGTCAGTTCCAACGCTTCAAGTAATGGTCGATAAGCACGGATCACTGCATTAGCCGCACTGTATAACGGGAAACATATTTGATTTTCCAGTAAAAGTTGCGCTTCAGAATCCCCTTGGCAACGGATAGTTTGTTCAGACATCACTCACCTCACAAAATAAATTGCGCACAATATACTTGCAAACAACAAAAGGATCGATATAAGATTGCAAACAATTAGATTGCACACAACTTAAATAACAAAGGAACATCGACCATGAAAACACTTTACCAAACTTCCGCAACGGCTTCTGCTGGACGAAACGGCCTTGTCAGCACTGACGACAAACTGCTGGAGCTCAACCTAAGCTACCCGAAAGAAATGGGCGGAACAGGTGCTGCCACCAACCCAGAGCAGCTCTTCGCCGCAGGTTATGCCGCCTGTTTTTCTAATGCGATTTTGCATGTCGCCCGCGAAGGAAAAATAGCGATTAAACAAGCGCCTGTCACTGCGACGGTAGGCATTGGCCCGAATGAACAAGGCGGTTTTGCCCTAACGGTCTCACTGGCAGCAGAAATCGACCTGCCTGCGGATCAGGCGGTGAAATTAGTCGCCACAGCTCACCAAGTGTGTCCTTATTCTAATGCCGTTCGTGGCAATATTGACGTCCAGTTGTCAGTCAATGGCGTTGCGATTTAAGTAAGGCACGCATAGCGAATCACGCTTCAACATACAAAAAAGCCAGCAGTGACACTGCTGGCTTTCCACATGAGTGGACAATTGGACGGCTAAAACATGTTAGCGCTTATAGGTAGTAACGAGCACCTAGCATCCATTTGTCGTCTGCTTTTTCTTTGTAGTCACCAGAACCTTGTAGGTCAAACTGGTAGCCAGCAAAACCAACGAACTTCGGCGTGAAGTTGTACTCAGCTTGAACCGCTGACGTGCTGTATACACGCTTGCTTAGCTCTTCATCAATCACAGATTCGTAGTTAACGCTTAGGTTGATGCCGTTGTTTAGCGTGTAAGCCGCTAGCGCTTCGTAAGCTGAAGTATCTTTTAGCAAGTTACCATTGCCCGAGTTCATGTACTCATTCATTGCGTACACACCCGCTACGTACAGACCTTTGCCGTAAGCGCCATAAGTTGCACTGATAACATGAGATTCAGACGTTTTCGCACCAACACCAGCGGTGTAGTTTACGTCACCCGTGTTGTACGCGTAGTTTGCGGTAACGCTAGCAATGCTGTAGTTCAATGCGATTTGTGCACGGTTGCCGTAAGAGTTCTTGTCGTCTGTTTTACGACCTTGCCAGCCAAGACCTAAGCCAATCTTGCCCGCTTCGCCTAGTTCAAACGCCTTAGCGTAGCTGACCATCTCTTCTGCACGACCTGTACCTAGGTTACCGTGATCTTGGTAGATGAAATCGTTCGCGAATGCGATTGGCATATCCGCCACGCCTGCAACGCTGTAGTAAGGTGCCCATTGAGTACCAACAACACCGCGGCCAAGGTTTTCATGCGTCAGGCCAATGTAACCTAAGCGAGTAGAAAGTGCGTTTTCACCACCATCTAGGTAGTTGATAGACCACTCACCTTTTGCATCAGCCGTAAATCCATTGCCGAGATCTTGAGTCGCATTGAAGTTGATACGCGGAGAAACCGCTGTCACACCTAGGTCACCTTGCTTGGAGTCTTCCAACGCAACTGAAACGTGGCCGCCAATAGAGAAAGTCGTACCATCGTTGTTGTAAACTTCCACTGCAACTGCTTGAGTGCCGAATGTTGCGCTAGCAACAGCAAGAGCCAAAATGTTTTTGTTCATTTTTAAGTTCCATTAGTTATTACACATAACATGCATATTCCAACCAGGTAGAGAACCTTAGAATTCAGCTACTTCTGGTTAACATCTGGCGAGAACTTTATGCGATGGCACAACAAACCACCCAGTGAAATAATATAAATTGACCATAAAGATAATAAATCATTAATTTTCAATTAGTTAAATTTAAAAGCACAAAAACAAAATGAGTTATTTTGATGTTACAAATAGTTACATCCCATCAAAAGCAAACCGAGTAAACGATTGGCAAAATCAGAAAAACAACCGAAATGTTAATAAGGATGTTACAAACAGAAATACTTTCTCCCTTCTTTAATGAAGAGAAATTGGAAAACGCTGGTCTTATACCCAAGTAACCTCGAGATGCAAGTTTCAGAGAGATTGAATCCATATCGTAAAGCGCACGCAATCCATGAGGCGCATGTAACAGCTCAATGAGAAACCCATTATGAAAATCGTCAAAATCCTAAAAGAGTGGCTACCCGTGCTGGCGGTGGTATTGATTGTCTCCATCGCTCTTGATTTCTACTATTCGAGAAATCTGCCAAAAGAAAACGCGCTCCCCCTCTCCGCTATGACAACACTTGGAGCACAAGTTGACTTACTGAGCGCCAGTGAAGACTCCCCTGTAGTTGTCTATTTTTGGGCAACCTGGTGTGGTCCTTGCAAACTCGTTAGCCCGACGATCAACCAGATCGCAGAGTCCTACCCCGTTATCAGTGTGGCGATGCAATCGGGAGACGAAGGAAGCGTTAATCAGTATTTGCAATCACAACTGTATGATTACGACACCATCAATGATCCAACTGGCAAAATTAGCCGTGATTGGGGGGTACAAGTGACCCCGACCGTTGTGATTGTGCGCAATGGAAAAATTGAGTTTATTACCTCAGGCGTCAGTTCTCCGATTGGCCTGTGGCTCAGATTATGGTTGAGCTAGCGATTCTATCGTCCTCATCATTCATTGAACTGCAATACAAGCACAACCAAAGCGTCATGAAATAGAAATCGTTTGTTCATTTTTAATCAGTACCTTAGCTGCATCAGGAATCGGGCATGTAAGCCCATTGAATATAAAAAGGTAATTGAAAAATGAAAAAGGCAGCTTTAGCAACCGCAATCCTATCCGCAGTGGTCACCGGGTCATCTTTCGCAGCAACCGTTTATGAAACAGACGGTACTGAATTAAAAATTGGTGGGCGTGTTGAGTTCCGTGGTGATTTCATTGGTACCGACAAAGGTGTTGAGATCGACGGCACCATGGCAGACAGCACTCGTGCACGTCTTAACGTAAAAGGCACCACTGACCTTGGGAACGATCTACAAGCCTTTGGTTTTTACGAAGCTGAACAGAAAACAGGCGAAAGCAGCTTCAAAAACCGTTACATGTACGCCGGTGTGAAGACAAACGCAGGTGCGTTTTCTGTTGGTAAGCAAGATATGGCTTCTGTCATCGTTTCAGACCTGACGGATATTACCGAGTTTTCTGGCGTGCAGCAGTTCATTGATGCGTCATCAGACAAAACAGACAGCACGTTTGCCTATCGCGGCAGCTTCGATGCTCTGCAAATTGAAGCCACTTATTCAGCAAGCGATGCTGACAATAGCGACCTGATGGGCATCAGTGGCCTTTACTCTCTTCCTATCGGTCTGGATCTGGGTTTGGCTTACTCCACAGGTGATAACGGTGCTGGCAACGGTAGCCAAAACCAGATCCTTGTCGGCGCAGGCTATACCTTAAATGATCTTTATCTAGGTGCGACTTTCTCGACGGGTGATCTCGATGACAAAGCGAAGCAAGAATTCACCGCCTACGAATTTGCGGTTCAGTACAAAATCAGCAAACCATTTAGCGTTGCCGCGATGTACACCTTCGCCGAAGAAGACGATAACGGCACTAAATCGGACGCAACTAAAGGTCTCGAGTTGGTGGGTTACTACAAGCTAAACAGCAACTTCCGCACTTACTTGTCTTACTACCTCAACAAGCTTGATGATGTAAAAGACGTAAACGGCAAAGTCACTTCTGGTGAAGACACACTTCGACTTGGTGTACGCTACGATTTCTAAATGCTTGTTTTCATCGAGCCTTTTCAAGCCGGTATCCCTACCGGCTTTTTTCTTCCCTAGACTTATCTTGTGTGAATCAACTCGAATTAATTTGTAATTGTGACGTTAATTATATTTATAGCGATAATAACAGTGCTAGTTTAGAGGTTAATTTCATTTTTTTTTATATACTTAATGGAAATCTATCAATCATCTTGTCTTAGAACCGACCAGATAGAGATAAAAGCGTTTTGACATAGAACAACAAAACGCCATGCTATATAATCCAAACCGAGGATATTTATGGTAGATGGCAGAAGTAAAATCGTGACAAACTCAAAAATAGTATTGTTATTAAAGGCCGCTTATATTGTGGCGGTATTGTTGATCACGCAAACCTTGGTGGAAGAACATAGCCTATTGCCTTGGTCTTACGTGTTGTTTGCGATTGCCATGATTGTGGCACTCTTTTCTACGTCCCACAAAACCAAAAATGTGTGTGCTTTGGTCGCCACGAGCTACCTTTTTGTCGGCAGCATCGTCGATCCGCTCGATATTGACGTGATTGAAGAGACGTTTATTCTCTTACCGTTATGTTATTTGGTCCTTTTCCCTGGGACTTCTTGGGCATTTGTCATCGCGTTACTACTCACGACTTCGTACTTCTTATCAGTCGCGCCAGAAGATGTCGATGAACTCGTTGAAGATGCCATCGAGCTTCTTGCGATCTCCGCTTTCGCCTCAGTCATGGTTTATTACCAACAGAAGTTTTATCGTCAATTAACCAAATTTCGCGAAGACAGCCGCACAGATTACCTCACTCAGTTACCAAATCGTCGAGCGTTTTACACCGATCTCGAACAAGTGGAAGCACTATCTCAGCAAGGAAAAAACAGTGCGCTAATTAAAATCGACATCGATGCCTTCAAGGAGATCAATGAAAGCTTTGGCCACGAGCAGGCCGACCTGTTATTAAAGCGTTTTTCAAGGAGGTTGAAGAAAGCCGTACTTGGTTATGGTCAAGCCTACCGCATGGAAGGGGATGAGTTCGCCGTTTTAGTTTTTGAAAACCAAGACCTAAAAGAAGAAATCAACGCATTAAATACGCTACTACGTTCGAAGCTAATGGCCGTTTTTGAACTCGAAAGAGGGTCTTACCAGCTTTCTTACGCTACGGGTGTGGCACTTTTTAACGAAGCCATGTCAAACCTCGATATTTGGCTTAGAAACGGAGACATTGCCGTTCAAAAAGCGAAGCTTAAAGGTCGAGGTAAAGTTCGCTGGTATGACGAAACTTTGTTAGACGAGACTATACGCCAACATCAGATTGAACGAGAACTCGACAAAGCCATTGAACTAAAGCAATTTTCATTGGTTTACCAACCTAAGGTTTCCCTTACTTCGGGAAAAATTACTGGCGCAGAGGCGCTCATTCGTTGGCAACATCCGGAACTCGGAACCATCAGTCCTCTTGAGTTCATTACTATTGCAGAGAAAACCAAACAGGTTATTCCGATTGGTCGCTGGGTAATACTCGAGGCGTGTAAACAAGCTAAAAAGTGGTTAGATCTTGGCTACGATATCCCTGTTTCGGTCAATGTCTCAACCGTTCAATTTGCCAATGATGATATTGAACTACAGGTCAATTCCGCATTATTCGAATCAAACCTTCCCGCCAGTTATCTGCAATTAGAGATCACCGAAACTGTCTTGATGAAAGAGCCGCAAAAGCTCATCGCAATTTGCCACAACTTGAGGCGATCTGGCGTGACGGTTGCGATTGATGATTTTGGGGTTGCCTACTCATCGCTCAACTACTTAAAGCAGTTACCTATTGATGTGTTAAAAATAGATAAAGCCTTTATCGATGACTGTGTTGAGAACCATCACGATCACATGCTAGTCAGAACCATCGTTCAGCTAGGCCACAACATGGACAAAAAAATCGTCGCAGAAGGCGTGGAAACCGAAGAGCAGCGGCTACTGCTCGTCAGTGAGCAATGCGATGAGTTCCAAGGTTATCTCTACTCCAAACCCCTTGATGTGGAAGAGTTTAACCGCCAGTTACTGCAAATTTAGCTTTCCCTTGCACCATGTTTCCTTTGCACCATGATTGTCGCCTTTTGAATGGTTATGGTGCGGCTTTGGAATACTCAAAAATCCAAAACTAACAAAATCAACAACTTAAAACTGGCACAGCTTCTGCAATGATAGAGGTACAAATGCATGGCAGCGTTTGTGCTTCTCGTTCTTATCCTCCTCACCGAGGTACGTCCTTTAATCCGCATTTGCGCCTCTGACTGTCAGAGGCTTTTTTCTTTCTCTACGGTGCAAAAAATTTGGCTTCATCATGCAGAAAACGTATGATTCTCGGACTTTTTTCCAACACCAACTATCTATGCAGTCTCAACACCACCCAATTCTTGGCGCGTCGTGGATGCTGACCGCCGGTTTAGCTTTCGCTATCGTCAATAGCCTGGCGCAAGTTGCCAGTATTCAATTTGCCATTCCGTCGACCACCGTCGCGCTGATTCAATATGGCATCGCTTTGATTGTGATTTTGCCGTACTTAAAAACACTGGGCATTCGCCAATCGCTGCGCACCTCTCATTTTGGCTGGCATGCACTGCGAGTCTTTTTGTCGGTTATCGGTATTCAGCTTTGGCTTTGGGCACTCGCTTATCCGGTGCCGATTTGGCAAGGCATCGCGCTATTAATGACTTCCCCACTCTTTGCGACGATCGGCTCTGGGCTGCTTCTGAAAGAGAAAGTTGGTGTGGCACGCTGGGGCGCGACGCTGTTCGGTTTCATTGGTGCGATGATCATTCTTGAGCCTTGGGCAGATGATTTTCATCTTGCGACCTTACTGCCTGTCGGCGCGGCCTTCTTTTGGGCATGTTATTCACTGATGGTTAAAAAACTTTCGGTCAACGATCCGCCCTCCACCATGGTGGTTTATCTGCTGCTGTTGATTACGCCATTCAACATCATGCTGGCGATTCCTGATTTCACCATGCCTAGCAGCACGACCATTTGGCTGATCCTTTTTGCAGCGGGCTGCATGACTGCACTGGCGCAATGGGCCATCGTCAAAGCTTATGCCAGTGCCGATGCCTCCTTTGTTCAGCCTTTTGATCACGCTAAACTACCATTGAACGTACTTGCCGGTTGGCTTGTCTTTGGTTGGGTGCCACCGGGCAGACTCTGGCTTGGCGCCTTCATCATTATTGCTTCTGTGGCCTTTATTACTCATTGGGAAACCAAAAAAACAAAATAGCGTGAAAGGAAAACATCGCCAGTGCGTTCTACTACACTAATAGAGCGATTTTGAGGAATATTTAATGAGTGAAGCGATTAAAATCACCCTGTACCGTTGGGCGGGAAGTTGGGGACCATTTAAAGTCAACATCCCATGTGGTGAGTGTACGTTAACCAAAGATATCTTAACCGATACGTTTGCCAATGAACTCAACGGTATTCCTGTTGAATTGGAAGTCAAAGACTGGCTTTCTCATTGGTGGGAGCCGTTAAAGCTCGGCGCTTGGCATGCGCCTATTTTGGTGGTTGAAGGCAAAGTGATTAGCCAAGGAGAAGCTCTTAACCGTGGCGTACTGATTCAATCTGTGATCAAAGAGTGGACAAAGCGCGACACCCTCAAAGGGAATATTGTTTTTGGTAAAGCGACCTGCCCTTACTGTGTCAAAGCCAAGCAGCTGTTGGATTCGGCGGGCATTCACTACCAATATCACGATGTCGTTAAAGAAAGCGCCGCGCTGTATCGTATGATTCCTGAAGTCAAAGCCATTATTGGCGAAAAAACGCCCGTCACCGTACCACAAATTTGGCTAGATGGTTCGTACATTGGAGGTTGCGATAAGCTGGAAGCCTACCTTAAAGAGCGTGGGCTTGATGTCGTTCCGAACAATGTGGTGGAGATGGCAAACTGATTAAGTTGACCATAGATAAGCAGATAAGAAAAAACCTGGCGATGCCAGGTTTTTTTGAAACTTTACTACAAAATAACGCTTTAAGCTTGCTGTTATTTTGCCATTTTCTTTAGCATGCGGCTGATAAATGACGCTTTCTTCTTCGCTGTCTTGCCATACATAGCTTTGTGCATTGCGTCTTTTGCCATCATTTGACCGATGTAAGCACCGCCTAATTCATAACCCATCTTGATTCTCCAATGTTTTCTCTTCTGTTTTCGTGTGTAATATTACTACAAAATCATCAGATAACAAGACGAAGATCACATTTATTTGGTAATTTTATTTCATGAAAAGATAAAAAACATTTATCACGAAAACAAAAAAACGGCAGTAACATTGCCGTTTTTTTGAGCGTTCTAAAAAAGCGATTCCGCCAGCGTTAGCTACGCTTCGGTTGCTGATAGGTTTTACCTGCAGCTTGGTAGGTCTCTTTGGCCTTGATCTCGAACATGACATCAAAGAACCAAGCGGCAAACTTCACCAAGTGCTCACCTTCGTTCATTACATGCTCAACGTATTCCGTCTCTTCACCTGCTTCGTTTTCTTGTAACGTCACGTGATAGATTCGTTTTTCGCCATCCACTTCTGCCAAAGCAAATTGCCCTGAAAGCGATGTTGCCGCTTCTGCAACTTCCTCATCGTCACACGCTTTTAGAAGCTCTAGTGCTTTCGGTAAGTTCTCTTGCTGGCAAATCTGCTTAACCAACTGTTCAAATTCATTTTGTTGCATGGGTAACCCTCATTAACTACTGCGCGGCATTGTAGTGACGGGGGGTGAGATAATCAAGTTAGACTTTCTGTACCTCCGGCGTCGTCATCACTTTACCTTTGAGCAGCAACACCGCAAAACACCCCATCGCAACTAGAATATAAAACAATCCTAATTGAGCCTGAGTTCGAACGCAGTGTTCAACCAAAAATCCACCGAGCAGTGCTGCCATCACCATCTGCACTGAGCCAGACAACGCAGAAACAGAACCTGCATTTTGCTTGTGAGGGGCAAGGAGCAAGCTGATCGACAGAGGGAATGACATCCCTTGAGCAAAACTCATCACGGTAAAGGCAGCGATCAAGCTAACGCTACTAAAGGGCGCCCAAATGAGCCCACAACCAGACAGAGCCACAAGAACAAAACTGGCGGCAAGCAGCCTCTTCACCTCGAAATAACGCAACAAGACATTGACTGTCACACTACCAAGCAAAAGACCGGCAGATGGAATGATCATCATGCTGCCATAATCTGCAGCAGAAAATCCAAGCTCTCCTTGCATCATGAAAGGGAATACCGACAGCGAAACAAGGCTAACCAGGTAGCTCATCCAGTTAAAACTGGCACTGCCGATCACTTGTGGATTAGTCGCCAAAGTGCGATAAGTCGCCAACACGGTTAAAGGGCGAAAACGTCTCTTGGCGTAAGGCAAGGTTTCTGGCAACACAAAATAGCCCAACGTAAATATCGCCAATAAATAGCACAACACAAAAACGAACACCGCTTGCCAACTGACATGAAAGGCGATCCAGCCACCAAAAACCGGGGCAATGATCGGCATGATCGACGCGGTAATCGAAATATAAGAGAGCGCTTTGGTCAATTGTGCCCCTTCGTAGCTGTCTCGCAATACAGAGCGTCCCAACACCGATGCACTACCCGCCCCTAATCCTTGCAACAATCGACCTAACTCTAACGCTTCAATACTGGATGAAAACGCGATACAGATGACGGTGCCGACTAAGTAGATCCCTTGGCCAAGAATGAAAACTGGACGTCGACCAATCGCATCAGACAAAGGACCATAAAAGAGTTGTGATGCACCAAAGCCAACAAGAAAGAAAGTCACGACATTTTGTACGTCAGCTTGCGTCAATCCGAGGTCGTGACTAATAAGGGGAAGAGACGGTAAATAAATGGCCACGCCCACTTGCCCTGTCGCGATGATCATCATCGCTAAAAGCAATGGCATTTTTTGTAACGACTTCAGCATTCCCCTCTCCTCTCTTACAGCAAATGATTTACAGTTTATATTGGCCTTTGATTGATGATAATCTCCCCAATCGGAAAGAGATTAATTCCCTAAAGGAAAGAATATGGATTGGTTTCAAAGCGTAAACAGCTACATCAGAGTGGTGGAAGAAGGCAGTTTTAACGCGGCAGCGCGTAAAATGAATACCACTAGTTCCGCCATCAGCAAGCGTATACAGTGGTTAGAGGAGAAAATTGGTGTTCAATTACTCAAACGCACCACCCGATCCATCAGCCAAACCGAAGCGGGTGCTCTGTTTTATCAGCGCGCAAAGTTGCAACTCGATGGCTGGCAATCGGTTTTAGATGAGACGCGATCCGTCAACCAAAGCCCAGCTGGATTACTGAAAATTGGCGCAACCCTTGCCGTCGGATCCAAGTTCTTAGTTCACTATCTGGATGATTTTCTGGAAAAATACCCAGATATTAAAGTTCAGCTCTTTACCACATTGCCAGGGCAACTGCCTGAGTTGAGCCTAGATCTTTTTATCAGCCGAGAATTGGAACAGCTGAACTCCCTGAGCTTTAAAGCAACCGCGTTGTTTGAGCATAAAGCGACGTTTTTTGCGGCCCCCAGCTATATTGAAAAATATGGCATGCCGGAGAATGCAGAGCAGTTGGTGAATCACAATATCTTGATCTGGGGAGAAAAGCCGAGTCGAGAACTGAAACTCAACAATGGTAAACGCATGACTTTGCGTGGCAACTTCTCGACAACCAATCCAGAAGCGCTTTTCCACGGCGCAAAACGAGGCATGGGCATTCTGCTCAGTAATAACGTGATGATCAAAGAAGAGCTGCGCACTGGCGCTTTAGTTCCTGTCCTGCCAAACGTGCACGCCGACGAAGCCACCGTTTACGCTTACTACCCAAAACTGGACTACCAACACACAAGAACAAAACTGTTTTTGGATTACCTTAAAGAGCGGCTACAGCAAGAAAAGTCGGTATAGAGCAAAAAAGTGCTATCTGTTTTTGATTTCTAACCCGTTAATAATCTAAGGATTAGGATCATATCTCCGAATTTCTTTTGCAAAGCTTGGTCTGGTGAGCGATATTTAACGTGATGCATATCGAGATTGTTTGTACAACTCTATGTAATAAAAATGTCAATATAAAATCAGGTAGAGAACGTCAGATGAATGATTCAACGATCCAAGCTTGTATCGACTTAGATGAGCTTATTCATACTCTATCTCTCGACGGTAACGAGCTTCTTAATCAAGTAACGCTCAAGCTGCATTCCACTTTGAGCTCAAACTGCACCTGCATTGTAGAGATCGATCTCCACAGTAGTCATACACATACTTTGTCTTATGCAAAGAATGGGGGAATTGTAGGATCTCCTCGGCACAGTTTAGAAGATACACCTTTTGCAAACATTGCTCTAAAAATCATAGACCATTGCCGCTACGACCAAGAGAGCTACTATGCCTGTGAACAAGAAGCCGTACTACAAGACGCGGAAAACCATGCCTTCATTGGTATCCCTTTACGAGGCCACAATGGCGATATTCTCGGGATATTGGTCTCAACTTTCTCATTCAAGCCTTACGATGAGGCGCTCTTCATAAAGTACCATCGTATCTACGCAAACATGATTATTCATGGGCTAAGAGAAAAATGGCTGAGTGACCGTTCAGAACAACTCGTCAACCAACTTAGCTATGAAGTGTCCCATGACAATTTAACTGGACTGCTTAATCGCAGTTGTTTATCTGATACGCTTGAAACCTTGACACAACAATCGGATCGCTCCTTTAGCCTTGTGTGCATCGATATCGATAACTTTAAACTGATTAACGACATTCACGGTACCTATATTGGTGATCAAATAATTAAGTTCACAGCCAAAGCCATACAAAGCACCCTTCCTAGCCCTGCGCTTGCGTATCGTGTTGCCGGAGATGAGTTCGCCTTCATCACGTACACCGATGACCCAGAAGAGGTATGCCAACATATTCTCAACAAAATTGCTTTTGGCTATCAAGACAACGCCAACCATGTTCAGTTTGACATCAGTATTGGTATCGCTAAAGCCACGCAGAGGTTGATCACCAGTGACGAGTTATTTCTTAATGCCAGCCTTGCGATGAAAGAGTGTAAAAAACACCCTAATAATCGTATTCGTTGCTACGATACACACCTTAGTGCTCTCTATCATAGAAGAACCCAACTGATTGAAGCGATTCGAGAAGAACTCGCTAAACCCATTGGGGACAACAATGAGATTTACGTAGCCCTCCAGCCGATAGTCAACGTTCACCAAGATCGCTGGGATTATTTCGAAGTACTTGCGCGTTGGGAGAGTGCAGAATATGGCTCAATCTCACCCGCCGAGTTTATTGATGCCGCAGAACAATCTGGGCTTATTGTTCAACTTGGGGAACGCATCATTGAACTGGCTTGCCTCAGCAAGTTATATCTAGAGGAACAATTGAACTACCCAGTGAAGCTGAGTTTAAACTGCTCTGCCTATGAACTAAATGATGATCAAAGATACGTTGCTAACCTTAACCACATGATGGAAAAATATCAGCTGGACGCCCAAGATTTTGTCATCGAGCTGACTGAAACCGTTCTTCTGACACAGACGGGAAAAGAACACATGGTGCTAGATGCCTTGAGAGCACAAGGATTTAAAGTCGCGTTGGACGATTTTGGCACCGGTTATTCTAGCTTAAACTACATTCACAGCTACCCGATCGATACCATCAAGATAGACGCAAGTTTTGTCCACAATATGCTCAACAACGATACGGCCGAAAGAGTGGTTTGGCTGATTACCCAGTTAGCATTGCAATTAGGAGTCAATTTGGTGGCTGAGGGGGTAGAAGAGAAGCAAGCATTAGATAAACTCTCAGAAATGGGCTGTCAGCAGATTCAAGGCTATTACTTTTCTCGTCCTATGAAACCAAAAGACCTCGTTATCTCCATTCAACGACGATCACTAAGAAGTGCCATTTGAGCTGGGGCAATAATATGACGTTGACTATGGCACATCCGAACAGTGCGAGGCTGCAAAAAGCCTGAAGTTAGACTTACAGGCTTTTTTGCTTTTGGGGCCTACTAAATATTTTGTTGCTCTTGTTCTCTCAACAAAGTGTTGAGTTCATTTACCGTCGCAAGGAAACCAGCCATCTCTTTCTTAGGCACCGAGCTTGCCATCGGAATGTTCGCCTTCATCGCATCAACTGGGCGATTATTTTCAAGTAATTCATAGTGCAAATGTGGACCGGTAACACGGCCAGTTTTTCCACTTAGTCCAATGCGTTGACCACGCGACACTTTTTGTCCTTTGGTTACTAAAACTTTGCTTAAATGAAGATAGCGTGTCTTATACTTGCTGCCATGCTCAACCACCACATAGTTACCTGCAAACGGATGGTTTTTACGTACTAAGATGACCGTTCCATCACCCGTTGACATCACCGGAGTGCCAATTGGCGTCGCAAAGTCTGTTCCGTTATGGGGCATTACACGTCCGGTCACAGGGTGCAAACGATGTGGGTTGAAATTCGAGCTTAAACGCCAGTTCGTGGTCACCGGATAGCGTTGAAAAGCGCGTTGTAAGCTTTGACCTTTAGCATCGTAGAACTGTCCATCGGTATGAAGATACGCAGTAATCTCGCGGCCACGATTAAAGATCTTTATCGCTTCGATTTGGCGTTTACCACTTTCGACGCCATCAATAAACTGATTTCTACGCACGATTTCGAAGCTATCCCCTGCACGCAGATCTTTAGAAAAGTTGATTTTCTCTCTTAACAGAGAGACAACCTGATCAATTTCGATGCTATTTAGTCCAAGTCGATAAGCCGAACTTGAGAAGCTGCCTTCAATCGTGCCAATCAAAGGTTGCTGCCGCCATTCACCCGGCAAACTGACTTGTTCAAAAGCAAAGCTACCGTCATCATTGCGCGTGAACACCGCTTTGTCTGCAATGCCAAGAGCAAGTTCCATCTTATCTAATGTGCCCGTTTCTTCATCTTTCCAGAAACGTAGCGTATTGCCTGGTCGCAACGTATCAAGCACCAAAAAATCAAGATCCGTTTCCATGACCTTCATCATCTGTTGGTAACCGAAGCCCAACTGAGTAAAGATGGTGCTTAGGTTATCGCCAGATTGGATTTGGTATTCAAAACTTGGCGGATTCTGCCACTCTTCTAGAGAGGTTGAAAGATTAGAATTCGTTTGCGCGTAATAGTCTTTAAGATTCAACTCAACTGTACGAGTCAAGGTAGATTTGGGTAACGAGGCTGAAATGCCCACAATAGCAACCAATGGTAATGACAATAGCAGCCATTTCTTACCATTGGATAACTGAGAAAAACGACTGTTTATGACTTGGGAGGACACGGTTTACAATCTCCTGCGGAACAGGGTTACAAGCTTATGCATTTCCCAACAATAAATCATCAAATAATTGCTATTTTCAAGCCAAAAACCGCCTCAAAAATGATTATTTAGCTGATTTTAGTTTGTTTTCATCAACAGTAAAATGACGTTCAACTCTTTTAACCGGTTGTTCTACAAAGGATTGACCAGAATCATGAGTATTGAAAACAACCGCTATACCATCTTCATCAACTTTTTCTAATGATTTGATATGAATTCGATCGCCCAAATAGATGGCATCTACCATGACCAGTCGCTGTGGCAGAGCATCAAATTTAAACAGCCCGAGATAGTAAAAACGCCCGCTACCTTGATTACTCACCGACACAGGGGCCACGTACAAACTCGACGATCGCGCCTCAAGCGAATGCCAATGTGCCAACCACACTGTTGCGATGCCTCGCTCTGCTCCAGAATCATAGCCTCCAGTCGCTATTTGCTGTTGCACATCAAGTTCTGAGATCAAAGCGAACGCTTTAGTTTCGGGCACGATAATTGTGATCGGGTTAGTCGTTTTCTTTCCGGTTAACAATTCAACGATCGTATCGGTTTTTACTTGCTGCGATGGAAATTTTGCCATGATCTCGTGATCGTTGAGGCTAAAACGATAGAGGCCAGCGACAATCACAACCAAGAGCATCACTATGGGAATCAATAGAATAAGTGGGATGGGTAAAATTTTCTTTCTCATTGATGCACGACTCATAATTGGGGTTGTGCAGACCTTAAATGCGTTTCTTATAATTATCAATAGAGGTGAACCCGAGGATAAGCACAATGGTAAAAAATAGCGTAAGAACGTGTGAATGTGAGTGTGGATTGGTGAAAATCCATTGCCAAGGAGAGCCAGTCAAAACCTCGATCTGCCACTCTTTTGAATGCCAGCGTCGTTTAGGCAGTTTTTTTGGTGTACACGCACGTTTCATGACTGAACAGATTCGAGTGGATGGGGATGTTGCCTCATTTAATCGACTCACCAATAATGGCCATGAAATCAGCTATCACTTTTGTCCCGCATGCAGTACAACCATGCTGTTGTTGTTCTCTTCGGCCCCTGCGGCGGTGGTTATTCCCATGGCAAGATTCAGAGAAGAAACGTTTTTTAACCAACTATCAGGCATCTATTTCGATCTACAGAAGAAACAACTGCAAAACAAAGCCCCCAACAAACCATAATTGCCGAACAATAGGCATGTTTCCGTAACACACAAATTGCCGCCTTTGTTGAGAAGGATCAAAGCTAAACAGATCTTACCACTTTAACTTGTGGTCGCTAGCGCTATAATCTCGACCTAAGCAATAAAGAGACAAGAATCGTGATATCTAGATTACCTCGTTGGGTTGAATTTGGTGCATTTGTACTTGCACTGCTTGCGGGTTGTGTGAATGCCATCGGCCTTATGGGATTTCAACACCAAGCCATTTCTCACTTATCTGGCACGGTCACTCTGTTGGGCAGCAGTTTCCTTACTGGCTCCTCCAGCACCATTCACCTCATGTTCATTGTCGCCAGTTTCTTAATTGGCTCGGCCTTCAGTGGTTTTTTCATCGAAAGCACGGCACTCAAGCTGGGCAGACGTTACGGCGTTGCACTATGCATTGAAGGTTTCTTATTGCTGATGTCGTTGGGATTTCTCATCAACGGCAACATCTATGGCCAATACCTCGCTTCCGCTGCATGCGGCTTACAAAATGCCATGATCACGACCTTCAGTGGGGCTGTCATTCGTACTACTCATATGACTGGCATCATTACTGATCTCGGGATCATGATAGGAGAAAGCTTACGAGGACAAAAGTTCGATAAGCGCAAAGCGAAACTGTTTGTTTTCATCTTCTTTGGCTTTTTACTAGGAGGTTCGGTTGGCGCATTCGCATTTATTCGATTTGAACTTTATGCGTTGATTTTGCCTGCCACCTTTGCCGTTTTGATCGCGATTGCTTACTGGACTCTGCTCTACTTTTCTCCCTCTCGACAAGCATAATTCACCGTAAAGCCCACCGATAAAGCAACTTAGATCACACTAAACATGCCTAAGTTGCAGTTTAACACCCGGCAAAATCACAAAAATCCAACACATGAAACAATTACAAAACAAAAATCGACTATCATTATCTATTTCAAAGTTAACGTCTGAATAGTTAGGGCATTTCAATGAATAGTATTGCAATCGCAGTACTTTAAGAGTAATCTCACGCCCACTTTGACTAAAAACAGATTTTTAGTGAATAACTATTCTTAAAAATGAATAACATTGACTAGTAGTAACAAGAGACAAGCATGACCAATAACACTGAAACTGCTGCTGTCCCAGAGACGGCAAAGAAAGCCAACTTTTGGAAGTTTTTTATTCCTTCCGTTATTGGCTTACTTCTGTTTATGGCACCTATCACCTACAACGGTGAACTCACCATCCCAGTTGCTGTGATGGCTAAGTTGATTCCAGCTCTACTGGGTGATCATTTGATCGCCATGGTCACAACCATTATCGCTTTCATGGCAGTTGCTTCACTGGTAACTAAGCTTTTTAAACCAGCCAAGATCGTGAACAATGCCTTCCTCAACGGATTGTTCAACCCAAGCTCTCTTTGGCTTGCGGTGCGTGTGTTTGGTGGTATCGCGGTTGTTATGACGTTTTTCCAAGTGGGTCCTAAAGCCATTTGGGAAGAAAACACGGGTGGTCTTGTGCTGACAGGGCTTTTGCCAACACTTTTTGCAGTTTTCATTTTTGCGGGCATGTTGCTACCTCTGCTACTTAACTTTGGCTTGTTGGAACTGTTTGGTGCGCTGCTCAGTAAAGTGATGCGCCCAGTATTCAATTTACCAGGCCGCAGCGCCATCGACTGTATGGCATCATGGCTCGGCGATGGCAGTGTCGGGATTCTGCTTACCAGTAAGCAGTACGAAAACAAGTTCTATACTCAACGCGAAGCAGCCGTAGTGGGTACGACATTCTCTGCCGTTTCCATTACCTTTAGTTTGGTTGTAATTGCGCAAGTGAAATTGGAGCACCTTTTTCTTCCATTCTATGGCGCGATTTGTTTAGCCGGTGTTGTCGCAGCGATCATCATTCCTCGCTTACCACCACTAAGCCTAAAGAAAGATTGCTACATTGATGGTAGCGAGCCAAAAGCGGATCAAAACGCTGTACCAGTTGGCCATACCCCTTTTAGCTGGGGAATGGACTTAGCTCTGAAACGTGCAGACGAAGTAAAATCGATTAAGTCGGTATTTACTGAAGGTGTTCACAACGCAGTCGATATGGTATTCGGCGTACTGCCTGTGGTGATGGGTTTAGGAACGATTGCCCTTATCATCGCAGAATACACTTCCGTTTTTGCCATCCTTGGTCAGCCTTTTATTCCTTTCTTGGAGTTACTCGGTGTGCCAGAAGCCGTGGCGGCATCAGAAACCATCGTAGTGGGCTTTGCGGATATGTTTATCCCAGCGATTCTCGCAGCGTCTATCGACAATGAAATGACACGCTTTGTCATTGCAGCCATGTCAGTTACTCAGCTAATCTACATGTCTGAAGTTGGCGCACTGCTGCTTGGCAGTAAAATTCCAGTCAACATTGTAGAGCTGTTTATCATCTTCATCCTACGTACGCTGATTACACTGCCAATCATTGCAGGTGTTGCGCACCTCATTTTTTGACCCGATCTTGAAAAAAAAGCTCCGTTCGCGGAGCTTTTTTATGGGGAAAAACCATACCATTCGAAGCAAAGACGCCTAAATTTTTACTGCCGCGGTTAAGCGCATGAGGAACAACAACACATAAACACACATGTGCATATAAATTCTCTCGTCATCACAAAATTGATACTTTTCATCCCTCTAAACGCTCACGGCGAACAGAAAACATTAATTTATATTCATGTTATAAATACAAATGCCGATATAACTCCTAGTATTAACAAAAACAAGTATTTTAAACTGAGGGATTTTATGAAGTTTAGTCACAAGGTTGTAGCCGCCTCCTCCGCGCTTCTATTAGTGACCATTTCTTTGCTGTCGCTAAAGCAGATCTATACGGTTCGTAGCACGATTGAAGAACATGTTTCTACCAGCTTGACTGAGATGGTCAGCAGTGTTCGCAACACCGTCGTCTCCGAAATGGAAGCGCGCAAAAATTTAGCGCAAACCACCACTGAAGTTATCGAGATTAACCCCTTTGATCGAGACTACGTCAAAACCATTCTTGAGAAACCAAAACTCAAATCAAGTTTTCTCGCTGTCGGCTTTGGCTATGAAGAAAATGGCTTCGTCATTGAAAATGATGATGGGTGGGAAGCTGGTCCAGATTATGACCCTCGCAAACGTCCTTGGTACATGGATGCTAAAGCACAGGGCAGACTGGTTGTCACAGCACCATACGTGGATGTGTCTAGTAAAGCTGTCATCATCTCGGTGGGCACACCGGTTAAACAAAGTGGCAAATTTGTCGCAGGTATGTTCTACGACATGCAATTGACTAACCTTGCTCAGTTGGTTAACCAAGTCAGTTTGTTCGATGCAGGTTACCTTTTCTTAGTTTCTTCCGACGGCACCACCATTGCCCACCCAGATTCACAAAACAATGGCGAGACATTTTCAAAGTATCTTCCAGAAGTTCAGTTGAAAGAGGGTGAACAACATTTCGAAAGAGACGGTGTTCGTTATCAAGTCACGTTTACCAAAATACCGAGTGAAAACTGGTATATCGGTGCGATTATTGATGAAGATATCGCCTTTGCCGCTGTCAACAACCTACGTGACAGCTCCATTTTGTATTCTGTCGTCGCGCTACTCTTAAGTATTGTGGCACTCACCATGCTGATTCGCTTCTTAATGCGCCCACTCGATGCACTAAACGCTGCGATTCAAGATATCGCTTCTGGCCAAGGTGACTTAACTCATCGCCTCGATACCAATACGGATCAGGAGTTTTCCGAGCTAGCGTCCGGATTCAATACCTTTACTAGCAATTTGCAAAACCAGATCATTCAATCCAAAGAGATTGGCCGTGAAATTATGCATGGCACTGAATTGACCGCACGGGGTGCAAAAGGCTCTGCTGAAGCCATGGGAACGCAATTGCAAGAACTAGAGCAACTTGCAACAGCAATGAATGAGATGGCAGTGACGGCCACCGAAGTAGCCAATAACGCACAAGGAGCAGCGGGCGCTGCGCAAGAAGCCGACGACGCGACTCAACAAGGTTCCTTGGTCGTCAATGAATCGACTCGTTCAATCAACATGTTATCTGAAAGAATCGATATGGCGGTTGAAGAAGTGCAAGGACTAGAATCCGCAACAGCGAACATAGAAACTATCTTGAAGGTTATCAACGACATCGCAGATCAAACTAATCTATTGGCCTTGAATGCTGCGATTGAGGCGGCGCGTGCAGGTGAATCTGGTCGTGGCTTTGCGGTGGTTGCCGACGAGGTCCGCACACTGGCTCAGCGCACTCAGCAATCGACAACCGAGATCCGTAGCATGATTGAACAACTGCAATCCGGTGCGGCATCAGTAGCCAGTGCGATGAAAGAGAGTAAAGGCAGTGCGGTTGAAGCCGTTGAGCGTGCGCGTGAAGCCAATGATTCATTGCAACGTATCCGTGACGCGATTCAGCGTATAACAGACATGAACATGCAAATTGCCTCTGCGGCAGAAGAACAGAGTTTGGTCGCAGAAGAAATTAACAACAACACGGTCAACATTAAAGACTTGTCGACACAAGTTGCTGGTGAAGCTTCTAATGCCAACCAAGCAATGCAAGTACAAACCGGAAACGTGCGAAAACTGGACGAAATACTTAACAGATTCACTGTGTAGGTGGAATAGGCGAAGGTTATCCCTTCGCCTTTTTTCTTTTTATTCAAACTTAAAACCATCTCTTTGTTGGATTAAGTTCGTTTTATTAACTATAAAAATATAGATAGTTGGCAAATCAACCACATTCGGGGGAATTGGGATGAAATTTAGTCACAAAATTGTAGCCGCCTCATCTATGTTGCTGCTGGTCACTGTCTCTTTGCTTACCGCTAAGCAGTATTTTACGATGCAAGACGAACTGACCGAACAGGTCGAAGCGAGTGTCACAGAAATCGTTGATGGTGTGAGAAACACTGTCGCTGCTGAAATCAATGGCCGCAAAGCGATTGCTGCGTACGCAACCAGCATGATGGAAACCGATCTCTCACCCAAGCATATTTCCGATGTCATCACCCGCCCTATTGTTAAAAAAACGTTTTTATTAGCGGGTTTAGGATTTGAAAAGGATGGTTCCAATATCAACAACGACCCCAGCTGGAACCCCGGTCCAACGTGGGATCCTCGTGTTCGTCCTTGGTATAAAGATGCAAAAAATGCGGGCCAACTCATCATTACCGCCCCATACGCAGACTCAGCGACAAATGAAATTCTGGTTTCTATCGCGACTCCAGTTCGAGACAATGGCACTTTCATCGGTGCTATCTTCTATGACGTCAGTCTCGCAGGTCTCGCTGATTTGGTTAACCAAGTGAAACTGTTTGATGCGGGTTACGTATTTATCGTCTCAAAGGATGGCACAACCATCGCCCACCCAAACACCAAATTGAACGGCACGCCAATGTCTGACTACATGCCTAACATTCAGATTAAAAGCGAGCCTCAGCAAGTCATGCTCGATGGCGTTGCCTACACATTGGATTTTGCTTCTGTGCCCGGTGAAAACTGGTATGTTGGCGTCGTCCTTGATGAAAGTATCGCGTATCAGTCGATTAATGACCTACGCAACAGTTCTGTTGTGTACACCATCATCGCATTGATCTTTAGTATCGCCATTCTCCTAGTGTTAATTCGTACCCTCATGCGTCCTCTTGACGTTCTCAACGATGCCATTCAAGACGTCGCTTCCGGTGAGGGTGACCTAACCCAACGGCTGGAGACCAACACAGATACCGAGTTCTCTCTTCTTGCAACCGGTTTCAACACGTTTACTGGCACATTGCAGCAGTTGATTAAGCAATCGAAAGCGATTGGTGAAGAAATTCTACGAGGTTCGGAGACAACCTCTGTCGGTTTACAAGAGTCTGCCTCAGCGATGCAAGAGCAGCTCAGAGAGCTGGAACAGTTAGCGACGGCGATGCATGAAATGGCCACGACAGCATCGGATGTGGCTTCAAACGCGCAAGGCGCTGCCTCTGCAGCGAAAGTAGCGGACGACGCTACCGTTGATGGAACCGATATTGTTAGTGACACCACTCAAGCGATTGATGATCTATCCGCTCGAATTGATGAAGCCGTCGAAGAAGTACAGGTCCTTGAATCTGCGACTGCAAACATTGAGACGATATTAAAAGTCATCAACGACATTGCCGATCAAACCAACTTGCTGGCACTTAATGCCGCTATCGAGGCTGCGAGAGCCGGTGAATCTGGTCGAGGATTTGCTGTGGTGGCAGACGAAGTTCGTACGCTGGCTCAACGCACACAACAGTCCACGACAGAAATACGCACTATGATTGAAAAATTGCAAAGCAGTGCAACTTCGGTAGCTGGTGCGATGAATCAAAGCAAAAATACTGCAAGCAATGCCGTCGCGCGTGCGAAAGAGGCAAACAATGCGCTTGATCGGATCCGCAACGCAATTCAACAGATCAGTGACATGAATGTTCAAATTGCTTCGGCTGCGGAAGAGCAAAGCTTGGTGGCTGAAGAGATCAATAACAACACCGTGAAAATTAAAGACCTCTCTGTTCAAGTCGCGGATTTGGCAGAAAATGCCAACATCGCGATGCAAGTTCAGGTAGAGAACGTTCGAGAGCAGGACGCCATTCTTAATAA
Organism: Vibrio floridensis; assembly: GCF_021852965.1. Lineage (NCBI taxonomy): Bacteria > Pseudomonadati > Pseudomonadota > Gammaproteobacteria > Vibrionales > Vibrionaceae > Vibrio > Vibrio floridensis. Next base: position 548,568 of record NZ_JAKGCY010000001.1, on the reverse strand, counting down.
ATTTATTGTGTAAGTTCGGTTTGAACTGCAATAGAAAAGGCGAAGTGGGACTTCGCCTTTTTTGTTTTCGCTCTTTTGTTTCGCTATCTACCAGCCTTGACGTTATCTCAACACATCATCAATGCCGTTTTTGCCGCAACGACAATGTCAATCTTGCCGTTCATTGGTAAGAAATGCTTGCCCGTCAACATATCTTGAAGAGGACGCGCTAGTGGTAAGGAGATCGTTTGTTTCCGCGCCGACTTGTTGATCACCACAAAACCACGCTCACCACGGCTGAACACCAACATATCATCATTCCCTTCCAGCACCTTCATTGGCTCGCCATGAAAACGGTTGTGGAATGCAATCATCTGTACCATTCGCGGATCATGCCAAGCGTCTTTCCAACGCGGTTGCCCATCCTGGTTAAGTATGCCGCTCGTATCGAGATCGGTGTAAATCAGAGGTGTTCCACCATCACGCCCCAATACATAGGCGTAAGCTAGCCACTCGTTCTCTTCCTCCAACACTAAGTTGGCAAACACATCATTGTTGGGAATGTCATGTGTGGTGACAAACGTAATTGCGCGCCGATTCGACAACGCCTGACCAAAACAGTAAGGGTCTATCAAGCTTTTAAAGCTGCCTTTCGCGGCAAAGGCTTTAAATAAGGTGCTAAAAAGAGGGAAATCGTACGCACCGAGACGAGTCTCTTGTAAGTAAGGTTGCAGAAAGAGTTCATACTCCTCTTCCGTGGCTCCCCCATCGGTAATGATTTCACCGAAGATATGCATGCCCTGCGTAATGTCTTCTGTCCACACTTGCTTGATATGCTCTAGCGTCATGTGCTTTGCTGCATCAATGCGAAACCCTTTGACACCCATCGCCTTCAACGCCATTAAGTAATGACGCTGCTGGGTGATCACATGCTCATGAACACGTAAGGTCGGTAAACCGGGATCGGTCGGGCCACCGCTGATTCGACCATTCTGCACTTGCCACTTATCTTTCCAATCTTGAATGCCGAATGCTTCAACAAAATCTTCTTCGGTAAATAGAGGCTCAGAGAGATCACCAAACAATCGCTGGCTTTCATAATACTCAGGATCGCACATGTACTCTTCGAGCACGGTTTTGCTTGGGTAGTTTAAATCCGCTCTCTGTTTTGCTTCATTCGCCATATGATTAAACACCACATCCGCATAGACCCAAACACCACAACGCTGAAGCTCAGTCACCATGTTCTGAAAATCAGTGGTGTTGCCAAGTGCGTTATCAATCACGCGGTAATCTTGTGGCTGGTAACGCTGCCACCACTTGGGTGATTTGGCGCTGCGTAACGGCGGTGAAACAAGCACTGAGCCATAACCCAGCTCTTGAATTTTTTGTGCCTGTTTAGCGATATCGGCATATTTCCAATCAAATGCATGCAAAATTACGTTGGCTTTGCTGGTCGGCAAAGCGTGTTCTGCTTGATTCATTTTCTTCACGTCACCTTTCGTCATCGTTCTTTTCTGTACGAGTGAATTCAATGACTGAAATTATAAAAGGAGTCTGCTCGCCGCCCTCCCCCTTTGCAAACAAGTTGTAAGGGTGAATGGAAAGGCGTAGTGACTCATTTTCATCAGCGTATGGTGGAAAAGTCATGAGCCATTTAATGGAGACAAGAATAAAAACTTAGTTAACGTACTGTTTTAAATATTAAAAAGCCAAACTCATCTCTATGTTTACCACCTCTTTCCATACGCCTTTATGCCAAAGCTAACCCAACGTTCTCCCCTTGCTGCATTTTCTCTTTTCCTGTCCATCAACCAGAAATGCTGCACAAGTCACACTCGGTGAGAATACAAAAATCGATTTTCGACTGGATGATGCTTTGCTAGCCACTCACCACAACAAAAAAGCCGCCTGTTTAGCAGGCGGCTCTTAGGATCATGGCTTGGCTAATCGAAGATTGGCACCACCAAAATATCTACGGGAGATTTGTTCACCAACGTTTTTGAATACGAGATGATCTTGCTCCAGAAGTTATGGTGAAGAACACCCGTACTACTGGATCTGTCCAAACATGACTCTGTTCTCTCTTAGATCCCAATTGTAAATTTTTTCTACGTAAAAGAAGTTTCCATTCGGTAACATATAAGGCTGCCCTACTATGAATGGAATTCGAGCTGAAGGTACATCCACCTCTAGTTTGCTAACCGTATTGTTCTTGCTGTCATAGTAACAAGGCAATCCCAAGTCATCTGAAAGGATGTAAATACCATCTTTCGCCAAAGCAATCGCTGACATAATATCATGGTAATTACTGGATTTAGTCACTGTCCATTGCAACTTCCCTTCATCAATATTGTATCCACCAACTATATATTCTAAATTACGACTAATATAACTAGGAGCGGGATCCCGTGCGACAAAAAATATGGTATTTAGTTGTGGATGATAACGTAGTGTTGTTGCAGCAATACTACGAACTGGACTGCCTAATGAATCATTAACGTTTATATCAACATAGGTTTTTTCTCTACGAGGATTAACAATGACAAAGCTAATTTGACTATCATTCTGATCAGTTACCCCATACCAATAACCATCAACTAACAATCCTGCCGTCTCATTTATGTAGGTCGCATATTCGCTATAGGATTTACTATATAGTTTATCGAATGGTAAGCCACTTTCATGAATATCATCACTTGCATCATTGTTATTTAGGTTGGCAGCATAGGTCCAACCTATATTACAAGTATGATTAATTGTATAAACCTGATTACATGCTGGTTCACTTAACGTTACTTTTATGAATTCAGGAGCACCATCAACGCCAAAATTCATCATCCAATCTTGAAAATTATCACTTCCATCTTCATTTACACCCAAGATTGTAGAAAAATAGTAATCTCCTTTTTTTTCTACTGGAGCAGTTATTTCTCTATAGTAAAACCCATTGTCTGTCATCGGCACTATGTCTCTCGATGAATCTAGAGGTAAATTAGTGTATAAACCTTTACCATACTGATGTCGGTCGAAACTATAAGTGGAGCGTTCACCATCAGGTCGAAGTAAAACAATATCAATAAATTCAGCTGTCAGATTGTCTGACCAATGATAAATCCCATTTTCATTGGCAAATAGATAACCGTCAAGAGATGTAAGCTCTCCATTTATTTCAGACAATGATTTCAACTTGCCAATTTTTGTCTCGTTGGTTTTATCAGAACCAGAATCTGAAATTGGAGCATTGCTCTCACCACCACCACCACCACCACCACAAGCAACCAAGAAGAAGCAGAGAAGGGACACTCTTAGGGTGAACATAGTTTTCAACATATTCAGTCTCTCCATAAATATCAATGTTCAATTAACCATAGCTATCTTTCACCTTATATAAGGAATAGTAAAACAAGTAATCAAAAAAATGACAATTATGTAGCACTATCAACATAGTTGATGTATGACATCTAAAAAAGTAACTAGTTACTCTTTACTTAAATCGCTCAATAAAATAGAAGATATTTTTTCGCATAATTTTATCTTCACACCTAAATAAAGTGTGTTTAACAGATAGCAGTCATAACATGATTAAACATCAAACAACATATAAAGAGTGCCTATGAAAATCAAAACCAAATCATAATGGCTTTGTTGCTCAATAGTTAATTTACGAAGAGTCGGAGCTAAAATTCAGAAAAACCAATCGGAGACTTTACCCATCTGCCAAGCGATAAGGTTTTAAGTGGTTATTATTTTACGCAACTAAAATAATCTTGCGACAAATATTTAGCTGATAGCACAACAATTTCATACAGTAGTCACCTGTCCATATCTTCTATCTTATCGGGTGGAAATCTATTTATTTTTCCACCAAAAAGTTGAGATCTATCAGATATATTTAGCTTATCTTTTACTTTAGACCAACAATTATGTGCAGTGCTCTTAGCGATATTGTATTTTTTCTGAAAATCAACGACCCTTCCCCCTTGAGCAAGTACCTTAACTAAGTCTTTTTCCCTATTAGTCAATACATCACTCTCCCAAATTGGTGTGTTTTCTAATTGTATAGAGCAGATATCATTAAAACTCAACAGTTTTAAACCATGATCTTTACCAACAATATCGACATGGTTATTTAGATTAGTAAGATTAAAATGATAGTCTCCAAGCTGAAATGATTCCGTTTCTTCACACCTTTCGAATGAACTTTGCAATATAAACATAAACTGTTTACTTAACAATTTATTGCGAATAAATATTTTTCCTGATTTTATTTTTATTGGAAAATCATTCTCTTTCAATACGTTTTTTGCCTGCTCACTAAACGCTAAAACTCTGCCAGTTACATTAATGATAATCTCAGCCTTATCACTACGTTCTAGGAAGAATGCCATTGGTTGAGAAACATTTGGTAAAGTGTAACTTTTTATTAGAGCATACCATGCTGTTTGTAATATTGTCTTACTTTCACTAAGAAGATCAATGCAATACTTTCTCACTTCAAAGTCGTTGACATCAAAAAACAAGTTGACAGCAACCCAATAATCTCCGTCCCTGTATATATCCATTACTACAGTATCGGTAATTTTTTGTGGTTCTAACCATTCATAAAGAGGATGTTTTTTAAGCTCGTTAAGCGGTAAATAACTCGATAAAGCGTACGGTTCAGTCGATAGAAAGCGCAACTCAATTTCGGTCCATGGATCACTCTCAGCATAATGGCTTTCATACTCCATCATCTGATGTTCAGTGAAGCCCCTTAAAAGCGGTTTAGAAAGTTCTTCAGGTAAGTTTTTGGGAAGCATTAGCATTCCAGTATTTACCTCTCTTTGGAGAATAATCCCTTTTTTACTTCCGGTTTCCTGTATGAGTACATCCAGCACATTCCCCCATTTAGTTGGATCACTCAGCGTTTTCCGTAAAGCTCGCTCAATTTTTTTCTTACTATCAATCATTCCATTCTTCACACACAATTTTTGCGACAGAAAACTGTCGCTCGGTCCATTACATTTTTATTATCATCACGCCATTGTTAAGGCTCTTATCACAATCAAAATATTCAGATATCTCATATAAAATCTCAAAGCCATTTTTCTGATATAAAAACAATTCAGGATCAATTGAGAAGCCATCTGAACGTTTTTGTTGGATGTAAGACCTAACACTCTCACCAGTTTTATTAAACCAGTTTCTATACCCAGGAACTCTACTGCCCAATGCTAACAGTGCACACTCTCCAGTTTGAATGAATGCACTGTAGACATATTCGATCATTGACGAACCAACACCACATTGTTCTCCGGCCATCCCAATTCCATAGAGAATATGACCATTAGATAAATGTGTTTTAATACTGAGCCCATTGTCTGTTTGTTGATACCAACTATCAGCACAAATGTGGGACACTTTTTGTACAGCAGCGTAACCTACAACTCTGTCCTTGTCGTCCAAAGCGATCACACTTCCTCTAGGAAATGTTTCAAATCGTGACAAAACTAGTTCTTTAGTTGCACCTTGTGCCCCCCAAACTCTTTTTTCTAAAGCGACCACTTCCTCTGTACGATTTAAAGAAAACTGTGTAACTCTCATATTTGATCTCCTGTGAATTTTTACAAATATTCTAAAAATTCAAACCGAGATAATCGAGGTACAGCAACAGTACAGTCCTAACCGTAAGTTACTGATAGTAGTACTGTACTACTAGAGTACCAATACAGAAATGAGAACCAAAAGTAGCTTGTTTGAGTCATTTCATAACGAGATACTCTAATGGACCTATCTACATATCATTTCGATGCGTTTACACAACAGTTCTATCATTTTCAAGAGAAACAAATTCTTAGCCAAGGGACCTTATTAGTGCCCGGAGGAGGATGTGTTTACTGGCGTTCTAAAAAAGGAGCCGCTTGCACTTTTTGCTCTTTCCCTCAACTGACTAAAACTCTCAATGGTTCTAGGGAAACCAATTATAAAAGCTGGGCATTAAAAGGAGATGTCTACAAAGCGATGCTGAGTTATCACCAACCGACCCTCATAGATTGCCAACGACTGACCATATTCAATGGCGGCAGCTTTTTTCCAAGAACTGAGCTCCCAATTTCGTTCCAAGAAAGTGTATTCGATTATGTTTCACGGCATCACTCGATAACAGAGCTGCTAGTAGAGTGTTACCCAAATTTTATACACAAAGTCGATATTTTAAGAGCCATAGAGCAACTTAATGGTAAACAGCTGGTTATAGGTATCGGATTCGAAAGCCAGGACGACTATATACGGAACCAACTGCTCAATAAGGGAATATCGAAACAACTCTTCGAACAAAAAGTAACATTACTTAAAACTATGGGGGTTAAGGTCTATGTCTATGTTTTTCTCAAAGCACCAGGACTCAGTGAAATCAAAGCAATGCACGAAGCTCTCGATACTATTTCTTATTTAGTAGAGTTAGGAGTGGATGAAATTGCCCTTTCATGTGCATTTGTTAGCGAACATACACCTCTCGAGAGAGAATTTTTAAGAGGGCATTTTACTCCTCCTACCCTGTGGAGTATCGCTGAGATTCTCAATCAGGCTAAACAAAAAGGGTGGCCACTATCATTGGGACGTTTTCATGACACCCCTACGCCTATCGCTATTCCAGCGAACTGCAAGCGCTGTAGTCCGATGATTTACGATATTTTTGAGCACTATAGGGTAACTGGAGAGTTTGAAATTAAATCAATGCCGAAATGTGATTGTAAGAATGCTTGGCTTAATGAAAATCAGCTTCATTTGAAAAACTAAGTCAATAAAACGCGACTCTCAAATGCGGCAGAAAATACGCTGCCGCTGAAAATTTCGCTATCGACATAAAAGTTAAAGATTCCCAGTAACTCTAGAGAATAGAAAGTTAGAGACTTTAACTGGATGAGCACTGTTAGGAGATTTCATTGAAAGCGATACGCTACTGCCAACCAAAGTTCTTAAATGTTGTTCAGCGTTTTTTCCACGAACATCTTCACATGCTATCCACAAACTAAAGTTATGATAGCCAGAGTGCAAGCTGCTCGTATAATATAAATTTAACTTCTCGCCCAGACCGATAGGCACCGTCCAATTCTTTATATCATTACCTATACCAAGCGAAATTAGACAATCCCTCCCGAGCTGATTAATTAGATGATTTCCCGCCGTATAGTCGAGTGAAAATACATGTATACCAGACTCTGTTACTTTTATTTGACCAGAATATAGACTACCGACACCTCGATCACTAATCATCGCCATGATACGTGGACTCTCTTTAATTTGATTAAATCCAAAACGTTGCAAATCTTCGACTACATATTCACCAATTATATCTCCTGTCGGTATTGATGGAGGAACATTGTATTCATTTCCTATTAAGTATATTTGGTTGACAAGTCCGGGAAAACGTTTATCACTAGCCACTAACTTCGGCTGAAGTTTAGTATCAGATGGCTCTACTGAGTCAAGCATTGTGATATTTCCTTTGAGTCCCACATTAGTATTTTCCTCAGTTTGTCCTTCAAAGGCGACTTGTTCTCCACTTTTCCCGCCAGAAAAAAACAATGCTAGACTGATTATTATTAAAAGCGAGCCGCCTATAAAAAGATAACTCCTATTGCGTTTATCTGGATGGCGTATAGACGCAGTAGACACTTGTTCAGTTTCTTGTTTTTCTTTTCCAATCCTATCAGATTTGGGAAGAGGTGTTCTGGGCAAACTTTCGGCATTTTTAAATGCTTCAAGCCATTGTTCTGCTAATGCTTCATCTTCGCAAACAGCCGAAATCAGCGCATGCCAAGTATCTAAATAGTCATACTTCCCATTGGGAAATCTGTTACCTTTCCCTGACTTAAACCAGCTGTTGTATGCATTCTCGTCAATTGAATTGACGAGATCAAGAGTACCCACTTCCTCGGCAAACTGGCTAAACGTTTTGAATGTTATCCTACTTAACTGTTTGAACTCTTTAAACCATTCAACACTATAGGTATGAACACTAGGTCCAACACAGATAGTTTCAAAATCAACCCCACGTGCTAGCTCTTTCACCACAGATGGTTGCCATTTCACACTTTCACTCCTTGAAAATAATCGACCCTTCACATTAAACATCAACATATCTTATTGATGTTAGATGATTTTCTAATCTTATGTTTCAAGTCACAAAACCGCTAAAACCAATCGCACGAATAAAGCGAACTGTATTTATATAACTGTGTAATTCAATATCTCCACACTAGGCAAACTATTCCTCCAAATTGGCGTTAAAAGACTTGTATTTTGATTTTCACCACGAAATCTAATTACTTTTATCAAGCGATGGGAAGAATGTACGCATTTATGCATGATTTCACACGGAGTTAAACTCAGACAAAAAAGCCGCCTGTTTAGCAGGCGGCTCTTAGGATCATGGCTGGGCTAATCGTAGATTGGCACCACCAAAATATCCACAGGAGATTTGTTCACCAACGTTCTTGAATACGAGATGATTTTGCTCCAGAAGTTATGGTGATGACCGCAGATAAGTAGGTCAACTTCGTGCTCTTTGATGGTGACTTCAAGTTTGTCGCCTAGATCGCCAGTCCCGACAAAAAAGTGCTTCAATGGGTGTTCCATATAATCGCTAAAGCTTCTTAAACACTCCATTGAATGTTCTGTGAGCGGCCTTTGCGTCGGATCGACATTCAAGTCGACGAGTTCACGATAAATCTCCCCATGAGTCCCATCAATGTGAATAAAGGAAATCTCTGAACCAAAGTAGCTCGCCATTTCAACGGCTCGGTCAATCAGCACGGTGCTGTCGTCTGAAATCTCCAAGGCAACCAAGATATGTTTGTATTTCATAGCCTCACCCTTTTGCGCAATGCGTTATCTTTAGCATAGCGATCTCTAACGAAAAAAGTGTCGATAAGATCCCGAAATAGCTCATTTTTTATCGAGGGATGAGAGGCAATTTCCAAAAGCTATAAACGCAGAAACGCAGCCATCTGGCTGCGTCTTAACTTGATTTATTTGCGATACCCAACCACTTATTGTTACCGGCCGCGAATACAGCATTCAATCAATAGCAAGGTAGGGCATTAGGTTCTGTACAGCACTTTCAACACGTGCCAACCGAACTTGGTTTTAACTAAGTGTGGCGTCAAAACTTCACCGGTAAAGCAAACTTTATCGAACTGAGGTACCATCTGGCCACGTTTGAACTCACCAAGGTCACCCCCACGTTTACCCGAAGGGCAAAGTGAATGCTTCTTCGCAAGCACATGAAATTTCGCTCCTTTCTTCAACTGAGCGATAATATCTTCCGCTTGCTCTTTATGCTTCACCAAAATGTGAATCGCTGCTGCTGTGTTGGCCATCAAACACCCCCTAAAATAAAAAACGCGCAAGTGTAACCTAAAGGCAGGAATCGGTCATTAATTTGATCTAAACACACGACCATACGCTTTAACTTTGCTTTAGCCCTTGCTGGACTAGAATTATAAAGTAAGATTGAAGCGTAGAAATAGATAACAAGGTATCACCATGGCTAAAACCCCAAGTAAAGCAAATCAGTCGCAAGGAATGCTGGTGTTCAAACTGAGCCTAAAGCAGAATTTTGCCATTGGTACGCTCAAAGTTAGGGAAATCGTGCCATACCTACCCATGACACAATTGCCCTATTCTCATCGTCATGTCATCGGCACCGTTACAATTCGCAACCTGACGGTTCCTGTCATCGACATGTCAGCAGCGATTGGCTTTCGCCCCATCGACAAATCAGAGTACAAAAATAGCTATCTGATCGTAACAGACTGCTTGCGTACTGTGGTGGCATTTATGGTGCGTTCGATTGAGAAGATCATTGATTGTGATTGGCGTTCTATTGAAACACCTCCAGCAAGTGCAGGCCACAATATCTTCGTTACTGGTATCACGCGCTATAATAACGAAATTGTTCAGATGCTCGATGTGGAGTTGCTCCTCTCAAAGATCTACCCGCAATTCGAGAATGCAAATATTCCGATGCTGACGGATGTTGAGCGCGAAAGACTCAAAGCGTTAAATATCCTGCTAGTGGATGACTCTTCCATCGCACGTAAACAACTCAGTGATGCGCTCGACGGTATTAACATCGGCTATCAGATCTGCAAAAACGGCCTAGATGCCCTGCAGTTAATGCGATCTGAGGCAGGCCGAGGTAAGCCAATTGATCTTTTAGTGAGCGATATTGAAATGCCAGGCTTAGACGGCTATGAGCTTGCCTTCGAAGTACAGAACGATCCGCAGTTGAATCGCTCTTACCGCATTTTACACACTTCTCTTTCGAGTGAGATTTGTGTTGATAGAGCTCACCAAGTCGGCGCACATGAAGCACTGTCAAAGTTCAATGCTGGTGAGCTAATAGAAGCCATGCTTCGCGGCGCTAAATCGATTGAGCAGAATAAGAAGAAAACGGCCGCAGTTTAACGTTGCGACTTGTCGGGCGATGGCATTGAATAGCTTTTACTGACAAACTCGGTTTCTTGCACCTGATAATATTGATTGGTGTAAGAAGCCAAGGCATACATGACGTTTGCTAATAGATTGCCATAGCGAAATAAAATCGCTTCGGGTGATTTCTTCGCCGAATGTTCAATCATCACCAATGCTCTCACCACCTTCTTTGCTTGGCATCGGCATAGATGTAACTGGGCAGACACCGCATGGCCGCCCGGTAGAACAAAGCCAGCAAAGCCACCACTTAACTCTTTGCGTAGTATTTGATAGTCCTCTTTAAGTTCAGCAATCATCGCCTCATCAATGGCCAACTTTCCTCGCACGGAACCATTTAGGTGATAAATGTTCGGTTGAACTCGCGTCAGAATATCACGAACAAGATCCGGTAGTTCCATGGTCAGCAACAAGCCAACTCGACTACAAAGCTCATCGGCACTGATCTCAAAATCACAGACAGGACTGTCTTCATAAATAAATGGGTAGCACAGTTCATCAAGCTGCTTGGTTACAGGTTTCATTATTCGTTTTTTCGCCATTGAAAAAGGGAGTCAGTATAACTGAGCTCCCTTGTTTTTGTTGGAGAATTTAAGTTGGAGAATCTGACGCGTTCAAACTTGCTTCAGTTATCCGTTGGAGATCTGACGATGCCCTTCTTGAAGGTGAACAAAATCAACCAGATCATCTCCCGAAACTTGATACGCCTGACCAAAGCCTTTTACAAACAGGCCACGCTCAGCTTTCAGGTTGAACAACACAAAGTCCTCTAGCTGGCTAAGCCCTGAGACAATCTCTCCGAATCGAGCTTCCATTTGCGCAATCACTTGATGCCAAAGTTCACTATCACGCTCAACGACACAGGCAATTGCATCAAATGTAAGACGCTTGCGAGCAAACAGCTGCTTTGCCGATTCTTCATCTTCAATCATCATCAAAGACACTTGCGGGTTTTCAAGCAGGTTACGTGCATGACGCGCAATTTTCGAGATCAAAACAAAGTACCCTTCTTGATTCTGTACAAAAGGCGCATAACTCACGTTTGGACGACCATCCGAATCTACCGTCGCAAGTTGCAACGTTTGACGCTCGTGACGAAACTCTTTGATTTCCGGCTCTAAGCGACCTTGTAACCGTTCTTGTTTTACCTGCTGATCCATGACTCTCTCCTCTATTAATTATTTTTATAACTGCGAACTTATTGCGCGAACTCGGTTTTCATTGCGTGAAAGCGACTCACTTGCTCTGGAAGCAACTCACGCTTTTCATCGCGACCAAGATAAATCTTGAAAATATTTTCGCCACTCTCAGAGAAAAAACCAAAGTAGTGGCTTTCTTTGCCCATAAATGGTTTGCTCACGAGAGCAATCGCCGCGACATTATCCAACTTTAAGTGACCATGTAACTCACCTTGTTTGCCCATCAGGTTGTAGTAGCCTCTTGCCTCTTTTCCTTTTGGAAATGGCGCTTTTACTTCAAAAATCGAACCAAAGGCGTGAACAATCGTCGTCACAGGGCCGAAATCGACTAAGTTTTCTAAGATGGATTGCGCTAAACCACCATCGACCATGGTGGCCATATCGTTCGGTAGAGCACGTACAATCTCCAGCTCTGATGTTGCTAGACGCTCTGCCATCGCTGCAGGTAATAATGTCGGCTCTTGCTGAAGAAGTTCAGCGACTTGAGTATGTAAAGAGTTCATTGATATTCCTATGTTTTTATTTTTGCGCTAGACGTTGGGTTACAAAGCAATCGCGTGTGTTTGTTCAGCGTTTTGGTATTCTGAGCTTAGTATTTGAATACACGCTTGTGCCAAGGAAACGGACCAAAAACTGCCCGCCAACGTCAATGTGGCACTACGCTCATTCAGCTCAACCAACCCTCTCTCTTGCCAAAGTCGGAATAGAGGTTGAAGAAAATCAAAGACGTTGTCGCCCATGAACTCAGGCAACTTATCAGCCATCACAACGCCACGATCAAATCCAGATTTGAGCGCGGCGAAAATCGCTTCCAATGGATGTTGCTGAGTCATCATCATTAATGGCGTTTGCCCTTGCTCAACCATCGCCATATACGCCTCTAGGCTTCGATGTTGCATCATGCCAAATCCGCCGATGGAACCACCAGCACCACAACCAATAGGGAGTACTTCTGCATACGTTTTCGCCAAACTGTTATACAAGCTTCGTTCTCGATTGTCCGTTGCCCAGTGATTCACACTTAACTGTTTGAGGTGGTGTTTCTGCATAAAGTTCACCCCAAGCTCATACATACTCGCTTTCTGTGGCGTAGTTGCTGGCGGAGGTAATTTCCCTTTTTCCACGAGATTGAGCATCGGTGCAGTACCACCTATCACCAATTGATAGAGGTCTAAACCATGTGCGCCAGTGGAGAGAAAATCTTGCAAATCTTGCTCAAGTATTTCGCGCGTTTGGTGCGGCAGTCCGTAGAGTAGATCAACGATCACTGGTGCTTGATCGTAACTCGCCAGTTCGCTTAGCCTGGCAAGCACTTGTTCTCTATCATCTAGACGCTTTGCACTGCGGCGAACCACAGTATTAAAGCTCTGCACACCAAAAGAAAAGCGGTTAAAGCCTCCCTGAATCGCACTGTCATACATCTCGTCCTTGAAGCGATTAATGCGACCTTCCAATGTAATTTCACAATCCGCAGAAAGGGGAAATCGAGAACGTATCGCTTCACCTAGCTGTTTTACTTGTTTGGGAGAAAGATCAGTCGGCGTCCCTCCCCCAATATACACCGCATGAAAAACACCGCTTTGCGTCCAAGGAAGCGCTGCTTTCTGCTCTATTTCCTTCAACAAAGTATTGAAGTACCCATCAACCAGTTGGCGACTTGCTGCATTTTGGAAAAAGTTACAGAAGGTACAACGCACGCGACAAAATGGAATGTGGATGTAGAGGCAGCGTTTATTTCTCGACACTTCATCATTAGATGTAAGCATCCGAAACCGTTCACCCATTTGTGTCTGGGCGATTGGTCTACTCATTCCACCAGCATGTGCTGAATGTTTTTGAGCAAAAGCAAACCTCAGTGGATCTGGACTATCAACACCCAGAATAGATTGATCATACTTATTTAATTTAAGCGTCATACTCACTCGCTTATTGCCCGCAGAATAAGGCTTAGCAGGCAGATATCTAAAACTGTTTGGATCATAAAATTAGTTAAATGATAATGCAATTGATAATTGATATTATTTGCAATGTGAGTAATAATCTCGCCCAGATTTTAGATTTTCGGAAACACGACATCATGAATTTGCCCAGATACGTTTTTGCGGGTTCGCTCTCTCTGATGTTGCACGCTGCTCTTCTCTCTGCTGAAGAGCCTCAAATTCAATTGCAAACGAACACTGGTAGTGAATCTCCCACAGTGGCTGTCAATTTGGTTTCTCGCCCAACCCCAGTCAAACCTGTTGAGAAACAGTCACCCCCAAAAAAGACGCCTCAACAAGAAAAGCCGACAGAGCAAAAACCATTGCAAGAAAAAAAAACCGAAGAGAAACCTTCACCGGTGAAAAAAGTGGTTCCGGTGGAAAAAAGAGCGGTGAAAACAGAGCCCAAACAACCTATCACAACACCGAAAAAGAAGACCGAGACAACGGAAAACATGACTTCAAAATCCGTTGAAAAAGAAGTTAAAAAAACACCGGATAAAGAACAAAAACAATTGGAAACGCCACCTCCAACACCAATTGCACAAGGCGCAACGAGCAAACCTGTATTGATTGAAAAACCAAGCTTCATGCAAAAACCTGTGCAGCCCAAATACCCGCGAGTTGCCCAAAAACGAGGGATTGAAGGCACCGCATTGTTTGAAATCTGGTTAGATGAGCAAGGCCACCTAGTTAAGCTACTGCTGATTAATTCTAGCGGTGCTCAAGTGCTTGATGACGCAGCACAAAAGGCAATTAAACAGTGGCGATTTTCGCCGCACAGCGAGAATGGCATAAAAATGCCGTCACGCGTTAAAGTTCCCGTTCGTTTTTCTTTGGAATAAACATGCAACAACTAATACAACTTCAAAACCAACTTGGCCTTATGGCTTGGCCCCTTATTTTTTGCTCAGCACTGACGGTCATGATCGTACTAGAACGTTTGATTCAAGTCGCACTTAGTATTGGCGTTGGTAAACGTGCCATTCGCCAACAGTTGAATCAAATTTCGCCAACGAACAGCCGAGAAATTGAACAGCTAGCCGAAACGTTGGCAAACAAAAAACCATTACTTTACCGTGGTGTCGCCATGTTGCTGGCTCACCATGATTTCGCGAAATCACTGCGTGAAGATGCCGCTGGCATGTGGCTACAAGAGAAACGTCACCAACTCCACTCAGGACTTCGCTTGCTCACCCTAATTGGTGTGATCAGCCCACTACTCGGATTGTTGGGTACGGTTTTAGGCCTAATCGAGATGTTTAAAGGCGTTGCTGCTTCAACCGGCAATATCACACCTAATGACTTGGCCGAGGGCTTAGGGTTAGCGATGAGAACCACCGCAGCGGGGCTATTGATTGCACTTCCAGCTATCGCCAGTGCGCAACTTCTAGGGCTATGGGCGGATCGCGTCATGTCTAAACTTGAGCATAGCCTTAACTACGTCAACTTATGGTTGGAAGGCGTTTCACTGCAGCATATCGCACCCGGTAAACACATTGCACAGCAGCAAACGTTGAACACTCAAAAACAGGTTGCGATTCATGATTAAAGCGCCACGTTCAAATGAACATTTTGGTCTAACGCCGGATCTCACACCTTTACTCGACATTATTTTTATCGTCATGGTGTTTCTGATGTTGACGGCAGCGGTCAAGCTTGAGTCCATTGAGGTCGATTTGCCGAGCAGCGATTCACAAGCCGTCGCCGCAGTGGATAAACAATCGATCACCATCAACATATTGCAAGATGAGCCACATTGGGCCATCAACGGTAAACGCTACATCGATTGGCAAAACTTTACCTTAGCGCTGACCGAAGAAACAAAACAGACGGATAAACCCGTGATTATTGGCGCAGAAAAAACCGCAGACATTCAACACCTAGTGACGCTATTGGCCTTCTTACAGGAAAAAGGCATAAAAGCAACGCAGTTACTGACTGAACAACCCCAGTAAAGAGATTTCAGGAATGAAGAAATTAACACCATTTTGCCTAAGCATGATTTTGCTCACAGCCACTATCGCTACACCACTTCAGGCCGCTCAGGAACGAGTTATCAGTGCTGGCAGCGCAGTTACTGAGCTGATTTTGGCACTAAAAGCCGAGCAATTGCTGGTCGCTATCGATGTCACGAGCCAACTCCCTGATGGGCATGTGTTACCCAAAATCGGCTACCACCGTCGTCTTTCTGCAGAAGGTCTACTCGCTTTGTCTCCAACCAAGCTGATTGGCTCAGACGAAATGGGCCCAGCCCCTGTACTGCAACAGCTAAAATCAACCGGTGTACAAATTGAGGTCGTTAACACAGACGCGAATGTTGAAGGGCTTAAAGCTCGCATCGATCAAATAGCCACCATTTTGAACAAAACCGATGAAGCAAAAGAGCTCAAAGCGATGGTGGATCGCCAAATCGTCAGTTTAGAGGGTAACCAACCGGCCCGACAAACCAAGAAGAAAGTCCTGTTCCTGCTCATCCATGAAGGGCGCGCCGCCAACGTGGCTGGCAATGAAACCACTCCAAACGCCATCATCGATTTAGCAGGCGCCATTAATCCCGCCGCCGATAAAATTACTTCCTATAAGCCTCTGTCTGCCGAAGCAATGGTAGAGATGCAACCTGATGTTATTTTGGTGAGTGGCCGTAGCTATGAGAAGTTGGGCGGACCAGAGGCGATCATTAAAATGATGCCGCTACTCGCTGCGACTCCAGCGGGTAAAAACAAACAGATCATCACTATCGATGGTTCTGCTCTGGTGGGTGGGCTTGGTCTAAAAAGCCTAGCGGAAGCCAAACGCCTTAACCAACTACTTTACACCCAATAATCACAAAAGATGCTACGTCATATTTCACTTACTACTTGCGTCGCTGCACTGATGTCGGCGCTTACTCTGACCGCCATTTTCTCCGTGACGGTTGGCCCTATGAACATCAGTGCTACTGATACACTCGCGAGTTTGTTCCAGTTTGGGGAACTCGCACCACATATCGATGTGGTGATCCGAGAAATTCGCTTGCCCCGCACGTTACTGTGCATGTTTATTGGCGCTATCCTCGCGCTGTGTGGCGTAGTTATGCAGGGACTTTTTCGTAACCCTCTTGCAGAACCTGGAATCATTGGCGTTTCAGCAGGTGCTGCGCTCGGTGGCGCCATCGCTATTGTCGCGCTGTCTCAAGTCGCTCTGTTTAGCACGTCCGTGATGAACCTTGCCGTGCTACCTGTCGCCAGTTTTATTGGTGGCGCGTTGGCAACGGCTCTTGTTTACAAAATGGGGTCTAATCAGTTTGGCACTTCCGTCACCATCATGCTTCTTGCGGGTGTCGCCATTAGCGCCATTTCGGGGGCTGCAATTGGTTATTTGAACTTCCTCGCTGACGACCAAACGCTACGCGATCTTTCTCTATGGTCGATGGGCTCTCTTGCGGCCGCTAATTGGAGCTCGATCACTCTCGCAGCGGTGACGTTTGCCATCCTTTATAGTTACTTCTTTGGCAAAGCGATGCCACTCAATGCCTTGCTTCTTGGTGAATCCGAAGCTCGACACTTAGGGATAGAGGTTCAAACGTTAAAACGTGGATTGATCATTTTCTCCGCGGTGGGGGTTGGCATCACAGTGAGCATTTGTGGGGCCATCGGTTTTATAGGCCTTGTTATCCCTCACCTTGGACGCATGCTGGCAGGGCCAGACCATCGTAAGCTGATCCCACTTTCGGCTTTACTTGGCGCTCTGCTGTTAACCCTAGCCGACATGGTCGCGCGCATCGC
This sequence comes from Vibrio floridensis, assembly GCF_021852965.1. NCBI lineage: Bacteria > Pseudomonadati > Pseudomonadota > Gammaproteobacteria > Vibrionales > Vibrionaceae > Vibrio > Vibrio floridensis. Next base: position 531,165 of record NZ_JAKGCY010000001.1, on the reverse strand, counting down.
TGTCGCGCCTGCAGAACTGCCTGTTGGCATCGTCACCGCCGCCATTGGTGCACCTTTCTTTATTTACCTGCTGTTTAAACAGAAAGGGAGAATACTGTGAACAATTCTGTGGTTCTTCGTGGAAAAAACCTGACGCTTCAATACGGACAACGTCGTGTTTTAGACCAAGTTAACATTGAGTTCCGTGCAGGAGAAGTTGTCGCATTACTTGGTCCAAATGGAGCTGGGAAAAGTACGTTACTGAAGCTGCTCAGTGGGGAAATACCATCGTCACACGCCATAGAGTACTTTGGCAAAGCAACCTCTCGCTGGAACCCAGCAAAGTTATCACGACACCTTGGTTTGCTGCCGCAAAGCAGCTCACTCACTTTTCCATTTTTAGCGAAAGAAGTGGTTGAACTAGGGGCAATACCGCTTTCGCTCTCCCATGATGAAGTGCAAGAAGTGGCGAAAAAATATATGCAGTTGACTGATGTCTGGCACCTATCCGAGAGCCTTTATCCAGCGTTATCCGGTGGGGAAAAGCAGCGGTTACATCTCGCAAGGGTGTTGACCCAACTTGACCAAGCAGGTGAGCAAAAGATACTGATGCTTGATGAGCCTACTTCTGCCCTCGATCTTGCTCACCAGCACAATACTTTGAGTATCGCCCGAACACTTGCAAAAGATCATAACGCAGCTGTCATTATTGTACTCCACGATCTCAACCTCGCCGCCCAGTACTCAGATCGGTTAGTTATCCTCAACGACGGTAAGATCGTTACTGACAACGCGCCAGAACAAGCATTAACACCTGACGTTATTGCCTCTGTATACGGCTATAAGGCGCTTATAGGCCGCCATCCGACCTTAGGCTTTCCTTTGGTTCATCCTGCCGCTTAAGCAGAGAGCCGGCAATCAACGCCATCATAAGACATAAAAAAAGCTCCGTTTGGAGCTTTTTTATATTTCTTTGTGCTTATTGGCTAATACGAACAAGCGACTTACCAAAGAGCCATTCCAGCTCTTTTTCGCTGCCTTCGCCAAATTGACTTTCCGCCATTTTGTAAAGGCGATCAATACCGTTTGCCGCGAACTCATGAGCTCGCTCTGCAATCACAATATGATGGAATAGTAGACGCAGGATGGCACGGAACTGCTCATCTTCCAGTGCGATAATCCAGCTGTTTGAAAATTCATCCAAACCTTTGTTGAACTCTAGGTGCTCAACAAACAGTTTGAAAATTCGGCCGTCTAGTGCAGCGGTAAAGTCTGTTTTCTTAGGGAAATGGTGACTTATACCTGTGCGTGAAACACCTGTTTGCTGACTTAGGGTCGTGTATGACATTTTGTCATAACCCAGTCTCAGCAACTGATCAACAACGGCATCCATGATTTTTTGAATAGTGATTTCGGTATCTTCTTTGCTACGCTTTGGCATATTTTAGCTCTTCTCTTTGTAAATCCATCTGACTCAAAGTCTGAGGTCAGAATGAAAATCGTTATCAACCAATAATCAAAAACAATACTCCCAAAATAAATAAACCTACTTTTTTATCACGGGATACTGTAAAACAAGTTTGCAGACGTATGTCTTTGATCGAACCAAACGCACAGAATATGAAACTTAAGTAATAGCAATTAATGCAGACAGTTTAATATTAAGCTCTGCGTTTTTACTCAATTGATAGCGATAGATTATGTAAAAATAATTTATCACGAGATACTCTTATAAAATCCTGCTACGTGCAACTCACTGGGAGAGATTCCTCAGTTGTTAAAATGTGAAATCCAGCAAATAATTGATTCCGATCACATCCTACATTAACAAGAACTAATCTTATCTCTTATCAAACCGCTCACATTACAACATAGCATACCGATATTTTTTTATCCAAGATGTTCCAATTATTTATGTAGAATAAAAGCGTCTTGAGTATAATCCCTTTTTTAAGTGAGAATTCGTTATGAGCATTGAACACGAAGAAACCCAAGTATGCGAAGCCTGTGGCTGCGCGGGTGAGATTGGCTTTATCATCAAAGAAGGCGACGACGTTGCTGATGTCACTATCTACGCCAGCTCGAAAGAATTGCTAGAAGCCGAGTTTGCTAAGTATGTTGAGCTTGCCAAAGCGGTCAACGAAAACGTGGAATACAACACCAGCGAACTAGCCGATAACGCCACTGAACTGAAAGCACGCTTTAAATTTGAAGTCAGCGCAGAAAAACTGATTTTTGAATTGAAGAGTCGCTCTCTATCTCGTTAGTGATGCGATCTCACCATGATTGGATGACGAGCCTTATTGTTTTGGCTCGTCTTTTCTTTGCAGCTTTTGCCAACGTAGCGCCCCATTAGTTTCAAAACTCTTCTCTGCTACACATTCAATAATTACCCCTTCAACGCTTAAAACGGCGCCCAATGAATACGCTTGGTCTTGGTAGTAACAGACGCGTAAACGGGATGCCTCTCCAGCAGCGACCACTGCCACTACTTTGTCTCCCGTTGAACTCGTTTTCGCCACCACTAATGAGCTGTGTGTTGCCATTATTAGCAGCAAGCACCCACTTCCCACTAGACTCTTCCAAGCGGAGGCTCTAAAGCTTTGTACAGCGATCAATTTTTTACTCATCTCTTTCTCTCCAATCAAGCTTTGTAAGCTACAATGCCAACATACCCCGATGTATTTCACTCTGCGACTGGAAGTAGCCATACCGCTATGAAACGATTTCTCGCCACTTTATTGACATCACTCTTTACTGCTCTAGCTGTCGCCACTCCACTCGACTATTACCAAATTCTCAATCACCTTGATAATTATGGCAATCTTGATTTGCGCAATAAACCATACACCTCTCTGCCAGAAAGCTTAACCGTTAAGGGGAACTTAAACATTGGCAGCACCAGCATAAAAGCACTGCCCAAAGAGCTCAAGATTGAGGGCAGCCTCGAAGCAAGCAACAGCGAGCTTGCCACAATCTACGCTGGAACTTCGATCACAGGCTACGCCAATTTACTGGGTTCAAAGATAAAGAACTGGCCTGGCGGCGTAAAGCTCGGTGGCTATTTGAATCTCACGGACACACCACTCGAAAAACTACCAAACGGACTTAGAGTCAAAGGTGATTTGAGCGTTATACGAACCCCCCTCACAGCACTTCCAGAGAACATCATCATCGAAGGAAATCTGTACATCGGCGGTTCTGCTATCACCGAGTTTCCCAACAAAATGACGGTCAAAGGGCATATTTTTCTTGGTGGTAATCGCATCACCAAATGGCCAACCGATTTAAACTTAGGCGGAGCAGTAGCCAGATAGTTATCTCATCACGCTAAACATCCCGCCCACATAAATAGCAAGTGACCAACACCCTTGCCCAATAAACCTATATTGGTATGTGTTATTCAATGTGGGTTTGTGTTGTTTAGCTGGCGTATCTTCAGCAGCAGATCGGAAGCAAGCAAGCCTATCTCCCCATCTTGTTCCGCGCAGATATCCGCCGCACAACTGTGTAAAAGCACGCCGAGCGATGCGGCTCTCAATAATGGCAGCTTCTGTGCTAATAACGCACCGATCACACCGGAAAGCACATCGCCCATTCCCCCAGAAGCCATGCCAGGGTTGCCAGCGTTACACACGAAAGTCTGTGTACCATCGCAAATCAGGGTTCCTGCCCCCTTAAGGACCACGACGCCTCCGTATTGGCTTTGCAATACCGAAATCGCGGCAAATCGATCGGCTTCGACTTCATTAACGCTACAGCCGAGCAACCTTGCGGCTTCTCCCGGATGCGGGGTAATAATGCGCCGATCATTGTGGTTTGGGTAGCGCGCAAGCCAGTTCAAACCATCGGCATCTAACACCATTGGGCCTTGGAAATTGGCAATGTCGTTCCAACGTTTTTTTGCCCATTCATCGGTTCCTAAACCCGGTCCCACCACGAGTAGATCAGCCCAGTCGAGTTTCTTTTCGAGTTCTTTCTTGTCTTCGTTATAGCCCAGCGTCATCACTTCAGGGCAATGGATTTGCAGCGGCAAGGCGGATTCTGGATGCGTCAGTGCGGCCACCAAACCTGCGCCACTGCGCGCGCAAGCGGTTGCCGCTAATGAGATTGCCCCAGACATGCCACGGTTACCCCCGATCAACACAACACGTCCATGGTCACCTTTATGAGCGCAGCGGTCTCTGGTAAGTCGCCATTGAGCAATCTCATCGCGCTCAATCGTCATCTTGAAACTCGGAACCAATTTGGCAAATTCAGCACCGACGCCAAGATCAGCAAAATGTATCGCTCCACAAAACGCTCTCGCTTTTCCCGTGACGAGTCCTTGTTTGGTGCCAATGAAGGTGATGGTGTGATCGGCATGAATGGCGTCAGGAAGCGCTTGGCCGGTATCAGCACAAAGTCCGGACGGAATATCCACGGACACAATCGGTTTACCCGCGAGGTTGACCGCATCCATCACCTTAGCCATCTCATCACGAACAGCGCCAGCTAGTCCTGTACCCAGTAGAGCGTCAACCACCAAATCGCAGTCCGAAAGTGCCACGTTGAGGCTGGCGGTGTCAGATATTTCTCCTCCAGCGTCTTGCCATGCTTGCTGCGCTTGTTTGGCATCTCCGCTTAAACTCTCTGCATCGCCGCTTTGAATGAGCATCACATGTAAACCTTGCTGACGAGCTAATCGCGCAACCACATAGCCATCACCGCCATTGTTTCCTTTGCCACACACCACACATAAGCGTGATACCGCTGGGTAATAGTTAAGAATCACAGCGAATGTGGCGCGCCCTGCTCTTTCCATCAGCTCATAGAGTGTCACGCCCGCATTGGCGGCAGCGCCCACTTCCCCTTCTCTTACTTGCTTTGCGGTATACAGTGCTTTGCGTAAATCCATGGCAGTCACCTTATTTTGCGCGTTACTGAAAGCTCTACGATGACTATAGACGAAAAAGCCAAGGAAAACCTTGGCTTAAAAGAGAGTTTGCACAAATTACGCGACAAAATGCTATTGATGTTGCTGCGCCATGATCGCTTCTGCGGTTGCATCTTGTATGGAGAGAAACAGTGATTTCACTTGTCCTGTGGGTGTGCGCATCGGGTTAAGGGTCACGTTTTGATACATGAACTCCGCTTGCTGTGTCACTGGGCGCACGTTGCGGCAGCGGAACAGATACGGACGCTGACGCCAGGTGATAAAGCTACGACAACCCAAGTTGTACACTGGCTTGGTTTTTAATTTAAACCACTCTTGGGGGATCTCTGGAAAGAGTTCAAAGATCGATTTGCCAATGGCGTCGTGCGCTTGTTTGCCACTGTGGTGCGTCATAAATCCATTCCACACTTGCACATTGTAATCGGTATCCAACACGATCAAACCCATGTCGACGTTTTGTACCATGTCCACCATCCAGTGGAACTGTTCAAATTCTGCAGGAAGATTAAGCATTAGAAGTCCTCCATCAGATAGGCAAGTTTGTTGTCTAACAACGGCAGTGACTCATCAACGAACATAAACAGCAAGTCACAACGAATCGACGTATTTTCAATGGTATAACTCACTTCAAACGTCATGGTTTTGGTAAACGAACCGGTAGTATTTTCAATCACAGAATCAATTGAGATATGCTGACCTAACAAGACAGGAGAGCTTTGGAAAAAACGGACTTCCGCTTGCTGCCCCAAGCCATTCAGGAAGGAGCCAACTAAGATATTGGAAACGTCCATAAGAAGCTCGAGCTCTTCCAATTCTTCGCTGTCTGCCGGTACTTTCATCAGTTTTTTCAGGTCGGCAACACTGGAATCGCTGAGCAAGACGAGTGCCTCTCCCGCAATCCCTTCGCCACTGAAACCTTGGCATACGCCGGAAACGTTGTCACTTTCCGCCAAATCGCGCAGTGCCATGTGCAGCTCGCTAAGCTCAAAGATATTCACGTTCGGTAGCGGCAGGTTGACAAACACATCAAAATGCCTTGCCAACGCATCTGCAGCGCGACCAATGGAAACGTTCGCCACTTCCATGTAGATGTCACGGCGGCGCAAAATTGGCAGTTCGATGGTTCTTGGCGTGACAACTTGCGGCACCGATGCTGGTTCAACTAATTCTCTCAGTGCCGCTTTCAGTTCATCTTGGCCAATCGGCTTTTGAATAAATGACTTAGCTCCCAGCGCGAAAACGCGTTCTTTCGCTTTGGGTTGAATATCGCCGGAGACAACGATAACGGGCGTATTGTCACCACGTTTTCGCATTTCTTCTAATGTTCCAAAGCCATCCAGCTCCGGCATGGTGAGATCAAGGAACATTAATTTAAATTGTTTTTGGCTCAGTTCTTCTAACGCGTTAAGACCATGCACTGCGAAGGTAATATCCGCATTCAAAGAAGCAGGTAGTGAGCGAGCCATTTGCTTTCGAGCAAGCGCTGAGTCATCACAGATGAGTACAGGAAAAGACATTCAACCACCCTTTTAACAGGTATTCCACTGCCACAAGTTTAACAGATAGATACTAAATGACGTACGGAAACTGACGTACTTATTATTGTTGTTCGCTGTAAGTATGAACGTTATTTAACGAGAATACGAAATAACTTCTAGAGTGGGAACGATTTTCTATGGCCTAGCCAACAAAAACATTTTAAATAAGAATTAGTTACATAGAAACGTTTAACTTTTGTTCATTTGCTATCTAAAAGGAGAAAACGCCTAATGAATTAGGCGCTTTTGATTGGGAATGTATTAAAGAGTGTAGACAGGGAAAATGATCATTAAACCGAAACGCATTACCACCGCAAACAGACACAAACCAATGCCAAGGCGATACCATTTAAACTCACTGATCGACATCGGAATGCGTTTGTAGAACATCGTTGCAATTCCTCGCCAATCTTGGCTACGTTTTCCATACTGAATAACGCCTGTTAGCACGAAAAGTATGCCTAGCAACAGTATGGCTTTTTCAAGCATGTATAAACCCGCTTCCATGTGATCCCTCTCATCTACCGCTCTTGTTACTGCTTGGTATCATAGTAGCGGTATGAGGCAAAGAGATCTCTTGGACTTAAGTCTTAGTTAACCTGATTAGCAAGAAGAAGCCCAATAAACGTTAACATCGGCCATGCATGTTGCGTTACTTTAGTTCACCATAGCGTTCAAGAAACAGCACTGTCGCCGCGGTGCGCGAAGGCACTTTGAGTTTTTTCAACAAGCTCTTCATGTGCACTTTGACCGTCGATTCAGAGATAAACAATCGGTCTGCGATCTGCTTGTTGCGAAAGCCACGCGCCACTTCTTGCAAGATCTGACGTTCACGATCGGTCAGCTCATCGAAGACATCTGTATTTTCTTCACGCTGAAGCAGATATTTCGCGACAACGCTGCTGTATGCTTTGTCGCCCAAATGCGCTTTCTCAAGCAACTCCACCAGCTCATCGGGCTCGGTATCTTTCAAAAGGTAACCATCCGCACCTGCTTTTACGATGGCTTCGATGTCAGCGGGGCTATCTGATACGGTTAAGATAACGATACTGGCTTCACAGCCATCAGCTCGCAATGCTTTTAAGGTATCCAAACCAGACATACCTTTCATGTTGAGATCCAACAAGATGAGGTCTAGTTCGTTTTCATGCGCTTTGGCAACGGCCTCTGTGCCATTGCTGGCTTCTGCGACTACTTCAAATTGCTCTTCGAAGCTCAATAATTGGTTAATACCGCGACGCATCAAGGGATGATCGTCCACCAACATTACTCTACACACCGTCAAATTCGTGTTTCCTTAATACGTTGATATTTTAACACTACAGCACAACCATTCTGTGGCGATGCGGTGACCGATAACGATCCGTTCAAACGCGCTGCTCGCTCTTGCATGATGGACATGCCGTAGTGATTCAATTTCTGGTTACACTGATCAAACCCTACCCCATCATCACTCACGGATACCGTGACCCACTCCCCTTCTTCACAACATTCGATCCGAATGTTGGCAGCTTTAGAGTGTTTAATGGCGTTGATGGTGGCTTCACGAATCAATTGCAACAAATGCACTTGTTGGTGAGCGTCCAGTTCTACCGACGAAAGATCATTGGTTAAATGAATCTCCGCTTCCGTTTGATCCCCTAGTTGCACCACCATTTCTTGTAGCGCTTGACCAAAGGTGCCTTCTTTAATCGTGAGTCGGAAAGTTGTCAGCAGTTCGCGTAATTGGGTATATGCCGAGGACAGCCCGGTATCTAATTCCGCAATCACTTGATTGGTGCGCGCTAACTGAGGCTCATCGTTCAACTTCGCGACACTGCGTTTTAGCAATGATACCTGAATCTTGAGGTAAGAAAGAGATTGTGCCAACGAATCATGTAACTCACGCGCAATCGTTGCTCGTTCTTCCATCAAAAGTAGTTGTTCCGCTTGTCTTTGCGCCTGATTGTAGTAGACCGCGCGCGATAGGATTTGTACGAAGTTGTCGATCAACGCTTGATCTGGGCACGGCAAACCGCTGCACCAATGCAAATACCCTAGGTGTTGCCCGTCGAGCGTTAACGCTTTTTGATTACAACGCCCGACGCATTTTGGACCTTCAGTAAGCACCAAGTTACGCTCGCCGATCTCTTCAATCTCTAATTTGGCAGAAACAATGCCTTCGATACTCACAATGTGTCTCAAAATCGCTTGGAAATTCTCTTGGCTGATGCGTGATGCCGTCAGCTCTTGAGAGGAATGGTACAGCACCTGAAGAGACTGATTGGCGTGTTGCAGTTTGTGCGTCTTCTCATTCACCGCTTGTTCCAGCCCTCGGTAGAGTTTACCCAGGTCAGCCGCCATATTGTTGAAGGTTCTGGTGAGGATACCCATTTCATTATCGCTGGTGACATTGAGGGAAACATCAAACGAGCGCGATTGAATTTGCTCACTGGCGGTGACCATCGCCTTGAGTGGCGTAACCACTTCACGACGCACAAAGTGAACAACAAAAATGCTCACCAATAAAATCCCACCCAAGCCTAAACCACCGACCCAAGCGAGCTTGATAAGCTTCTGCTCGGAAAAATGTTGCAGCTTAAAAACAAAAGCGTCAATTTGTGAAACAAAACCAGCGACCAAAACCAAGTAGCGTTCTCTATCTTTACTTTGCAGCACTTCTTTTAATTCGTGCCAACGCATGATCAAACGATAGTAGTCGTGGGTAATGTCATCAGGCACTGTCCAATTTTGCAGTGCTTTCATGGAAGGCGAGTATATCGAACGCTCAAACAAATAGATGTGAGAGGAATAATCCTGCGCATTGATTTGAATATCATGGGCTAAACGGTAGCTTTGCATGCGCATCGAGCCTGCCACGTTGACCGCCTCGGCATCATTCAAGCTAGAAGCTAGGTTGATAATTGCAAAACTGGTCGTTGCAATAGATAACAGCAAGATCAAGCCCATTGCCTTCGCAATCGTGCTTGTTACCGACTTTTTCACCGTTTTTAGCAATTTATAACCTCTTCACTAACAAAACGGCAGCGAAGCCTCTCCGTTTCACGTTTTTCTGTTAACAATATCAATATGTGATCACTCTCGCCGGAATTTATTGATCTAAAACAACATTGCCTCTCAATTACCCCCTAAGGGGTATTTATACAAATATGTCAAAAACTACAATTAATGTGCGCTTAAATGACAGTTTATTAATAAGAAATGTGAACTAACATTAAGTCATGTTTCTTAAACTCAGGATAGTACCGTGGTAGACCTTTCAAGAAGACGATTATTTTCCAGAAAAAAAGTCGACGACGGCTTAATTCGTCTTCCTTGGTTGGCTGATCGTACCCAGTTTACCGAACAATGCACACGATGTGGTAAATGCGTTGAGCAATGTGAAACTCAAATCATTGTTAAAGGCGACGGGGGCTTTCCTACCGTCGATTTCTCTATTGATGAATGTACGTTTTGTTACCGTTGCGCAGAAGTCTGTCCCGAGTCACTTTTTTTAGCGATAGATGCGCAACCTTGGCAAGCGAGGGCAATAATCAATGAGTCCTGTTTGTCGTACCACAACGTGGAATGCCGCAGTTGTGGCGAGATGTGTGAACCCATGGCTATCCAATTCAAATTGGAAATCGGCAAGGTCGCACAACCTCAGATAAACCTTGATGAATGTAGTGGATGTGGCGCTTGTGTATCGGTTTGCCCCTCTTCATCCATCAATGTGAGCATAAACGAATAAAAGAATAATGAGAGAGAATTATGGCACTAAATGAAGTGCATATTTCAAGTTTGGTGGTACACGTTGCCCCTGAGCATCTAAGCACGATAAAGACGCAAATCGAAGCCATCGAGAACGCGGAAATTTATGGTGATAGCCCAGAAGGAAAAATCGTCGTGGTTCTGGAAACCGAAAACCAAGGTTTCGTGACCGACACTATCGAACTTATCAGTAATTTACCGAACGTTCTGAGCACAGTTCTGGTTTACCACCAAATTGAAACCGATCTGGAAGACATGGACGAAGACACTGGAACACAACATTCCCAAATCGAGGGTGAAGTATGAAAATGACAAGACGTGCGTTTGTGAAAGCAAACGCAGCTGCATCAGCGGCGGCGGTAGCTGGCATTACCCTGCCTGCTTCAGCAGCAAACCTGATCGCAAGCTCAGACCAAACCAAAATCACATGGGACAAGGCTCCTTGTCGTTTCTGTGGTACAGGCTGTTCTGTACTTGTAGGTACTCAGAACGGTAAAGTCGTTGCAACACAGGGTGACCCTGAAGCACCTGTAAACAAAGGCTTGAACTGTGTCAAAGGTTACTTCCTATCGAAGATCATGTACGGTCAGGACCGTCTGACTCAACCACTTCTACGTATGAAAGATGGTAAGTACCATAAAGATGGTGACTTCACGCCAGTGTCTTGGGATATTGCTTTTGATACTATGGCTGAGAAGTGGAAAGCTTCTCTCGCTAAAAAGGGCCCAACCAGTATCGGTATGTTTGGTTCTGGCCAGTGGACGGTAATGGAAGGGTACGCTGCGGCGAAAATGATGAAAGCGGGTTTCCGCTCTAACAATATTGACCCGAACGCACGCCACTGTATGGCTTCTGCGGTAGTGGGTTTCATGCGCACATTCGGCATGGATGAGCCTATGGGTTGTTACGATGATTTTGAACATGCAGATTCTTTCGTGCTTTGGGGTTCAAACATGGCAGAAATGCACCCAGTTCTTTGGACTCGCATCACTGACCGCCGACTAAGCCACCCACACGTTAAAGTAAACGTACTTTCTACTTACTACCATCGTTCTTTTGAACTGGCAGACAGCGGTTACATTTTCAAACCTCAAACTGACCTTGTCATTGCAAACTATATCGCCAACTACATCATCCAGAACAATGCGGTAAATTGGGATTTCGTTAACAAGCACACTAACTTCAAGCAAGCAACAACAGATATCGGTTACGGTTTGCGTGATGATGATCCACTACAGAAACAAGCGAAAAACCCGAACTCTGGCGAGATGACATCAATCTCATTTGAAGAGTACAAAAAATCCGTTGCACCATACACGCTTGAAAAAGCATCAGAGATGTCTGGCGTTGCGCAAGACAAACTGATTGAGCTAGCAAAACAGTATGCTGATCCGAACACCAAAGTGATGTCACTTTGGACAATGGGTATGAACCAACATACTCGCGGTGTGTGGATGAACAGCCTTGTTTACAACATCCACCTACTAACAGGTAAAATCGCAACTCCGGGTAATAGTCCATTCTCGTTGACTGGTCAGCCATCAGCTTGCGGTACGGCTCGTGAAGTGGGTACCTTTGCACACCGTCTTCCTGCAGATATGGTCGTGGCAAATCCAAAACATCGTGCTTTTGCCGAGAAAATTTGGCAGCTTCCAGAAGGCACCATTCCACCTAAACCAGGTTTCCACGCGGTTCTTCAAGACCGCATGCTGCACGACGGTGTTTTGAACTGTTACTGGGTTCAGTGTAACAACAACATGCAAGCTGGCCCGAACATCAATGGTGAGCGTCTGCCAGGTTACCGCAACCCAGAAAACTTCATCGTGGTGTCTGACCCATACCCAACGGCGACAGCTCAAGCGGCTGATCTAATCCTTCCTACAGCAATGTGGATCGAAAAAGAAGGCGCTTACGGTAACGCAGAGCGTCGCACTCAAGCTTGGTATCAACAAGTAGAAACGGTTGGCGAAGCGAAATCTGACTTGTGGCAAGTGATGGAGTTTTCTAAACGCTTCAAGATGGAAGAAGTGTGGCCAGAAGAACTGCTTGCGAAAGCGCCTCAGTACCGTGGCAAAACGATGTACGACATGTTATTCGCAAACGGCCAAGTGAACAAATTCCCTCTGGCAGAAGCTCGCCAACTTAACGACGATTCTCATCACTTTGGCTACTACGTGCAAAAAGGGTTGTTTGAAGAGTATGCAACCTTTGGTCGTGGTAAAGCACACGATTTGGCACCATACGACACCTATCACGCGGTTCGAGGCCTTCGTTGGCCTGTCGTTGATGGCAAAGAAACGCTTTGGCGTTACAAAGAAGGCACCGATCCATATGCGAAGAAAGGCTCTGGCTGGGACTTTTATGGCAAGCCAGATGGAAAAGCGTGGATTATCTCAGCCCCTTACGAAGCGCCACCAGAAGCACCAGATGCTGAATATGACATGTGGCTATGTACAGGCCGTGTTCTTGAACACTGGCATACCGGCACCATGACTCGTCGTGTCCCTGAGCTTTACAAAGCGGTTCCAGACGCGGTGTGTTACATCCACCCAGAAGATGCAAAGGCACGTGATCTGCGCCGTGGTGATGAGGTTCTTATCTCAAACAAACGTGGCGAAGTACGTGTTCGTGTTGAAACTCGTGGTCGTAACCGTCCACCTCAAGGCTTGGTATTTGTCCCATTCTTTGATGCACGAATTCTGATCAACAAGCTGATCCTAGACGCAACAGACCCTTTGTCTAAACAAACAGACTTTAAGAAGTGTCCTGTCAAGATCACTAAGATTGCCTAACAGACCGACATGCATAAGCTGCTCTTCATCTAATAGAGCAGCTTGAAAGAATTAAGCCATCAGGCGGAGATTACATGATGAAAAAACGATTAATGGCACTGCTATCTATCAGCGCAATTTCATTGGCAACCTTGGTTGCTGGCGTTGCACAGGCTGAGCTGGATAACCCAGGTGGTATCGGTGGTTTAGAGTCACTACGTGGTGCAACCAACCTAGAAGACACTCGTCCTGCAGATGATTTTAAAAAGTTCCCTCGTGAGCAAGTACTAGAGAGCGATTACATCTATCAGCCACCTCTAGTTCCACACAACATTCGTGGCTACGAGGTGTCACTCAACGCGAACAAATGTTTGGCGTGTCATAGCTGGAAAAACGCGAAAGAAATGGGTGCAACAAAAATAAGCGTAACTCACTTTGTAAACCGTGAAGACGCTGTTTTGGCTGACGTATCACCTCGTCGCTACTTCTGCCTACAGTGTCATGTTCCTCAAGCGAACGCAAAACCGCTTGTAGAAAACGATTTTGAACGCGTTGACTCACTACGCAAGTAATAGCCAACAACAGAATCAAAGAGGCTATCTATGAAATTACTTAAAGCGTTTTGGAAGCGACTAAGCACTCCTAGTAAAGCGGCAGCGGGTATTTTGCTGTTTATGGGATTTGCTGGTGGTCTTCTATTCTGGGGCGCGTTCAACACGGGAATGGAAGCAACAAACTCCGAGGAGTTTTGTTCAGGCTGTCACGCTCCAATTGTTGCGGAAATCCAGGAAACGATTCACTACTCGAACCGCTCAGGTGTACGCGCAATTTGTTCCGATTGTCACGTACCTCATGAATGGACAGACAAAATTATTCGTAAAGTACAGGCGTCAAAAGAGCTTTATGCTCACTTTATCGGTACCATCGATACACCTGAAAAGTTCCAAGAGCGTCGTGCTCACCTTGCTGAGCGTGAATGGGCTCGCTTGAAAAAGAACGACTCATTGGAATGTCGTAACTGTCACGAGTTTGAATACATGGACTTTTCTGAACAAGGTTCGCGTAGTGCCAAACAGCACTCAACGGCCTTAGCTACTGGTGAAAAAACGTGTGTAGACTGCCACAAAGGTATCGCTCATAAACTGCCTGACATGCACGGCGTTGAAGGCTGGTAATAGAGGAGAACAAGCATGAGTACACTGGAATCGGTTATTTGGCATGTTCTTGGCTATAGCGCTATGCCTGTCATTATTCTATCTGGGTTTGTCGGTGTTGCCGCCGTCTCACTCTGGTTATTGTCTTTGAGTAAAGACAAAGACATTTAAGAATTCGTCAACTATTTTGCCTATTTTGTTGATGACAAAACCCCAGATGGTTTCCCATCTGGGGTTTTCTTTTGCGGTGTTACCTTAACCAGGGCTACGCTGCTGATCGCTGTGTACTGGATGTACTAGCTATCAGCAATGGGCAGCACTTGCTTCACATACTGACCTGGCGCAACATCAATCACCGGATTGACTTCAGAGCCTTGTCGATAAGGAAGGACTTTTTCGTCTGGGTTAAACTGCGCTAACCACTGATCCCAATGTGTCCACCAAGAACCTTCTTTATGCTGTGCATTGGAAAGCCATTCATCCGCCGACTCATCAAGATTGTCGTTCACCCAGAAGCCATACTTGTTCTTGGCTGGTGGATTAACAATACCCGCAATATGGCCTGATTCACCTAGTACAAAGGTTTTATTGCCACCCATATTGAGTGCGCCTCGGTAAGTACCTTGCCACAACGCGATATGGTCTTCTTTCGTTGACACAAAATAGCTCGGGATACGTATCTTATCGAGATCAATCCAAACGCCACCAATTTTCACGCCTTTGTCTTGAACAAGTTTGTTGTTCAAATACAGCTCACGCAGCATAAAATTGTGGGTTGCCGCCGCCACATTGGTACTGTCGCTATTCCAATACAACAAATCAAAGTCAACAGGGCTGCTGCCTTTTAAGTAGTTGTCGACGTAATAGTTCCAGTACAGACTGTTTTCGCGTAGCAGACTGAACGTCACACTTAACGAACGACCATCCATGTAACCTTTGGCGTTATTTTGCAGCTCAATGGCACTGATGATGGTGTCATTAATGTAAGCACCTACTTCGCCTGGTTGGGAGAAATCGAGTAGCGTTGTAAAGAAGGTCGCTGACTTTATGCGCTTTTTCATGCGCTTCGCCGCGTAGTAACCAACCGTACACGCCAATACAGTGCCACCAATGCAATAGCCCGCTGCGTTAATCTGCTCTTGACCCGTAATTTCTTCAATCGCAGTCACAGCTTTGACGACGCCTTCGGTCACATAATCCCCGAACTCGACATTGGCTTGCGCTTTACCCGGGTTTTTCCACGACATCATAAACACGCTGTGGCCTTGTTCTAGCAGCCAGCGAACCATGGAGTTTTTGGCCGTGAGATCAAGGATATAGTATTTATTAATGAAAGGAGGAACGATCAAAAGCGGAGTGGCGTTCACTTGCTCTGTCAACGGACGATATTGAATCAATTCAAACAGATCATTTTGGAAAACGATGTCACCCGCCGTTGTCGCAATGTCTTCACCAATGCGAAATGCATTGTTGTTGGTCATGCGAATTTTGAGAATGTCTGCGCTCGACTCAACGTCTTCTCTCAGCAGTTCCATCCCCGCAAGTAAGTTTTCACCATTTTTTTCGATCGTCAATTTCAACAACTCTGGGTTGGTCGCGATGAAATTTGATGGAGAAAGTGCGTTAATGGCTTGACGAGAGAAAAAGCTAATGCGCTCTTTGGTTTTTTCATCCAGACCTTCTATGGCGTCAATGGTATCCATATAGGTCTTACTGAATAAAAGGTAAGACTGTTTGATAAAGCTATACATAGCTTCGGACTGCCACGCTTCGTTTGAGAAACGCTTATCCCCTTTGTCCGCTTCAATGATACTTTGAGTATGGCCAGATAGCGCAACATTCTGCCAAATTTGCAGTTGCTGCTCCCACCACTGCGTTTGCAGTTGCAGAATGGCTTGTGGTTGATTCGCCGCTTTTTCAAAGAATTTCGCGGTATCCTCAAAGTTCACTTCTTGCATTGCCTTGTTTAAAGGAGAATTGACGGCTGCCTTGCCAACTTCAAAATCCTGCCACCACTGTTGATTGGTCTCTTGGAGCTTAACAAGATAGTCCGAAAAGAAGTGCTGTAACATAATGGTACTCCCTGATTCGGAAAAAAACGCCGCCTAACTGGCGGCGTAATAGTGGGACTTGTTACGCTGGGGTAACAGTCTTAAGGTTTTCCGAAGTTAGCTTCTCAACGTCGTCTTTAAACTCTTTAGCAATCGCTTGAAGTTTATTGCTGTCGTCTAGCATCTGCTGAGAAAGCTTAGTCAGTACATTCAGTTGTTGACCGTTAAAAGAAGCCAATGACGTCACATCTTTCACTTCAGATGCCGCTTTCATTTGCGCTAGACCCATTTCGCTGTATGTGCGAATCGCGTTTAGCTGAAGCTCTGTCAGTACTTCAACATTTTTTGTCACAAGCTTGTTGAACTTGAAGTATGGCTGAAGATTTTTTTCTGTTTGATCACTGAAAGTTTTGAAAAAATCCGTATACATGGTGTGTCTCCTAACAATTGTAGATGTTGTTTAATCCGTATTACTTAACTGCTTTCACAATCACTGCCGTTCCCATACCGCCACCAACACATAGTGACGCAACGCCATACTGACCGTTTTGTTTTTGAAGCTCATGAACTAACGTCACGAGAATTCGGTTACCCGACGCACCTAGCGGATGCCCTAATGCGATGGCACCACCATTCGGGTTCGCTTTGTCTTGAATCGATGCCACTGGCACTTGGTGTTTATCGGCAAGCTGATGAATCACGCCTAGGGCTTGTGCGGCAAAGGCTTCATTCAACTCATACACATCAATGTCTGCTGTATTCAGTTGTGCTTTTTCAAGCGCTTTGCTAACCGCCTCAACAGGACCTAAGCCCATGATTTTTGGGTCAAGGCCAGACTGTGCGTAACTCACCACTTCTGCGATAGGTTGCAAACCGTATTCTTTCACTGCTTGCTCGGATGCCAGAATGACGGCACTCGCCCCATCATTAATGCCAGAAGCATTGCCCGCGGTGACCGTGCCTTCTTTATCAAAGGCAGGACGTAACCCTTTTAGCGCTTCAAGCGTTGCGTTGGCTTTTGGATATTCATCGGTATCAAACGTCACTGTTTGGCGACGTACGGTCACTTCAACGGGCACAATTTCGTCTTTAAATTTGCCAGCTTCTATCGCCGCCACTGCTTTCTGTTGACTCGCCAATGCATATTCATCTTGCTGATCACGAGTAATGCCCACTTCTTTCGCGACATTTTCTGCTGTAACGCCCATATGGTATTGATTGAAAACATCAGTCAAACCATCAGCAATCAGCAAATCTTGCAGTGCCATATGGCCCATCTTGTTACCATCACGAACGTTTGCAGGTACTGTAAATGGGATTTGTGACATCACTTCGACACCAGCAGCAACCACCACTTTTGCGTCGCCACTGCGAATATGAGAAACGCCATCCATGACGGTTTTCATGCCACTGCCACACACCATATTGAGGGTGTAAGCCGGAACTTTTGCTGGAATACCGGCTAGGATTGCGGCTTGACGGCCAATGCCCATACCTTGCGCAGCACTCACCACATTACCCACGATCACTTCATCAATCAGTGAAGCATCCACTTTGGCTTGTTCAATTGCACCTTTGATGGCGACAGATGCCAATTCACCAGCCGCTACCGTTTTCAACGAGCCGCCAAAAGCGCCAATCGGGGTGCGTTTGGCCGCAACAATAAATACTTTTTCCATCTCAACATCCTTTTAATGCATGTATAAGCCGCCGTTTACCGACAGCGTTTCACCAGTAATGTATGCGCCTGCATCACTCACCAAGAAAGCAACCGCTTTGGCGATTTCTTCTGGTGTTGCCAGTCTTTGCATAGGAATTTGAGATTTGATGCCTTCGAGCACTTCATCGCGCATTTGCTCGACCATCGGCGTAGCGGTGTAACCTGGAGCAACGACATTGACCGTCACACCACTGCGGGCACCTTCGTAAGCGAGGGCTTTGGAAAAGCCGATCATGCCAGCTTTAGCCGCAGAATAATTAGCTTGGCCAAACTGACCTTTAAGGCCATTTACAGAAGAAATATTGATCACTCGACCGCCCCCTTTTTCGCACATGGCGGCAAAGAGCGGTTGAGTCACATTGAACACACTGTTGAGGTTAGTATTAATGACATCAAACCAAGATTGCGGGGTCATTTTCTTAAACACCCCATCACGAGTAATACCGGCATTATTGACGACGACGTCGATCGTCCCCTCTTCTTCCAGTAATTTACTCAAGCGGTCGGCACACTCTTCTGTATTCGTCACATCCAGTTCAAATAAGCGGACCTGATCTTCGGTAAAGCCTTTTTCATTAAACCAATCTAACGCACATTGATGATTTCCCGTGTAATAAGTAGCAATTAAACGGTAACCATTTTCAACAAGTTGGGAAGAAATTGCAGAACCAATCCCGCCTTTTGATCCAGTGATCAAAGCGACTTTTTTCATCTAAGAACTCCATTCTTAACAGCAAAAAATTTAGCGCACATCCATTGGCAAATAATTACCAACTGACAAATTAAATATTATTCAATGTGTCTTCACTGACACTTATCTATATATTTAAGCTAACTTAGAAATGTGACATTTCAAATAAAATTTGAAAAATTGAGCATAAGGTTGAGCTAGATCCCATAAGGAATGAAATGTTATAAAAAGGTTAATGGCGACAATAAGCATTTTAAAACAACAGCTTACAATAACTCACTTTTGAGACATGCAATTGTAAGCATTTGTTAGGAAAGGGATTTTCTCTTTTTTGCGTGTTACATAACAGATATGAACAGAAACTCAGACATTATACTTAAGTATAAATAAATCAATAAACACAGTGCTATTTAATGATAAACAACAAAATTAAGTTCTCTTTCATACTAATGGAACATATATATATTTCCATTTTTTGCTCGCATAAAATAAAAGCCACAATTATCTGTGGCTTTTATTTTTAGTTTTGTTGGTTTATTCCAAAGTTATTATTAACTTCGAATAAAGATGCTGCTCTTTTATGGTGCAGTGTCCACTTGTACTGGTAAATAGTGCTCCGGTTTTAAATGCAGCCATTCTGGCAACACGGTACCGATCGAGATAGATGACCATGTACCCGATAGCACACCAATAAACATCGCGGTCGAGAAGCCTTCCAATGCATTACCGCCCATAAACCATAGTGCGGCAATCGTAATTAAGGTGGTTCCCGATGTC
This sequence comes from Vibrio floridensis, assembly GCF_021852965.1. Lineage (NCBI taxonomy): Bacteria > Pseudomonadati > Pseudomonadota > Gammaproteobacteria > Vibrionales > Vibrionaceae > Vibrio > Vibrio floridensis. The sequence goes on along the minus strand of NZ_JAKGCY010000001.1, from coordinate 511,798 downwards.
ACCATTGTGCGCGAGAAGGTTCCTAGTACCGCTTGGTCGTTAATGTTTTCCGTGGTTTCATTCTGTTTGGCAATCAGCAATTCTCGTATCCGGTCCGCAATGATAATTGAGTCGTTCAATGAATAACCAAGGATAGCGAGTATGGCGGCAAATACCGTTAGGTTGAACTCCATTTGTGTGATCGCAAAAAAACCCAACACAAGCACCACATCGTGAAGCAGTGCGAGTAGAGAACCACTCGCTAAGCGCCATTCAAAACGGAAGCAAAGATACCCGAGAATACACAAGATGCTGATCAACAACGCCATACCACCTTGATCAACAAGATCTTGGCCAACTTGCGAGCCGACTACGCTGTTGCTGATGGTAGTGACATGATGGGACACACCATCTAACACTTGCTGAATGTTTGGTGCTTGAGTTTCCCCTTCAGGAAGAGAGTAACGAATAATCCATCTCCCCTCTTCACCCGATTTAGTGACCGTTGTTGACTCACCTAATACGGGTTTTAATTGATCCAGAAGTTGGTGATTGGTTAACCCCGCGTCCAACTTCACTTCGGTCACCATCCCTCCAGTAAAGTCCAAACCTAAATTTAAGCCACGCAGGCCCAATGCCACTAAAGAGACCACCATCAACGCCAAGGAAATCACGCTGGTTAGGTAGCGGATAGCGCGGATGTGTTTTTTCATAAATTCAACCATGGTTATACCCTCACATTACGACGACTATCTTTACCCCACACCAAATTGATCATGGCGCGAGAGGCAAACACTCCAGTAAACATACTGGTTAAAAGCCCTAGACCTAACGTTAAGGCAAAACCTTGGATCGGTCCGTTACCGATGGCATACAGCACAACAGCAGTAATCATGGTCGTAATGTTGGCATCGAGAATGGTGGCAAACGCGCTGTCAAAGCCGCTATCAATGGCCTGCGCTAAACTGCGCCCTTCTCGCATCTTATCTTTGATTCGCTCAAAAATAATCACGTTCGTATCCACGGCCATACCAACGGTCAACACCAAACCTGCGATCCCGGGTAAGGTTAATACGGCCCCCGGTAGCAGGGCGATTAGGCCAAGCAAACAAAGCATGTTTGCAACAAGTGCAACGTTTGCAACCCAGCCTAAACGGCGATACCACAGCGCCATAAACGTCAGTGTTAAGCCCATACCGAGAGCAAGTGCCGCAAAGCCATTTTGGATGTTTTCAGCCCCCAATGACGCGCCAATGGTGCGCTCTTCAACAATCGAAACCGGTGCAGTCAACGAACCAGCACGAAGCAATAACGCAAGTTGTTGCGCTTCATCCATGCTGCCTGCGCCAGTAATGCGGAACTGGCTGCCTAATTGTGACTGAATGGTGGCAACGCTAATCACGCGCTCACTACGAGCAATATCACCATTTTCTTGAGTGGTGTATTCACGATAAACGGTAGCCATTGGCTTACCAATGTGAGTGGCGGAAAAATCGCTCATCTTCTTACCACCAGCGTGATCCAAAGAGATGTTGACTTCCGACATGCCCATCTTGTCAACACCCGCTCGTGCATTGACAATATGCTCACCCGTTAACACTGGTCTCTTTTCAAGCACGACAGAACGGCCATCGGCGTCTTGCAGCACCAAATCATCACCACTTCTGGCATCACTTGGTGATTTGACGGAATAGAATGCTAGGCTCGCCGTTGCACCAATCACGTTCTTCGCTTGCGCTGGATCTTGTACACCTGGTAACTCAATACGAATGCTGTGAGCGCCTTGACGTTGAACCAACGCTTCAGTAATACCAAGCTCTTCAATTCGACCACGCATGATCTTCAAGTTTTGCTGGAGGGTTGTGGTTTGAAACTCCGCAGCATAAGCGTCCGAAGGTTTCACTTCCAATGAGTCGGAATGGGTGCGAACTTGCCAGTTAGGATAGTTGCTGCGTAGATAGTTGCTCACTTTTTCCAACGCCACCGCGTTGTCGCTTTGTACGGTCAGTTGGGCAGTGCCTGTATTGCGAACCTGAACACCACGAAGTTTTTCCGTGCGCAACATAGCACGAATTTCATCCGATAAAACATCACGTTGTTCATCGAACGCTTTATCTACATCGACGTTAAGTAAAAATTGCACACCACCGCGTAAGTCTAGGCCCAACTTGATAGGGTTGAATCCCATATCAGAAAGCCATTGCGGTGCCACAGAAACATAAGAAAAGCTGATGCTGGCATCATCACCAAGAGTGTTGTCTAAAATTTTTCTCGCTTGGCTTTGCGCATTTTCATCAGAGAAAACTAAAGTCGTCACGCCTTCTTTTTCCGTCACTTTGTCGACTGAAACCGATTGATGCTCAAGCAAGCCTTTTAGCTGTACAACGTCGTAATGCTCGGTTGTCTGCCCTTTGGCGTTATTTTGATAAGAAATTTGGATAGAAGGCTGTTCACCAAACCATGTTGGAATGGCGCTTAACGTTAAAATAACCAGTGTCGTAATCAACACCACGTATTTCCAAGCGGAATAGTGGTTAAGCAACTTCTGCGCTGCTTTATGTTTTTTTGTCATAGAGTTCCCCTCCGTCGCAAAAGACAGAGTTAATACAGTCAAAATAAAATGTGTTTTTGTTGGACTGAGTTACGAGAACTGACTATTGAGCGCCACATACATGGCATTGGTTTCTTTCCAACCCGCTAAACGATGATTGGCGACGTAGTGATACTGAGTCTGAAGTGCTTTACGAGCAATGGCACAGAAAACATTGACATGAATGTTTGGTAGCGCATCTGAGCTTGCGTGCCCATCGCCAAACATCAAAGGCGTTGTGTCGGATGCGTTTTCTTCTCGCTGGGATACATTCCAGCGACCTGCGTTGAGAATACCTGCTGCGTCTGTTTTGAAGTGGGATTCTGATACTGGCAGTGGTGAAGAGTCTGATTCTTCGCTCTTCGTTGTTTCTTGTGTCGTGTGGTCGATTTGGTGTTTGAGCACCGTAAATTGACCATTTGATGCATGATTACGCTGATTGCTCTCTGCAATAGATGCAATCACTTCCACTGGCATCATCACCAATGTAAGCAGTAAAGCAAATAATCGCAGTAAGCTGTTGTGCATAACTCTTCTCTGAAGATCAAAAAGAGCAGGCAAGTTTGCCTGCTCTCGCATAGTATGCCCGGATGTGATTTAGCTCAACTAAAAAGTTCTAAAAGTTAACCCTATAAAAGCCGACCGACCAATAAGGTACGTTGATTATCGATAAAAAATCTCGCCCGTTTGTACATCGAGATAAATCTTGTTTTCTTGGGCTAACCCCCCGCAGTAGATGAAATAGACATCCCTATTCTGAAACGTCACCGATCGCACCCAACCACCTAGCTCCTCAAAGTCCTCGGGTTTGCAGGTACCGTCGTTTAGCAAGTTCTGAGTGTACTTGCGAAAAATATCTCGATGCTCTTTTAAATCATCGGATTTGACCAAATAGCCATCCAGAATTTCCAATCGTTCCATCTCTTCAATCAGAGGCTTTTCCGCTGAGAGTTTGGCCATTTCAACCCATTCGGCTCTCTCTTCACCACCCTCTTCGTAAACAATATAATCGGTGATCCTCCCCCAACCATCTTGTTTTTCAAGGATCGTCACTTTTTCACCTTTGTATAACGCATCAACAATCAGCGCTTGCGATTCCGCTTTGTTTCTCACCTCGACACGTCGCTCGATCACGTAGTATTCGACGATTTCTGGCTCAGCTTTAGAAAGCTCCATGATGGGCTTTGTCGCCATCTCTGGGGCTTCCTGAGGTAATGCTTTAACGACCTCTTCCTGTTCACTCTGCATGAAGAAGACGTAATACCCCGCGCCACCACCAATCAGCAGCAAAACAATAATCAGTATGATCATGATTTTTTTCATGAATAAGTACCACCATCTTTATCTCTTGTGCCAGCAGGACAAATGAGATGTTCATTTTGCAAGTGAGTTATTGAAACAACGCATTCCTCTCTGCATGCATGATAAGCGATGCTCTGAATCTCAGATCTTCACGCCACGTGCATCTATTCTGCCAGCTCAAGGCATTTTTCTCTAATTACGGACGCCAATAGTTCTCACAAAATCACATATACTGTAAGCATAGCCCTGTAATGACTAACGCTCATGGTGAAACGCGCACTGACAACACTGCTCATGTTTATACTGACGGCTCCTTTCGTTGAAGCCGCTCAGTGTAGTCAGCGCGGCTGGAAAAAACTTCAATCTTATCAATTGGAGCTCGAGTCCTACTACAATACTCGTGCAACACAATACAACGCACTGTTAGGTATTCATAAGCAACGACGTTTGCTTTCTCAGCAGTTTACCTTTGAAGAACTGGTTCAGCTTTGGCAACATGCCGATCCTATTTATCATCGAGATTTCGAGCAGCAAATTCGCAGCGCACGTCAATATGCTAATGCCGTTACATCGCTCAAACAGCAGCTTGTCGATAAGCAGCAAGAAGCAAAAACGATGTCCCAAAGTTGGTTTGCCATGGCAGATGAATGCAAACAACAAAAACACACCGCTAATTTCAACTCTGCGTTGTGGTATAGCCGTTCTTCAAAAGATCTCGCTCAAGAACTCGCAAAATTAGAACAAAAATTCACCTTGCTTGGTCACATCTATGAGAAAGAAGCAACACAATTAGAGAGTGCACAACTCTATTCTGGGCAAACAAACTAGCTCAGATTATTTCACCTTAATAACTGAACAAAACCCGACCAATCAAACTAAAAATAGCGACACACATCACAATAATGCTTTACTTATGTTCGAATTTTGAGTAATTTACTATTCATAAGTTTTCATAAAACATAACAATTGGCTGGTGAAAATGCAAAACGACATGGTTTTCAAGTGGTTGAGTCACATGGATAGTCAAAGCGTTACGAAAAACAAGTTTCTCTCAGTAGTTAGGCACGTGAAAGAGTATGGTTCAATCAACGATCTCGAACTTTGTAAGATCTTTGGTGAAACCATTTGGAGCGATGGTGGTGAGTATCATTCCGCAGCATTCTCCTTCAAAATTGATAAACAAACAGGAAGCTGCGAAATTTCGCAGATTCGTAGCTGTTGACGAATACTAAAACGGAGCAGATAAGCTCCGTTTTTTCATTTCTGATTCAGACCATAAATCGGCACTTGGTGTGAGTTTTTTACTTTCCGAATGGCTAAGTGGGTATGAATGTCTTTGACATTCTGTAATCTCTGTAATTGCCGAGTAAAAGATTCATAACCAACAAGATCATTTGCAACCACCTCTAACAGATAGTCATAAGCGCCCGAAACCACGTGGCAGCTCACAACTTCATCCATCGCTAAAATCGACTGTTCAAAGTCATCGATCGATTTCACTTGATGATTGTTTAAGCTCACCTCTACAAATACTGTCATCGCAATACCGACGCGCTCCCGAGCAATCAACGCATGGTAACCCGCAATCACGCCATTCTGCTCGAGTCGCTTAATTCGACGGGCGCAAGGTGATGGAGAAAGCCCTACTGCATCTGCAATTTCAGCCGCTGTAATGTGAGCATTTTTTTGCAACAGCTCTAATATTTTTTTATCCACGCGATCCATGCTTGCCAACCTTCCCTTAATCACGAGTGTAAATTAATTATTTTTGGCAAATATGCCTTCAATCAGAATCATTATTGCCAATTATTACCTTCAAAGATAGTTAACAATTAGCACCTAGTGAATAACAATTAACTAACCTTTGGGAGTTAAAATTATGCTGCAAGGATACTTAGCCATCGGAACCACACTATTACTTTGGTCTGGCTTCTTTCTCTCGTTGAAAGGTGGTGCAAACTCATTACTGCAACCAGCGGATATCGCGCTCTGTCGATTTCTCATTCCTGCTTTATTGCTGTTACCTATGTTGATGAAATCACACTCAGAAGTGAACGCTGTCCCCCTTCGCTATTGGCTCGGGATGTTTGTCGGCAGTGGCCTACCCTATCTTCTGGTTGCAAGTAGTGCGATGCACTATGTTCCTGTATCACATGGCAGCGCACTCGTCCCTGGCACGCTTCCTCTGTTTGTGACAAGTATTGCCGTTATCTTGTTTAAGCAACCACTCAGCACTCATCGTATCGCGGGGCTGGCTTTAGTGCTTGTGGGTATCGCACTGTTTGTAGTGCCGAACTTAGGTTCATCTGGCAACTCTACCGAGACACAAGGTCACTTACTTTTCCTCCTTGGTAGCTTGATGTGGGCAGTATTTACCATTTGTGCCCGAGTGGCCAATCTGAATCCTCTACTGACATCAGCAACGATATCGCTTGCTTCTCTGGTTACTCTTGTCATCGCTATTGGATTTGGCTGGCTACCGAGTTATCTTGCTGTCACACCCATATCCAATTGGCCGACAAATGGCCTAATTGGGCATTTGCTCACTCAAGGCTTGGGTGCGGGTCTGATCGCCGCTTTTAGTTATCTCTACGCGGTAAAAACACTTGGTGCAGAAAGAAGTGCTGCTTTTGGCAGCGCCACCCCCGTGATTGCCACATTACTCGCTATTCCCATTTTCTCTGAGATGCCAAACACCATAACTTGGGCGGCGCTTTTTCTCGTGAGTGCTGGCAGTTTGGTCGCGAGTAATGTATTTCTGCGACATGATGCCTCTCTGAACTATCAACCTCCGAGTCATGCTGTCGCCTCCTCCTCGGATGAATCGAAAGTTTAGCTAATCACGTCACTCGGGATAGTTCACGAAACCAAACAAAATCTCCAATCTACGCAGCACCACGGTTTGTATATTAGGCTGGGCGGTTTATAGTTTAGGGAGTTGATTTTAAAAGTGAATAACCATGCCGGCGACGTACACCAAAGAGGATATCCCACGCTTTGTAAAACCAGGGATGAGGCTAAACGCCACCTTTGAATTTGGGCCTCAAGACTCTCTCACCTTACCTGCTTTCTTTGTTGGTTTGAAACATGCTCAATACTTGATTATTGAAGTCGTGGATAAAGAAGATTTCGTCTTGAGAAAACTTGAAAACGCCGATGTTATTTTACGTGGGATCGCCGACACGGAACTAGGGCACGTCGTCGCCTTTAAAACCAGCGTACTATCTGTGATCACTAAGCCAGATTTTCTGCTCTTTTTACGTTTTCCTACTGCTTTGGCAACAAAACCGATACGCGAACATGAGCGCTATAAGATTGATCTACAAGGAACGCTCAATCACGATGGAAATTTGTATGAAGGAAGGATGAGCGACTTTTCCCTGTCGGGCTGTGGGTTTATTACCTTGGCTCAGCCGGAGTTTCATAAAGGTGAAATCGTCAAAGTAGAGACACCTTTAAATCGCTTTTTGTCCGCGGATAATCCCGCGAAAGTCGCCAGTATCCGTAAACTCGCTAATGGGTGGTCTGTGGGCATTAAATACGAGAAGCCCGTTCTGCTAAGTAAAGAGCTCAAAAGAGAGTTACTTGAACTCTCTTTTCATGCAGGTTTAGTTTGACCTAGGAGGTCAAGACTCAAACCAAAAGTTCTTTTTGAAATGCACGAGTGCTTCGTGCAATTCATGCTCTTTAATTGGCTTGACAATAACTCGATTTGCGCCAGCTGCTAAAAACTGATTTTTAATCGTTTCTTGTGCATCTGCTGTGCAAGCGTAGATAGGGGTGCCCAGTTTCAACTGTTCGCGAATCTCACGTGTTGTTTCAATTCCTCCCATTTTGGGTAGCTGATTATCCATCATGATCAAATCAAATACGTGCTCGCGAAGCATCTCTAGTGCTTGCGTGCCATCTTGTACCCACTCAACACTCATCCGATATTTTTGGCAAAAAGCTTTTAAAATAAAAGCATTGGTGTGGTTATCTTCCACAAGAAGCACTTTAGGTGATTGTGTAAAAAGCGTCTCGAATCTTTCAGTGAAATGCGGATTGTCAACATGAACCTCCCCTTTTTCAACAGGAAGAGTGACGCAGAATGTCGCCCCATTCCCAAGCTTACTTGAAACCGAGATGTCACCTTCCAACATTTCAACAAGGTTTTTCACTATGGTTAAACCCAAGCCACTACCCGCATATTCTCTTGTAGACAGTGAATCTGCTTGGACAAAAGGCTCAAAAATACTGTCCAGCTTACTCTCATCGATACCAATACCGGTATCTTTGACTTTTATCGACAGCAAAACACACTCTGTTTTCGCGAACTGCTCTAACTCAAAAAAGATCTCAATTTTTCCGCTAGGGGTGAACTTCACTGCATTACTGATCAAGTTGAACATGATCTGATTTAGACGGACTTGATCTCCGTAGAGTTGACAGTTGAGAGGTATTTGGTTGTGGATGATAAACTGAACGTTTTTTTCCACACAGACAGGGCGATAGATATTCTCGAGGGTGTTCACCGTATTGGAAAAGCTGAAGTTTCGCTTCTTGATGTTGAGCTTGCCTTGTTCAATTCTTGAAAAATCGAGAATATCATTCAGCACGGCCAAAAGATGCTCCCCGCTGTCACAAAGTACATCGACTTGTCTTAGGCTCTCTTTATCATGAACCGAACGTTTCAGTAACTGAGCGATACCTAGGATCCCATTGAGTGGTGTTCGTATCTCATGACTCATTTTGGCTAAGAAATCAGCGCGGGTTTTGGCTGAATTTTCGGCTTCACGCCGTGCGAGGTTACTTTGCTTCTCTGCGTCAATTAGCGTCGTAATGTCTTGACCTTGCACTATGATACCGCTAATGCCATTTTCCACCACAATCGGGGAGAGGTTCCAACGGAAAACTTTTTCTCCAATGGGCACGTTAATCCCTGTTAATGTCGCACCTTGTGCCGCCATCTTAAGATGCGGTGACAACTTCAACTTAAATAACTGAAATAAGGGATTAGTGAAATCTTGCGCAGTGCTATGCTCCACCGCCAACTCTTTCATCGCGGCTGGGTTCACTTGAATGAGCAAACCGCTTTCCGACCAAACCATCATTGGAGAAAGCGCAAAATTAAACAGATCCTGAAATGAGCGTCGTTGAGATTCTAACTGCTCAAACGTATGTTCTAGCGTATGGCCTATATGTGAAAACTCTAAAATATCCGAGCCATCAAAACGCTTATATTGCTCACCCGTTCCTGCAAAACGGCTGTACGCCATCAAAGATTCCAAAGCTCTCGCTACACGATTTTGGATCCAAGATCGAATCACTAGAGACAATAACAACATTAGAATCAAAGATGCGGCTAGGCTTAAGTAATGCTGTCGCTGCAATGAAGCCACGTGACTATTTTCTTGCACCGCTAGAACACTTAATAACGTATCCGTTGAATTGATTTCTATTGGGGTTTGGCTGATGAGGCAGTCATCAAAAGCGGTCGGCTTATCACGCATTCTCAACAACTCACTCAGTTCATAGGGCTCTCGACCACTTAAGGAGTGAGCAATGACTTTATCCCCAAAAAGCATCACGATGTTGTCGCTATTACTGCCCGATTCTAGCATTTCCACTAAAGGGAAATTATTGTCGAGCACCACAGAAATATAATACTGACCTAATACCTCACCCGTCTCTGTTGCAATAACAGGAGAACGCCTGACCAGCATGTTCCTTGGCCCCATTAAGGTATGCAACGACATAAAATGCCAGTTATTGCCAAACAACACACTTTGGGACATTTTGTGCAGGAGTGTTTCGTTTACACCATAAAAATGAGCATTACCATCGTCCCACAGCAGCCCTTTTGTCGTCGTTAGGAAGCGAAATTCTGGAGTATGAGTGGGATCCGCCTGATCCATACTTAAAAAGTAATATTCCAGTTCCTCTTCGTCACCATCTACAAAAAAAGACCTAATCGACTCATTTTTGGAGTTGCTATCGTGGTGAATCTGCAAAATGGAAAGATGGTTATTGAGCAAACTCTTCACTAAGGCGGAAGTTTGCTGTTGTGTCAACCGCACTTCTTGTTTGATGATCCGGCTACTAAAATAGTAACTTTGAACAAAGATACCAATCGCAATAAACCCTAGTACCAAAAAAATGATACGAGTTATTAAAGTGGCGAGCGAGTGATGTTTACGTGATATTTTGTCTGTCATTGTGGTAGGTCGGAGTATCTAAAAGCACGTTTCTTGAGATTTTCTATTCGTTCCAGAGAGTCGTTTTTGGTCACGACCTCAAAATCACCCGAAAACACAGTAGGGACTGGCTTACCTTCCAAATCCCATTTGATGGCTTCAGCCATCGCTATACCAGTGTCATCGTTCATGCGCATAACCGTCAGATCGAGCTCTCCCGCTTCAATTGCCTCGAGCTCAGCAGAACCTCCCCCCCAACCATTAATGACAATGTTACTTCGCCCCATCTCTTTCAAAGCATCCATTGCCCCTAAAGCAACATCCGTTGAACAAGCGTAAATAAAGTCGATGTCAGGATAGCGTGCCAAGCTCGTTTTTGCCGATTGATAACCTGATTCTTTGGTCGCTTTGGTATAAAAAGAGCTCTTTAATTCAAAGCGATTACTGTGGTTCATTTGATGAATAAACGTGTCTCCACGAGCATCGCTGACATAACCTTCTGAATAATAAAGCACAGAGTAACTCGCTCCTTGGGGGTAAAGCTCTTTAAACTTACTCGCTAGTGCAATACTCCCTTCTGCATGGTCGAAGCCAACGTAAAGGAAAGGCTGCCTCTTCTCCCATGCCTGTACTGGTGTGGTGATGTTTTGCAGAATCAACTTGGTTTCCGACGAATCGAGCACGTGCTCAATAAACTTGCGATGGCGGGTGGTGTCTAGCGTAAAAATAAGGTAATCCGATTTACTTTTTAGTGCCTCCATCAGTGACACGCTTTGTTGCTTGATATCGGCATTTGGTCTAGTAAACACTTGATTAATTTGATAACTAATCTGAAGCTCATCCATACGATGCTCAAATGCAGAAAGCGTTCTTACCCAATAATCCGATATTTGTTGGCCGGGCAAGACCACAGAAATCTTGATAGGTGCTGACTGCCCGCGCTGCAAAGGGACAGGGGCATGTCGAACGACTTCAGACAACGCTTCGGTCAACGTGCCTTGGCGAGGAAATTTTTCTAAAAACTCTTGATAGGCCCAATAACCATTGAGCACTTCTGATGTATGACAGTTCACATTAAAACTGGCGGTAGCTAGCAAACAACTGAGTGTTATCTTCTTCATTTAATTATCTTTTTGTTTTTCTTTTAACAAACATTAAGCCTGACTGTGGTAAAGAGTACCGTGAATCTTCACCTGATTCCACATCAATTGCTTTTGAAGCGTCGCTTTCTTTTGGGTGATTAAAAATAAACAAAACCGCCGAGATCGGCGGCTTTAATACATTGATACGTCACTAAACCCGAGATTAAAAAGTAAACGCTAAGTTGCCCGAAACGCCAAACTGATTATCTCCAGCATAATTGCCCGCAATATCTAAGCTCACCACATCGAATGGGCTGATACCAATACCTGCTGTAAACGCATTTTCTACCGTGTCTTCCAAATCAATTTCATAACCTGCTCGTAGTTGAGCCCAACCCCATGCGTTACCTTCAACACCGACACGAACAAATTGTGTTTCATCATTGAGCGATTTGAAACGTTCTTGCTTTGTTAAATCCGCATCGAATGCAACCGTCACAAACTCGGAATGGTAGGAAACGCCAGCTGACACTTGAGTGTTCAGTTCATAAACGTCTCTTTTAACACCCATGGTATCATTTAAATCGATTTCTTGACTTAGTAGGTCTTTGACCGCTAGGCCAACTTGAAAATTGTTTTTGTACCAAACGGCACCGAGATCCAAGTTAAAGGCACTTTGTGAGTTTTCACTTTGATCGTAATCTTCAACATCAAAGTCCTTTACCGTTGGTTTCATGTAGTAAGTTGTGAGCTGTTGAATCTTCGGTGTTACACCAAAAGAAACGCGCTCTTCATATAAAACAAACTCTCTTGCCAGCGCTAAGCCAAACTCCGTATACCCAAACGCAGCTACCGCAACTTCGGTCTCATTGAAACGGTCTTCAACGTTTTGCGCCGTATCTCCTTTATAATCCGCGACATCGGGTGCAGCAATCACTTCGACATAACCTCTAGCAAACAGATTTGCCGATACCCACTTGGTTGGAATAGCCAATGCTAAGCCTAAAGAGCTGCTCACGGTTAATGGAGAGTTGCCTTGCAAATCATCTAAGTACTGGTTCAACTCATCAATGTTTTCTTGACTAGGAGTCATTACAGATTCGAACTCATCAATGGAATCCTGCAAATCGGATATCGTTTGCAAGCTTTCATCGCTGTCTCGCACATTAACGCCAATCGCTGGTAATAGCAGTGCGAAGTCGTCTTCATTTTTATAGTTTGCAACTAATGCTGGGTTGAAGAAGGCAGCGCTCAGATAGTCTGCAGACGAAACGCCCGTGTTGCCCATACCATTACTGCGCCCATCTGCAACATGATTTGCAGCCAAAGCCGAACACGAAGTAAGAGCCACACCGACACAAAAAGCCACTTTGTTCCACTGTTTCATTTTATAAGATCCATTTGATTAACATTGCTCTTAATGTTAGTAAAAACGAAACATTATTGCATTCAGTCAACTGATGTATGTCGCAAAATTTTATCCATTTGAAGAATCAGATCACCTTTTACTAAGCGCTCTTTGTCTAGTTTGCGTAGAGATTTGATGTGGTGCTCGACTTTCAAGGCAGTGCTGTGGTCGCCAACAGCAAAGACCCATACCAGCTCTAAAGGACCTTTACCGCGTAGCGCTTTTGCCCCTTTACCCTGCTGATGGGCAGAAAAGCGGCGTTCCAAATTGTTGGTGACACCGCAGTACAAAGCATTATGGCGCGTTCTGATCAAGTACACAGACCAATCAGGACACGACTTGGACGTTGTCATTATAGAAGAGATTGAACCAGTGCTTTGAGGTCTGACAACTCTTGTTTCAAGGTTTCGACTTCCTCCTCAAGATGCACGATACGCTCGTCATTTAGAGAAGCAGTCGCCATGTTCACAGGCGATGAGGATTGATAAGAGGCCACATCGACATCGCCACAAAACTGGTGCATATAGCGTGATTCACGTTTACCAGGCTCAATCGATAACTTAACCACAAGCTGGCCACGCTCTTCACTCGCCAACTTATCTAATACGGTTTCGACTTCTTTAACATCTGCGAAAGTCGCCAAACGATTGGTGCGCGTTCTCAACTCTCCCGGTGTTTGTGGCCCCCGCAGCAGCATACAACAAACAATGCCTTTTTCTTGCGCAGACAACTTGAGATCACCAAATTCCGTATTGCAGAATCGATGTTGATATTTGCTCACACGGCTATTAAAGCCACTTTCATCACTGACTAGACGACGTGAAATCAGTTGGTCGACAGCATCAAGAACCTCAGATTCCGACAAGGACATCACAGGCTCGCGATTACTCTTCTGATTACACGCATTGGTCAGTGCATTTAAGCTCAATGGATATTGGTCTGGCGTTGTGACTTCTTTTTCAATTAAACAACCAATGACACGGGCTTCAATGGGGGTCAACTCAGTTCTCATGTTGCTTCTCCTTTTTATTCGTTTCTTTGCTTCACCTTAGCATGTTTCTATCCAGATGAGACAAAAGGTTAGTGTTCTGAAATGAGAGTGAATTTGGTCAATTTTCCGTTTTCGTCCATGAAGACGATCTTTGAACGGTTTAGTTCAACCTCAACGGTTTCCATTTTCACTCTTTCATCTATATAAGCGGACTTGAGCTTTAAGCTGGTTTTGGAACACTTTGCTGGCTCTTGATTCTCACTATTTGGTGAATCAAGATCGGAACCATCGGACTTCATGCTACTGTCTTTGAGAGAGATTTCGTTCATGGTGCTGATAATATCTTGTTATGGTACACAAACACAATTGCATCGCTGGGAAGTGTATTTTTCTTAACCAGACAGACAATCGATTGATCTAAAGACTGTTATGAATATGTGTGATGTGCTTTAATCTCAGCGTGGTTGGTAAAAGTCACTTCAAGATGTTTCTAACAGCAGTGAAATACACATCTTGAAGTCATTTTTGAGAGTTATCATTCACTTTTATTGAAGGTAAGGGACCTATGAATACCGTATTTGAAATTGTTGCTCAGGCACGCCGTAAGAACAAACTACAACGCGAACTACTAGACAACGAAAAGAAAGTTCGCGACAACCGTAAACGTGTTGAACTGCTTGAAAACCTATTGGACTACATTAAGCCAAACATGTCTCAAGATGAGATCATGACCATCATCAAAAACATGAAAGCAGATTACGAAGATCGCGTTGATGACCACATTATCAAGAGCGCAGAAATTTCTAAAGCTCGTCGTGACATCAGCCGCCGTATCCGTGAACTAACGGAAGAAGACAAACAAACAAGTGGCAAAAAATAATTTCGATGACACATTTGCCAAGTTTCAAAGCCTCGCCATGCGAGGCTTTTTGTTATCACTCTTTTCTCTACCAGATGAAAAGACATTACCATTCCTAACTATTAGGTTATTAATTTTTATTACGATAGACTACCAGCAGTTTCCACAATACTAATACGCTATGACAAACTCCTTTTCTCCATTAGCACGCCAACTTTTCTCAATGACTTGGCCAATGCTATTTGGGGTACTGTCACTGATGAGTTTTCAGTTGGTTGACAGTGCCTTCATCGGCCAACTTGGTATACTTCCGCTTGCTGCTCAAGGTTTTACTTTACCTCTGCAGATGGTAATCATTGGTATTCAAGTCGGGCTTGGTATTGCAACGACAGCGGTGATATCCAAAGCGCTAGGTGCACAAAACGAACAATATGCCCGTCAACTCGCTGGACTGATTCTCGTCATAGGCGCAATCGGTGTGTCCTTGGTCTGCTTGCTGATTTGGTTGAGTCGACATCTGATTTTGTCTCTGCTTGGCGCACCCGAATCCGTTTATGCAGTAATTGATAGCTACTGGCCTTATTGGCTAGTCAGCGCTTGGGTAGGCGCGATGCTCTACTTTTTCTACAGTATCTGTCGTTCAAACGGAAACACTATGTTACCGGGTACCATGATGATGCTAACCAGTGGACTCAACTTGCTGCTCGACCCACTCTTCATTTTCACCTTTGATTTAGGCATTAATGGCGCAGCTATTGCAACAATCGTCGCCTTCGGGTTTGGCATCGTGATTGTCGCACCCAAAGTGCACCGCCATTCGTGGGTTAGCTTCGACAAAGAAGGACTAGATGTAGCTGAAAGTGTCAAAGCGATTGGGCACATTATGGGGCCTGCGATGATCAGTCAGTTGTTGCCCCCTCTGTCATCGATGCTTGCCACCAAGCTGATTGCTGGCTTTGGTACGGCAGCGGTTGCCTCTTGGGCGTTGGGCTCACGTTTTGAGTTCTTTACCCTTGTTTCGGTACTGGCTCTAACCATGTCAATGCCTCCCATGATAGGAAGACTGTTAGGAGCAAAAAACTTTACGGATATTCGAATGCTCGTTTCCATTGCTTGCCGTTTCATTATAGTGTTTCAAACACTTCTCGCGATCATGAGTATGTTCGCAGCTGGCGCCTTATCTGCCTTGATGACCAGCGAGCAAGCCGTTGAGCAAATTTTGCACATGCACTTATTGATTGTTCCCATTAGTTTGGGTGGATTGGGCATTTGTATGTTGATGGTTTCGATCTGTAACGCATTAGGACGTGCGTACACTGCGCTACGCATTTCTGCTTTACGTTTGTTTGCCTTTTTCTTGCCAGCATTGTGGATGGGTTCAATAATTGGTGGTATTCAAGGACTGCTGATAGGGGCTGCTGTGGGTAATCTATTAGCCGGAGTTGCCGCTTGGTTAACTTATCGCTCTGTAATTCATCAGCTCACCGAGTTAAGTACGAGTGAAAATAGCACATCGAAATCTTAAACAACCAATAACCACAAACAACCGAGATTCTTTTCTCGGTTGTTTTTGTCTTCATAGCAGATCAGCTCGACACACTTCATCTACACTACATGCAAGTGACGCGGCAAACAGATATTAACTAAGCGATTTTCAACTCACTGAACAAGTCGTAAAGCTGGTTGGATTTATAAGGTTTGGGTAAATAGGCATCCATACCCGCTTCAAAACAACTTTGAATATCTTCTTCAAGCACGCTAGCGGTTAGCGCAATAATCGGTGTCTTTCCACTACCCTGCTCATTTTCCCAACGTCGAATTTCTCTGGTGGCGGTAATGCCATCCATCACGGGCATCATGCAGTCCATTAAAACTGCATCAAACTTACCACCTTGAGTAATGGCATCCAATGCCTCCTGTCCATTGCTGGTAATTAAATAGTCGAAGCCCGCTTTTTCGAGGAAGAAGCTAGCAATCTTCTGATTCATTAGGTTGTCTTCTGCGATGAGTATACGTCGATGATTACGACCATAACCTTGAACGACTCGCGCTGTTTGCCTTGGGAACACACTTTCAGACGCCCTATTACTCTGCCTATTTTTCTGTTCTAACGCTTCAATGCTCGCTTTGAAACGTTGCCCTAAAAAAGGTTGGGTGAGAACGGCATGTACTCGCTCAGTATTAACATGGCTAACAAACAAGTGGTGTTGACAAACAATCACGCGTTGCAGGGATAAACTCTGCTCCAACACCTCCAAATCATTCGATGCATTCTGATGCAAACTGTGACAGTAGAAAACCACATCAAAGTCTTTGTTCAGCATGCTGATTTGTTCAACATCTTCGGCCATCGTAAGCTCAATTCCCGCTAATCGACATTCGTTCACTAGTTGACTGGTGTAGCCATAGTTTTGTGCAATCAACAGGCCCTTTCTTATTACTTCAGAGCGCCAAACTTCCCCTGCTAATCTCTCGACTGGGATGGTGAACGAGAAACAACTGCCTAACCCTTTGGTTGATGTAGCGGTTAATTCCCCGCCCATCATGGCAACAAGTTGTCGACAAATGGCCAGTCCCAGCCCAGTACCACCAAATTGCCTTGTGATACTGTCGTCTTCCTGAGTAAACGGCTCAAAAATGGTTTCCAGCTTCTCTTGCTCAATACCAATTCCCGTATCTGTCACTTTGAACGTTAGATGCCCGTGACGGCCCGATTCATCTGCTTGGAAATTGGCAAACGTCGAAATATAGCCTTCTTTAGTAAATTTGATCGCGTTGCCAATCAGATTAGTGAGCACTTGCTTTATCCGATGATCGTCGGCCATCACTTTAGCGGGGATGTCTTCACCTAACGTGATGTGCAACTCAATATTCTTGCTGGTCGCTTTGGATTGAAACAGCGTCATCGCTTGGTACGCTGTTTCACGAATATCTGACTCTTGGAGAGAAATGTTCAAATTTCCCGACTCAATTTTTGAGAGATCAAGAATATCGTTCAATAGAATCAATAGCGATTGAGAAGAGGTATCGATATCGCCCAAAATCTCTTTTTGTGGCACGGTTAAATCGCTCTGAGATAAGATCTCCGTCATACCTATGATGCCATTGAGCGGTGTGCGTATTTCATGAGACATGTTGGCCAAAAATACCGATTTGGCTCGATTTGCAGAAATGGCCGACTCTTTCGCATGAATAATTTCCAGCATCTGCTGCTGCTTTTCTTCAATGATTTGATTAATCTGCTTAGCAAAGAGTGTAAACTCATCATTACCATCCGTCACAATGCGGGAGTGTTGGTTAAACTCGTCATCTTTGGTTAACCCTTGAAGCGCACTTAGTATCGCATTGAGTTTGCTATACACTCTCAACCAAGTTGATGTGCCCAAAGTGAATAGAAAAAACAGCACCGCAAACACCGCTCCCGTCATCGCAGTGAAGTACCACTGTTGGCGTTCGATTTCTTTTTTAAGCTCCGCTTCCGCCTGAATGGAAAAACTGTTGATCAGTAGCAGTAGCGTTTGCAAACGGTAGTTCAGCTCGACGTTATAGACACTAAGATCTTCTTTGGAAAGTTTACCTGCAGCAATCGCATCACGCTCTTGCACGCTCGATTGATACCGCTCTGAAGAGAAAAACTCTAATAACTTTTCCACTTGCAGGTGACTAGCTCCCGTATCAAGAAAACGTTCCAGAGCTTGCTGCTGGCGAACAATTGCTTGATAAAACGCCCCTGAATCAAAAGGGTTGCTGTCATCATGTTGACGTTTGTAGGTTAGTAATGCCTCTTTCTGCGCCCAAAAAGAGAGAGAGATTAGCTGAGATATCAACATTTCGGTGGTATCGGCACGATCGGAGTAAAGATGGGTATGTTCGTTATGTACTTGCTCCAGAATCTCTTGCAGAACATCAAAGCCCCATTCTGCGGAGATCAGCTTTTCCGCGTTAGGTTGGCTTTTTATCTCTGAAAGCGATTCGATCAACTCTGTCTGTAAACTCGCCAACTCGGGGGTTTGCGACAAAGAGGCCATAAACTGGTTAAAGGAATCACTGCTCGAGAGCTCGTCCAGATAATGCATGTCCCCTTCAACACCTTGGTAGATTTTGAATGCGGTCTCCGTAATCCCATTTTGAATGTGAATACGGCTGATGGTTTTATCAAGAGACTCCAATTGACGTCGATTATTCACTAACTCCTGCACCGTAAAACCCGTGATAAAAATAGCGGGTAATAGTGAAAGCAGGGCGAGACGAGTTTTTATAGAGAATTTCATCATGTTATTTCGTCCTTGCAAGCATCGGGACCTAGCCTATCCTTAATACTAGACCAATTTCATAACAACCAAACAAAACTTCTTTGACGTCGCAGATAACGAGTTTAACAGTGAGAGGTTAATGCCTAAATTTCGTCGCTTGGCTTTAATAATTGTGCTTATTATGCTCTTTCCACACAGTGTCAGAGCAAGTGAACAGTTTGTCATTTTTTCACTAAATAAACAGATACCTACACTAAGCACCAGTCAAGTTAAGATGATCTATAGAGGAAAAATGACTCAAATCGAAGGCACTCCAATTGAGTTAGTTGATCTGCCTTCCGATTCAGAGAATCGTCATTTGTTTTACCAGCACTTACTCAACAAAAACCCTTCCCAAATGGCCGCTATTTGGGCAAAGCAAACCTTTTCAGGACGCACAAAACAACCTTTTCAGCTCTCCGAACAAAGCATTAAAGAGGTAATGGAATGGCTAGCCATTACACCTTCAGGTATTGCTTATTTTCCAGCGAATGAGGTACCCAGTGACGTGCATGTGCTCTATCAATTCACTATCGAGGAAGAATAAATGAGGCTTAAATTTATTTTACCCCTGTTAATACTCTGCCCCCCCACATATGGAGAGTGGGCACTATCAGACACACTTTCGCTTAGTGGTTTTGGCTCAGCATCGGCAAGCAAATCTAACCAATCTATCCCTATCATCCAACAAAAAGAGTTCACCGAAGAATGGTGTTACGACTGTGAAACAACCCTCGGTTTGCAATTGGATTGGTCAATGAACGAAAACTGGCGAGCATCACTACAAGTCGTCAAACAACCGCACGATGAGTTTTCAGATCCTGCGCTCGCATGGGCTTTTGTCGAATATCGCTGGGATGATTGGAGCACAAAAGTAGGCCGTCAGAGAATTCCACTTTTTCTTATGTCTGAGTACTTATTTGTCTCACAAGCCTACCCATGGCTGCGACCTCCCATCGATGTCTATGAAAGCGTGTTAGGTATTTCAAACTACGATGGGCTTTCTCTCGATGTACAGAAGTGGATAACCTCTGATATTCCAGTGCGATTCGCTACTTTTGTTGCCAAATCGAGCAGCGACGATTACTCCTTATATGGACAACCCCTGACCATCGATACCGATATTTCTTATGGCATCACCACCGAAATCGACTTTGATGAGAATCTTGTTCGTGCAGCGCTCATACACACGATATTTGAACAAACATATGCTGCAACCACCATTATTCCCGGAGGGGAACAATCGTTAACCTTGTTCAGTTTGGGCACAATATACAACTGGCAGCAATGGCAATTTATTGCTGAGTTGCTGACCAGTAATCGCTATCACGCCCATTGGTATGTCAGCCTCAACTACCAATGGAACGATATCACTCCCTACGTCACGTACAGTCAAAGGAGAAAATCCGTCGAAAACGAAACATACAGCGTGGGCTTGAAATACTCACTGTTACCTAATTTGAGTCTTTATGGCGAATGGCTTTACATACAAAGCCCTAAAAGTGTGATTAGCGGCCACTTTACACAACCACAATTGCCGCCCGACCAAGCGATAGGGGAAGTGGATCTCTTTAGTTTAGGAATTTCGTTTACGTTTTGAGTTTTAAACGTGACGAATTCCAAATTTAAAGCGCAAATCGATGATCTATTTTCATTTATAGAGTGCTAATAAACATTATTCGCACAAAATAAGTTCGCAAAAATAAAAAAGTCAATAGGTCTTTGGACATCAAAAAACCTATCAATGCCAACAATTTTCCCACTTTAAAGTATTTTTCACTGACTTTATTTTTCCTAGCAGAATAACGACTTGAACTGTAAAATCCCGCCACATAAATATTACAAGACTATTACAACCCTTATCCCTACTTTCTGTTCCCCCTACATTCAGAAAGTAAGGTCAGCCCCAAAAACGTGAAAGGTCTAATACAAACATGAGTCCAGAGAAATATCTCCAAGACTGGCAAACCAGCCAAACGATTGCGGAATCCATCACTCCACTCATCGGCAAGCTGTACCGCCAAAAAGGTGTCGAAATCATTCTTTTTGGTAAAACCCTGATTAATGCAACCACCATCGACATTCTCAAAACTCACCGTGTCGCTCGACACTACACTGGCACTCCTCTTTCTCTTGAGCAAACACTACCTATCATCGAAAAAGTATGTGACATGAGCATTTCTGCTTGCCGTGTTGATGTTGGCCAACTTGCTCATCAATATTGGGAAAGCCACGACGATACGTCTGCACTGGATGACTACTTACAAACCGCATTAATTGGCGCATTAGATGCAGGTTCTTCACTCGCATCACGAGATGTTGTGTTGTACGGTTTTGGCCGAATTGGCCGTCTATTAACCCGCCTTCTTATTGAAAAGAGTGGCCCAGGTTACCCGTTAAAACTGAAGGCCATTGTTGTCCGTGGTGGACGATATGGTGATTTGCAAAAACGCGCAAGCTTGCTTCGTCGCGACTCTGTACACGGCCAATTCAACGGCAGTATCGTCATTGATGAAGAAAACAGCGCATTGGTGATCAACGGCAATTTCGTTCAGATCATTTATGCGAACAAACCTGAAGAGGTCGACTACACCGCATATGGCATTCAAAACGCCTTAGTGGTCGACAATACTGGCGTGTGGCGTGATGCAGAAGGCTTAGGCCAACATTTGCAATGCCAAGGCGCCGCAAAAGTCCTACTGACCGCGCCAGGTAAAGGCGATATCAAAAACGTGGTATTTGGTGTGAACGAAGATGTAATTAAGTCAGACGACACCATCATCTCTGCCGCAAGTTGTACCACCAACGCCATCACACCGGTGCTGAAAGTGATTAACGACAAATATGGCGTCATCTCAGGTCACATCGAAACAGTGCACTCTTACACTAACGATCAAAACTTGATCGACAACTTCCACAAGGGCGAACGTCGTGGTCGAGGCGCTGCACTGAACATGGTATTGACCTCAACGGGTGCAGCCAAAGCAGTAGCGAAGGCACTGCCTGAACTGGCTGGGCGTTTAACTGGCAATGCGATTCGCGTTCCAACCCCGAACGTGTCGATGGCAGTCGCTAATCTCAACCTTGAAAAAGGTACGACAAAAGAAGAACTTAACGAGTATCTGCGTGAAATGGCGCTGGCGTCACCACTCTCTGCACAAATTGACTATACCGATTCGACAGAGATTGTTTCTAGCGATCTGGTCGGCTCACGTCATGCGGGTGTTGTGGATGGTCAAGCGACGATTGCACAAGATAACCGCGCAGTGCTGTATATATGGTATGACAACGAGTTTGGCTATAGCTGCCAAGTTGTTCACTGTATGGAACAAATGATGGGCGTTCGTTATCAAACTTTCCCTCGTGTGTAATTAGCTTGCTCCACAACTAACGACACCTTGATAACGAAACCACCAGCGGGTTTGTTTACCTACGGCAAAGCCGCTGGTTCAAATATTTGTTCTCTTATAACGACAATAATAATCTCTCCCCCATTGCGCCTGTACCCCCTGATACAGGCGCCTTTTAACCATCATATCGTTGTATTTATCTTACCTTGTGACCGTCGAAGCACACATCGGCTTTCTTCATCCACCAAGCAACTTGGTCAAATGTCAGCGCTTTGTACTTTTTGAATCATATTCATATTTCGTTCATCTTCACCACCGCAGTATGACTCCATAGAACCACCAAAGAGGCAATATTTATGAACCGCATTATTATGACTGCATTGACTGCGATTATCGCTCTGTTCACGCTTATGTTCAGCTTGCTCTTGGCAATTCCGTTGACCATCGTCGCGCTGATCACTGGTAAAAGAATCGAAAAGCAGCTAAAACAAGCCGCACAACAAGCGCAAGCACAACGCACACAATACGATCACGGACAGCAGCATCGAGTCATCGATGGTGAGTTCGAAGAAGTCTCGCGTTAATGCCAATCGGTCGATTGTGCATACTCTTCAACCCACCCAAGTAATTGCTTCGCCGCTTTCGACAGAACTTGGTTTTGTCGAACAATATAGCCAAAATCGGTTGCAGGAAAATCCTCCAAATGCGTGACTTTCCTGCTTAACGTGGTTTTGGTATGCAAAGAAAAATCCGGCACAATCGCGGTGCCAAACCCAGCCTCCGCCCAATCGATTTGCGCTTCGACGCTCCCCACTTCCATCACTCGAAAACGAGGCAGATTCAATTTCGGCAAAGAGGCATCAATCAGCTCCCGAGTACGAGTATCGTGCCCGAGCAAGATGAGTGTCGGCTTGTCTTGCGCCTCCCACTCTTTCTCCAATAAATCATCACCAAATGCACACCATTTAATCTGAGTCAAAGGCGTGAAGTGCAGTGGTTGACTCTCTTTTTGTGCGATCACAAAACCAATATCAGCGCGGGCGCTTTTGACCAATTCGACAGCTTGAGAAGAGGTGGTATTGAACAAAGCCAAATCGATACCCGGATAGTCATTTTTGAAGCGTTGAAAAGGTTCAATCAGCAGCAAACGCGAAACAATGTCACTGGCTGCAATCGAGAGCGTCCCTTGTGTTAATTCATTAATGGCATTGAGATCGGATTGGCAAATTTGCAGTTCATTGAGCATCAACTTAGCAGACTTTAACAATCGACGCCCCGCCGGCGTTAACTGAACCGGGTTTCGTTCGATCAATTTGGCTTTGGTTGTCTGCTCTAGCTGTTTGATATGCAGGCTGACGTTGGGTTGTGTCATGTGCAGCTCGTTGGCGGTTTTGCCAAAATGTTTCACTTCCGCCAAGGTAATAAACGTCTTCAACCAATTCAGATCCAACACCGCAGACTCCATATGAGTTTCTTATTGACTTGATGAGTATAATTAATTTCTCTTATTAAGACTATCACCCTAAGATGCTTTGGTCTTATTTCGGAGGAATTGTCATGACGTCTATCGTTGTTGTGGGTGCAAACTGGGGTGATGAAGGCAAAGGCCGCATCGTTGATTTTCTAGCAGAAAACGCAGCGGCTAGCGTACGTTTCCAAGGAGGAAACAACGCAGGTCATACCGTGGTGAACCATTTTGGTACATTCAAACTTCATCAACTGCCTAGTGGTGTCTTCAACCCAGGTTGCCTCGCGGTGCTTGGCCCTGGCATGGTAATTAGCCCAGCTCTGCTTTCTCAGGAACTTGCGGAAGTTGAACAATCTGGCGTGAAAGTGAATCTGTGTATTTCTGATCGTGCAACGCTGTGTCTACCGCTTCACGCACTAGAAGATACCCTAGAAGAACAGCGCCTAGGCGACAAGGCTTACGGTTCCACTCGCCAAGGTATTGCTCCTGCTTACGGTGATCGCGTGATGAAAAAAGGCATTCTGCTAGGCTGGCTAAAACAACCTGAAGTCTTAGTCGAGCGTCTGCAATTTATGTTGGATTGGAAACTGCCACAACTGCGCGCACTCTACCCTGAGTTCAAGTTTGAACAAACGGCGCAAGAGATGGCCGATTGGCTACTTGAGGTATCTGCCCCTTGGCGTGATGCGATTTGCAACGTGTCTGTTCCTTTAAAAGCACTGCAAGTAGAAAAGCAAAACCTACTTTTTGAAGCGCAACTGGGTGCTGGCCGTGATCTCGTCTATGGTGAATACCCTTGGACAACCTCTTCCAACGTGGTTTCTGCGTACGCAGGCATTGGCAGTGGTTTACCAGCCCTTCGCCCAGAGCGCGTTATCGCTGTCGCTAAAGCCTTCAGCTCATCGGTGGGCACTGGTACGCTGATCACAGCAATGGAAGAACAAGACGCCTTCCGTGAAGCAGCGAACGAGTTCGGTGCAACAACCGGTCGCCCTCGCGATATGGGCTACTTTGATGCCGTAGCCACCCAAAATGGGGTTGAGCTACAAGCGGCAACCGAGATCGCTCTAACCAAACTGGATTGTTTGACTGGCCTTGACGATCTGAAAATCTGTGTGGCTTACCAAGGCGATCACAGTGAGAACCCAATTTGGCCTCAAACCGCAGCATTAGCACCAGTTTACGAGAAAATGCCAAGCTGGAGCGAAGACATCACCGCCTGCCGTCGTTTTGAAGATCTGCCTCAAGCCGCTCAGCGATATGTGTTGCGCATTGAAGAACTGATGGGCGTTCCAGTGACTATGGTCTCTGTTGGCCCTGGTCGTGAGCAAATGATCCTTCGCTAAGCCCTAGTTAGCTAACGCAGAACAGGAAAACCCGGCAATGTGTGTCGGGTTTTCGTTTTCGACGATTAGTACTCACTATCCATCACTTCATGGCGCTCTGCGTGGTAGGCTTCTTCTGTTTTGCCCCTTTTCCAATAAGGTATGGCATAAATGGCTTTCTTTTCTAATTTGAATTGATTCTTAAGTATCTTGCGACATGCGATAACACTTTCATTTTCGCCTGCAACAAACACAGAAAGCGTACCTAACTTCGGCCGATTCGAGAGTGCTTCAATCGCACTTGCCAACACTGGTTTTTCTGCATCAACCTGACGAACAAACCAAGTAATCTCCATGCCTACAGGGGCTTGAATGGGGTGTATATCCGCTTCGTCGTCTACTTCAAGATAGACATATCCAATGGAATCAGAGGGGAGTTTCTCTAGGATTGCACTTATTGCAGGAACCGCTGAGAGATCGCCAGCCAAAACGTGCCAATCGGCTGGTGCTAATAGTGGTTCAGGCCCACTCGGGCCGATTAATCCGATAGTCGAACCTAGGGTTGCTTTCAGTGCCCAGCCACCACCAGGGGTAGCGGCGCCGTGCGTGACAAAATCAATATCAAGCTCATTATCAGCTTTTCGGTACTGCCTCACGGAATAGGCCCGTGCCACAGGTTTATGTTCAGGCCAGATAATTTCTTCACCATGACGCACTGGCAATTGAAGAATACCACTCTGTTGATTGGGGAAAAACACCTTGATGTGCGACCCATTTTGATCGTCAGGAAACCCTTTCAAATCTATCCCGGTGAGTGTCACTCTCAGTAAATTTTTGCAAATCCACGCCTTACGAACAAACTCCAAACGCATCGGAGTTATCCGTTCCACCGTTGTTTTTTTTTCTTCCATTTTCACTTAAACCAATGACTAAAAATATCGCCAACCCGGTTCATCCAATAATGAACTCGAGAATACTGAACAGTTGAGTTCTCACGCTAACTCTTATAGAGAATGATGATCAAGCGTGAAAATAATAATGATAATAGTAATCATTTGTATATAATATGCAACCAAATCTAAACTCTTGTGACTCTTAACTGCAAATAAAGGCACAAGACAACAAATGGTATAAACCACGTTTGACTAGGATGAACCACGTGAAAATTAAACAAAGTGTAATGCTGATTAGCGTACTACTCGCAAACGGTGCATGGGCAAAAGATGTTGTCATTGAGCACTATATGGGAACAACAACTGTCTCTGAATCACCTCAACGTGTCGTGGTGATTGGGCACGGCGCTCTCGATGCGCTCGCCTATTTGGGTGTGGAACCTGTCGCCGTGGCCAAAGCGCCTATTATGCCCAAATATCTCGATAAGTTTCAGGACAGTAAGTACGTCTCGGCAGGCAGCCTGTTTGAGCCTGATTTTGAAGCAATATACTCACAGAAACCGGATTTGATTGTGATCGGTCCACGTGCGGCGCCGAAATACAAAGAGCTATCCGAAATTGCTCCTACCGTTGTTTTCACAACGGACATGAATCAAGGGTATTGGGAAAGCACTCAGAATCAATGGCGTAACCTGGGCAAAATTTTCAACTCAGAGAACAAAGTAGAACAAAAAATAAACCAGTTGAGTCAAGAGTTCGACACCATAAAACACCATAACCAGCAGAAGCAAGTGGACGCACTGACCATTATGGCATCAAGCAACAAGGTGACGACTTTTGGCTCTCAGTCACGCTTCTCTGCTATTTATGAAGATTTTGGTTTTAAAGAAAGCGCATCGAATCTGAAAAACAATAGCCATGGCGATGTTATTTCCTACGAATTCATCAGCAAGACAAATCCAAGTACGCTGCTTGTCATCGATGCAGACAAACTTTCCGGCAAGATTAATGACGTCGATATGCCCTACCTTGACAATGACTTGGTCAAGTCCACCAACGCGTACAAAAACCAGCGCATCACCTTACTCGACCTCGATGCTTGGTATCTCTCAATCTCGGGGGTCTCTGCCACTGAAAAAATGATTGCCGATATCAAAGGAACCATCGAACTTTAGTCACACTTCAATAAAAACGCCTCTGATGCAAATCAGAGGCGTTTTGCTTTTACATACTAAACGAGTTAGAAGTTCAACTGTAACGAAGCACCGATCATACGAGGCTGCTGTTTTAGCTGATCAACGACGTTGTTTTCAAACGGGTAATGCGTTGTCTTATCCGAATCAAACAAGTTAGTTGCAAACAATGCAGCACGGCCGTGTTCAAAGACATAGGCCAATTGAGCGTTGGCAACCCAATATGCATCAATCATGGCAATTTTTGTGTTGCTTCTGTCGGAGTAGTAATCACCCGTGTAAGCAGCATTGGCACTCACTTCAAAGCCATCAAAGAAGCTGTAGAGTGCACCAACATTACCTGTCATACTTGGAGCTCGTGCAAGCTCCCTCGAAGTGCCATTAACTTCTTTGTACTCCGTCTTCAACAAACCCAGATTAGCGAAGAGTTCAAGCGCGTTTGTCGGATACCAACGTGTCCCCAATTCAGCACCATAGGTTTTTGCCTCGTCCAAATTGGTAACAAACATATCGCCATTTGCTCGCTGTTGAGTCATCTGCATGCCATCAAAATCGTTATAGAAGACATTCGACAATAGCTCTAGAGAATGGCCTAGGCTGTGACGAGTGTAGAGCTCGTAGTTCCACAAGAGCTCTTCGTCAAACTCGTACGGATGAAGTCCACGTTGAAACAATTTGAAACCTAAGCCAGCACCGCCAGCGTTGTAGCCTTTTGCCACTTTAAAACCAATGGTTTGGTCCGCGGCAGGCTTATACGCTATATCAAACTTCGGTAAGAAGACACCTAGCGTTTCATCATAGTCAATGTTGAATGCATCAACCTTACGTGTCACTTGCTGTTTTTCAAAACGACCAGCAAGCGTGACATCGATCGATTGGGTAATCGCATACGTCATTTCAGCAAAAAGCGATTGTGTCTCTTTGCTGCCCTCCATCGGTTTCGTCCCTCCCGCATTGGTAAATGACTCATCTTGCTCAGAAGTGTAATAACGAGCCCCCATCAAGGCACTGATACGACCATCATGAGAAAGATATTTTAAAACCGGTTCGATATGGAACTCTGAACCGTCGGTAGTGAAATCAAACAAATCCAAAGGATAAGTGATGCGATCGTTGCTAAATTTGGCGTAAACAACGTTGCTTTCAAAGGTTAACTGGTCATTCAATTGCCATGACACATCCCAACTTGTACTCAACGATTTCGTTTCAAATACGGCTCGATAGGCGTTTAGCCCCTCAAGGTTTGTGCTCTCAGATTGTGGAGCACGTGAATCCATATAGGCAACACCCAACGTCGTTTTAAAACCTGCCACCGATGAAGGCTCATAGAGCAACTTGCCTCTGACGGAGTTCATTTCAATCTGCTTTGTATTACCAGCAGGTTCATAAGCGGCGAGATCAACATAGCTTTCTTTCTTTTGCTGATCAAAACTGAGACGAAAAGCGAGCTCATCTTGAACTATCGGAGCGGAAATCATTGCTGCGGTCTGCGAGTAATTTCGCTCTCCCATACCTGCCTTTACCGCACTTTCAAAGTAGTGAGTAGGATCGTTGGTTTTCATCACAATAGCACCTGCAGAAGCGTTGCTGCCTTGGATGTAACTTTGTGGCCCCAGATAAACTTCCACTTGCTTCATGTCCCAAAGGGAGCGAGGACCAAAAGCAATTTCTGCATAGTTGAGTGAGCGGCCATCAATTGACAAGTTTAAACGAGTCGTCGTGCCGGCAAAGGAAGCCAAGCCTCCCACCGACGGGCCTGAACCGTCGATACCACGTACAGAGGGCAAACTGTTGCCATTGCCCGAATCGACAAGGTTTGGTGTTAACTGCAGAAGGTCGCCAACTTCTGTTGCACCTGGGGTGCTGTTGATCGTTTCTTGATCATATACCTGAACACTGGCACTCGTGTCATAAATCGTTCTTTCTGTTTTCTCACCGATAACAACGACAACCGGCATCTGCTCTGATTTGTCCGTTTTGTTGTTCTCTGTTTGTGCATATGCCTGACCATTGGCACAAAGCCCCATCACGACTGCGGACAAAGCATGCAGTTTAAAGGTTTTTTTATCTGCAACGTTTGCTCGCGCTGGGCGTAAAGCTGCCATTTGAATTTCTCCTTAACTCTAAATCAACAACTGAGTTGTGTTCCTATTCCATGGCCACTGCACACTTTTCTCCTCCCCTTTTGATTAACAAGGCAAAATCGAGAATAGAAAGTCAAAAAGTGGTTTTCCACCTACCGGCGGTTAGAGACCATGTTTTTTTTGCAATTATTGCGGGTGACATACGTTCAAAAGGCCACTGGTTAGACAGAAAGCCAGATACCGAAAATCCAGATGATATAAAACGTATTTCCTAGCGCATTGTAACCAAACAAGATGATAATGCAAATAATTACCATTTAAATTATCGATTGGGTGAATATCGGCTGAGTTCTGTATGAATTGCAAAGAGAAGAGGCTCTGATTGCCAAGAGTGTCGTATCTATCATTGAGACAACAGCGCTGAATCATGTTGTTGTTTCCGGGCTGAGAGACATTACGGATAAAGGTATGTTAGCCACGGATAGCACCAGGCACATGGAGGTTAAGCGAAGAATGTTTAAAGTGTTTAGATAGCCGTGAGTATTTG
Organism: Vibrio floridensis; assembly: GCF_021852965.1. Taxonomy (NCBI): domain Bacteria; kingdom Pseudomonadati; phylum Pseudomonadota; class Gammaproteobacteria; order Vibrionales; family Vibrionaceae; genus Vibrio; species Vibrio floridensis. The sequence goes on along the minus strand of NZ_JAKGCY010000001.1, from coordinate 482,259 downwards.
AGGGGTTTAGGGGTTTAGGGGTTTAACGAGCTGGTATTCAAACCGTTGTTGTCAAACGGCACCAGCTCTCTTTCGTCTAAATGAAATGAATGAACAATTACGCTTGCTTAGTTGCTTCTTTGCTGTCTTTCCAGTATTGAATTCGAATGCGATGAAGCTGAGCTTTTCTCGTTTTTTTCATAGCCATCTTCCTTATAGTTAGTTATTAATCCCAATCTATTGGGTTGTTCGGTTGATTTTTTTGCATCAACAACATAGCGAGGATAATGAAGTTTAACAGTGATCGTTTTCACAAATTAACTACAAAAACAACATGGTTACAGTTAGTTTTTGAACAACTGATCCCGTTAATTTTTGTTGCATCGACTACTCTATCCTCTGCTTATGACAGAAAAATGGCAAATTTGTTCCACTTGGCTGACGATTTAAAAACATACAATCTTTATGCCAAAAGAAAACCAAACGACTTTCACCCACCTTACTGGCAGCCAACTCGTCATCGATACTGATTCAATATCGCTTGATGATAGGTCACGCCTTGCGCGTTTTTCTCTGTTTTTAGTGCATCAATGCCCTGTTGCAGTTTTTCAACGAGGTTTTTGGGCACGTGCTTGTTAAACGCAAAGTACAGTTCTCCTTCTTTCAAAACATAAACTGTCTTAAATAACTTAGGATCAAGACCCGCTTGTGAAGTAAACCATAAAGCCGCACTCTCATCATACGCCAACAAATCTATCCGTCTTTTCATTAGCTGTTCAGCCAATTGAGTGACGTAATTGGCTTCTTGCATCGCTTCACGTGGTACGCCTAACTCGAGCAACATCTGTTCTCCGACATCATCGCGAATTACCCCAATGCGATAATTGGCCATATCGATCGGTTCCATGATTTCGATATCTGCATCGATTCTTGCCATCACAACAGCTTTAATTCCTGCAATCGGCCCCGCCCATTGAAACAAGTGCTCTCTATGCTCTGTTCGTGTGGTTGAAAAAAGCACCGCGTTCTCATTTGTCAGCGCAGCTCGGTACGAACGAGGCCAAGGCTGAATAACAATCTGCCCATCACCAACGTTTTCTCCGACCATGCTTGCGGCTTGACGCAATATGTCGATGGAATACCCTTTTGGTGTGTTACCTTCCAAGAAGTTGGCCGGCGGGTAAGACTCTGAATAAAATGCCAGTTGCTGTAATGAGGTGACTGGTGATGTTGCTGCACTGACGGAAAAGGTGAATGCAAGTATTCCGCAAAGTGCCAAGCCGCTTTTTTGAAAGCCATTCATGATCGCTCCGTCAATCGTTTGGTCCTGTTAAAAAACTAGTCAAAGATCACATGACCGTCTAGGACCAGATCATCACAAACGCCGTTTTTACTTGGCAAAATTTGGGACAGAGCAAAAGTTAGGTGTTTGAAATCAGGTTATTTCTCGCCAAGCCCTTGCGCACACTGCTGCATAACTTACCAAAACGTCGAATTTCATCAAAATGGGGAATCACACCACGGTTCATTGCATGTTCCCAATAGCTCAGTTCACCATCCACCATCTCTAGCAGTTTTTTCGGGCAGCCTACACACTCTCCTTTCGGACCACAGACAAACGTCTCTGATTCGTACAATGGTAATTCTTTTTTCACCGCGTCAATGATATTGCGCATCGCAGTTTGTCTATCAGGTTTTTTAGTCATCGGTCGCACGCTTGCAAAAAAGAGCCAGAGTATAGCGTTAGATGAAAAATCTGCACAGATTGTCATACGGATCACGTATAACGAAAACTATTAATAAATTATATGACGTCTCAAGAATGTGATTAGATATTCAACTCACCCCATCCTAAACTTTGTTCGTTTTATAAATTATTACAGTTGGCTAACGATGGAATCATATTTAGGTAAAGGAAGAAAACCGCCAGAAAATGACGCCAAATCTCATCACCGAAGAGAACACAATGATGGCTTCGCTGCCTTGCCATTGGGTTTTCTGGATGAGCTGGCGCAATCTTCCTCTTTGGAAGATGTCTTACTGTGCACCTCGTACTGGGTGCGAGAGATCTTTCAGGCCGATCGCGCCAGTATTACCCTCGACGAAAATGAGCGAGAAATGCGGCTTTATGCATTTGATGGTAATGATGTTCAACCGCAAGAATGTTTGATTCCAATTGGAGGTACCTTGGTTGGCGAAGCTTTTACACAACAAAAAGTGGTGATGTCGAGCCATGATCGTTCTGAAGTGCCAAGCTATTGCAAAAGGCTCTCCGCCGCTGGCCTCACCACCTTTATGATTGCTCCTCTAAAGCACAAAGGCGAATGCTATGGCACGCTCAACATTGCCCATAAACAGCTTGATGCCTATAGCGAGCTGGATGCTCGAGTGCTTGAAACTCTCGCCAACTGGGTTGCTGCACAAGTACATAAGCATCAACAAATCAACAAGATGATTGAGCTTGCGCACATTGACCCACTCACTGGCGCGCTCAATCGGCGTGCGTTTGTTGAAGCGACTTACTTTATCAATGACAAACCAAGGCATTACGATCACCATACCGCACTGTTAATGATCGATTTGGACAAGTTCAAAGAGATCAACGACCAATTTGGCCATCCTGCGGGTGACAAGGTACTGATGCAAATCGCAGCGACCTTAAAAAAACAGATCCGCTCTGATGATCTCCTCGCACGCTTTGGCGGCGAAGAGTTCGCCATATTGCTGCATCATGTCAATGCCGAAGAAGCCATGACCCTTGCTGAGACTCTACGCGTGACGGTAGAACAACTCACCATTGAACATCACCAGCATCGGATTCAGTGCACAGTAAGCATTGGTATTGCCCTGCCCAGTTCTCCTAATCAAGGCTTTGAAGAATTGATGCAACTCGCCGATAACGCACTCTATGTCGCGAAACGATCCGGTAGAAACCAAATCATTTTATCTGACATGTCTCTGATCTAACGGGCTCGACGGCCAATTTCGGCTTTCTTACCACCAAATACACCGCCACCGCAGCCAATAGAAAACCCACCATGGCTTTGGTATCAAACGACTCGCCAAACATCAACCAGGCTTGCAACGCGGTGACGGGAGGGACAAGATAAAAAACCGATGCCACACTCGACGCAGCGCCATTTTTCACCATATAGAGCAACAGCAGTATGGCCGCACACGACAGCACAACCACTAGCCAAACCAGTGTAAGAATAAAGGTTGTTGTCCATTGCACTTGCATGGTTTCAAACTGCCACGCAAAAGGCAGGAACAGGCATGCTGCGGCGAGATACTGCACCATAGCGCCACCCACCATATCCACCCCATGGCAGAAACGTTTTTGGTACAAGGTGCCCAATGTAATACCCACCAGCGCCATTAGGCACAGCGTAATCGCAAGCGTTTTGTGCGCTTCGGTTTGCCAATCCATCTTGCCAGAAAGCACCAAGCTGATACCCAGCAATCCAAGCGCTAAACCCAACCACTGCGAAAACCGAAAGCGCTCTTGAACCGTGACCACCAAAATCAGCGCGGTTAAAATCGGTTGAATCCCCACCAATAAGGAACTCAATCCGGCCGGCATCCCCAACGAAATGGCCCAATAGGTTCCGCCGAGGTAAAACCCATGAATGCCCAACCCCACAACACATGAGTGCCAGAAGGCGGCCCCAGTCGGCACTCGGCGGCGCAGCAACACGATCAGCAACAAAAACAGCGCGATGTTTGCCAACATACGGATCGCCAGCAAGGTCGCAGGTTCTGCGTATTGCAGGCCCAATCTGGCCCCAACAAAACCTGAAGCCCAAAGCAGGACAAACAAAAAGGGGATCGAACGGAGCAGCATGAAAATTCCTTGTGGCTATTATTATCAACTTGCTGTTACTGTAATTGGGTACAGAAATGAAAATAAGAGACAGTTTGAAGGGAATTTATGGGTACAGATGAGCGTGATATCACACACAACAAGTACTTAGTGGTCGAGCAATATGTGCGCTCGGCCATCCAATCCGGCTTGTTCCAACACGATGAAAGACTGCCTTCGATTCGTCGTCTCCAGCAGGAGCTGTCAGTCAGTAAAAACACCGTGATTCGTGCCTATCAAGAGCTGGAAGCGCAAGGTTGGGTCTATTCTGTTGAACGCTCAGGCTATCGTGTGAAACCCGTCGCGATCGCTCCAGAGCACGCTCATGCTAAACCCACCAAGGTCGACCTGCTTTCTGTCTGTAAAGAATTCCTCACCTATCCGCAAGAAAAAGAGCAACTGCCAACGGGTTCTGCACACCCCAACATCGATGCCCCTGCCATCAAAAGTTTGTATGCGGAAATTGGGCGCCATAGCCGACGACAAAGTCAACTTCCTAGCCACTACCAGTTACCACCGGGTGATACCCTTTTAGTCAAACAACTGGCCAAGATTACCGCCGATCTTGGTGTCCCTGTCCAGCTCTCCGAGATCATCACGACCCACGGCGCGCAACAAGCCATCAGTCTGGCCCTGCGAGCCACGACGGTGACTGGTGACATCGTTGCCGTTGAATCCCCTTGTTATTTTGGCAACCTCCTTTTACTGGAATCCCTAGGATTGAATGTGTTGGAGATCCCCAGTTGTCCTAAAACGGGGATGGAAATCGACGCGCTCGCCAAAGCGATGGAAGAGTGGCCGATCAAAGCGATTTTAGTCACACCGAATTTTACCAACCCCACTGGCGCCACCATGACGTTGGAAAAACGTCTGGCCCTTTTGCAAGTCAGCCATGATGTGCCGATCATTGAAGACGACGTATTTGGTGCATTGAGCTTTGATGCCCCTCTGCCAAGCTTGAAATCTCTTGATAGCAAAGGGCGAGTCATCTACGTCAACTCCCTTTCAAAAACACTCGACTCTCGTTTGCGGATCGGTTGGCTGTTGGCCGGACGTTATCATCACCAAGTGGAAAAGCGGCTGCTCTGCGATAGCATGGGCAGTTTGAACCTGATGCAAAGTGCGGTCGCGTCGTTTCTCACTACGGGCAAATACCGTGCTCACACCGCCAGAATGCGTCGACAATACCAGTGCCACAGTAAGCGCTTCCACACCCTGCTTAGCAAGGCATTAAACCAGATTCCCGCGCTGGAAAATCGCTATCAATTGCATCTCAATCAAGGATCGTTCTTGCTGTGGTTAATCCTGCCTGAAGGGGTGGATAGCCATGCGTTGTATCTCGATTGTCGCAAAGAAAAAATTAGCCTATTGCCGGGGACGGTATTTGGCACACACAACCAATATCAACATTGCGTGCGTTTTTGTGTCGCGAACTTTACGAGTGATCACGATTGGCAACCCGCCATCAATACCTTGGTTCGTCTCATCGCTCGTCATCTTTGATATTCCCTGTAAACGCTAAGTACATTTCCGTTTACGCGGGTTTGATTAACCGTACAATGTGGGCATTCGTCATTCTCGCTTCATCATGACATAATCGCCGATTCTTCAGGCAACCATTTTAAAGGACAAAAATGACTGCAACTGCCTATCTTAATAAGCTAAACCAGCAATATCTGACGATTCATCGCACCAAAGAAGATTTCTTCTGGGAAACCTACATGGGGATCAGCGACGATCATCAAGGCTCAACCAAAGCACAGACCGAATGGACCAACTTCCTTTCTCAAGCTTCAAAAATTAACGAAATTAGACAACAACTTGAAGCCGCAGAAACCATCGCAGACTCAACCGAGAAAGCGCAGACGATTCAAGGACTCAATGGCTGGTTAGCCATGTTCCAATCGCACGCCATTGAATCCCCCGAAGCGGGCGAGCTTAAGACTGATCTGATTCAATTTGAAGCGGAGATTTTTGAGAAGAAGCAAAAGCACGTTCTGACTTACGTGAACGAGAAGGGTGAAACGGTTGAAGGCAGCCTGCCGATCCTGAGCTCGGCAATCCGCGCCAACAATCAAGAATCCGTTCGCCAATCTGCGCATCAAGCGTTATTGGATCTCGAACAGTGGTTACTGCAAAACGGTTTCCTTGAGCTGGTGAAAAAACGTAACGCCTTTGCCCGCACCATGGGCTACGCCAACTTCTTCGATTATTCCGTGGTGAAAACCGAGCACATGACCAGTGATGAACTGTTTGTGATTTTGGAGGATTTCGAACAGCGCACTCGTCAAAGTCATCAAAATAGCCTGGATGCATTGGCGCAAGAGAAAGGCAACGGTGCCTTAAAAGGGCATAACTTTGTTTACTCTTTCTCTGGCGATGTCATGCGTGACTTGGACCCGTATGTGCCGTTTTCTAAATCGCTACGTCGTTGGGTAGAATCGTTTGGTCGCCTCAATATTGATTACTCCGGAGCGGAGCTCACACTCGATCTGTTGGATCGCAAAGGCAAATACCCGAACGGTTTCTGCCATGGCCCTATTCCTTCTTTCTATAACCAAGGAGAGTGGATCGCCGCTAAAGTGAATTTCACTTCCAATGCCAAACCAGACCAAGTCGGTTGTGGCTACGATGGCATGAATACCTTGTTCCACGAAGGAGGCCACGCCGCTCACTTTGCCAACGTGAAGCTCAATGCGCCTTGTTTCTCGCAAGAATTTGCGCCAACCTCCATGGCTTACGCTGAAACACAATCTATGTTCTGCGATAGCCTACTTGACGACGCAGATTGGTTGAAGCGCTACGCATTGGATGACGCTGGCAGTCCAGTGCCAGACTCGATCATTCAAGCCATGGTCAATAACCGTCAGCCGTTCAAGGCTTATGCAGAACGCAGCATTCTCGTTGTGCCGTACTTTGAGCGTGCGCTTTATCAAATGAGTGACGAGCAACTCACTGCAGAAAGTGTCACCCAGCTGGCCCGTGATACCGAAATGCGCATTCTGGGTTTGGCGTGCAGCCCGCGCCCACTGATGGCCATTCCACACCTGCTGTCGGATGAAGCCTCTTGCGCCTACCAAGGTTACTTGCTGGCTCATATGGCGGTGTACCAAACTCGCGCCTACTTCACCGAGAAGTTTGGTTACCTATGTGATAACCCAGAGATTGGCCCTCTGTTGGCAGAGCATTACTGGCATGCAGGCAACAGTGTGTCTCATTCTGAGTCAATTAAGCGCCTGACGGGTGAAGGGTTTAATGCGAAATATCTCGCTGACGCCTGTAACCAAACTGCACAGCAAGCGTGGGAAAAAGAGCAGCAGAAAATCGCCGCCCTTGCCGAACGAGAGGTTCACGCTCCTGCTAGCCTTAACGCAACCATCACCATCGTCGATGGCAGTAAGGTGTTGGCTTCGAACGCCATCTCTGACGCCGATATGTGCGATCAATTTGAAGCGTACATCGTCAAAACCTATGGTCGATAAATGATCGATATCCAGAGCCAGCCACGTGCTGGCTCTGCTTTTTTCCTAGTCCCCTCTTCCTCCACCTTCTTCTTCACCTCGACGCCATCGTTGAATGTCTGCTCGATTCCAAAAGCAGAGACACAACACTCGTCTCAACAAATAACGCATTGAATAATAAAACAACTTATATATGATGAAACTACAAAACCAATTGCATATATAGCATGGTGTTTTGTTTTATTATCAATGTTCAAAATTCTCCCACTCGTTTGCATAGAGCGAGAAATGAGAGAGTCAATAACAGACAACGGAGTTGGCCGTGAAAAAACTTATCCTTGCCTCTGCAGTTGCAGCGGCTGCCGTTAGTGGCGCGTATTTCTATAAAGTAGGACTCAATACTCAAGCAGGCGATGACTTCTTGGCTTATGTACCCGCGGATACCCCGCTGATCTCTTTGCAGACCAACGCCATTAATCATTACGAATACTTAACCTCTATGGGTTATCAGAATGAAAGCTTCGCCGATGCGTTCGATCTGAATGAGCTCACCCCAGAGCAAGCCTTTCTTCTCACCTACTTTGATGGCTATCTTAACAGCGCCAGCAATGAACAAAGCCTCAAGAACTACCTCGGTACGGGCGACAACGTGAAACCACTGCTCTACACCTTAGGCATGGTACCGGTTTACAAATTCGAGATTGAAAACCCAACGGCGTTCTGGGCCACCATCGATAAAAAGGAAAAAGAGACAGGCGCGATGCATGAAGTCGGTAAACTTGGCCAAGCCGATTACCGCCGCTATGTTCTCGCGACAGAGCCAAGCGCAGAACAAAACCTTGGTTTTGTGATCGCTCTTGAAGGCAAGGTAGTCACCTTCACGCTCGATGTCCCGATGTTTGGCGCTGAGAACACATTGAAAATGGCACTTGGGGCAGAAAAACCTCAACACTCGTTTGCAGATAGCGGCAAGTTAGCCGCGCTTCAAACTAAATATGGCCAAAATTACCAATTTTACGCCTACCTTGATAACCAAGAAGTGATCAAAGGGATCACGCTCAAAGGCAGCAACCAGTTGGCTCGTCAAATTGATGTGCTGCAACAGATCTCTCCAGAAGATCAAATTGACGTGCTGCGTCAGCCGACTTGTCATACTGAACTGACGGCCATCGCCAGCAATTGGCCTCGTGTTGTGTCTGTCGCGAGTTACCAATCTAAAGACAAACAACTGGTTATGGATGGTAGCATTGTCGTCGAGAGCAACAACCAAGTTCTGATCAATGCACTCAAAACCGTACGCGGCTTTATTCCTAGTGATGAAATTAACCGTGACAGCATCTTTGGTATCAGCTTTGGCTTAGATGTCGCCAAATTAGCGCCAGCGATCAGCAATATTTGGAATGATTTGACGCAACCAAGTTACTCTTGTGAACTCCTCGCAGAAGTCCAACGAGAGGTTCGAGGTGAAAACCCAGCGGCGGCCGTGAGCATGGGCGCAGGCATGGTAAATGGCGTAAAAGGCATTCAGTTTAGCCTGAATGATATTACGATGAACTTACAAGGCCAGTATGGACCTGAATTTGAAAAACTGGATTTCCTATTCAGCCTTTCGGCAGAGGATCCGTCAATGCTGGTGCAAACGGCAAAAATGTTTGTTCCACAACTGGCAGAAGTGAACATTGAACCCAATGGTCAAGCCGTGGATCTCAGTGCACTGGTTGAAGCGCAAACGGGAATGAAAACGCCACTCTTTGCACGCATGAACGACAAACACCTCACGCTCTATGCTGGTGATAAAGCCGCAGCAGGGTCAGAAGTCGTGCTCAAGCAGCCGTTAGAAGCAGGGGGTTTGTGGCAAACCTATATCAACACCTCACGCATACTCGAGTTCGCAACAATGGCTTCTGAGCTCAGCGGTGAGCCCATTCCAACTGAAATCAGTGAAGCCTTAGCGCTGGATTCAACGCTCAATTTTGTTTTTGATGTGAATGATAAAGGCCTAGAAATGCGTTACGACTACCGCATTGATAAGTCCTCAATGAATGTTGCCAACCAATAGTCACTTTCACGATGACGCGTTTATCCAAAGGGACCATTGGTCCCTTTTCTATTCCCGGCTATTTTTGCGCGCCAACAGATGATAGAAAGCCGTCAAATGACGCTCCCCCACTTGGGATTGTTTAACTCTGCACATCACGGAGAAGTCAAATTCGGCGGGGCCAATGCATTTTTCTGACATACCAGCACAAACCAAACGGCCACCAAAAAAAGCAAAGTTCGTTGGTGGCCGTTTACCTATTCGATTTGGGTTTACTTCATTGGCGTACCGTCAGCTGGGTTGATAAACGCCGTCTGTTCAGGATCATCAGTATGATAAAGAGAGGCTTGTCGGTTGTGAATAAGTTGAGCTGCTAACGAAGGACTTACCGCCCTGTGCTCACCTTTTTCCACTCTGAATTCGCCATCCCAAAAGTTATCCCTGAAGCGTCCTGACTCGAGGAACTCAATAACAACCTTCATCGCTTTCTCCTTTAAATCGCACCGAGTTAATTATAGATATATCAGTAGAAGGAGTGATAATGCGAAGGTGTTATAAACAAGCGAGGCATTACAACCAGAATCCTGTTTTCACGGCGCAATGTATTGAGCCACAGAGACAATAAAAATGGGCTGAAAAAACAGCCCATTCGACACTCTTGGTGATTATCTTCTAAACACAAAGGGTTAGCGGAAACCATCAAAACGATAAACTTGATCGAGGATTTCGCCTTCTCCCGCATTCACATCGCTCCACTCCGTACTGTGCCAAAAGCTTTTTAAGGACAGATCGGTGGTATCTGAATTGATCAGTTCGCTGATTTCGTAAGAACCGACATAATCAGCATGCGTGACGTCAATCCTCAACTGACCGTTTTCTATCGCCCAGTTAAACGGAAACTCGCCATCCTCGGCATCGACAAACGCCCCAGTGCCCTGCGGATTAAAGTAAAGCCATTCGTCAGCGGTAAACACACGTTGCTGATCAACATACTCGTAATAGCCCACCGCCCAATAAGCGCTTTTGCCGCTGTCTGTGCCAACAATGAGCTCGGCAGTTAGAACGCTGCCATCCCCCATTTGGGCTTTACATTGCGCCACTGCGGTTTGATAAGCCTCAAAGCTTTCGTAGTATACGGGTTTGTCATTGGGTTCATCCCAAGGGGTATTGCCCGTATCACAGCTCACCGCGAGATCGAGTTGTGGTAGATACTTCATGTATTCAACGGCGGCGATTTCGGAGAGTCTTTCATTTTCTCCTTCCGCAACCACTTCGTCCCATTGGAAGTAGCCTTTGAGGTAGTAACCCGTTTGATACTCGCCGGTAAGGGCAAACATGTCGACATCATCGGTTTGTGGGTACTGAATTATCACAATCCCTTTGTCATTGATTGTCCAGGTCAGATCCTTGAGATAAATGCTATTTTCGAGCATCACTCCAGTGCCGCCTTCCAGGAAGAGGTAACTTTCGTGGACACGATCTTCGGCGTCATAGTAGTGCCATTGCATTTTCACTAGCTGCTCAGCCGTCAGCGGTAGATACAAACACGTCTCTAACGTTTGATAGAAATCCGCTTCGGTTGGCGACCCGGCAGGGCGATCATTTTGTTCATCCCATACGGTGTCGCCATCTGTGCAGAGTGATTGCTGTGCTTGCAGCACTTTCAAACGCTGCTGCGCTTTTTCACGACTGGCAAAGTACTCATCGCCTCGCTCGGTCATAAACGAAATGCCGCTGCTGTCCGCTTGCGCATTGAGCATAAAGATCGCTCGAGGAATGATGTCCTGCCACTGCTGTGGCTGCTCAACTTTGCCTTTCAGTAAATAAATACCGTTCACCACATCGAACACATCAAACGCATTGGCCAATCCACCTGGAGTAAAGGTGATCGTTTGCAACTCATGACCTGATGCGCCATAGAAAGGATCATCGGTGACCAAATACCACTCGCGTGGTTCGCCGCTGTCGTGATAACGGAATGATGGTGTAAACGCCGGTTTGGCGTAAAGATTCAAATTTGGGATCATTTCTGGCGTGATTTGGTCAACCGGTACGCCTTGCTCTAGTAAGCTATCGACTTCGGCGATCAAATCAATATCGCGATCAAACCACTGGGTATAGCTGTAACCCATCCAGATATCGTCATACAGATTAAACACCGTGTATTGATGGCCAAATACATTTGCGGTCGCGGTAAAATCGTACCCTTCGAGTGCAATATGATGCCAAGTCTCGTAGGCACGTTTTTCCGTGCTAGAGATAGTGCGTTCATGGAGTGAGAACTCACTGAATTTCTCACCATCTGGCTTCTCTGCCGACGTGCGTTTTATGGCGTCCGAATCAGCAAGCAAGTAGCGTGAACCAGACACTTTCGTACTGCTGTCGGCCAACAACTCGGTGGTTCTTTCTACCCAATACGCGGTGCGATTCTCCCATTTGAGGTAGTTGTAGTTATAGTCAGCGTACTCTTCGTAGCTACTGTCTGTTGGGCTCGACCAAATAGGCTGATGCTCTGTTAAGCGATAACTGTTTTCGCTGTCAGCAACGAACAAGCGGTATTGGTTTGTCGAGCCATTAGCTTGCCAATCTCGATGTTCTTCCAACCAGATTGGAATTTGTTCACGACGTTTTTCCACTCCGCGATAAGCGTAATCCTGCACGTGGGTAGCGTCGTCACCAACGTCAAAGCCGTTGACGGTAAATTGATCAAGTTGAGTGGTGATGGTATCTAACTCGCCATCAGCCCCTCGAGTAACGGTGAGATATTGTATGGTATCGATGCCAAGCAACGATTGTGGATGCTGGCGGCTGGCAAAGTTAACCTCATCAAACGTGCGACCGCCACCATTGTCAGTCCCTTCTAGGGCAGCATCGGCTTCATCAATATATCGCCAATACTGCTCACCCTGCGCGGTTTTGTTCCCGATATCCAAGGACTGACCAACAAACAGAATCTCACCGTCTAAATTAAAGTCATAACGCCATTCGCTAATGCGGCTAAAGCTGCCATCTTTTTGCGTCTGTTCAATGCTGTGTTCTTCGCCCAGCAGATCCCCCTCTACGGTACGGAAAGTCCGTTCAATTTCCGTGGTGACCAAGCCACTGTTAAAGGTCTCGACGCTTGTGTGGTAGGTCACATCAAGAACTTTGGCTTCTTTGCCGAGGTGGGTCACCGTTGGCCAGCGATAGCTTAGCTCTGTGCTTTGGTCTTGGGTTGATTTGTCCGCATTGTCGGGGTAGGCATCAACGAGGCTGTCCACACCATCGTGATCATGGTCGCCTGCTTTGGTGGCATCCTGTGGGAACTCATCCAAAATGGTGTCATAGCCATCTTGGTCTGGGTCACCTGCTTGTGTGTGGTCGAATGGGAAAAGGTCATCGACATCGTCGACACCATCATTATCATCATCAAGGTCGGCGTTATCTCCCAGCTCGTCACCATCAAAATCGCGATATTCGGTGGCATCGTCTGGGTAGTCATCAAGCAAATCTGGAACGCCATCGCCATCATCGTCCATGTTGCCGTCGTTGTCGGCATCATAATTAAACTCAGGCTTCTTATCGGCCAGATCTTCTGCCGTGGTATTCTCGATGGTCTGTTTAATGTCCTTATTGACCAGTTCCGTAGTGTGCGCCATTTTTTGGATGGCCGCAGGATCATCCATCGTGGTTTGATATTGCTCTGGTGTTTCTGCTAACACCACCCCAGAGGTGACCAAACTGCGTGCAGCAAACGCCGCTCGCTGATGTTTCTCCTTAAGAAAGTCACCCAAGACTTGTTCAGGCGTTAGGCCTAATTGTGTGGCAATGTTCTCCACTGATTTCTGTTGCTGAGCCGCCACTAATTGTGCATCCGTTTCACCATCTAGGTGATTCACCATATCGATATGAACAAGCGTAGACAGCGGTGTGACTTCGGCCTCTCCTGCGGGAGCAGACATGACGTATCCGGCAGTGATGGGCTCTACATTTCCGCCTTCCGTATCGATGGTTTCACCGGCTATCGCTTGCACGATAACGGGGAAGTTTCGGTGGTTAGCAACGCCACTGACATCCAATTGCGCGATGCCCTGCTGATTTGAGTACGCGATGGGCTCACCTTCATCGTGAACCCAGTTTGGGGTAGTGTCCAACCACACCTTCGCATTGTGAAGATAGCCATCAATGGCAGTGACGCTGTATGGTTTAGCCGCCACAGGTGCGCTGCTGTCCGCTGAGTCACTACCGCATCCAACCAAACTGACCATCCCCGCCATGCTGAGTGCTATGACGATTTTATTGGCTCTCATGATTCCCTCCGAATTCCTTTATTCTTTCTCACATCGCAATGTTGCGCAGTTACGCAACGGTTACATGGAGCTTAAAAAGGGAACTCGGCCACTTCATCACCCATGTGGGTGACGCAGCACGAGCAATTGAGCGGGGTTTGATTTGCATCAATAGAATTAATAATAAGAACTTATCTATACAGCCAAAGAATGGGAACCGATACGGTAATAGCGTGAGATCAATTGATTTTGATGACGACACCCAGTCTTGTGCAAAATTCGTTTTATCTGACTACGAACCGTCTCTTTTGACACAGAGCGATATCGGGCAACTTCACTGCCATCCATCCCCTGAGCCAACAAGCTTAGCACTTCCAGTTCGGCATCCGTCAGCGATTCGCCTTCTCGAATGTGGGTGCGCACTGGATTCAACTGGGACAGACGTTTAGCCATGGATTGCTGAGCGACCCAGTAGTTGCCCCAAGAGATCAAAAACCACCACAATCGATCCAAATGATCACGATGCTTAGGCTGTAAAGTACTAAAACTGTGGCAACTCAGCATCAAGTAGTGGTGCTCGACCAATCGAAATAGGCCACAGTATGAGTGATGAAGTTGCATGGTCGGGATCAGCACTTCACGAAAAATCGGATTGCGGATCTGCTTAACGGGCAACATTTCCTGCATATAGAGATACTGCCCAATCAATCCCTTGCGCAGGTAATGCTGTAAAAATGAATCATGGCCTTGATGCTGTTGGTATATCTCAAGTTGTTGCGTAGAAAAGCCAAAATCAAATTGCAACTGCGGCACCTGATACGGATCCAAAATCATAAACACCACATTTTCGATGCCTGCGAGAGACAACTCGCGCAATACGATCTCTTCCAACTCAATAGGCGATATATTGAAATGAGTAAAATCGTGTGAAGTGGGAAAATCTGATTTCATCATTTGCCCCGTCAGGTTTTCGTTGCTTGTTTAGGCCATGCTGCCAGTGAACGACCTCATATTTTCATATGAAATATTAGTCGAACAAATACTCAACCAAAGTAACAAAAACCAAACCAATGATCTGACGCACATTTGTTGCGCTATTGACCACGAAAAATGAGGACTATGAATGAAAATGGAGCCCAACACTGTGCTGTGACCGATTGTAGCCCTTGTGCACCACAAGCAACGCAACTTAATTAAGCTGAACTCAGTTAAGGCTAATCGCTTATTGGCGCACCAACAGCATCATCACTTCAGCGTGATCAGTATGCGGAAACATATCGAACCACTGAGCACGTTCGACTCGGTAGCTGGACAGATGCGCCAGATCTTGCTGCATCGTTACTGGGTTACAACTGGAGTAAATCAAATATTGTGGCGCAAGTTGCTCCAACTGTTCACTCAGCGCTTGCCCCAAGCCGCGACGTGGTGGGTTAACCAAAATAAGATCCGCGGCTTGCGTTTGCGCTTGAGAATAAGCCGCCGAATCCAACGCCGAAAAACGTAAGTTATCAATGCCGAGTTGTTGAGCGGACAGCTTCGCACTGTTGATCGCTTCTTCTTCAATTTCGATGCCGATCACTTGCTCTGCGTGCGGTGCGCAGTGAAGCGCAAAGCCACCAACGCCGCAGAAAAGATCCCACATTTGGCGTGGTTTGAGCTCGGCCACCCAATCGCGCGCGGTGGCGTAAAGCTGGGCCGCCACATGCGGATTGGTTTGGAAAAAGCTTTTTGGTCTCACCACCATCGGTACACCGTTAAATTCTTCCAACAAGTAATGCGCATCGGTGAGAAAGATCTCTTGCTCCCCTTCCAAGCGAGCCATGTGGATCGGCTGAATATTCGCGCTGATGACGCGAACAGCAGGAAACGCCTGTTGCAACCTCGGCAAGTTGTGGCGAATGCGTTCAAGTGCGGCCTCACTTTTCACCACAAAACGCAACATGAACTCGCCACGAGCCTGACTGCGTGTCAGCAGAACAAACTTAAGCTCACCTTTTTTCTTCACTTTGTTGTACGGTGGAATACCTGATGTGCGTATCCATTCTTGCAGATAGGCAAGTATTTCTTGGCTGTCTTGGGTATAGAGCGGGCAATGGACTAAGGAGATGGGCGTGCCGTCTTGGACACTTTCGATCCCCAACGTGGGTTGATGCGCGGCACCAAGCGCGACCATTTTCGCTTTGTTGCGGCAATGCATTGAGTCACTTTGAACCGGAGCCAACCACGCACTTTGTGCAACATCAGAAAACAAGGTACGTAACGCGTTGTCTTTAGTTTCAAGTTGCTGAGAGTAAGGGGTATTCATGTGTGTGCAAGAAGTGCAGCTCTTTTGCTCAAAATAAGGACAGGACATGGCAATCGCAACCAAAAAAAGAAAACGGCAGTCTATTCTTCTGCCAGCAATTGACCATTCCAATTATTTGTCATTACGATTAATAGGGCTAATAACAAGAGATTCGACATTCTTCATCAGAGCGGATAAAGTTTGTGCACATTTACTGCTAAGGATTGAGCTATGAACGCTGTTATTGACACTCTGCTTTCCCACCGTTCTATTCGCAAATTTACCGACCAAGCGATAACGCAAGAGCAACTCAACACCATCATTCAAGCGGGACTCGCCGCTTCGTCTTCCAGTTTGCTGCAAGTGGTCTCAATCATTCGCATTACCGATCCAGCCAAACGTCAGCAGCTTGCCGAACTCGCAGGACCACAACACTATGTCGAAACAGCCGCCGAATTCCTCGTGTTTTGCATTGATTATCAACGCCATGCCACGCTCAATTCAGAAGTACAAGCGGGCTTTACCGAGCTGACATTGATCGGCGCGGTGGATGCCGGCATCATGGCGCAAAACTGCTTATTGGCCGCAGAGTCAATGGGGTTAGGTGGCGTTTACATCGGTGGGCTGAGAAACAAAGCCGCCGAGGTGGATGCGCTTCTCGAACTGCCTCCGTTCAGTGCCGTCTTGTTTGGTATGTGCTTAGGCCATCCTGACCAAGACCCTGAACTGAAACCACGGTTGCCCGCGGAGGTGATTCTCCACGAGAACCACTATCAGCCGCTCGATCTCAGTAAAGTAGAGCAATACGATCAAACCATGCTCGACTACTATGGCAAGCGTTCATCAAACCAAAAACAGGCCAGTTGGTCTGAACAAGTAACAGGGAAACTAGCGGGGGAGTCTCGCCCTCACATCTTGCCCTATTTACACAGCAAAGGCTTAGCGACCAAATAGTGATTATCAAACACTGATGACATGACGAGAAGCAGAGCTCAGTTTCGCTCTGCTTTTGTCGTTTAGCCTACCAGCGTCCGCTCTTAGAGCATGAATCTCACTTTTTCGTTAACTGCTATACGCGCAAAGAAAGATACGCACAATTTCATTGATGTGCGCCTGTTGCTCTTGCTCATTGGGCTGCGAAAGGTTCGCCACCAATTGCGGCCATAAAAATTGACCGTGGAACAGATTTAACAAGGTGGCCATGATTTGTTGGCTATCGCCAGAGATGAGTCTTCCGTCACTGATGGCATTTTCTATCCATTGTTTGAGTTCTACGTCTTTGCCTCCCATCAAGGCTAGGTATCGCTGTGCCAGCTCGGGCTCTCGAATGAATTCACCCACGATCATACGCACTACAGGCAAACCCACTTCACTGTAGAGACCGGTCACTTTGCGCTGCAAGTACGCTTTGAGCTGCGAGTCCAGCGCCACATGAGCTTGATATAAAAATGTGGTGTGCTCTTTTTGCTTTTCCACCATGGCATTAATGGCTGCAGTGAACAGCAACTCTTTGCTTTCAAAGTGTCGATAAAGAGTGCGTTTTGAAGTGGATGCTTTTTCGCATACACGATCCATGTTGGCGGCATTAAAACCAAATTCTATAAATTCATCTTTGGCGGCCTCAATAAGGGCAAGCCGTTTTTGCTCGGTAACTTTCATAGCCATCCTCTTTCCATTGCCGCTTAGTATAGAGCAAAAATAACAAAAGTACACTTTCAAGTTTACTTGTAAAAAATTAGGTGTATGATCGTGACAAAATGGCGTTCAACGGATGAGAGACCATTGACAGGTGCCTAAACCAAGGCGATGTACAACAATGGCTGAACCACTTATGTCGGTTTTGCTCTATTTATTGATGTTTAACGAATGAAAAAAGCCGTTCTGCTCTCCTTACTGTTTGCTGCTTGCTCCACCCCAACCGTAGCAGACTCCTTTTCACTGCCTATCTGGAAAGAAGACGCAGAAGCGCTTGGTTACACCTTGCCAAAACCGATCGGTTTTAACTTGAGTTACATGACGATGGAGCAAGGTATTAATGTCGATTCCATCGATCTGCAAGGGTTGGACTTCAACTATCTCGATATCGGTTTGGATGCAGAACCCGGACGCCAATATACCGAAGTGCTGACATTACGGGCTGACGTTTGGCTATTTCCCTTTCTTAACTTGTATGGTTTGGTGGGTAAGCTAGATGGCTATTCGACCACAGACGTCACCTTAACCGCAGGCTTTAACCCCAACAGACCGTTTATCACCCATAAAATCCAAGACTTTCGTTTAGATCTGGATGGCTACACCACTGGCTTTGGCGCTGTGTTAGTCGGGGGATATGAAAACTGGTTTGCGTTGGTGGACGCGAGCTTCACGCAAAGCCGTTTGACGGTGATCGACGGGACAATCGATGCGATTGTGGTGTCACCTCGCGTCGGTTACGACTTCAACAGCAACGGTATTCCACTGCGTTTGTGGGCTGGCGCCATGTACCAAGATGTAGAGCAAACCTTAAAAGGCTCCCTATCGGATCTTGGCTTACCCTCGTCTGTCACTTCTTGGCTTCCATCCGACCTCCGTTTTGAGGTGCAGCAACACCTACAAAACCCATGGAACCCCATTGTGGGCATGCAGTATCAAATCAATGAGAGTTGGTATCTGCTCGGTGAGTTTGGTTTTGGTGACCGCCAGAGCATGTTCTTCTCAGTCGATCGGAGATTCTAACCCATGAGCAAAGTTGGGTGTTACGCTCTGCTGGCTCTCACCAGTGTCAGTGCCTTTGCAAAACCACAAAGCAGTTGGGTAGATAACCTACTGGAGAAACTGGGTTCCAGCGACACCGTCGATACCAGCAAACTGATCGACTGGGGCGTGTTACCGGGCCCCTTTGTCAATCCAGAGCAAGGGCTCGGTATCGGCATCGCGGCCGTGGGATTGTATACACCAACGGGCTGGCAATCTGCAGACCCTTATTCCACCTTAACGCTGACTTCCTATGCTTCGACTTCAGGCTCTTACGGGTTAGGGGTTGAAAATCGCACCTATCTTTGTGGCGATCGTATTCGACTACTGATCGATGGTTGGGTGAGCCATACACCCGGTTATTACTGGGGCCAAGGCGAAAGCGCGGCGCAGACCGACAGCAACAAAACTCAGTACAATGCGCAACGTTACCAATTCAACCCCAAAATCGCTTATGAGATTGCACCAAGCGTCTATCTCAAAGCGGGATGGCACTGGCAAACCTACCAAGGGGTGACCGTTGACGATGAGACACCCGTAGCCAAAGCGCTGAGTAATGGCAGAAGCAGCGGCATGTTGCTGGGTATGGAATACGACAGCCGCGATTTTGAACCCAATCCGGAAATGGGCAGCTATTGGAATCTTGAATGGAGTGACTTTCGCCATCAGTACGGCAGTGATACCAACTACCAACAATGGTTGATGAATGTACGCCATTATCTGCGAGTTTCTTCGCAAACCATTGTGGCGATGGAACTCTATAGCCAAGCGTTTACCGGTGACGTGCCTTGGTACGATCAAGCCATGCTGGGCGATGACCAACGGATGCGCGGCTACTATCAAGGCCAATATCGCGATCGCAATCAGCTCTCCACCCAAGTGGAGGTGCGCCATAGTTTTAATCAACGTCATGGGATGGTGGCTTGGGTCGGCGCAGGCACCATTGCCCCTCACTACAACGAGTTGCTCGAACAATCTTGGCTCCCCACCGTTGGCATCGGTTATCGTTTTGCCTTCAAAGCGCGTATCAATGTCCGCGTCGATATGGGATTTGGCAAAGAGAGCAGCGGTTTCTATTTTCATGTCAATGAGGCGTTTTAGAAAATCATGATGAAAATGAACAAAACAACTCTTCTTCTATTACTCGCCAGCGTCTCTTCCTCGGCGTTTGCCGAAGTTGATGCCCCCGTGGGCGTGCGACCGTGTTGCGCCTTTGGTTACGACTTAAAAGCTCAGTTGGGGGGCATTCCCGTCCCGTTCTTTTCGGTGGGTAACGTGGTGGACGCCGACAAAATTGGCCAGCACCGCTACAACGATGGCTCACAATCCGTGTCGGGCAATTTGCTCGGTCTGGGCGATGAAAGCAACGGCCTAATTTTTACCCAACAAGCAGGCTTTATTGATACCGCCCACGTTCGAGACACCGCGGATTACACCTTCTATCTCTATCAAGAAAATCTCGCCCATCTTGGTCAGGAATATCAGGTTGAGCTCAAACAAGAGCTGCGTGTGCGGCAGATCCATTGGCAGCCTCAGTTTCAGGCTGAGTCTCTCAGTCAAGCCGAAAAAGTGCAACGCAGTGCTGAAGCGGCTGCGTTCATCGCCTTTCAATTAGCGCAATGGCATGAAATTGCCCAGTGGTTTGGTTTGATGTCCGTCGGCGGCTTCGACGAGTTAGCGTCGGCCTTCTCCCCAGAAGATCTCTACTCCAACATGCTTGGCGCTCAACTGGCGAAACAGGTGATTCTTACCAACCCAACCTTGGATAAGAAAACCTTCTCTAAAAACGTCGATCGCGCCCTGCAAGAACGCCTGAGCGAACTCAAAGCGCAATCGAAAAAGATGACTCAACAGAAGATTGAAGCGCTCGATGGGCTGTGGTGGGACAGCGCACGTCGTTTGCCTGACAAATGGCTGCTGCTCAAGCGTGACTACCATCTAGGTTACACCCTTCAGCCTAATTACCCGGGAAGCGAGCATACTCTGTCGCTCAATGAGTACTTTTCTGATGGTAGTCCGATTTCCGATTGGATCAGTCTGAAACTGATTGCCAGCAACGAGGAGAAACACTTTTCAGCCTTGCCTGACACCCTGAAAAAAGAGCAAGTCTGGACGCATCAGAACTTTGCGAGTTTGGCCGATTTTGCTTATCAGCAAGATGCTCGTCATCACCCTAAGTCATTCTCTCCTCAGGTGGGTGAAGAGTAAGCAAGTGCATAACTTGCGTTTGTTTATGCAAAATCAATAGGCATATGCATAGCGATTATCATCTGGTAGGAATTGATAGGTTTGTTTATCTATCGATAAAAAAGATAAACAACCTAATTCAACAGATAAATATTCTAGCTTACTTTGTTATCACCTTGTGAATGTACTAAATTTTCAGGTGATATAGATCACATCTATTAATCCAATTCATCAATTTACTTTTTTATTTTTAGTGGACACTGCTACCCTGCTGCTCCCCTTGAACTGAACTCAAGGTGCATAACTATAAGGAGTGTTCATATGAATACCAAGAAACCGATGTCGCTAACCGGCCGTGTAATACTTGGCATGGTTGCGGGTATCTTGACAGGATTCGCAATTCGCGCGCTATTTGCTGACAATGGATTTGTTGACGCATACATCGTAAATGGACTTTTTGAAGTCGGCGGTAAAATCTTTATTGCCAGCTTAAAAATGCTTGTTGTACCACTGATTTTTGTTTCGCTTGTTTGTGGTACCAGCTCACTGAAAGATATCTCGACCCTAGGTCGCATGGGTGGTAAAACCTTGGCGTTTTACATCACCACCACCGCCGTTGCTATCACACTCGCTCTGACCATGGGCACGGTATTCCAACCTGGAGCTGGTGCAGATCTCACCGCAGCAAGCTCGTTCAAATCGGCAGAAGCACCGTCATTGGGTCAAGTGATCATCGATATGTTCCCGACCAACCCAATCAGTGCGATGGCCGAAGGCAAAACGCTTCAAGTGATCGTCTTCGCACTGCTGTTTGGTATTGCCATCAGTGCAGCTGGTAAACCGGGCGAACGCATTGCGGCGATCTTCTCTGATCTTAACGAAGTGATCATGAAGCTGGTTGCGCTACTGATGAACCTAGCCCCTTACGGCGTGTTCTTCTTGATGGCGAAACTGTTTACTGGCCTAGGTTTGGGCGCAATCATCAATCTAGGTGAATACTTCCTAGTGTTGACGGCAACGCTGCTCATCCACGGTTTGGTCACTTACAGCTTGATGCTAAAAGGCTTCACTGGCCTAAATCCATTGACTTTCTTGAAGAAAATGGAAGATGCCATTATGTTTGCCTTCTCAACGGCCTCCTCGAATGCCACCATTCCAGCCACCATGGAAACGGTTAAAAACCGCCTAGGCGTAGACAACAAAATCGCCTCGTTCACGGTTCCGTTGGGCGCAACCGTCAACATGGATGGTACGGCCATCATGCAAGGTGTGGCGACCGCGTTTATCGCTCAAGCATTCAACATCGACCTCAGCATGGGTGACTATGTGATGGTGATACTCACCGCAACATTGGCGTCTATCGGTACTGCTGGTGTTCCGGGCGTTGGTCTGGTCATGCTGGCGATGGTACTCAACCAAGTGGGTCTGCCACTGGAAGGTATCGCGCTGATCATGGGTGTCGACCGTCTGCTGGATATGATCCGCACCGCCGTAAACATCACTGGTGACGCGTGTGTTTCTGTAATTGTTGCGAAATCAGAAGGTGCCTTAGATCTTGACCGCTTTGCCGATCCGAAAGCAGGTGAGAAAGAAGAAGAAGTACACCTAAAACGTGCTGACGCTTAATGAATCATTACTCGCATTAAGATGAAAACGAACCCCGCGATGATCCATTCATCGCGGGGTTTCTCTTTTCAGGCCAAATAGTTTGCTTTTGCAAATTCATCGCTACACCAACATACGTTGTTGTAGGAACTCAACAAAGGTTTTGATCTGCTGCGGCACATATTTCGACTGCGCGTATTGTGCCAGAATCTGCCCTTGATAGTTGCCGCCCACATGCCAATCACTAAGTAGTTGGATTAACTGACCGGATTCGATGTATTGGCGAATCGCAAATTCTGGAAACACAGAGATCCCAAAGCCTCGTAACACCGCTTCGCGGCGAATTTCACTGTGGTTGACCGCAAACGACCCTTTCACATTGATCGAGATCTTGCGGCTACCAAGGGTAAAATCCCACAACCTATCACGGGGATTCTCCCCTAAACATAAGCAGTTGTGTCCTGCTAAATCGTCTGGATGATTCGGCGTGCCTTGCTGCTGCAAATAGCTTTCGCTGGCGCACAACACCAGACGGCATTGGCCCAAATTTCGCGCCACTAGCCCTTCCGTCGGTTTGTCGGTGATTTGAATAATCACATCCACCTCATCACCAATCGGATCAATATAGTGATCGGCCACCTTAAGTTGCAGCGAAATCTTGGGGTACTCAGCAAGAAAGTCGAGCACGAGCGGCATCAACACTTGGCGAGCGAGCGCTTTTGGTGCCGCGACACGAAGCGAACCCGACACCTCACTCATGTCGGTTTGCGCCGCTGAAACCGCCATTTTGGCGGCATTCATCATGTCACTGCACAGGCTGTACACTTCTTGCCCTGTCGCACTCAAGCGCATTTGTCGGGTCGTGCGCTCCAAGAGCTTTTTCTCTAGCACGCTTTCCAAACGCGTAATCGAGCGGCTCACCGAAGAAGGCGACACACCGAGTTTTTGCGCGGTTTTTGAAAAACTACCGGTTTCGACGACATTCACGAAAATAGCCATCTCTGAAAGCAGTGGAATGAGCCTATTTGTGTCCATGGCGCAATTATCCTTTGCATTTTCACTATATTGTTCCGTTGAAGTTACTTATAGATACTAAATAAGTCAATTGACAGCAATGAGTCAAACTCAAGGATTGAGAGATGAAGAAAGTCAGAAGCATTGAGGATGTAAAACATGTGGCGAAACATGCCCAACACATTTTGACTCTATTTAGTGGAGGACTAGACAGTTCCTACCTACTCGACATCTTAAAGGACAGCCACGCTAAAGTGACCGCCGTCGCTATCGATCTTGGCGAAGAGATCGACGAATCAAAACTAAAACTGGTGACCGACCACTACGGCTTCGACTTAAAGATCCTCGATGCCAAACAAGAGTTTGCTGAACACAGCTTAGTTTCTGCCATACAAGCACAAGCTCTTTATTTGGGCGACTACCCTGTGAGCTCCTCACTCTCTCGTCCAATTATTGTCAAAAAAGCGCTCGAGCTGGCTCACCGCCTAGGTTGCGATGCCATTTTCCACACTGCGAATCAATCACAAAACAGCTTACGCCGTCTCAATGGCGCGATTGAACGCTCAGGCTATCAAGGTTACTACGGCTCCCCATACGAATATTCCGCCATCAGCCGTGAAGAAAAGGCGCAGACACTGTTTCATTCAGGACTTATTGGCTTTAAGTCACGAAATGTCAGTGGTGATGCCAACCTATGGTGTCGTGAATTTGAATCCGGCATCTTAGATGACCCAGAACAATTCACCCTCTCAGATTCGCTTTTTACCTGGTCGCAATGGCGCCCAGAGCAGCAACTTGATGGCGACAGCATCAAGATTGGCTTCAGGCAAGGTTACCCTGTCACCCTAAACGACAAGCCGGTAACATTACTCGAGTTAATAGCGTTTATTAACAACCACGTTGGCGCGTACGAGATAGGTCGATATGTAGGGTTCGATCATCTCGATCAAGACGAAAAAGTGTTAGAGGTGCGCGAAGCACCCGCCGCAACGCTCTTGATGAAGGCTTATAAGTTGTTGGAAACGGCAACTTTACCTACCGATGTTCTCAAAGCCAAAGCATGGCATAACGAAACGTGGACTCAAGAAGCGGTCGAAGGCCGCTTTGGTAGCCTACTGCAGCAAGCCAGCTATGCGTTCATCGCTCACACTGCCGAGCATGTCTCTGGCAGTGTCCTCTTTAAACTCTCCCGAGGCAATGCAATCGCCACCAGCATCGTTGCAGATAATGCACGATACCTGCGTGATCGCGACAATTGGGAGATATCCGTGGCGCACACCCGTAGTATGCGCTCGGTTCAAATTGAACCGACATCTGATAAAAAACATCAAGTCGCATAATGGAGGCGCAGATGACAGAAAGCACGACTCACAAAACCAAGCAGAGCGTTCTTCCCATTTCACAACAACTGAAAAAGTACAAATACGTCTTTATCAATGGACGACAAATGACGTTATTGCTCAGTACTCATGTTGGCGAGGTAATCAAGTTTAAAAACTGCTGGAACCAGTTAGAACGCGATCGCTATATGGCGAATGGTGGTACGTATCGCTACCGTCGTTATGGTCAATTTACCAAGCTTGCACGCAGCAAAGAAATCGTGATGATGCCGCATGAACCCTATGTTCAACCGTCGTACATCAACACGCTCAACGGTGGTGTGGAAAGGCATTTTGAACCGCTGACGGATCGCTTTGTCACATCGCCCGTGTTGGAAAAACTGCTCAAGATGATGAGCGAAGTATACGACGATGTCGAAGGTTCGCCACAGAACTGGAACATTCGTTTGCACCCATATCGCATTACCGCAACGGAAGCTGAAGCAGGCGAACCAACGCCTGAAGGGTTACACCGCGATGGTGTCACGTATATCGCCTCGATGATGATCAACAAGATCAATGTACACGGTGGCGAAACCCGCATCACCGATGCCAATCAAAATGAACTCGAGCGCATCACGCTCGATAAAACCTTCGACATCGTCATGGCGGACGATGCCGCTACGATGCATGAAGTTTCCACGATTTACCCCGCTAGCAGCGAGACATCAGCAACTAGGGATGTTCTGGTCATCGCTTTTACCAAAATGGAGAATTAATATGACAACCGCAACGAGTTCGTTAGGAAAAGGAAGTTTTAAGTTTCCCCTCACTGAAACACTGCTGCTGTTAGTGGCCGTGTTTTGGGGAACCAGTTACGGGCTCACCAAAAGCGCACTGGTTTACACCTCTGTTTTAGTATTTATCTCGATTCGTTTCTCGGTCACATTCCTGTGTATGCTACCTGTCGTGATTCGAGACTTTCGCCAAGGACTCAATAAGGACTGGAAGATTGCCATACCGACCGGCTTTATCCTCTCGGCGATTTTTTTCTGCGAAGTGTTTGGGGTTTCACAAACCTCTGCATCCAATGCCGCGTTTTTGATCAGCCTTACCGTTATCCTCACGGCGTTTGCCGAACTGGTGATCAACAAAAAACGCATCAGTAATACCTTATTGGCTCTCACTGTGTGCAGTGTCATCGGCGTACTCTTGCTCACCAGCGAACAAGGGTTTGAGCTCTCACTCAACACGGGGGACTACTTCATTTTAACCGCGGCACTGCTGCGTGCCTTAATGGTCACCATGACCAAACGTTTCACCGAAGGCAAAGCCATCACCACCACCACACTCACTTCCCTGCAATCACTTGTGGTGGCAAGCTGTGCGATTGTTGGGGTTTTGGTGTATGTACCAGCCGCAGAGATTGTACTGCCCGTCTCACTCGAATTTTGGCTCACAGTGGCATACCTCGTGCTGTTTTGTACGCTGTTTGCTTTCTACGTGCAAAACTACGCCGTGCGCAGAACCTCACCGACTCGAGTTTCACTCCTAATGGGCAGTGAACCTCTGTTCGGCGCCATTTTCGCGATGGTGTGGTTACAAGAATCCCTCACCGCGCTGCAATTGCTCGGTGGCGCACTCATCCTGTTTAGTGTGATTGTTACCTCGACTCGGGATAACTGATCGGGTTCCCCCTCTTTGAATCCATCACTTTAAGACAAACCAAAGCGAGCCTCGGCTCGCTTTGGTTTATTTGGCTCACTATGAGCCTAGACATTATCAACTTGCGCATAGCCAGGGAGCGAGGTGAAAGCAACAAGCATAGGCTACTGAAAATGAAGTTCTCTTTGTAACCATTCCTTGAAAGCGTTAATCCTTAACACACGTGATGACGAAGGATCACTGATCACGGAGATGCGAACGCCAGGATTGAGCCCGATATTAAATGGCTTGACCAACAAGCCGCGCTCAACGAAATCGGCGGTAATGCTCTCTGTCGCCAAACATGCACCATGACCCGCAACAACGGCATTAATCGCCATATCGAATGTACTGACTTCCATCCATTGGATCCCATCACGCTTGGCTTGAACATTAGCACAGTGAAACCATTGATCCCAGTTGAAGGAGGCAGAGTTAAAGTCAATCAGCCAACAGCGTAGCAGTTGTTCTGGCTCAGTAAACTTCATGGATTCTGCTAACTGTGGTGAGCAGTAGGGAAAAATGGCCTCTTCAAATAACGTCTCTTGCTCAAGCTCAAGATGCTCGACGGTGTCATCACCTTGCCAAATAAGCACATCCGTTTCTGTGTGGCGGATATCAATGCCCTTAGCATTTTGCACACGAATAGGTACATGAGGGAATTCCATGGTGAATTTCCACAATCTAGGCATTAACCAGCGAGTCGAAAACGAGCGAGGAGCGCTAACATTCAATACGCCTTCAAGCGGTTCGTTTTGAATTCGATTGAGCCCTGTAACAATGTTTTTGAAGCCATCATTCACATGTTTTTGCAGGATCTGCCCCTTATCGGTGAGATGCATTTCCCGCCCACGACGAACAAACAATTTGCACCCTAAACGATCTTCAAGCTGGCGTAATTTTTGGCTAATGGCAGCTTGGGTAACATGCAGCTCTTCGGCCGCTTTGCTGTAACTTTTTAGCCGCGAGGCCGATTCGAAAAAACGCAGTGCTGAGAGATAACGCAGTCTATTGTCCATAAGCTGAGGTTATAGTTCCTTTAATAAATCGTTGTTCGTAACCCATTTTGTTTGCCTTGATAATAGCGCTATCTGATAAGTAATCAAGGAAGTCGCCATGAAACCAGCGAGATACATTAACATCAAGAAAACACTTAATAAGCTGAAATTTAAAATAATATCATTGAGTTTAAGCAAAAAAGAAAAGTGTACGACCACCATGAGTGACCATCTCAAGAAAGACATCGGGCTAGAGTGTGATGAGAAAGACAAATCACACCACTCTAGGTTTTTATAATTAGGACTAATTGTTTAATTTAGAATAGGACTAAGAGCACCCTTTGAGATTAGCTAGCTTGTGGGAAAGAAGAAGAGAGAGCGAATAACATCGAATGCTCTTTAGAGAAAAGAGCGAGAAGACACCCTCTCACTCTTTTTATAAACCGAAACTCATGAACTCGAAACCTGTATGGCAGGCTCGCTAATTGTCACAAAAGGAAGAATGGTACGACACATCACCTATCGGCAAGTCGCAACTTAGCGACTTAATCAGAAAGTTACTGTTGATCACTACTAGAAAATTGCATCCACAGCACGTTTAGCTGTGCTGTAAAGTTTCCCTACTGTGACTTGAAATACCCATCGAATAAAATGAGCAGAAAGATCTGTAATTTTACTGACCCCTCTTCCAGCAAAAACTAACATATGTCCTAACAAACCTTTAGCCTGCTCCGTAAGCTTTTCAGATGCTGCTGCTATTTTTTCGATATTTCTAGCCAACTGATCGTAGAAAGTCATCCCTGTTGATATACGTGCTTGTAACTCAATAGCTCTCGCATGCTGTGGACCGGCATCGTTAAGGAGAGTCACTAACGCTGCACTCAGTTTGTTCGCCCAATACCCAGTAAAAGAAGCTTGATTTCTGTCATCAAATTTCAAACGAGTAGGGCGACTTAAATAGTCAAAAGAGCGCACTTTTAATGCCCCCCAATTCTCACTATTGGCAGTATTCAAATATCCTGGCGTATCACTACTTCCCATACCATGTGCAGAAAAATAGACTCCAACACCATCATCTAATCGATATTCTGTACCATTATATGGCGCATGTACAAAAGGCCACAAAGGAATCAATGGAACAGGATCAGCGCCATGTGTACAACGATATATATTTTTATTGGTTTCTGTAGATTTTCGAGCATAGGAAATCTGCCCAACTCTAGGTGCTCCAAAAGTATAAAGTGTTGTAGATACTTTTAGTTCTATTTTAATCCAATCAGAGAATAAAGATGCTAAAGCTCCTCCGAGGCTATGTCCAACACAGTGTATATGACTAGGTGTTTTACTTCGAGAAAGTATAAATCTCTTAACTTGAGGTTTAAGAGAATGAAATGTATTCACAAAACCAGAATGAGCTATGGCGCTATTAGGTGAACCCTTTAATCCGAGATTTAAATTCGTCATCCAATCATGACCAGTTTTAGTCCCTCTAACAGAAATCACCAATTCATTTTCTCGTTTGCCTTTTCCTATACCGATTAAAGCAAATCCTTCCGTTTTCCTGCCTATACCAAATATGCCACCAGTTTGACCTTTAAACGCTTGTGATTCTTTATTTAAACTAAACTCTTTAGTTACAAAACCATCAGCAATAAATTTCTTTTCGTGTCTATTTGTTATAAATTGATAAGGGAGATACGCTAATTCTGATGCCAATTTGGGAGATAATGGAGTCATAAATCCTCTCTAGCTATTTTTTCTTCATAACCTCGTAAACGACATATTCCATAAACAGAATGGGAACGTCCACTAGGAACAACTCGATTTTTAAAATGATACTCGTGAGGCACATCATCTATATCACATTCAAGATTATCTAAATTTTCAAGAATATAATCGTACAATTTTAAACCAGTATGAGAAGACCATAATAGTACTTCATGATTATTGAAACTTGCTACAATTTGAATTCCGATTAAATTCGTATTAATGGATAATGGTTTAAACCACTGACTGTGATTTATTGGCTCAAAATAAAACCGTCCTTGTTCATTCGTTCTGGTAACTCTATGGTAATATTTATTAAATCCAGCCAAAATAGACAACTCTATATTTTCCACAGGCTCTCCACCTTTTAATACCACTCCAGAGACTGGTGGACTTACTATTATTTTATTTGGTTTTAAAAAATCCAGCATTTCACTATTAACCATAGAAAAAAACAACAATATAACAAAAAGGAATATGTATTTAATCATTGATAAATCCCTAAACCCAGTCTAAAATATATAGAAACAAATAGAATTGAACAACCATTGATGAATAGTTATTTAAAGTTTTCGCCCAGCTTCACATTAACATGTAACTAATAATGTTAACTAGTTTGTTGTTCTTATTATAATACGATTAACTTACCCGTTTTACTCACTGCTCTCAAGAAAACGTCTGAGCTGCTCTTCGTCGACAATCTCTAAACCGTTTTCTCCTTTGCTAACAAGGCCTTTGTCCATCAGCTCTTTGACGGCACGACGGTAAACGCGGCTTGAGGTGCCAAAACGCTCTGCTTCTTGGTTGACCTTATCAAATCCACCGAGCATGACTGGGCGCTGCTTTTGCTGCAATAAATCAAAAGCGATGTGGTACGCAATGGGGTGAAGCAAGCGGCTGGTGTAGATATCCATCGAATCTTGATAATCTTCCGCCAGTGCAGAGGCAAAAAACACCATCATTTCCGGCTGTTGCTCTAATGCTTGAGCCAAACGATGAATGCAAATGAGGTCAACTTGCAGATGTTCGTCAGCCGTAACCGTCCATTGACAGGAGGTTTGCATATCGCCAACAATGTGGCCATCGCAGCTCACTTCATCAAACTGAGTTTGATCTCAGGCGCTTTTGAGGGCCCTCACTATCTCTATCGTTATAAAAATCGTAAACAGATTAACCAACTCGTCACATATGACCATCACAATTTGGAGTTTACTGTGAACTTACTTTCTCCCGATGAAGCTATTGGCTTGCTCACCGCCCTGGTGGTCTTCGCTGGCATCTATGGCTATGTTCATGTGAAATACATTCGCCACCATCGCATACACATCAAGTTCTTAGATACATTGTGGGGGCTTATGAAAAATACCATCCATGGCGAGCACATTCGCACACTAGGCTACAAATCGGAAAACGAACATTACAAGCCCAAAAACTAGCTCAAGTCAAAGTGCTGCACGCCATAAAACGAAACGGCATCTGAAGAAGCCGTTTCGTTTTGAGACTGAGTCAGTTAGACCTAACTCGAGAGCGCAAACGTGTTCAGTTAATTTTGCTCCAGCTCGAGACTTTGGTGTTGATAAAGCCACATTCGATCAACGCCCGCTCAATGGTCCCTTTTTGTCTAAGGATCGCGATGCCTTGATTGAGCGCTTGAGCCAGTTTTTCGCTTTCAGGGAATTGTCGGGAGAGAATGAAATGGCGCGAACCGGTTAAGCCAATTTTCACTTTCGGAATAGGGTAAAACTGAAAACCTCGGGTGGTAAACGAGAGATCATCAGACACCTGAAACGGCGCCAGCAGGAAATCGACTCGGTGGCGGCCCACCATATCAACCATATTGCCCCAGTCGGCCACATTGAGTAAGTTACTCAGCGGCAAGGCTTGTAAAGTGTTCCAATCGCTCACCCATTGCGAGCTACTGACGGCAGAGAGCTGATCAATATGAATGGGCAGCTGCTCATTGAGCAGATCCTCACGGGTGCTAACGGTATACAGGCCCGCTTCAAACTCCCCTTGGCGAATCACCGCATCACTGACCCATAAACGATCGCCATCCCCACCCACTGCGGAATCCCAAATGGTGTTCGCTGCCATGGCATAGTCGGGCAGCATCGACATACGGCGAATACGTTCAGCCACCGGGGCAGTATGAAACTCTAATGTAACGGGCACCCCACCCAACATAAACGCTTGTTGAAGCAGCACAATTTCTACCGTGCTGCGCCGTGCTTTGGGGCCAGTAAAATCGTCTATCGTAAGCGGGTCTCGATCATTGACGAAAGCTTGGTAATCTTTCAGCACCTTCTCTTCAACCACGACGGGCAGCACAAGTGCAAAACTCTGGCTAGAAAACAATAATAAAATCAGCAACAACCGCATCATTTTGCTCTACTCTTTCAATTGAGAAAAACCAGTCACTTAATTATAAATTTATTATTAATGCTATTAAGCGTAGCACGCCCTACTAATCTAAAGGAGATTTGTCTGGGTAAGTGACAAGTCGAAGCAAACTGCGGCCCAGTTTGCATTCCACTGTTTGCTTGATGTGTTTGCTCCAAATTGGTTTGGAATGCACAACTTAGTTTTTCACTGCGTTTGCATTGTGGAGCAGACGCGTTTGGTACGTTAGCTGATAACAGTTAACTCTTTTTCTGTAGAACGCGGCGATTTGCGCACGTGTGAATAACCGCTCTTTTGCATTTAGCCTTGCAATTATCCATTGGGTCATTTCAATCGCTCACTGTGGCCTGACTGTGTTGCATCCTTATCTTGATCGTTTTACTGCATCAAATGATACACCTTGAGGGTGTTGGCCATGGTTTCTGTATCTTCTCCGAGAAACTCAATGGTCACGGCTTGGTTTGCGAGTAAAGTGATGCTGGAATCGCTGAATCGCCCCTCGGTATCACATTCTAAATGGACATAAAAGGCCGGTTTGTCTGCGATCAAGGTGATGTGATTGCCTTCGATGCTTACCTCAATGTCGGCTTTGGCCATAGGCAAGCTCTTGAGCTCGTGAGTGGGGAACCATGTGTTATTGAGTGGCGATAGGTTGGCGAGGGTATCGCCATTCACTCTGGCTTCAACGTAAAAGAAACCGTGTTTGAGGCGAGCTGTATCCAGTTCATTTTGCCACACCACTTGATTGCTGTCCGCGCCCGCACTCTGCGTAAAACACCAACTTTGCTCTACCTCACCTTGCCAATTGATCCAACTGACCCGTCCGCTCACTTCACAGGCTTGGCGGGTGTCGTTGAGCAAATGCAAATTCAACGCTGCGCCGCGCGCTTCATTTTGCGACGTTTGGGGCTGAGAGAAGATCAGTTGCACCGGTGCGAAAAAGCGTTTCGCTTGGTAGTGCAGCTGTTTCCAGCGGCCACTGTATTCCAAACTCGACCACGAACTCACAGGCCAGTTGTCGTTGAGCTGCCAGTAAAGAATGCCTCGGCACACTGGGGAGATGGCGCGCCAATGTTCGCTGGCGGTTTTTATTGCCATTGACTGCTGCACTTGGCTGAGATAGAGCATCTGTTCAAAACTGGTTGGGAAACGGAAGTAGCGAGTGAACATCTCGGTAATGATGCTATTCCCTCTTGGGTTCTTTTGGTGCACTTCAAAGGTGGGTGAAGTGATGTTCCAATCCTCCTCTGGTACAAAGCGTTTGACTTCCGCCAAAGAAGGCCAAGACTGAAACCCAAATTCCGAGCAAAAACGGGGGTTAACGCTTTGATAAGCCGTAAACGGTTTACCGGAATGCCACACATCCCAAAAATGCATGTCGCCTTTGTTGTCGTCGTGCCATGCATCGCCAAAATCGAGTTCACCGTTGCAGGGGGAACTTGGCCAGAAGGCTCGGCTGCTATCAATGCCGGCAATGGTTTTTTCAATATGGCGATTGAGGCGATCGTAATTGACCGTGTATTTCACTTTGTTTTGTCGCGATTCGTCGTACCAACCAATCGCTCCAATGACTTCGTTATCACCGCACCAAAGCGCAACGCTCGGGTGTTCACGTAACCTTGGGATTTGATACGCCAGCTCTTGGGAAACCTCTGCTAAGAAGGCATCGTGACTGGGGTAAAGTGAGCACGCAAACATCATGTCTTGCCACACCAGCAAACCAAGCTCGTCACACAAACGGTAGAAAACATCGCTTTCGTACTGCCCACCGCCCCATACGCGAATCATGTTCATGTTGGCATCCACCGCACTTTGTAAACGCTGGCGATAGCGTTCTGGTGTTTCTCGAGATGGCATCGCATCAATCGGGATCCAGTTCGCCCCTTTGGCAAAAATCGGCACGCCATTGACGACAAACTCCATCGCTGAACCAAGGTCGTCTTGTTGTGTATTCAGCGACAGTTGACGCAGGCCAATCCGTCGGCAGAGATGCTGCTCCTCACAACGCACAGAGGCGGTATAAAGTGGCTGTTCGCCATAGCCATTTGGCCACCACAATCGCGGTTTTTCGATCTCAAACTCGCACACAACAACGCCCGTTTCCCCAACTTCCATCCGCTGCTCTTGCTCTGCCAAACGGAACTGAAGTGACGTCGGCAACGTGGTTTCGATGTCGGCACTCAGCAACACCTTTACACTGCCATCGTCGCGCCATTGCTGCTCAGTGGTGAGTGATTTCAGCCAAGTGTGATTGACCGCTTGCAGCTCAATTTCATCGTAAATACCAGACACCATCAAGCAGATGCCCCAATCCCAACCAGAGTGACATTGGGTTTTGCGGATTAAGTTCATGTGCGGCAGTTGATTGTTGCCCATCGCAGAAGGGATCACAAAGGGCAGTGCTTTGGCACGCTGATTTGCTTCTTGGTCTACTCGACGAAATTCTACGCGCACTTGGTTTTCCCCTCGTTGCAAAAAGGGGCGAATATCGACTTGATAACGCGCAAACATGTTGCTGCATTCAAGCACTTTGTGTTCATTGATAAACAGCGTCATCAAGGTATCAACACGCGTGAGGCTCATCCATATGGCTTGGGCCTGAAGGAGAGATTCATCAAGCCAAAGCGAGCGTTCGATGTGCCAATCGACTTGCGCGATCCATTGTGCTTGTTTTTCGTTTTCGCCCCAATAAGGGTCATCAATAATGCCCGCTTGCAAAAGCGCGGAGACGTTGTCGCCGGGAATGATCATCGGCACAGAAATGTCAGGGCGTTGAGGAGAAGTGAGTCGCCACTCACCATTTAAATTAAGCTCAGCAGAATGTAAGGATTGGGAAGCAAAAGTCGCATGCGAACGCATAGTAAAACCTATTGTGTTGTTATTGGCTTTGCTCAGTGTAGTGGCCCATATCCCTGATTTTTTCAAGGTATTGTTAACGACTGATAAATTGCGGCGTACTTCAAGAAATAAAAAGGCTCACACTGGGTGAGCCTTTGAATATAGGGTTGCTAGTTAGTGGTAACTTACTCCACCAGTGCAGTGTGCAGTTTCTCGATGCGCACCGCCGCCACTTTGAACTCTGGGATCTTCGCATGAGGATCGGTCGCCGTGGTGGTGAGTCGATTCACTGGCGACTCAACAAAGTGGAACGGAATGAACACCACGCCAGCTTGCATACGCTTAGTGACAAACGCCGCGATTTCAATTTCACCACGACGGGTTGAGACTTTCAGCATGTCGCCATTGCCAATGCCGAGCGCCTCGGCATCTTGCACGCTGATCATCGCTCGTGGCCCCGCAAGATTGTTCAAACCCTGCGTTTTGCGCGTCATGGTACCGGTGTGGAACTGCTCAAGAACACGCCCTGTGGTAAGCACCAGTGGGTACTCTTCATCAGGCAGTTCTGCAGCATAGCGAAACGGGATCGCCTCCATCTGGCCTTTACCACGAGTAAATTGCGTTTGGTGCATAATTCGCGTGCCTGCTGGGTTGTTTTTGTTGCTCGGCCACTGCACGCCTTCGCGGGTGATGTTGTCCCACTTGAGCCCTGCGTATTGCGGCGTCACGCGGGTGATTTCGTTGGTGATGTCTGCCACCGAACGATAATGCCAATCACTGCCCATCGCATTGGCGATCTCTTGAATGATTCGCCAATCTTCTTTTGCTTCACCGGGCGGATTCACCGCAGGATAAATACGCTGAACACGGCGCTCCGTATTGGTAAAGTGACCCGATTTTTCAGCAAACGAGCAAGAAGGCAACACCACATCGGCGTATTGTGCGGTTTCCGTAAGGAAGATGTCTTGCACCACCAAGAAATCCAGCGCTTCCAATCCTTCAATCACATGCGCCTGATTGGGGTCGCTCAATACGGGGTTTTCGCCCATCACATAAAGCGCTCGTACATCACGGCGACACGCCCCATCGATGATTTCGGTTAGGGTCAATCCCGGCTCTGCAGAGAGATTGGGTGCATCCCATTCAATGACAAATTTCTCGCGCACCAGTGGGTTATACACTTTTTGGTAGCCCGGGTAGTTATTAGGCAACGCGCCCATATCGCACGCGCCCTGCACGTTCGACTGCCCGCGCAATGGGTTGATGCCCCCACCCTCGATACCAATGTTGCCACACAACAGTTGCAGATTAGCGATAGAGCGAACGTTGTCATGCCCCGTGGTGTGCTGGGTGATGCCCATTGAGTAGTAGACGGCGGTGCGCTTCGCGGTACCGATCATCCGAGCCATGGCAAAAATGTCATCGGCTTTTACGCCCGTCACCAATTCGACTTTGTCGAGCGCATAGGCCGGCGACATCACCTCTTGCAGCATGGTATCAAAGCCATCGACACGCTCTTCGATGTACTCCATGTCATACCAGCCATTCTTGATGATTTGCTGCATCACGCCATTAATCAACATCACATCCGTGCCGGGGCGATGCGCCAAATAGAGCTCAGCGTGATCCGCCATGCCAATGCGTTTGGGGTCCGCTACAATCAAACGTGCGCCATGATGTCGAACCGCTTGTTTGATGTGAGACGCAATCACCGGATGCGCCGCCGAGGTATCCGAACCAATGATGAAGATGACATCCGAGTGCTTGATGCTTGGAATGTCGTTAGTCATCGCACCACTGCCCAGCGACGCCTCTAACCCGGTGACGGTCGATGCGTGGCAAAGCCTTGCACAGTGATCGACGTTGTTGGTGCCGAGTTCACGACGCATGAATTTCTGGAAGGCGTAGTTATCTTCATTGGTGGTTTTCGCCGAAGAGAACCCCGCCAATGCACGGCCACCGAAATCTTGCTTGATGATGCTGAATTTATCCGCAATTAAGCGGATGGCTTCTTGCCAACTGGCTGGCTGCAACCAACCATCTTTACGGATCAACGGCGTAGTGAGTCGCTCTTCACTGGCGACAAAATCGAAACCATAGCGCCCTTTGACACACAGCATGCCTTCGTTGACGGGTGAATGCGCCCCTTCGACATAGCGAATTCGGTTGGCTGCTTCGTCAACATGCATGGTCAACTTACAACCGACCCCGCAGTAGGTACAAATGGTGTCCACTTTCTTCAAAGGCGTTTCGCGGCCTTGCGAGCGATCGCGCGCATCGGTCATCGCCCCCACAGGGCAAGCTTGCACACAGGCACCACATTGCACGCAGCGTGAGTCGCCCATCCTCACCCCCTGACCACCGAAGTTCGGACGGCAATCCGGACGCACCACAGGGCGACCTTTTTCAAGGTTCATGAAACTCAATACACCTTGCACTGACTGTTCACGGCAAGCTTGAATGCACTGACCACAGCTAATACAGCGGTTCGCATCAAAGACAATAAACTCAGAACTGTGGTCGATCGTGTATTTATGACGTGGGTCGTTTTGACGCAATGCTTGCCACTCATCATGGCTTTTGATGTTCACCGAATAGTGGAAGTGCTGTTCCGCGCCATACTCAGTGGCGTAATCGCGCAGGTCACACGACGTGTTGACTTGGCAACCACATTCTAAACAGCGCGCCGCTTCCGCCATCGCTTCGGTGTTATCAAAGCCCAATTCGACTTCTTCAAAGCTTTGCTCGCGCTGCTGAGAGGTCAGCTCAGGCATGATGGTGCGCGCCACTTTCTGCAGGTGAGAAAAATGAAGCGGGTCGACCTGTTTCAACTTCTGCTCTTTACGAGAATTGAAGGGCTTAAGGGGAATATTTTCCATGTCGCCATCGAAGAAACGGTCAATGGCCTGCGCAGCGATGCGCCCATCCGCGACCGCTTCAACCGCGGTAGCTGGACCACGGCGAAAATCACCGATACTGAAGATATTGCCGGTGCCACTGTGCATGGTTTCTGGATTTGCATCAGCGGTATTCCAACGAGTCAGAGGCAGCGTTAACGCTTCCCCTTGCATAAAGCTCAAATCGGCTTGTTGAGAAACCGCAGCAATCACGGTATCAAAGGCTTCGGTGAAATACTCACCCGTCGCTTCAGGTCGGCGGCGACCAGAGGCATCGGGCGCACCCAGCGCCATTTTTTCCAGCTTCACTGAGCACACTCGCCCATGTTCGTCGGCGATGTTCTGCGCAGGATTGGTCAGGAAGTGAAACTTGACGCCTTCATGTTCTGCTTCTTCGATTTCGTAATCTTCCGCGGGCATTTCATCGCGTGTACGACGATAGATCAAGGTGGTATCCGCCCCCGTTCTCACTGCCGTCCGCGCGCAGTCGATCGCCGTGTTACCCCCACCGATCACCGCCACTTTTTTGCCTGTGGTGAAACGCTGCTCAGTGACAAAATCTTTCAGATAATCCACCCCTAAATAACAACCATCAAGATCGCTACCCGGGTAATCCATCGCCACCGCTTTTGAGGCACCCACTGCCAAACACACCGCATCATAGTCTTGGCTTAACTGCGACAAACTGATGTCTCGACCCAGTTTTTTATCAGTATGAATCGCCATACCGTTGCGACACATCAACGCGATCTCTTTATCGAGAATGCTCTTCGGTAGACGATACTCGGGAATGCCATAACGCAGCCAACCACCCGCTTGTGGCATCGCTTCAAACACATCCACCTGATAGCCTTCATTGGTAAGGTAATAGCCCGCAGTTAAACCACCAGGGCCACTGCCGACAATCGCAATACGTTTGTTTTTGTCCGCTTTTTTCTCGGGTGTGTAGGCTTCTTGCGCAGCAAGGTCCGCGTCCGCAGCGTGGCGTTTCAGTTGGCGGATAGCAATCGCATCATCCACCAGCGAGCGGCGACATTCGGATTCGCAAAACGCAGGACAAACGCGGCCAATTGACAAAGGCATCGGCAGCGTGCGTTTGATCACTTCAATCGCTTTTTGATGGTCGTTTTGCGCAATATGGTAAAGATAGGATTGAATGTCCACGCCCGCTGGGCACGCCGTTTTGCACGGCGCTTCGCAGTCGGCGTAGTGGTCACTCATGATGCGGTTGAGCGCCTGTTTACGATGCGCAGACAGCGCTTCGGATTGCGTGTTTACCGTTAGGCCGTTGTAGACTTCAAGCTCACAAGCTCGGCGAGTACCGCCACTTTCGACCTCAACAACACACAAATCGCATGGGATCTTCTCACCAGAACGATTCATGCCACACAGAGACGGAATCTCAACCCCACACACTTTGGCGGCTTGCAGAACGGTTTGCCCCGCCTCAACGATACGGTATTTACCGTCTATGACAATTTGGATCATACGTTACCCCTTAGGCCGGGATGTTTCACCGGACTTTGGCAGCAAAAAAGCAACGTAGTTACTTTAAACGAGGCCACTTTCCAGCCTCGCTGAGCTACTTCAATTGTTATCATTTTTAACCCTAGTAAATTTAGGGGAATCTCCGTGTGACATCATACTCAATATCCATAACTTTCCTAGGGAAATATCATGCAGAATGTGAAGCAGATATAAGCAAAAAGGCGCTGCACAGCAGAGCCTTTACTCTAATTTGTTCAAATGATAAATGAGGGAAATAGTAGAAGAATTGAACATTAGTTGAGCGGTTGTTCACTTTCCTTGAAGCGCTGATCGGCCAAACCAAACTCACCAAGCACATAAACAACACTCCCAATCACGGCGAGCGTTTCATTTGGCTCGCGTGGTGGCGCATCGGCAGTAGGGACAGTGCTGCGCATCCCTTTTTCCAAACAAGCGTCGCTAAAACATTCCGGCGGAATGGGCGCCTCTTCAAGTAATTTGGACTCGGTTAATTGATGTAGAAAAATCTCTGACTCTTGCGCCCATAGTGGCAAAGAAACAGCGCATAGCACCACAAATAGAGACTTCATATTCAACACCCTCAACTTATTGACGCAAGGAATGATAGCAGTTCAATTTAATTTTGCACGGCGTTTTTTATTTTCAATAATCTCAACCAAATATTCAGAGGCGAAAGCAGTTTCTCCCGACAAACAATTGCAGCCAAAAACAATAGCCACCAAAAACACCTGACATAAACCTGCAATAGAAATGACGTAATCTCATCACACCATGCTTGCTCCTCTCTCTGCGATAGTCGAGCCCAGCCAACACCAACCCAAGAGATGTGCGATGCCTTCACCCCTATATGTATTTGACCTTGATGAAACCTTAATTCAAGGCGATTGTGCGATGATCTGGAATGCGTTTCTGGTAGATAAAGGCATTGCCACTTCTCCAGATTTTATCGCCGAAGACCGACGCCTTATGGCGTTGTATGCACAGGGAAAAATGGACATGGAAGATTACCTGCGCTTCTCCATCGCTCCCCTTGCAAACCTCACTACCAGTGAGGTTGAGCAGCTGGTCAAAGAGTGCGTTGAAACGCGCATTGTGGATAAGCTTTTCCCGCAAGCGAACACGCTCATCAACCACTTGGCCAATGAGGGAATAGATATGCTGATCATCTCTGCCAGTGTCAGTTTTTTAGTAGCAGAAGTCGGCCGATGTATCGGAATCCGACAAACTTTAGGCATCAATATGCGGGAAGTTCATGGCCGCTATAGCACAGAAATTGAGGGCGTACCGAGCTACCGCCAAGGTAAAGTCACTCGATTACAACAGTGGCAAGAAACTCAGCCAAAGCACTACGGCGAGATTCACTTCTATACCGACTCCATCAACGATTTACCCTTGTGCGAGTACGCCGATTTC
Organism: Vibrio floridensis; assembly: GCF_021852965.1. Classification (NCBI taxonomy): domain Bacteria; kingdom Pseudomonadati; phylum Pseudomonadota; class Gammaproteobacteria; order Vibrionales; family Vibrionaceae; genus Vibrio; species Vibrio floridensis. The sequence goes on along the minus strand of NZ_JAKGCY010000001.1, from coordinate 441,983 downwards.
GCCTATTTGGTGAATCCCTGTCCGCAACTTAAGCAACATGCCCATCGCCCCAACTGGACGGTATTGCATTGGGGTTAAACTAAGTGCTGGCTCAGTTGTTTCGCGACCGTCATGAGCTGTTGTTTGGTGTATTCCAAATCCTCAATGTGGTGGTGAACGGTATTGGAGTTTAAGGTCATATAAGGCACAGTCAGCACCGCAATCACATCGCCTAGCACGCCAAATAGCGGAACACTGATATTTGTGACACCCGATATTTGAGGGCTTTCGCCAACGTAGTAGCCAGATTGCAATGTTTGATCTAGCTGGCTTAAGGCATGGGATATCTCTTCTTTGGTCGCCCCTGACTTTTTGAGAATTTCTTTACGCTGCGCATCATCACTGAAAGCCAGCAGTACAATTCCAGAACCTGATGAACAAACGTCTATCTGCGAACCAAGACGTAAGCTAAAACCCATTTTGTAGGGGCTTTCTTGGCGTGCGATCACAATCAACTCACCATTTTTATACCGTGTTAAATGGCAAGATTGATTCACTCTATGGCACAGTGATTCCATTGCTGGCGCGGCACGTTTAAGCAATTGAGCCATAGGAGGATGCTGATTCGATAGCGCAAACATTTTCAATGTTAACGAGTAGTTTGAGCTTTCAGAGTCATACTCAATATATTGGCGTTCGATCAAGACCGACAACATGCGGAAAATTTCTGAAATACTTCGGTTTAACTTCTCGGCAATTTGTTTTTTTGAAAGCGGCTCACCATGAGTAGCCAGTAATTCCAAAATTTCTAAGCCCTTTTCAAGCGCTGGCGCTCGATATTCAGTTTTCTTTTGCGATTCCATAGACACACTTATTGATAGGCATTGCGCAGAATACTACAACAAGTTCCAGAGAAAGGAAGGCACTTAACGCTACCTGCGTCTCGGTTACGTTGAGAAATCATCAAAGTTACCGAGACGCAAATCGACTTATAAGATGGTACTTAACGAATTAACCCCATCGCCTCCGGTAGCGCCATCGAAATAGCAGGGACATACGTCACCAACATCAGCACCAATGCAATGACGAAGAAGAATGGCAATAAGGTTTTCACTACGCCATCAATGCTCATACCACTGATTTTGCATCCGGTGAATAAGATCGGGCCTACGGGTGGCGTAATCGTCCCTAACGACAAGTTAAACACCATTAAAATACCGAACTGAACCGGGTCCATACCTAAACCCACACAAATCGGCAGAAAAATGGGGGTAAAAATGAGCACCGCAGGTGTCGGATCCATGAAGGTTCCAACAAACAATAAGACCAAATTGATCACGAGTAGGATCACAACAGGATTGTCACTGATGGAGGTCAGTACACTGGCGATCATTGCCGGGATCTGGGTAAACGCCATGACCCAAGACATGATTGAAGAAGCGGCCAGCATAAAAATGACAATAGCCGACATCTTAGCGGTGTTCAGGAAGATGGCGGGGAGATGCTTGAAACTTAACGTACGATAGCAAAAGCTGAGTAACAGCGAATACACCACCGCAATGGCAGACGCTTCCGTTGCGGTAAAGATACCACCTAGAATCCCGCCAATGACAACCACAATCAATGACAAACTCGGAATGGCATCCAACGTCACTTTGATGCAGTCATTGAGAGAAAGGGCATTTCTGGCAATATAGCCCCTTTTCTTCGCCATGATTCCAGCGACAACCATGACACCCAACCCCCATAAAATACCGGGAACGTAGCCTCCCATAAATAGAGCAGACACCGAAACACTTCCCGCAACGGTTGCGTAAACGATCAGCGTATTGCTTGGAGGAATAAGCATTCCCGTTGGAGCAGAAGCAATATTGACCGCCGTACTATACGCTTTGTCGTAGCCCTCTTTCTCTTGAATAGGTGACATGATTCCCCCAACGGCTGCAGCGGAAGCAACACCAGAGCCACTTATCGAACCAAACAACATATTCGACACGACATTGGTTTGTGCCAAAGAACCTGGGAAGAAACCACTAATGATCTTGGAAAAGTTGATCAGCCTTATTGCAATTCCACCATTATTCATGATGTTACCCGCCAGAATAAAAAATGGGATCGCAAGTAATGCAAAGGAGTCGAGACCTACAAACATACGTTGTGCAGAGGTCACCATGGCTCCCTGAGGTGGCAAAATGACCAACATTGCTGCAAACGAGGAGATTCCGACACTAATACTGATTGGTGCTCCAATCACTAAGAAGAAAACAACACCACAAAACATAACCAGTGATGCGGTTAAAGCGAGATCCATATCGATTCTCCTACTGACGACGTGATAGTAGTTGTTTCAACCGCAGCACCAAGTGCATTTGGTTGTAGAAGAAATAAAACACCATCAACACGCCACTAATGGGAACAGCGGCATAGATGACGCCCATCGGAATTTGCAAAGCAGAATCAAGCTGCCACATCTGCCGAACAGAACTGTTATAACCACCAAAAATCATGATTGAGAGTGCGAAGGTGACGGTGGTCAGTTCAATCAATATTTCCAGTAAAATCTGTATTTTTTCGTTAAATTTCTGCTTGATGAAGGTAATGGACATGTGCTCTTTTAAGCCAAATACGTAAGCTGCACCAAACAAAATTAACCAGATAAAGAGATAACGTGACAGTACCTCACTCACGGCGCTCGGGCTATTAAACAAATAGCGAACCACCACTTGATAGGTGACCAAAAGAGTCATTGCGCCAACGATGGCAATACAGATGCTGGATAATAGTTTGTCTACCCAATATTTGAGCCCGTCGACAGCACGAACCACTCCATAATTGTGGAATTCAGACATAGGTAAATACCTCGATTGGCTGGGTTGAAGAACCCAGCCATTGTGAGCGAGAAGAGTTATCGAAGCGCTGCAATCTTATTGAATAACTGCTTTTGTGGTGGCGTTTCGGTGAGTTCACTTTGCAAGTTCTGACAGCTTTGCTGAAAAGGTGTGATATCAACCTCCGTGAATATGGCTCCCTTCTCTTGTGCGACCTGTCTTGCTATCTCGATTTGTTCACCCCAAAGCTTAAATTGGTTCGGTGTGCTTTCCTTAGCCAGCTGACGCAAAGTCGCCTGATCTTCTTTCGACATGGTGTTCAAAAAGTAGCTGCTGATCACCATCAGATCCGGAACCATCAAGTGACGAGTCACTGAGAAATATGGCGCTACTTCATATTGCTTCATGTCTACATAGGTGATCTCGTTGTTCTCAGCCCCATCTAAAACACCTTGTTGGACAGCGGTATACACTTCACCAGCACTCATGGGGACACCTGTTCCCCCCATGCAAGAAAGCATTTTGATCATACTGTCAGATTGCATTACACGGATTTTTTTACCTCGCATCTCTTCAACCGTCGTGGTTGGAGCACCCTTGGTATACATGCTTCGCGCTCCTGCGGTATAAGCCGTAAGCACTTCAAAACCATAACGCTTAGTGGAAGCAAATAGTTCATCCAATACCCCTGAAGTGAACACCGTTTCTTGATGCTCCATCCCACTATAGACATAGGGCATGCCGATAATACGGAAGGTTTTATCGTAATTCTCAACCAGTGGATTAGCCACCATGGCCATTTGAATAGCGCCATTTTGGACCAACTCCAACGCCGCGCGCTGGTCACCTAACAATTCATTGGGATATATCGTTAACTTGTAGCGTCCCTCTGTTTGCTCCTGCAATTTTTTACCGAATTCTTGTAAGGCAACGTACTGAGGATGTTGATCTGACTGATTAAACGCCGCTTTGATTTCAGTGGCAGCGTTGACTACAGCAGAAAAGCTCATCGCACTGGTTACAAACGCAGCGACTGTAGCGAGTTTAAGTGTTTTTTTCACCAACATAGTGATTACTCCGTAAGGTACATTTTGTTGTTATTTGATCTGTTCCATATCGACAAAATCCATGTCATCGAATGTTTGGTTTTCTCCTAACATCCCCCAGACAAAGCTATAGTTTTGCGTGCCACACCCTGAGTGGATCGACCAACTGGGAGAAAGGACCAGTTGTTTATCTCGCACCACGATATGTCGAGTTTCATCAGGTTGACCCATGAAGTGAAACACCACATGTTCTGGAGCGATATTGAAGTAGAGATAAGCCTCCATTCTTCGTTCATGAGTGTGTGCAGGCATAGTGTTCCATACACTTCCGGGCTCCAGATGCGTTACCCCCATACAGAGTTGGCAAGTGCTGACTACCTCAGGATGCAAATATTGAGTGATTCGGCGTGCATTAGCATTCTCAGCCGAACCGAGTGTCAGTGTTTTGGCTTTATCTCGATTGATAAGCGTTGAAGGATAGTGGTGATGGGCAGGTGCACTTAAACAGTACAGCGCGGAAGGTTGAGAATGATCTAGCGCCTCAAACTCTACGTCAGACTCCCCCATCCCTAAATACAGCGCATCAAGGTAGTCCAAAGTATAGGTTGCCTCCCGAGTTTTCACTCTTGCAACTCCACCCAAGTTAATCACACCGAGTTCTCTTCGCTGTAAGAAACTCTCAACGCCGAAAGCCTTACTGTCGATGAAATCATCAAGTCTCAATGGTTCATTATCTGGACAAACGCCAAGAGCGACCACACGATCAATATGACTGTAAACCACATTTATCCCATTGGTTTTGAACAAATTTTCATTCAAAAACTCAAATCTTAAGCGCTGTGTGTCGTAGTGTTTTGCATCCAGTGGATTGCTGTTGTAGTTGGTATGCATGATTACCTCCATGTCGTTAAAACCAGCCTAACAACCATTCAAATATGATCAATAGAGTTCATATATGAAGAGATAATTTTTGTGACAATATCGATCAATATTTTTGAAACGGCGTTTACTTTTATGATCTGTAGCCAAATTCAGCAAAATCATTAGCGAAAGGTAAGTAATCATTTAACAAGAGATTTGTCACAAAAAACGCAGGCGATTAATACGTCTTTAGTAAACAAGTGAGAGAAACTGTCCTACCAACTCTATGTGGCTTAACGTAGCTACTGGCGCATCAACAAATCTTCGTGGACTGAGTGGTGCTGAGTGATGGTCTGATCCAGTACGCATTAGTTTGAAAAGAGAAAGTCATATTCACTACATTTTCAGAATGACTTCCATCACACTTAATTACGTGTGGTACAAAAGTATAGTGAGTGAATTATTTTTGCTATTTCGGTAAAACTCTACATCCATTAATTTTAGCTCATCAGTTAAATACCTTCATGAGCAAATAAATGATCACTGAACTAACAAACGTCAATTTAATTAAAGGCAACCTTCAAGCAAATAATAAAAAAGAAGTCTTTGAGGAACTCGCACAAATGCTATTCGAAAATAATCGAATCAGCAGCAAAGAGGCTTTTTTAACCGACATCGAAGCACGTGAAGCGTTAAGTGTCACTTCAATGGACGGCATCGCTTACCCGCACGCAAAAAGCAAAACGGTGACAGAGCCTGCCATCGCTGTTGGCGTAAAGCGCGAAGGCATCGAGTATGGCGACGAAGAGGGCGTCAAACCGACCGTATTCTTCATGATTGCTTCGCCAGATAACGGCGCAGACCACCATATTTATGTTCTTCAAGAATTATTCGGAAAATTTAGCGAAGAGTTTATTGAAGATATTCATAACGCAAAAGACGAACATCAAATTCTTAATATTTTAATTCAATCATAAGGCGTGAAATTATGAGTACCCTAACCGCTCAAGCTACTAATAATAGTAGCGATTTCAAAAAACTCCTAAGCACGATGAAAGGTCACCTTTTATTCGGTACTTCTCACATGCTTCCATTTATCGTTGCAGGTGGTGTACTACTGGCGCTAGCGGTCATGGCATCAGGTAAAGGTGCAGTTCCTGCGGACGGTTTATTGGCGGATATTTCTAATATCGGTATTAAAGGCCTGGTGCTGTTCCCAATTATTCTTGGCGGCTTCATCGGTTATTCCATTGCAGACAAACCAGCACTTGCGCCAGCGATGATCTCTTCTGGCATCATGGCGGATATGGGCGGCGGCTTCCTTGGTTGTATCGTAGCGGGCTTCATCGCAGGTGGTGTGGTATTCCAACTTAAGAAGATCCCTCTTTCTGCTAACATGACGGCGTTGGGCGCTTACTTTATCTACCCTCTTATCGGCACGCTTATCTCTGCAGGTATCGTTTTATGGGGTATCGGTGAGCCAATCAAGATCTTCATGGCTTCTATGAACGAATTCCTAGCTTCTATGGCTGGCGCTTCTAAAGTGGTTCTAGGTACGATTCTTGGTGGTATGACTGCATTCGATATGGGCGGTCCAATCAACAAAGTCGCAACGCTATTCGCTCAAACTCAAGTGGATACTCAACCATGGCTAATGGGTGGTGTTGGTATCGCAATCTGTACGCCTCCTCTCGGTATGGCGCTAGCAACATTCCTATTCAAGAAGAAGTTCACTAAGCAAGAGCAAGAAGCAGGTAAAGCAGCAGCAATCATGGGTTCTATCGGTATCTCTGAAGGTGCTATCCCATTCGCAGCAAACGATCCTGTACGCGTTCTTCCTTCAATCGTTGCTGGTGGTATCGTTGGCTGTGTGTTCGGCTTCCTAACAGACGTACTACTACACGCACCATGGGGCGGTCTAATCACAGCTCCTGTATCAAGCAACATCCCAATGTACGTTGTGGGTATCGCACTAGGCTCACTAACAACCGCTCTTATCGTTGGCTTCTGGAAACCAGTCGCGGAAGAAGAAGCAGAAGACGACATCGCAGAAGCAGCACCGATGCAAGCTCAAGCGGCTCCAGCAGCCGGCGAAGGCGAGTACGACATCGTCGCAGTAACATGTTGCCCATCTGGCGTAGCACACACATTCATGGCAGCGAAAGCACTAGAGAAAGCAGGCGCGGCAGCGGGAATCAAGATCAAAGTAGAAACTCAAGGTCAAAACGGTATCCAGAACCGCATCACAGACCTAGATGTGGCAAACGCGAAACTGGTGATTCTGGCTCACGATATCCAAGTGAAAGATGCACACCGCTTTACCAACGCGAAAGTCATCGAATGTTCGACCAAGGAGGCAATGAAAAAAGCCGCCGAACTTATCCAAGCTTAAACCTTAAGCTCCTCCCCCAGAGCCCTTTCCCCCAAGGGCTCTTTTTTATTTCCAGCATTAGGTTTTGCTGACTTGAGGAGAATAGCGTGACAACGTTTGCCCCTTCCCTGCTGGTTTCACAATCAAACCGATGCCCACAAAAAACAGGACACACGCGAGAATTTGCGCACTGCCAAGCACTTCATCATACATAAAATAACCAGAGACCAAGGCAAACACGGGCACCAACAAAGTCAGTGGTGCTGTGGTACTGAGTGGGTAGCGAATCAGTAGTCGGTTCCACACCCAATAACCAAACAAGGTGGTGGGATAAGCTTGAAAAACCACCGCCACGGTGGTGCTGACATCCCAAACCTTCACTGCTTGCTCAATGATCTCAGGGCCATAGAGCGCCACGGCAAAAAACAAAAGCTGGCCTATCTCGCCTTTTTGTCTGAACGGCTACCAAGTAAAGTGAATATCAGTCACCCACAAGGAGGCATGGTGCTCTGGTTGCAAGTTCCTGGTTTGAATCTGAGCCAGTTCGCCGCGTTGCTCGAAGAGAACCGGATCGATATCCGCTTAGGGCGACTGTTCAGTACGTTGTCGCTCTACAACGACTGTCTGCGCATCAACATTGGGTTTGAATTAACCCAAGAAGTGCAAGATGAGCTGAGTCTGCTCGCTGCAGCAATAACCCAATCTCAATAATAAACACCATTTTTTCCAAACATAACAATTACATTAAAATAAGATAAAAGTCACAAAAAGGATCAGCTTTATATTTAAGAGGCGGTAAACAGACAACTAAAACCATTAAACCCTATGTTTCACACATGTAATTAACATCCTATTTAATTACAAAAATTTGTTATATTTGTCTAAGCACGAACATTACTATGTAGAGATTTAACTTTCATTTGATAGTTTACAGATTTTAAATTAGCGAGATCATTTTATGACTTGGAAACTGATAAACCAAAATCCAACTGTTAGCAATGCTAGAGATGTAATACCTATCAATGAAAGCTGTTCACATTTAGCAAAGCTAGGAATAAATCCCAAAATACTCGGTGATGGAGAAATTAACTTAACTAGGCAAGCTCTGATGGCTTTTAAATTAATGACTGACTTTGATAAAAAGAACGTTATTAAAGATATTAAATATGTAATAAAAAATCCAAATAGTGCATGCCTTGTAAAACATAAAGCAAATCCATTTTGGCGCATAGCAAGAAATATCAACCCTTTCAAAAATTATCATTTCATGATAATTTACAGGTTGACAGATTCTGGAACAATAGTAATTGAAGATATTGTTTTAGATACATCATTACATGGTCGACGTGTTGAATCTAAGCATCAACGTACTTTGTTATACGATATTGAAAAAGTAGGAAAAGCTAGATATAGCGAAGAAAATTGTCTCAAAAAAGATGTACAAAATGCTTTAGAGGCTTGGAATGCAAATGGTTCAAGGATTGTTCCAAAAATAAACCGAGAACATGTGGCCGTTAATGGTATGAACAATGATTATAATACAGCAGCTAAGTTGATGGGTGTTCATACTGATATCGCATATCAAGATGATAACGTAGCTAGATACAACCTGTTTCATAATCCTACAGATGGAGCTGGATATGATTTAGTTGAATGCCTTTTCGATAAGACTAGGATATTTAAAAGTAGAAATTCTCAACAACTAGCATCTCTAATATTAAAAGCACAATCCGAAAAAAGAAAAGTAAAATGGACCGTACACAGTCAAGGGGCAATAATATTTCGATCAGCTCTAGAGCAAGTACTACTAAAGAGGCCAGGATTATCGCTTGAAGGACATGAGCTTGCAGTGCATGCCCCAGGGAGCCATTACTCAATTTTATCTATATTAGCAAAAAGTCTTAGAATGAATGTTCAAAAGTTACGCGCAAATCCGGGTGACTTCGTACCAAATATAATAGCTTTCAATGGAATTACAAGCTTAACTAAGTTAAAGCTAAGTTCAAATCCGGACTTGATCCGTGCATGTCTCCACTCAACAACAGAAGGAGGAAGTCCACACACGCTTCCTTATCTTGGTCTTAGGACCTACGAGAGGCAACTAAGAGAATTGGGGCTTGAAAAAAGAGCCAATTTAATCTCAAAATACGAGAAAAAAGGCAAATACTAAATGAGCATACTTTCATTTTTAAAAAAGAAATATCGATTTGGTGCTAATATATTGCAATCCAAAAGTAAACTATATCGCCTTGGGGATTTAATTTGCGAAATTAAAATACCATTAGGATTTCATGAAGGGATTAGTAATAAAAAACACTTACAAAACAAAATAGAATTCGATGTATTGAACAATGAACTAAACTCTTTTAAGCATGAAGAATACATATTAATCGACTTTTTAGATTGGCAATATCATACATTATTTCCTTACCCTATGGGTTATAGTTTTTTAGGAAAGCTAATATTCAATTTAAAGCTAGTTCCTTATGTTGACAATTTGAAAAAGCATAGGGAGTTAGAAGATATAAAACAAGACATTGAATATAGATACGATGGTTTTTATAATGCTGATAATTATGACTCTGAGACTGGAAGAGGATATAATAAACACCAATTACGTCAAATACATGAGCAATATAGTGAAGCATCCGTTGCAAATGAAGAAGTTAGAAATGCTTTTATTCAAGAAGAAATAGATCTTTCATTGGTAAAAATACCTGATATCAAAATATCTACTCATTATGTAAAATATGAATCCTCACGTAGCTTGACATCGTTAAAAAATCACTATTGTTTTTTGTTTAATAATGACTTCTACTTAGTCATCGACTTTACTCACGACGGATGGAATGACTCATATATGGCGTTGTGCTTAGATGATGCTTTGAGAGCAGAAGAAATTGTCATTTCATCATTCCATCTCACTGATTATTTAGAGCAAGGGGCTTAAACTCCCCTTCTTCCCCATCAACGTTTCATCTGCATCAATGCCGCGGCATTCAAAATCGCATCTTTGGTGGTGACGTCGATGACTTTGATGTGTTTGAAACGTTCGGGTTCTTTGATGGCGACGTCGTGGGCGAAGATCACCAACTTGGCCCTTTGAACATCTTTAGCGGTAATTCGATTAATGATGCCGTTGGCACCTTGCGTTTCCACTTTGATTTTCACTCCGAGCAGGCATGCCGCCTTTTCCAGCGATTTCGCGGCCAAGAAAGTATGTGCCACACCAGAAGGGCACGAAGTGACGGCAAGAATATCGGCTTGCCCCTCCCCCACTACCGAAGAGTATGCCAAGGTATCGCCTGGCGAATTCTCGTCTTCATTGACGGTTTTCTTCAGTGCAATGGCGATTAGCGCCGTGGTCATGGCACCAGCAATCGTGCCGACGATGTAGCCAATTTTCCCATCAACGACAGGAAGCACAATCCAGCCGCCCCAAGGTGCATGATTGAGCACTTGGAAGAGAAAGCCAATCACGTTGCCGACGATGCCACCAGCAATGATCGCCGGCAGCACACGTGCGGGATCTGCCGCCGCAAACGGAATCGCCCCTTCACTGATGCCAATCATGCCCATAATGCCAGCCGCTTTACCCGCTTCACGTTCATCACGTTTGAATTTACTGGGTGACAACAGCGTGGCCAGCGCCATCCCCAATGGTGGGGTACAAATTGCGATGCCGACCCCGCCCATCAACCAAGGTTGGGTGTTCACTTGCGTTTGGGCAAACAGCGTGGCGACTTTGTTGATTGGCCCGCCCATGTCAAACGCGGTCATCGCCCCCAGTACTGCGCCTAAAGCAACTTTGCCAGAATCGGCCATCGAGGCCAGAAATTGATTGAGCCATAACATGCTGCTGGCGATAGGAGAGCCAATCACCCACATGATCGCGCCACAGGTGATGAACGTTCCGACCAGAGGATAGATGAAAATGGAGCCGAGCGAGCTCATGCTGTCGGGCAGTTCGATTTTTTTCAGCTGACGCACCACAAAGCCCGCCCAAAAGCCCACAATGATCGCACCTAAAAAGCCCGTATGGTATTGATTGACCGCAATCCAAGTGCCAATCATCCCCGGCGCTAAACCCGGTTTGTCTGCCATGGAATAGGCGATGTAACCACCAAGTACCACGGTAAATAAGGTTAGGCCAGCAATGCCCATTTGCGCGATGTCCGCTAATACCCCCTGCTCTGGCACGGCGCCATGGCCGGAGATCATTACAGAAAGCGACAGTAACACCCCGCCCGCGACAATAAACGGCATCATATGAGAGGTGCCAAACAGCAAATGCTCCTTAATACGCGCGACGCGTTGCGCCATCGGGCTAAGCGGCTGATGAACATACTCACCCATGCCATGCCCTTGCGTGGTGTTTGCACCGTTGTGGTCCACAAACAACGCTCGCGCCTGATCGACATTTTCCGCGGCTTTGAGCTTCTCAACAAAACCCTCTTCAATCAATTTACTGGAGATTTGTGCCAACACTTCAATGTGGTGATGATCTTCGCCATCGGGGGAGGCGAGCATAAAAAACACGTCGGAAAGCTGACCATCTTCCGCGCCATAATCAATCCCTTGGCGGCTGATCCCCACCACCACAGCGGGTAAGGCAACAGCGTGACTTTTGGCGTGGGGAATGGCAATTCCCTCTTCAAAACCGGTATTGCCAATCTCTTCTCTTAGCCAAATATCCTTTAAAAATTGCTGTTTATCGGTCAATTTCCCCGCTTTATCCAACAACTCCACCAATTCAATCAGCACTTCTTCTTTGCTGTTGGCGTTCAGATCTAAGCAGATGACTTCGGGTTCGATCAGGTTGGTCATATCCACGATGGCTTTACCTTGCGTTGTCCATACTGTTGTCCATGTTATTGAGGCGTGCGTTAGTTCGCGCACGCGCGCGTAGGCCTAGATTAACCAGCCAAGCGGTTTCAAAACATAGGACGAAAGATGCAATAACTGGATTTTTGTAACATCAAAAGCGAACTGTGAACTGGGTCTGCTGCGAAAAAGCCGCATTTGCCTTACGCTGTGCTAATATCCCGCCAAACGTTACCACGAGATAGTCCGATGAAAGTTGTTGCGGTCACCGCTTGCCCAACGGGCATTGCGCACACCTACATGGCGGCCGATGCATTAACCAAAGCCGCACCAAAGTACAATGTGCAGATCAAAGTCGAAACCCAAGGTGCGATGGGGATCGAAAACCAACTGACGCCTTATGACGTGGCCCATGCGGATAAGGTATTGATTGTCTCAGATATCGAAATCGAACAGCCTGGACGTTTTGAAGGCATGAACGTGGTGAAACTCTCCATCGAAGATGTGCTGCTCAACGTTGACAAAGTGTTTCTTGTCCACTGTCGCTGAACACCTGCATGATGCATGAATATCAAGTCACCTTCTTGGTGAACGATGTTAACGCCAGCGCTCATGTGGCCCAGCCATTGTCTCGTGTTGCGCGAAAGTTCAAAAGCACGCTACACATCATCAATATCACGCAAAATCGCAGCGCAGAACTGGCAAAGTCACTCGCGGTACTGCAAGTGGGGTTGCAAGAAGGGGATTTTTGCCAAATCACCGCCATTGGCATTGATGCCGAACTCGCCTGCTTTGTGATTAAAGACATGCTGTCGGATCACTTCACCGTGGTCGGTTCAAAGATCAACTATGAGTTTTCCAGCCATCTGGCCGAGCGTCTACCGCAAATTTGCCCACCTGCCGAGGTCAAATGGCACTATGCCAAAGCACACACCGAGCTCACCAAATTCGAGTGTTTGAAAGGGTTAGCGCAACTGATCTACCCCGTTTCGCCCGATGAACTGATTTTGGCGTTTATCAAGCGAGAAGAGCGTTCTTCCACCAGCGTTGCACCCGGCATCGCGATCCCTCATGTGATGTTTGAAGGCATTGAACACATTGCTGTGGCGGTGATCAAAAACGACGAATCGATGGATTGGGCTTCCAAAATGGGCGACGTGCATTTAGCCATTGCTTTGGTGATGCCAAGCAAACCCAATCGAGAGCAGATCATCGCCGCGACCAATTTAACGCGTAATTTACTGTGTGATCAGATGGTTGAGAGGCTACTGCTGACTCGCAGTGGCGTCGATCTGCAAGCGCTGCTGATGTACGCCATGTCGCGCCTGCTAAATTGAGGCGCGGTAATCGGTTGGTGTGCGCCCCGTGCGATTTTTAAACACGCGGCAGAAGTAGTTCACATCCTTAAACCCGCAGCGCAGCGCCACTTCATTGAGCTTAAAGTTATACTTCTTGAGCATAAACTTGGCGCGGTCCACCCTTACCCAAGTGATGTAATCGGCCAACGTCATATGCCCTTGCTGGCGAAACAGCCGCGATAAATGATTGGCAGAGATGCTAAAACGCGATGCAATACTTTCTCGGGTAATTGGCCGATGGAAATTCTCTTGGATATAAATGCAGATCCCTTGATAGAGATCTTGCACGCGGTTGTGCGACTGCTCAACGGGGGCATTGAGCATGGTTTTGGCGTATTGCAGCAAGGCTTGCAGCAACAACTCGTCCATCGGCTTTTTGTGATTTTCACGCGCCAATGAGCTCAGAGCTTCTAAGATGTTATCGATGGCAAAACCTGAACGGGTTTGGATACTGTGCTTTTGGATATCGTAAAAGTTGGCTTCGCCTTTACGTTTGCTCACCAAACTGAGCCCCAACTGGCGGCGACCAAACAACATACTCAGCACCGAACAATCGGTATCCCAATTCGGCTTATTCCAGCAGTTAGAAGGAATAAAAATCGCATCACCCGCTTTGGCGACAATTTTGCTTACTTTGCGATCGTGGCTTTCCATTTCATTAATGTATTCCCCATCCAAGACTAACTCCAAACGGGGAAAGTTAACCTGATAGCTAAATTCAGGTGGCGTATGAAAATCACCAGCGAACCAAATATGATGAAAGGATTCACGTTCATTTAGTACCGATGAAATCAAATCATCAAACATCATCTCTCGTCTCTCATCGCATTGCTCAATTCGTTTCGGCGTAAGGTATACAACGATTCTTACCAGCGCTCCTTGAACGAAATCACACTCCCAGCCAAATGATACAAAAATCCAGTCACAGCACCAATTCTCTAGTGCCCATTTTCTTATTTAAAAACAACAAACACACTTTAACTTAATGAAATAACAGAAATTTAACGTTAACAAAGACTAATTTAGAGGCAGAAACACTCACCAAATCTCATAGCGATCCAAATCACATTCAACTCATACCGATACAATTGTCCAGTAAATGTTCTATTTCTTCACTACTCGCTCGATCCGCAAAATTAAACAATACCTCTGACAAATACCCAGGCCACTTGGCGCAGCAGCGTGAGGTCGGCGCGGGATAAAAAAGACAAAACACAGAGGTTTCTATGATCAACCAACTGATTAATGCCAATTTAATTCAGCTTGATCTGCAAGCAAATACAAAACAAGCCGTTTTTGAAGAGCTGATTGACATCCTGCATTCGCAAGGACGTATTTCAGATAAAGCGGCCTTCCTGCAAGACATCCAAGCGCGTGAAGAGTTAGGCAACACTGGATTTGAAGACGGCGTCGCGATCCCTCATGCGAAAAGTGCCGCCGTGACCCAACCTGCCGTCGCCATTGGCGTGAGCAAACAGGGCATTGAGTACGGCGCAGAAGACGGTTTGCCTTCCAAACTCTTTTTCATGATCGCATCCCCCGATGGAGGCGATAACCACCATATTGAAGTGTTGGCTGAACTTTCTTCCAAGCTGATCGAAGAAGGCTTCATCGACGCATTCCTTAATGCCGAAAACGCCGAGCAGGCGCTGCAGCTATTGCTGAAAAAGGCTGAACCTGCGCCAGACACCCACCCATCGGAGAGCAAAGGGTTGATCATCGGTGTGACGGGTTGCCCTGCAGGCATCGCCCACACTTACCTCGCGGCAGAAGCAGTGGAAAAAGGCGCGGCGGCGTTGGGCTACCAAATCAAAGTGGAAACCAACGGCTCGATTGGGGTAAAAAACAGCCCAACCGCAGAAGAAATTGAACGCGCAGAGGCGATTGTCGTCGCGTGTGACAAGCAGGTCGACATGGCGCGCTTTGCCGGTAAACGTGTTGTCAAAACCAACGTCAAAGCACCCATTCGCGACGCTCAGAAGCTGATTAACGAAGCGTTAAACGCGCCAAGCTACCAAGCCGAAAGTGCCAGCACGCAGTCGGTGGCGAACAAAGCGTCCCAAGCGCGCTCTGATCTCTATCGTTTCTTGATGAACGGCGTGTCTCACATGATCCCATTCGTGGTCACAGGGGGTCTTCTGATTGCCTTAGCCCTTGCGGTCGGTGGCGAGCCAACCGAAGCGGGCATGGCGATTCCTCCCGGCAGTATGTGGAACCAAATTCTTGAAGTGGGCGTGGTTGCTTTCACACTGATGATCCCGATTTTGGCGGGTTACATTGCCTACGCAATCGCAGACCGACCAGCACTGGCTCCGGGTTTAATCGGTGGTTGGATTGCGAACAACGGCTCTTTCTACGGCGCTGAAGCAGGAACAGGCTTTATTGGTGCCATCATCGCAGGCTTGCTTGTTGGCTACTTCGTTAAGTGGATCACCTCAATCAACTACCACAAGTTTATTCAACCACTTGTTCCGATCATGATCGCACCTATCACCGCATCGCTGTTCATTGCTGGTCTGTTCATCTTTGTCATCGGCGCCCCTATTGCCAGCTTAATGGACGGTTTAACCGCCCTGCTCACCAGCATGAGTACAGGTAACGTGATTCTGCTGGGCATTGTGCTGGGAGGGATGGCCGGCTTTGACATGGGTGGCCCATTCAACAAAGTGGCGTTCTTGTTCTCTGTCGGCATGATTGCCAGTGGCCAAACCCAATTCATGGGCGCGATGGCGTGTGCCATTCCGGTTGCACCACTTGGCATGGCACTCGCCACCGCGATGGGTCGCAAGTTCGATTTATTTGAATCGTCAGAAATTGAAGCAGGTAAAGCGGCGGGCGCAATGGGCTTAGTCGGTATCTCGGAAGGGGCGATTCCATTTGCGGCGCAAGATCCGATGTCGGTTATTCCTGCCAACGTATTGGGTTCTATGGTTGCTGCAGTGATGGCGTTCTCTTTCGGCATCACCAACAGCGTGGCGCACGGTGGCCCTGTGGTGGCACTGCTTGGCGCGATGAACTACCCACTACTTGCGCTGGTTTGTATGGCCTCAGGTGCGGGTGTCACTGCGATCACTTGCGTGACGCTGAAGAAAATCCGCGCACAAAAACTGGCGGCCGCAACCGCTTAACTCCCCTATTTTCACCGTATGGCTTGGGCGCACGCTCAAGCCATCTTTTCGATGGTGACTTTTCTGAAGGTCACTTTTCTAAAGATAACTTTTCTGAAGGCAAGAAAGATGTCTGAGATTCTAGCTTCGCAAGCAACCCTGCCGCAGGCGGTGTTTTTCCCTATGACCAACCCGATACAAAACTATGCGTGGGGCAGCAAAACCGCCATGCAGCAATTGTTTGCCATCGAAAATCCAACCAATGAACCCCAAGCCGAGCTGTGGATGGGAGCGCATCCCAATGGTTGTTCATGCGTCACGATGGCAGGTAAGCAAGTTAAATTGTCTGACTTTATTGCGCAAAATCCAGCGCTGATTTTAGGTGAGCAGACCGCCGCACAGTTTGGGGAGCTGCCTTATCTATTTAAAATTCTCGCCGCTGAAAACGCGCTGTCGATTCAGGTGCACCCCAACAAGCAGCAAGCTGAATTGGGCTTTGCCCGTGAAGAGCAGCAAGGTATTGCGTTGACCGCCGCCAACCGCAATTACAAAGATCCAAACCACAAGCCAGAGCTGGTTTATGCGCTTACCGAATACCAAGCGATGAACGGCTTTCGCGCTATCGATGAAATTCTCAATGTCTTCACCGAGCTGGCGATTGACGAGTTGAGCTCCCTCGTGGATGCGTTCTCAAATGCCCCAACCGAACCAGGGTTGAGTGACTTTTTCTCTGGCTTACTCTCATTGCAAGGCGAAGCGAAAACCAACGCCGTAGAGGCCTTGATCCACCAAGCAAAACAGGTTGATTTGCCGCTCTTTGCTTTGATTGTTGAACTGGAAAAACAGTACCCCAACGACATCGGCCTATTCGCACCATTGATGCTCAATGTGATTACCTTACAACCGGGTGAAGCGATGTTCTTGCAAGCCGAGACCCCGCACGCCTATTTGCATGGCACGGGCTTAGAAATCATGGCCAACTCCGACAATGTGTTGCGCGCGGGTTTAACACCAAAATACATGGATATTGATGAATTGGTGGCGTGCACTCAGTTCAAACACAAGCCGTTGGAACAACTGCGCCTTGAGCCAAACCTGAGTGATGGCAGTCTGCACTACCCGATTCCTGTCGCCGATTTTCAATTTGCGATTTTACCGCCCGCAGAGACGCTGACGATCAACGTTTCCAGCGCGGAAATCTTGCTGCCTCTGGATGGCGATCTCGAACTCAACCACGCCAATGGCGAACGTTGTTTGCTCAAAAAGGGCCAATCGGTTTTCATTCCCGCTTACTGTGAACACTACACCATCACCAGCCAAGGGCGAGTGGCAAGAGCGTTGAGTTAAGCACCTTCGAGGGGCGCACTTCGCCCCTATTTTGGATGTGAAAGAACTTCAAATGATTAGAACTTTTTAAGCCTGACAATAACTAAATAACTGTTGCTAATTATGCTTCACTTTTGTCGTACGTGACCACCGCGGGGAAACGGCGAAACGTTATCCATAAAGTATCGTGTCCGCTTTAAGAGTTACCACATTACACTGCATTGATGCTTCCGTTTTACCGCTTAATGCAACGCATGCCAAATCCTCTCTGAGACGATCAACACTCGCGAGGGCAAGTTTGAACAACTGAAAATCCTTGGAAAGCTGGGCAATTTAATATCCAGCAAAGCTTATAATCTTGACGCGGAGAACTGTCGGTTACTGAAGCGGGGTAAGTCGCGAGGAAATGGAACCCATAGCGGTAGCGGTCGTCCTGGCCGTGGAACCGAGCCTTTAATTAATATCAACACTATGCAACTGAATCCACGCAATGATAGGATCAGGCTGGGATGCAGGCCAACAGGTAAGTCTGCTCAGTTAAACAACCTTTCACAGGCGATGTCCAGCTTCGCTTCAGAAGGTTCTTTAGGTGCTTTGGTTGGCTTTGACTTTAAACAGGCCAGTGCTCAGCAGTCTAACTTTGGCGCAATCTCAAACCGCCTGTAATAACCACTGACACTCTGGGCAGAGTCTGGGTGCTGCCTAATGTAAGCTAAAGAGAAAAATGAAACGAAGAGTACTGTGTTTTTGTGCCACGCTCTGTGTGGCGATAGGCTTTCCTGCCGTGAGCCAGGATTTTCTGCCGGTTCAACAGGCTTGTGATAAACGCTATACCAATGATTTGGAAGAGCTGAAAACGACCGAGCCATCGAACTATTATTATTATCATTATATAGCGAGTGGTGGCTGTCCCGGCATTGAGTTAAAAGAGGGGCGTTTTGAGCGTATTAATTACCACTTTGCAAAGCTTGGTAATTTTGATGCTCAGTGGGAGCTGAATAAGGATTATGCGACTCTGGTTGAAAAAGCGGTCGCTGGCTCTATTTCCGCCAGAGCAAAAATCGTTCTGTCCAATACCGTGCCGCAAACAACACAATATAGCCGTGATAAAGGCCTTGAAAAATTGCAACTCTCTGATGATATAAAGCAGCGCTATACCCCGCAGATATTGGAACTTGCAGATAGAGGAGATATCAGGGCACTTCAAGTCGCTATGGCGTATTATTTGCGGAAGCCTATCTCGTTATCTGGTGACGATGATGACGCTTTGATGGCAGCAGAGAGGCTTAAAAAAGCGCGCCGGCTGATGGAGTTGTACGGTAATGATTACTTATGGCTGAACATTTTATACAACAATTGGCTGTTGGAAGCTAAAAATATTAGTTGGTGCGCCGAGAATATCAAAGGTAGGCAGTACTCTTCAGAGTTTGAAAAAGGGCTCTATAGTTTTAGCAGACCACTTTTTTGTCGCAGCGTGTTTAATAAAGAGCTATTTAATGAAATAGAGCTAATGAGTAACGTCAGCCGTCTGCGTTTCTTTAAAGAGCAGGTGGCCTCATTGGAGTTCGATTTTTCCGGTAGTCATCAGGCCAGATTAGATCAACTGAAAAAGTGGGACCGTACGCTTAACAAGCTGGCACTGTTAGCTCATTTTGATGTGCCATTAGTCAGAGAAACTATCGCTTTTTCTCTGATGTCACTACCTTACGAGCCTAACCGTGATCTTGCCGGGTTCTACTGGCTGGATACGGAACATTCCCCTTCTCCGCTGATGCGTTTAGTAAGCAGCATGTATGGCAAAAACGGTTATGACGTTGAGCTGAATGTTGATGAACAAATTATCCCCGAGATTTTGGCGAGCGAAAAATACTTTGGACTGGCATACTCTTACCTAGGCAGAGAAGATGAATTCTACCAGTTTACTTTAAACAGAGTATTGCCAAAGGGCGATTGGATTTCACTCTACACTTTTTACCTTATGTACAAGTATGAGGATACCACTCGTGCCTGGGCGATGATCAAAACATTAGAGCAATATGACGAATATATTGCAAAACAGGTGGAAGAGGACTTTTTTTTAGGCGGGCTTAGCGAACCCGATAAGAAAGCGGTTGAAAAAGCGATGGAAGAAATACGGCCATATCTCCCAGAGAAGAGTAAGGAGCACTTTTCAATGGTATCCTTGCAGGAAGATATAAAAACCTATCTGTTAAAGCAACTGTCGTTGCTTATTGAGCAAGAGGAAAAGAAGTCGAGGCTGAAGGGCTGATTATTTACCCGTCATTTCCCAGCCAAGGCCGAGTGGCAAGAGAGTTGAGTTAAGCACATTCAAGGGGCGCTCTTCGCCCCTATTTTAGATGCGAAAGAGGGCTTGGTTGCTGAACTCTGCTCACTTGAGCGCTCTAACTCAGAGTAAAACTCCGAATGACTTTAGCAACCAGTTCAGCCTGATTACGGGTTGCGGTCTTCGCTAGGCACGCTTTAATCTGCTGTCGAATCGTGTTGCTGGTTGCAGCACGTAGCACGGCAATTTCATCAACCAAAGAGCCAGAGCAAAGTAAACTGGTCACTTCTGCTTCCGCTAAGGTTAATGAAAACAAAGACATGATTTCTTGAGGATGAATTTTTGACCGACTCGCGCAAGCTTGCACCACCACTAAACAACAAGCGACATTGTGTGGTCCAATCGGTGTCACGACTTGGTAAAACCAAGGCTTTAATGTCACTCGATAAACAATATGCGCATCCCAAGCATAAAAACGCTTATCAAACTCTGCGCCAAGGATAGCGGCGGATTGATTTAAACCGAGTTTAAATTGAGCATCTGTCTGCGCTGAAGCGAAGCTTAATCGACGTGAAAAGAAAGTCGATGATTGAAACAACGTGCTGCTAGACAATAAAACTTGAGCCGATGCATTCAAGTAACGCAGCTCAGCATGGTGGTCACAAACAAAAATGGCTTCAGGCAACACATCCAGTAACGCATCTTGAGCGCCTGCCGCGTTGGCCTGCTGCATACGCAGTGACATTCCCAGAGCGTGATCAATATGAGGAAGAAAGGCATTGGCCGCCGCCACCTGCTGCTGAGAATAGTAAGCCGTGTCAGGCCCTGACATAAACGCAATTTCGGTGATCAATGGGCTATCCGGTTTAGCGAGTAAACAGCCAATTGAATTTCTGATTGCCGCAGGCTTCGCAAAATCCGAGTAAATTTCGGAACCAACAAAATCCTTATCATTGCAAACCAAATGGCTAGCATGGAACTGGTTGGCATCATGTTGTGCCAATCCCTGCGTCCACAAATCTACTTTATAGAAATGCTCTTGATAGGTTTCAAAATGGCCAGATTCAAAGCCATGGGCAACAAACCGAGACGGCGAATGATCAACACTCGATCGGCTAGCAATAAATGCGTGCGAAGACCCTAATATTTCACTCAGGCGGACCAACACCTCTTGCCATAGCTCTGGCTTTTCAATGGTGCTGTAAATCTGTTTTACAATATCAATCTGATCAACTTGACTCATATCCACCCATCAACCTAGAAGCAGTCAACTGCGCAAAAAGTATTAAACCCCCACTCGGCAATGTCAAATAAATGTGAGAAATGTTAACAGCATTACCCATATGGGTATTGTTGGGCAAAATTCTCGATGAAATACTAAGCTTGGATGACAAGACAAGGGTTGCCTTGTGCAAAATAAAAACCGATTGGAGCACATATGAAAATACGACTACTAACAGGATGTGTGGCACTTGCTTTGGCTGGCTGCGGCGGCAGTAGCGATTCATCTACCCCGACACCACAAACCAAAACGGGTGTCTTTCTAGATAGTCCCGTTATCGGCATGAATTATCGCACCGCAACCATTAGTGAAGGTGTGACCACAGAAGGTGGCAAATTTACCTATTTAGAAGGTGAAACGGTCACCTTTTACCTTGGCGATCTCACCTTTCCAGCCGTCAAAGCAGCTGCTCAAGTGACGCCAGCTGATATCGGTGGCGGACTCGCTACCACCACCACGGTTAACATTTTGCAGTTGCTGCAAAGCCTAGACGAAAACGGCAATCTCTCTGATGGTATAACCATTAGCGATAGCAGTAAGGATGCTTTTGTCGGCACAGGATTAGATGTCAGCAGTGATAGCTTTGACGCAGACGCTAGCGCCATTTTAACCAGCATTAGTAAAACCTTAGTCACCGAAGAAGCCGCTCAGGCTCACTTTACCGATACCTTAAAAGGCCAATTGACCGGCAGTTGGTTATTGAGTGAAGGCGCAGGAAAGCGCAATGTGCTGACCTTCTTCAACGATAACAACTACATCATAGTGCACGAACATTCCGACATCCCTGACGATGGCGACCAACCTGCAGGCTCGGCAGAATACGGGACTTATACCTACGATCCTGCCACGCAAATGTTGGCGCTTAACGTAATCAGTGAATCGGATAATTCCGGCGGATTAGCAGACGACTTTGGCTCAATCACTCTCGAAGTTCAGGCCACACAAACGACTCTAGACATCACTTTCGCTGATGAAGCCGGTGAGCAGGTTCAATTTAGCAAAATCACCGACAGCAGTAATGCAATGGTGGGTGCTTGGTACTTGAGAGAAGATGACATCAGCAGCGATAACATCTTAACCATACTACCAAATAATCAATATGTGATTGTGCACAGCAATAACCAAGAAGCCTACAATGGCGAAGCGGTTATGGCCACATCCGGCGAATTTGGTCGCTTTAGCCTCAATGGTGGTGTGTTCACCGTCACCAGCATCACTAGCGAAGCAGACGGTCCGGGCGGCTTATATGATAAAGATAGCCCCATGTTTAGCGCAACTGTCACGGTAACAGACAATGAAAGCCTCAACTTTACGAACTCAGATGAGAATTTCACCTTCAGCCGAATCAAGTAAGTTTGAGGCACAACAAGCATAAAACCATGCCGTGTTGGTGGTAACCACTGACCAGCAACACGGCTTCTCATGGTTCTCACTCCGTTTTCGCGTGGAACATCACCTCATTTCGTTTATCACGATCCGACCAGAAGTTGATGTTGAACTGCGCATCGTCGCTCATCTTGATACGATGCCAATATTGTGGCGGACTGGTCGCAAACTGCCCCGCAGTGATCACCACCACTTGCTCTGCTTCCGTTGCCTCTTCGTTGGCAAAACCATAGTACGTGACCGTCCCTTCCATCACGCACAGCTGGCCAAAGACCCCTTGCGCGGTATTGTGGTGTGTCAGCAGCGCTGCTGGCACGGTTTGTTTGGTAAAAAATGGGGTGGAGCGTTGAATCGTCCACTGTTTTGGAATGCGCATATGTGACATCGTCTGCCCTCTTTAATTTGGTTGTTACTTATCCATTCGCGCGCTGAGACAGCTCGCGCAACAATGGGAACGCCTGCGTGACATACTCACCTGTGACCACAAAGCCAGTAAAATCCCCCAGTGGGCTTTGCGCTTTAGCCACAATACCCTCTGGCGACAGCTGCACCTGCCAATGCGATTCTGGCGAAAAATCGCCTGCCAACTGAATGGGATAACTTGGCGTTTTCACCTTCACCATCATGGGGGGGAGCATCAACCGTGCCTCTTGACCAACTAACTGCTTGGCCAACACATTGGCGCTCAGCACAATCGGTTGTAAATAGGGCAACATACGCCCTTCAATTTGCGTGCAATCCCCTAAGGCATAGATGTACGGCTCGGATGTGTTGAGCTGATGATCAACGCAAATCCCTCGTTCAACACTCAACCCCGCTTCTCGCGCCACAGCGATATTGGCTTTGAGCCCCGCCGCGCATAGTACCGCGTCCACAGCAAACTCACGTCCATCGTGCAGCGCAATCGCCAACGTTTGACCCTGCTCTGTCACGCTTTCCACACGGCTGTTCAGTGCCAACTGAATGCCATGCTTCATCAACTGCTGTTCTAATGGCAGAGCAATAAACTCCGGCAGCAAATTGGCTAACAGACGTGCATTGGGCTCCACCACCGTTACCTGTTTGCCGGAGGTTGCCAAATCCAGCGCGATCTCCACGCCAATCAATCCGCCACCAATCACCAACACGTGCTGAGCGCGGCTTAACGGCTGTTCAGCCGCTTGATACTCTTGCAGCGAGTTCAACGTCATCACTTTTGCCAGACCATCCCCACGCATCGGCGGCACGAACGCTTGTGCTCCGGTGGCAAACACCAGTTTGGAATAAGGGTAGCAACGGCCATTGGCCACCACTTGCTGTTGCTGGGTCAGCACGCGTTCGACCTGCGTGTGAGCGTGCAGTTGCACGTTGTGTTCTGTGGCAAATGCCTCGCCACTTTTCACCACCAAGTCCGCCGCAGTTTGACGCTTGCTGAACACGTGGCTCAAATCCGGTTTGTTGTACTCGGCACCGTCATCGGCAGTGAAGATCTGAATTGGGATATGTGCGTCTAAACGACGCACACTTTTGACCAACTGGTAGGCAGCAAAACCACTGCCAATGATGATAATGGGATCGGACATCACCCCCTCCTTACCCTTGGTATTCAACAAAAACGTCTTTGCCTAAATGGCATTCTGGGCAAAGGAAATAATCCGGCACATCGGCCCAAGTGGTGCCCACTTCAATGCCTTGATTGGGTTCCCCTTTAGAGGGGTCATACACCCAATTACAAACGGTGCAAACCATGCATTGGCAATCGGCTGAATGCGCAGCGTCTGCGGTTGACGTGGTTTCTGTTAACGGCTGCTGCGCTTCGATCCCCTCAATTGGTGTTGCTGACTGAAAGGCATTTACGGGCGTACTCAAGGTCGATTTATCTTTAACGGCCCACAGTTTGGCGATCTGCTGACCATGCTCACGACACTCTCGCATCGCTTTTCCATCCGGACGCCACTTGGTTTTCAAGCTAATCGCCGTCTCAAACCCCGCATCGGTTAAACGCGCGTGGATACGATCAACTGCACCACCATTCCAGCCATAACTACCAAAAGCCGCGGCTTTTTTCGCTTTAAAACGCAGCCCGGTGATCTCTTCTAACATGCCGGCGATTTTCGGCATCATCACGTTGTTCATGGTTGAAGATCCAACCAGAATCCCTTTGGAACGGAACACATTGGCTAAGATCTCGTTCTTATCTTGCTTGGAAACGTTAAATACTTTCACGGCAACACTCGGGTCAACGTCGTGAATACCTTGAGCAATCGCATCGGCCATCATGCGCGTGTTGTTCGACATGGAATCGTAGAAGATGGTGATGCGGTCTTCTTGGTAGTTATTCGCCCAAGCCAAGTATTGCTCGATGATCTGGGTTGGATTCTCACGCCAGACAATCCCGTGTGAGGTGGCAATCATATCGACAGGAAGGTTAAAGCTCAGCACTTCCTGAATCTTCGCCGTCACCAAAGCACTAAAAGGCGTCAGGATGTTGGAATAGTAACGAAGGCACTGCTCCATCAACTCTGCTTGATCCACTTCGTCATTGAACAAGCGCTCATCGCAGTAATGCTGGCCGAAAGCGTCGTTACTGAACAGTACTGCATCGCCAGTCAGATACGTCATCATACTGTCTGGCCAATGCAGCATTGGGGCTTCAACAAACACCAGTTGCTTGCCATTACCGATATCAATGCTGTCACCCGTTTTGACCGTTTTGAAGTTCCATTCAGGGTGGTGGTGATGACCAACAATGGAATCAATTGCGGCTTCTGTGCAGTAAATTGGTGTGTTGGGGATTTTCTCCATCAGCGCCGAAAGTGCGCCTGAGTGATCTTCTTCAGCATGGTTAATCACAATGAAGTCGATGCTTTGCAAATCGATTTCCATTTGCAGGTTTTGAATAAACTGCTGGCTAAAGCGATGATCAACCGTGTCAATCAGTACGGTCTTTTCTTCACGAATCAAGTAGCTGTTGTAACTGGTACCTTTGGTCATTTTGTATTCTGTACCGTGAAAATCTTGTACTTCCCAATCGCGTTGTCCTACCCAATGAATGTTGTTTTTTACATGAATCGTCATGATTACTACCTTGCAAAATAAGTGAAAATTTTTTCTTGGTTAAACATCTACTTATTCTTATTGCAGCGACCATGCCAACTTTTAAAACCAATATATTTCAATAAGTTAAAATCAATCCAACTTTTAGCAGTGTCCAAATGACACTATTGAATTTTGTCATCTAGACACTATAATTGTCATATTGACATTATTGGTATGACCTTATGACTTCGCTTATCGCCCAGTGGCTGCACATTACTCAGGACCTCAACTCTGCGCTCACACGCCAAGCGCGATTCGATACCCTGCTCACCACCATTCGCGACGTACTCAATTGCGACTCCTCTGCGCTGCTTTTATTTGAAGATCAACACTTTAAGCCGTTAGCAATCAATGGTTTGGCCAAAGAAGTTCTTGGCAGACGCTTCTCCATTGAACAGCATCCTCGCTTGGAAGCCATCGCGCGAGCAGGAGACATTGTGCGCTTTCCCTCTGAAAGCACTTTGCCCGATCCCTACGATGGCCTGATCACCAACCACCAAGGCAAACTCCACGTTCACTCGTGCATTGGTTTACCATTGCTGATTGATGACCAACTGATTGGTGCCATCACCATCGATGCGTTAGACCCAAACCAATTTGATCAGCTAAAAAACCAAGAACTGCGTTTTATCAGTGCCTTGGCCGCCGGTGGCTTGCATACCGCGCTGCTTTTGGAACAGTTGGAAACCCAAGCCAGCTTGCCGCGTGAATCTTACGCCGAGAAGCGCACGCTCAGTAATGAGATTATCGGTAACTCACAGGGGATGAGAACACTGCAAGATCAGATTGATGCGGTCGCCAACACCGAGCTGTCTGTATTGGTCATGGGCGAAACTGGGGTGGGCAAAGAGCTGGTCGCCAATGCGATTCATCATCGTTCTGACCGAGCATCAAACAACTTGGTTTACCTCAACTGTGCAGCACTGCCGGAATCGGTAGCGGAGAGCGAACTTTTTGGTCACATCAAGGGGGCATTTACTGGCGCCATCAGCCACCGCAAAGGGAAATTTGAGCAAGCCGATGGTGGCACGCTGTTCCTCGATGAAGTGGGTGAATTATCGTTAGAGCTACAAGCCAAGCTATTGCGAGCGCTGCAATATGGCGACATTCAACGCGTTGGTGATGATCGTCATATTCGCGTTAATACGCGTATCGTCGCCGCAACCAACCGAGTTCTGCATGAGGAAGTCAAAGCGGGGCGTTTCCGTGCTGATCTCTATCACCGGCTCAGTGTCTTTCCGTTGCATGTGCCCCCCCTACGCGAGCGCGAAGAGGATGTGATTTTGCTAGCCGGATTTTTTGCTGAACAAGTCAGAGGCAAACTCGGCTTACACAGCGTTCGGCTCTCCCCTTCTCTGGTCGCAGAGCTTAGGGACTACCACTGGCCGGGCAATGTGCGCGAGTTGGAGCATGTCATAAAACGCGCCGCCGTTTTGGCCAAAGCGCGCACGCCGCAAATGGACATCGAACTGATCTCGCAAGATTTCGACATCAAAACGCCGACTTCTCCCATGCTGCCAACCGTTGCAGCCTCGCAAGCTCAACACGAAATTCACAGCGACATCGGTTTGAAACAGGCAACCGACACCTTTCAAAAACAACTGATCTTACGAGCATTAGAGTCTAACCAAGGCAACTGGGCCGCCACCGCAAGGCAATTAGAGCTCGACAGTGGCAACCTTCATCGTCTAGCCAAGCGATTAGGTATTAAGTAACAAAAGGGGCTCAATGAGCCCCGAAACATAACCATGTGCCGAATCTACTGCTCACCTTGGTTTGAGATGAACGCGATCTCGTTCTCAGTAGAGGCATCCACCAAACGAGAAATATCCAATGTTTCGAGTATTTTATGCTCGAAGGTTTCATCCGAAGAAAGAAGCCACTTACGGAATTTTTTCTTAGACGCATTCCCCTCTAATCGATATTTAAACTCAAAGCTCAATATATAGTTATCTTTAATAGGCAAATTATAGAATCTTCTAACGGTATTTTTATAATCGATGTTCCCCTCTACATACTTAGAATAACAGTATTTTCCTATTTTCACAGATTCACATTTTATTGGCGGATATGACCTCAGATACGAACCAAGCAGATAGTCATTTCTTTCTATAGAATCATCGTCACTATCTGGTAAATTCCCCCAAACTTTATTAGCGTATCTATATGCATTTTTCATATCCTCAGTATGCCTTCCGCGCTGGCTTTTATTATCAGGATTTGGGTCGTGATAATAGCCAACATACTCTTCTTCAAGTATACGACCAAGGGATTCAACATCATCAATGTTTTCTTTCACTTGTTTTATTCTAACGATAGCAAGTAGCAAACCCTGACTATTACATGGAAATAAAGGATTCTTAATGTCATTGCTAAATCGATAGGACACAAAACCAAGATGAACAATTTCTTCATGATCCTCATTAACAAAAGTGTCATTAGATATAGGTAAAGACACACACACCGTCTCATAGACAAAGCTAGAGTAATTGTTTGGAAATGAAAATTCGTAGAAATAATCATCTATTTTATATTGAGCTAGTTCTAAGCTTTCAAAATTAGGCTTACCTCTAAAACCATCTCGAAAGTTTTTAATAAACATAATATATCTATCACTTAGCGGAAATAGCGTTTAACTGGGGATCGACCAAACGAGATATCTCGAGCGTTTCAAGGACTTTATGTTCAAACGCTTCATCCGAAGAAAGAAGCCACTTGCGGAATTTTTTCTTAGACGCTTCGCCTTCTAAGCGGTATTTAAACAAAAAGCTCAACACATAGTTGTCTTTGAGCGGAAGGTTGTACACTCGCTGGAAAATATGTTTGTAGTTAATATCACCTTCAACGTACTTAGAATATGTCTGTTTACCAAGAGTAAGAGATGTACATTTTATTGGCGGATAGGCCCTCATGTAGTTCCCTAAAATATAGGTATCTCTTGATTTCTTATCCTCATCATCCGAATAATCATCCCATCTTTTCTTTGCATATTCAAAGGCGTGATTCATATCCTCTGTATGCCGACCACGCAACGTTCTTTCTACTGGTACAGGATCATGATAAAAGTCTAGATATTCTTGTTCTATCACAGCGTTTAACGATTCAATGCCATCAAATGATTGTGGCACTTTTTTAAGCCTCACGATCACTAGCAGTAAGCCTTGGCTATTATAGGGATCGATGGGGTTAATAATGACGTTGTGAAATCGATATGAGAAGAAACCCAGATCAACTTTATGCTCAAAAAAGTTGGGATCAGTACAGCCATTAAGTACGTCTAAGTTCGTTTCCTGAAGATAGTATTTAAAACTAGAGTAATTATCAGGAAACGAAAATTCATAGAGATGATCATCAATTCGATATCGAGCATGAGCTCTGCTTACAAAATTGGGTTTTCCTCTAAAACCATCAATAAGATACTTAATAATGATATTTTTCCTCTGATAAAAATCACCATCAGCCCTTTAATGACATTCGCATTCAGTTTTATGGATTTGTCAAACAGGCTTGTCATTGCAAATATCAATACTAAATTAAAAATTCACAGCCTCAGATCAAATGCTCATTTCATTCAGAAAAATGAGACGTACTTAAGTCACCTGTGAAAGTAACTATTTTGTAGATTTCATGTGACTCGCATTAAGTAATAGGCACCAGCATTCACCTCCTCGCCCCTTTCAAACTCAACGTGATAGAGTCGATCACCAAAACACTGGCATTCCCCCAACTTACAAGCCTTTAACGTTTGTTCGTGGAAAGTCTGGGGCAATCTTGGCAGAGGGTTCCGTTGCTGCACTTGTATGCTAAACAACAGCTCATCCTAATGTGTTTGAGCCTACCTTCAGTTTCCTCTTGGATGAGACTCGCTAAGTGTTTGTCAGATAAATGAAATGCATCCAACCAAAGTTTCGCTTGCTGCTCGATATAGCCATTGTCGAGTTCAGGTCTCATGGCTTGAAGCTTGATCAGACAACTTAAAATCAAATCGGCGAGCAAGTGGTTGCTAAATCCGGGGCGAATTCGTGTCCAGTGGTTGATTTGTTGACGGTATTGTTCAAACAAAGTTAATAACTGCTCACCAGCTCTCGGGACCAATACCTCCGGTTCGCCATGCCAGTGCATTTCAGAGGCAAAGCGGTATCCCGCACCACCAAAATAGCCGAGTAGCCTACATCCCTAACACGGGCATAGATTTCGTTACAGCCTCAAATAGGAGCAGCTTCCTGCTCCTATTCTATCGTTGCCGAGATGAGTACTTACTTCAAAACGAGATGTGGAGCTTTGTTCTCACCATCATGTTCTCTTGTCGAAAGCCCTATATACCCGTTTTGTAGATCCGGATTGCTCAACACTAAATCCAAGCTTGTTGCTCCATTCAGTTGGTTGACAATATCTGTAATGTCTAACTCAATCCATTTGTCTTTTTCTTCATGAACCAAGCTAAGAACATTCGATGTAGCGGCACCCTCAATAGCTGGCAACCTATTCCAGGTCATTGTTTTTTCAGTCCAGTCCCCTACTTCTACGGCGTATGCTTGTAAACGTACATGGGCTTCACCTCTCGCGTTGACGTTTCGCAAATAGATTTTGAGCTTGGCGGAAGTTGCTTTGTTTCCCGCTAGACTCGTCATATCAAAACGCAGCAAAGATTTGTATTTTAGATGATCGTAAAGCGTGTGATTTTCAACTCCCATGTAGCTGTTCGTACCAAACACCTTATCAGCCTCTGTCCCACCACGAACGAATGCATCCTGTCCGGTGATGATCACTAGCCCAGTATCACTGGCCATTTTATCTGCCGCTGCTTGTTTCTCTACTGCTGCGCTGTCTGCACTGGTATCTTCTTCTACTTTGGTTTGAGCAATTTCATCTAAAACTGCTTGATTGTCCGCTCCCTTATAAAAAGGGAAAGTGATACTGCTACCTTGTCGTTCCGGTTTACCTTGAGTGATTACAAGTTGAGTCACGGCCTCACCTCTTGCTTTGGAATCGAGCGTAAGATTCACTTTAGCGTACACCTGATCAGGGGTAGAAAGCGTCACGACTGGTTCGCTGCCACTTTCATCCAACAGTACGATGCTTGGCTGATCAACACTAAGTGTTAAGTCACTGTTCAGGACGATAGACCCCGCCTGATGGAAAACTATTCCGCTGACTTTCAGTTCATCGTGGCGTACAGCCTGAATGCGCGTACTGTTTTCTAAGATAGCTATCGGCAAATCAAGATAGTAAGTAGCTGTTTCTTCGGCTGTTTTACCAGGAAGAATAATGTATTGATACGCGCCATTATCTGGTTGGACACCGTGTGGAATACGTAAGGTAAAGACATCCTTGCTCACTACTTCAGCAGACTGGCCACTGTTGATCCGTTGCCAAGAGCCGGTTTGTGTTCGATTGGACAGCATTCGCTGGCCCTGTTCCGGAAAAATGTAGCCCACAAGATCGTGATGTACCCAATTAGCGTTATAAATGTCGTGATTTCCTTGGTCGAGCGGAGTGCCATCGACGGTGACGGTTCCATTTAACAGTGTCTGATTTAGAGTCGTATTAACGTTTTCGCTATGTGTTGAGTGAATTCCCGCCCCCAAAGCAACGACCTCATCGTTAAAGCTAAACCAAGCTTTTTTCGCTTTGGTATTACCACCACCTTCGATTAGTGGGATCCTCTTGCCTCTTTCCTTACTTGTGTCAGACTCAATTCTTTCCAGATGGGTGATATTTATGTTCATATCCATCGCACTGACACCAAACTTATCATTGGAAACACCACCGACAAAAGAAACATCTGGTTGCATAATTTCCCCCCACCAAGCTGATGCTTCTTCATACTCAGGTGCCGTGACACCAGGAATCAGTTTCCAGTCCCAAACAGGGAAAATATTGTGGTACTCATCCCCACGTTGCATCAAGAAGGTGCTGCCAAAGCCTAGCCAATAGCCTAAAAGGTTTTCACCATTACCTGTTTCCGTCGGTTCGATACGCTTAGAGTTCATCTTAATGCCAAACAAGTGATCATCTGTCACCTTTACAGAGTAATCGCTGCGCCAAAAGTGCTTAAAGCCGTTGATACCGGATGGTCCATCGTTATAGACGTGCTCCTTGAATACCAACGCTTCCGCTGCTCGCTCTGGGGAAAGTGCCGCGACCATGTCCATCGTGGTCATACTATCCAGCTTGATCTGCTGTGCGCCTTCTGTAGGTTGAGTAAGCGGTGCATTTTCGCGAGTAATACTGCGTCCGCTAACGTTGTAATCCAACGTATTACTTCGGGTCATCCAACGCATACCATCCAGATAAAAGTTCGTGAGAATGTCGATCTTTTCTTGACTGAACTTCCACTGCAAATCGTTCACATTATAAGCCCATCGAATCACAGGATTGAAAAACGATTCCCCGTAACCACCAGTGTAAAGTTGCTTGCCATGCTGTTGAAAAGAAAGATCTTCTTGTATCCCTTCCTCCGTAGAAATAACGATAGTACCCTCGATATCTTTGAGTGCAGTGCCCACCAGATCACTGTCTTCTGTCAATAGGCCACGGTAAAGAACTCCCATAGCAATATCGGTGCGATTGGCACCAGTCAACTTCCACGAATCCTGATGACCGATTCCCCATGGCAAGATATTGGCGGTTTCAAAGCGCAAGTTCAACGGTAGACTTTCACCCAACATCATGCCTACAGGGCCAAGGAAATTGGGCTTACCGATTTCTTCCCACCACCAGTGTGCGCTCGGGTCAACTTGAAACCAATAGGAGAGTGCTTTAATCGCGGCTTGCTCAAATTCGCTATTGCCCGTCTGCGCAAAAGCAGCTGCTATCACGCGAAGACGTTCAAGGTGCAATTTCGATGGCCAGTTCTTTCTATCAGTACTTGCGTAATCTATCCCTTGCCAACTGCCGTCATCTTGCAATGCAATCAGATACTCTTGGGCTAAAGATGACAATGTACCACCGTTTTTAGCGGCACGTTTTTCTTCACTGGCAATTAGATCTGGAACAACCCTACTTTGTAACTTTTGGAAATCGCTGCTGACTTCAGCCACAACCGCGCCCTTAGCCATGTTTGAAGAACTTGAGGTTTCTACATACTTGTACTTCACCTCTTCATGACACCCGCTGATTGCAAACAACGATAGTGTGAGTGCCGACAGTTTAAATCTTTTCATTCATACCCCTTTTAAAATCCATTGTTATTTAATTTAAAATTAATATATTAAAATTATGAAACATCATTTCATTTATAGAAATAAAATATACTGCATTTTTGATGGGACAACGTTTCAAAGGTTTGTGAACGTGATGTGTATCCATAGATTCAAATGAAATGACGATCTTGATCACGCACTGACATGAGTAGACATGCTGAATAGCATCAGGAATTTAGGTTGGGCATCAAGACACTAAGCCACTGAAAGGAACATGAACTTTGCAGCCAAGAAGGATCAAAAAAGGGCTCTTACGAGCCCTTGATCAACGTTCTTTTTATTTACGCGTTTTCTAGCTGAGCCACCATGCTACGCGCAACGGCTTCGGCCACTTTAATGCCGTCGATACCCGCAGAAAGGATACCGCCTGCATAACCTGCACCCTCACCCGCTGGGTAGAAACCTTTGAGATTCACGCTTTGGTATTCTTTGTCGCGCTTGATGCACACAGGAGAAGAGGTACGCGTTTCCACACCAGTCAGCAAACCATCTTCAGACGCAAACCCTTTGATCTTGCGATCAAACGCGGGAATCGCTTCGCGAATCGCTTCAATAGCAAAAGGTGGCAACGCCTTCTCAAGGTCCGTCAGTTTAATACCTGGCGTGAATGATGGCTCCACGTCACCAAGAGCACTTGGATCGCGACCTTTTAGGAAGTCACCAATTTTCTGTGCAGGTGCGTCGTAGTTTTCACCACCAAGACGGTAAGCATTGGATTCAAGCTCGCGCTGGAAACGGATACCCGCGAGCGGATCACCCGGGTAATCGATCTCAGGAGAGATGCCCACCACAATCGCACTGTTGGCGTTACGCTCTGCGCGTGAGTATTGGCTCATGCCGTTTGTCACAACGCGGCCTTCTTCAGAGGTCGCCGCTACTACCGTACCACCCGGACACATACAGAAGCTGTAAACCGTGCGGCCATTCTTACAGTGGTGCACCAGTTTGTAATCTGCCGCGCCGAGAATTGGATTGCCCGCGTTTGAACCAAAACGTGCTTCGTCGATCATCGACTGTTTGTGCTCGATACGGAAACCGACAGAGAACGGTTTAGCTTCCATATAAACACCGCGCTCATGCAACATTTCAAAGGTATCGCGCGCACTGTGACCCACAGCAAGCACCACATGGCGAGATTTTAGCTCTTCACCGTTAGACAGCGTCACGCCCGTGATTTGGCCATCTTCCATATGGATATCGTCAACGCGCGTGCTAAAGCGGATCTCACCGCCGAGCTCAAGAATTTTCGCGCGCATTTTTTCGATCATCGTGACCAGCTTAAAGGTACCGATGTGCGGCTTACTTACGTAGAGGATCTCTTCAGGTGCGCCCGCTTCAACGAATTCGGTGATCACTTTGCGGCCGTAGAAATTAGGATCTTTTACTTGGCTGTAAAGTTTACCGTCAGAAAAGGTGCCCGCACCGCCTTCGCCAAACTGTACGTTTGACTCCGGATTCAGCGTACGCTTACGCCAGAAACCGAAAGTATCTTTGGTACGCTCACGCACCTCTTTACCACGTTCAACAATGATTGGGTTGAAACCCATTTGCGCCAACACAAGGCCAGCAAACAAGCCACAAGGGCCAAAACCGATCACGATTGGGCGCTCAGTGAGGTTCGCTGGCGCTTGAGCCACATACTTGTATTCCATATCCGGCGTTTCACGAACATGGGGATCTTTACTGAACTTCGCCAACAACTTATCTTGATTCGCCACTTCAATATCCAGCGTGTAGATCAACTGGATGTTGGTCTTTTTACGAGCATCGTAACCACGTCTAAACATGGAAAAAGAAAGAACCTGCTCTGCGGGAATGCCTAGCTTGGCGGTAATGGCTTCGAGAAGCGCGCCTTCCTCATGGTCGAGAGGAAGTCGAAGTTCAGTTAAACGTATCATGGGATGTCTCGTTACAGTTGGTGTCTTAGCCTTGCTGGATCATTTCCTTTGAGAAAAAGCAACCCGCGCAGCTCACAATGGCGCGCATTTTACGAGAATTTGCTTTCTATGTCATACAAAAAGCAGGACTGGGTCATACTAAAAACCAGAACGAGGCAAAGTTCGCCATAACAATCGCCGTCACCAATGTTGAATTTTGCCTTGGGATCAGTATCATCCCCCTTCTTCATTTTTGACCGCAACGTGTCATTGAAGAATGTGTTTCACCGAACTAAAGAGCGCTATGTCATGGCATTTGTGGTAACTGATAACTGTATCCAATGTAAATACACGGATTGTGTCGCCGTTTGCCCGGCGGATGCCTTTCACGAAGGGCCGAACTTCATGGTGATCAACCCCATCGAGTGCATCGACTGTGGTTTGTGTGTGGACGAGTGTGCCGCAGCGGCAATCTTCCAAGAAGATGAGTTGCCAGAAGATCAAGTGATCTACAAAGAGCTGAATGCGGAATTGGCCGAGCTCTGGCCAGTACAAACCGAAGTGAAGCCAGCAATGGATGAGGCAGAAAAGTGGAATGGCGTGCCAAACAAGTTGGACATGCTCGAAAGATAAGTTTTCCCAGCGAATCGATGGGTTAAGCCGATTCGAGAAAAACGGATTCAATAAAAAAGCGTCGTATTCCACGACGCTTTTTTGCTATTTCACAGCGGCAAAACAGTACGCTTAACTAACTGTGCTGACGGCGAATATTGTCGAGAATAATGCCCGTTGCCATCGCCACATTGAGCGATTCTGCCCCACCAAACGCTGGAATGGTGATCTTGTCGGTGACGAACTTCGACGCTTGTTCACGAACACCGTGAGATTCGCTGCCCATCAGCAAAATGCCTTGCGCTGAAAACGTCGTTTTATGAACACTTTCCCCTTCAAGAAACGCACCGTAAATTGGCAAATTTGCCTGCTCTAAGTAACTGGGCAGATCAACCAAGCTCACCTGCACACGGCCAAAACTGCCCATGGTGGCACTGATGGTTTTCGGGTTGTATGGGTCGGCGCAATCGCTGCTGGCAATAATGTGTTTGATGCCGTACCAATCCGCCACGCGGATGATGGTGCCAAGGTTACCGGGGTCAGACACACCATCAAGGGCGATCATCAAACCTTGTGCTTTTGGCGTTTCAATCGCAGGGATTTCTACCACCGCAATCGCCGCGTTGTTGCTCACCAGTGTGCTCGCCTTCGTCAAATCATCCAGCGATGCTTCAATGCATTCATAACCAGCCAGCTCAACCGCATGTTGCTGTAGAAACTCTGCCGTGGCAAAAACCTGTTTCACCTTGAGCGTGCTGTTGGCCAACTCAAGGACATTTTTTTCACCTTGAACCAGAAATAAGCCAAGCGCTTTGCGCTGTTTCTTTTGCCCCAAAGCTCGAAGCAGTTTTAGTTGGTTTTTTGAAATCATTGCATTGTCCCAGATAAAAGCGTGCGAATTATAGAGCAAAGCCGCGACGAGCTAAAGGGGATTGAATGGAAACAAGATAAGCAGAAAGCATCAGTCTGGCGCTACGCCAGACTGATGCTTGTTCGGGTTAGGCTTGAGCCAGAGAAGCCTTTCCTTTTACCTCAGATTCAACTGCAGACTTATCAAACCCTTCATGCAGATGGTAGTAACGTTGGTAAATCACACCACTGACGGTCATCATGATGGCTGGTAAACCAATCATCATAAATTCAAGCCCCATGATGGTACTTGCAGATTGCTCTACGTTAGGGACGTAACCGACAACCGACAAGCCCACACCGACAATGAAGCCACCTGCTGCGCCTGCGAATTTCACAAGCATGGTTTGTACTGAGAAGATAACGCTTTCGCTACGACGACCGGTTTTGTGCTCACCGTAATCCACAACGTCCGCCAGCATGACCGTTTGCAGTGCGTTCGCGATACCTACACCGAACTTAATTGCCGCACCCGCCATACCAATCATCAGAGCGTTAGCTGGCGCAACAAAGCCCATCAGTAGTAGAAGCACACAAGACAGAATTGGGAAGCCACAAGCGATAGGCCATAGCAACTTGCGTGGTAGTAGAGCAGCAATGCGAGGGAACAAGAACACCCCCGCTACTTCTGCCGCGCCTGCCACCGCCATGTAAACTGGGAATAGCTCTGCGTTACCCAGCGCGTAAGAGAAGTAGTAAATCGCAAAACCACCCACCAATAGGTTCGCAATTTGGAAAGAGAGAACCGTGCCGATCAGCGCTTTAAGCTGGTCGTTTTTACCGATGATAGTCAGTACATCTTTGAAGCTGAATTTCTCTGCGGGTTTCGCGTTTGCCGGCGCCGCTTTCTCTTTGACGTTACGCGCAATCAAGAATGCGCTCATCACAAACAGAACGGCAATAAGCATCGCAACATTAAAGAAGCCGTCGCCTTGGTTGCCGTTACCCAGCTCGCCGACAATGTGCAGACCGTATGTCCCCGTAATGAACCATGCAAGGCTTGCGAACAGGCGCGGCCATACCACCAGCTTTTCACGCTCTTGGCGAGAACTTGATAGCGCAGGAATCATTGACCAATAAGGAATATCCATAATGGTGTAAGTTAAACCCCAAAGGATGTAAGCCGCGGCCGCGTAGATGTAAAGCGTTGTCCCTTCAAACATGTGCGTACTAAAAAGGCCAACTAAGACAATCGCATTTAACAGCGTGCCAATCACAATCCAAGGGCGGAACTTACCGAACTTAGAACGCGTATTGTCGACGATCACCCCCATCATTGGGTCAGTAATCGCATCGATAATACGAGCGGCTAAGAAGATGGTACCAACGAAAGCAGCAGACAAGCCTGCCACGTCCGTAAAGTAGAACATTAAGAAGATATAGATAGGTGCACAGGCAAAGTCTTTACCGAGTGCACCAAGACCGTAGGACAGCTTGGTTTGTAGCGTAATTTTTTCAGACATAATCATTCCTTAGTATCGTATCGCGCTGCACTCCCCTATCGAGAAGCCATCACGTCGACGTCTTTTATTTAGTTTTCGATGCTAATGCTACTCACACACTGAATGCCTTACTGTGATCAAAAACTACTTTATGGAAACGTTTACAGTTCAATTTTCAAAATGAGACATTGAACAATTTTAAAGTAACAAAAACTCACGATATTGCGTACATTTCCCTTATTTTATCGACAAAGTTCGACACCAATACATGAGAACGATTTCAAACAGAGCGTAAAACAACGCAAAAAGCCGTACAAATCTGACATCTGTACGGCAATAAAAAACCAAGGAGAAACGTCGAAAGCGTCTATTTAGTGAATACGTTCGAACGTCACCAACATCGCACTTTCTGCATCAAGAATTGGCATGGTTAAACCAACCTCTTCACACCATGCGCCAGACAGTTCGCAGCCCGATTCAGTCCATGCCGGCTGGTAATTCACGATGTCATCGTAGTTAGACGGTTTATCCAATACCGTCACTCGATATGTCGCTTGTGGAGCTAAACCCGGTACGCGCAAATGCCCACTTAGAGAGTTCGTCGGCATCGCGAGCTGAGCAATCATCACCACCGCTTGCGATTGATCGTTGGCCACCACCGCGTGAATTTGATGCGCTTTATCATCGGTTGGTACACGCCAAGTTCTGCCGCTGTGCAGCAGTGGCCGCAGCATTTTGTGCAGCTTGATATAGCGCTCAAAACCTTCTTTTTCCGCTTGCTCTTCTTTCACAGGATCAAGCTCAATCCCCATATGACCGAACAGTGCCGTAAGCCCACGGAACTCGATACTATGACGACGGCGCGTACTGTGACAATGGCTGGCACCAATATGGCTGCCCATCACCTCTGGCGGGAAAAAATAGCTCATGCCGCGTTGAATGGTTTGACGCTCAAGTGCGTCATTGTTGTCTGACGCCCAGAATCGATGCGTGCGTTTCAGCACTTCAAAATCAATACGACCACCGCCCGCCGCGCAAGACTCAATCTCGACGTTCGGGTGCTTTTCACGAACTTTATCGACTAACTGATAGTAACGTTGGGTTTGATTGTGCGCTGCCGCTTGGCCTAAATGCGCTGGCTGCACCACTTCACGGTTCATATCCCATTTGATGTAGGCGATATTGTAAGTCGAGAGGAAATGGTCCAACCGCTCAAACAGGAAGTTAAACGCATCATCGTTTTGCAGGTTAATCACATACTGGTTGCGACCAGTTGGCTGGTCGTAACCCTCAACGGCCAATAACCAATCAGGATGCGCGCGATACAAATCTGAATCTTTGTTGATCATCTCCGGTTCGAACCACAAACCAAACTCCATACCCAGTTTGTTGACGTGCTCGACGATCGGTTGCAAACCATTCGGATACTTGGTTTCACATAAGAACCAGTCCCCTAGCCCGGCTTTGTCGCCATTGCGCCCTTTGAACCAGCCGTCATCAATAATAAAGCGTTCAACGCCCATCTCCGCCGATTGGGTTGCCATTGACATGATGTAGTCTGGGTCGTGATCGAAGTAGATGCCTTCCCACGTATTAAGGTGGATCGGACGAGGCTTGTTCGCAAAATCCTTAGGCAAAATCGAATCACGGACGTGTGAGTGGAAATGGTGGCTCATGCCGTTAAGACCCGAGCGGCTGTAACTTGCGTACAACCACGGCGTGGTCAGGCTTTCGCCTTCTTTCAGTGCCACTTCACCTGGAAGATAGATCACCTCCGCTTGCATATAACGGCGACCGTCAGCTTTCACGTCCACACGCAGTCTGTGATTGCCACTCCATGCGAAATGGAATCCCCATACATCGCCACTCATTTCGCCAAAATGCGCGCTACCAGCAACCAATGCGGGATAATGTTCATGGGAAGTGCGTCCACGGCGGTTCTCTTGTTGGTAGCCCCCTTGAAACAAGGGTTGACGCACGGTTTGAAACTCGTGAACCCAGCGCCCGTAATAGGTCATCAACTCGCTCGCACGGGTAGGCAAAGGCAAAGTGTTCGCCAAGCGGTTCACTTGGTATAGGCCCGCTTTAATGTTGGTGAGTGTGTGGCGCGTTTTGACCACATCATGCTGATCCATCGTCAGCTCGGTTGTCAGGCGGAGGCCCGCGATCGCATCTTCGCTTTGAATCACGATGGAACCTTGGCCGTGTTCAACACGAGAGATGACAAACACGGGTGCCCAATCTTGTCCTTCACGATGCCCTTCCACACCGGGGCTACTGAACACACCGCGGCCAAGCTCAGGATGGAGTGTCATCGCAACATCAGTATCAAGGCGACCATATGGCACCGGACGATGCAGTGCAACGCGAGCGCTTTCAAGCTCCCCCTGAACCTTGTTTCCCCAGTGCAGAATCTCCGCGTATTCGCCGAGCTCGACCATCAACTGAGTTTCCCGACCGCTTAACTCAATCACTGTTTTGTTCGTCATCATGCTTACCTAAAAACGAGAAATTACGCCGCATCATAATGAAACGGACAAAATAATCTGTGAGCCACTGCAAAATCATGAAAACGTTTCCAGATTTATTCAAAGCTCAGTGCCGTAACTACCGATAAAACCAAGACCCACAATCTTTTCCAACCTTTGAAGCGCTAGCTCCCATCACCACACTTGACGGCAAAACAACGATCATTCTCACATTGCTCTGGATTTATCGTGTGCGAGTGGAAAAATGCCACACACATCATGAAAACGTTTCCAGAGTTTCATTACACTCTGCCTCAGTTAGGAACTTGTTACTTGCTTGTGCTGCTCTAAAACAGACTGACTTATTCGCCCGCAGGTAACATCAATCATAAAGGCACCACATGACTGCATTTTCAGAAATTCTCCAACGACGCGACTGGGAAAACCCGCAATCCGTGAACATTCACTGCCTAAAGGCACATAGCCCACTCGCCAGTTTTCGCGATATGGCCCATGCTCGCGATGGTATTCACGCCCAGCGTCAATCACTAAATGGACAATGGAAATTCAAACTGTTTGATGCGCCAGAGCAGGTGGATGGTCAGTTCACGCAGGCCGATTTCAATGACGCGGAATGGGATGAGATCCCCGTGCCGTCTAACTGGCAACTGCACGGTTACGACAAACCCATTTACGCCAATATTAAATACCCATTTGACGTGAACCCGCCGTTCGTGCCCCGTGAAAACCCAACCGGTTGTTACCGCACTAGGGTATCGTTGTCGCCAGAAGATTTGCTCAACACCCAACGCATCATCTTCGACGGTGTGAACTCGGCGTTCCATCTTTGGTGTAACGGCACTTGGGTTGGCTACAGCCAAGACAGCCGTTTGCCTGCCGAATTTGATCTCACATCACACCTAGTCGCGGGGGAAAACACACTTGCGGTCATGGTGATGCGTTGGTGTGATGGCAGCTATTTAGAAGACCAAGACATGTGGTGGCTAAGCGGTATCTTCCGTGACGTGACGTTGCTGTCGAAACCACAGCACTGCATCGAAGATGTGTTCATCACGCCGGATCTCGACGCCTGCTATCGCGACGGCTCACTCTCCATCGTCACCACCATTGCAGCGCCAGAAACCCATCAAGTACAGGTTCAATTGTTTGAGGGTACACAAGCGGTCACTGAGCCAAACATCGCTCGCCCACACAACCGTCGCATCGACGAGCGGGGCACTTGGAATGATGTGGTATTCCAAACCCTGCACCTACGCGAGCCAAAGAAATGGACGGCGGAAACACCGAACCTCTACCGCTTAGTCGTTTCACTGTTGGATGAAAACGGCACGCATCTCGAGAGCGAAGCGTACCCTGTGGGTTTCCGTAAAGTGGAAATCAGCGAGGGTCAATTGAAGCTCAACGGCAAGCCGCTGCTGATCCGCGGGGTCAATCGCCACGAGCATCATCCAGAGCTGGGCCATGTGATGACGGAAGAGGATATGATCCGCGATATCTGCCTGATGAAACAATACAACTTCAACGCAGTGCGCACCGCTCACTATCCGAACCATCCGCGTTGGTACGAACTGTGTGACCAATACGGCTTGTACGTGTGTGATGAAGCAAACATTGAAACCCACGGCATGCAGCCAATGAGCCGCTTATCCAGCGATCCGCAATGGGCACACGCGTACATGAGTCGCTACACCCAAATGGTCCTGCGCGATAAGAACCATCCATCGATCATCATCTGGTCTTTAGGTAATGAATCGGGCCACGGCAGCAACCACAATGCGATGTACGCTTGGTCGAAAAACTTTGACCCTTCCCGCCCTGTGCAATACGAAGGCGGCGGTTCAAACACCACGGCAACCGACATTATTGCGCCAATGTACGCGCGCGTTAATACCCTAGTTGCCGATGAAGCGGTGCCAAAATGGCCCATCAAAAAATGGATTTCTCTCCCCAACGAAACGCGACCATTGATCTTGTGCGAATACGCCCATGCGATGGGCAATAGCCTAGGCAGTTTTGATGAATACTGGGCGGCATTTCGCGAGTTCCCACGCCTGCAAGGCGGCTTTATTTGGGATTGGGTCGACCAAGGCTTGAGCCAATGGGATGAAAACGGCCAGCACTTCTGGGCTTACGGCGGTGATTTTGGTGATGAAATCAATGACCGCCAGTTCTGCATCAACGGCTTGATCTTCCCCGATCGCACCGTGCATCCAACGTTGCAAGAAGCCAAATATTGCCAGCGCATGATCACCGTCTCGCTGCAAGAGCAAACCCAAAAAGCGTGCACACTGTTGGTGACCAACGAGAACCTGTTCCGTGCCACCGATAACGAGCAATTGAACTGGTCACTGTTAGAAAATGGCCAAGTCATCCAAACGGGCTCACAGGCGCTTAGCGTAGAGGCTGACAGCCAAACACGCCTTGAAATTGCGCTGAACTTCACGCCAAAAGCGCAGGCGCAATACCACTTAAATACCGACATCTGCCTTATTGAAGCGACGTCATGGGCTCCCGCTGGCCATGTGGTGGCGACAGAACAAATGGCGCTGCGCAATCACGCTGGCCTTGCCATGCCAACCTTGCGCACACAGCCTGCACCCAAGCTGACCGAAAACGGCCACGCCATTGTGGTCAGCAGTCTGGATGAAAAGCATCAATGGAGCTGGGATAGCCAAAGCGGTTTGCTGATGGAATGGAACGTGGATGGCAAAGCGCAAATGCTGGCCGCGCCGCAAGACAACTTCTTCCGCGCCCCGCTGGATAACGACATCGGCATCAGTGAAGTGGATAACGTTGATCCCAACGCTTGGGTATGCCGTTGGGAAATGGCGGGCATTGGTCAGTGGCAGCGTCATTGCGTCCAGTGCGAGAGCGAAACGCTCGCTCACGCCGTGGTCGTGACCACCACGTTTGCCTACCACTTTGGCGGCGACGTGCAAGCCATAACCCAGTGGACGCACACACTCAGCAACGATGGCGAAATGCAATTGGATGTCGACGTCACACTGGCAGACGCTCTACCGCCGATGCCGCGTATTGGCTTGGAGTTGCAACTGCCGCTTCACCAAACCGACACGCCGATCACATGGCAAGGCTTAGGCCCATTTGAAAACTACCCAGATCGCTTGGCCGCAGCACGTTTTGGCTTACATACTCAAACACTGGCGCAGATGCACACACCGTACATCTTCCCAACCGACAGCGGCCTGCGTTGTGGCACGCAGTGGTTGCAAGTGAACGAGTTGGCCATCTCGGGTGATTTCCAGTTCAGTGTTAGCCAATACGCTCAGCAACAATTGGCAGCAGCAAAACATACCCATGATTTGCTAGCACAACAGCAGATTTACCTGCGTCTAGACCACCAGCACATGGGGGTTGGCGGTGACGACTCTTGGAGCCCAAGTGTGCACAAAGAATTCCAATTAACGGAGAAACACTACCGCTACCAGTTGCGATTTAGCCCGGCTTCACGCTAGCGCTCACTCGCCTCTAGGCTTTCCCACTAAGCCAAACCCGATAAGCCAAGCCTTTGATTTTACGTCTAAGGCTTGGCTTTGTCGTTTTAGAGCGTTTTTTTTTGCACTCGACCACCACTTTTATGACCAACGTTTACACACAAGATAAAAACCACACTCAAATCACAAAACCCTTACAAACATTAACATTCAATTACAAATCTGGTGAAATTTTTATCTAGTTCACATTAATTGATTCGTTTGTCACTATACTCAAAGGGTAAACGTTTTCACCAATTATAAAATTAATTGCAGATAACGAATTACCCCTACAGCAAACCAATAACAAACAATCAGGATTTTTCTATGAGAAAGGTTACTCTACTTGCTCTGCTCACTGCTGGTGTAGGCTTTGGAACACAAGCTCTAGCGGATACCACCCTTGGATTTACTATCTACAAGTAC
Source organism: Vibrio floridensis (assembly GCF_021852965.1). NCBI lineage: Bacteria > Pseudomonadati > Pseudomonadota > Gammaproteobacteria > Vibrionales > Vibrionaceae > Vibrio > Vibrio floridensis. The sequence continues at coordinate 397,799 of NZ_JAKGCY010000001.1, read as the reverse complement.
GACGACAACTTCATGTCGGTTGTGCGCCAAGCGATTGAAAAAGAAGCGGCATCAGACAAAAGCACTCGCATTCTGATGAACGATTCGCAAAACAGCCAATCGATGCAAAACGACCAAGTGGACGTCATGTTGGCTCGTGGTGTGCAAGCGCTGGCCATTAACCTGGTTGACCCTGCGGCCGCGCCAACCATCATCCAAAAAGCGAAAATGGACGATGTGCCTATCGTGTTCTACAACAAAGAACCAAGCCCACAAGCGCTCGCGAGCTACGACAAAGCGTACTACGTCGGTACCGACTCAAAAGAATCGGGCATCATTCAGGGTGATCTCATCGCGCAAGCGTGGAAAGCCAACCCAGCATGGGACAAAAACGGCGATGGCGTACTGCAATACGTAATGCTAAAAGGCGAACCTGGCCACCCAGATGCGGAAGCACGCACCACGTATTCTGTGCAAACCATCAATGAAAACGGCATCAAAACCGAAGAGTTGCACATGGATACCGGCATGTGGGATACCGCGATGGCGAAAGACAAGATGGACGCTTGGCTCTCTGGCCCTAACGGCAGCAAAATCGAAGTGGTGATTGCCAACAACGACGGCATGGCGATGGGCGCGGTAGAAGCACTGCGCGGCGCGGGCGTGAAACTGCCTGTGTACGGTGTTGATGCCTTAGCTGAAGCCTTGGCGCTGGTCAAATCTGGCGACATGGCGGGTACCGTACTCAACGATGCGGAATCCCAAGCGAAAGCGACCTTTGAACTGTCACGTAACCTCGCCGATGGCAAACAACCTGCTGAAGGCACTCGCTGGCAAGTCGTGAACAAAATTGTTCGCGTGCCTTATGTTGGCGTTGATAAAGATACCTTGAACTAATTTAGTGCCCGGGGGAGCATGCTCCCCCTATGCGCTTTCTTCATTGTCACACTGTCGTTAGAGAACATTTCTGTTGTCCGCCCATTGACGAAATAAAGAGAGACCATGGTAAATCAAACACATGAATTCCTGTTGGAGATGACAGGAGTAAGTAAAGAGTTTCCTGGGGTAAAGGCATTAGATAAGGTTAATTTAAACGTTCGCCCTCATTCTATTCATGCATTAATGGGAGAAAATGGGGCTGGCAAATCAACACTATTAAAATGTCTATTTGGTATTTACGAGAAGAATGAAGGAAATATTCTCTTTCTCGGCAAGGAAGTGAATTTCACCTCATCAAAAGAAGCATTGGAATCCGGTGTTTCTATGGTTCACCAAGAATTGAACCAAGTAAAACAATGCTCCGTCATGGATAATATTTGGCTCGGTCGTTATCCAAAGAAAGGGTTCTTTGTTGATCACGATAAAATGTATCGCGATACCAAAGCAATCTTTGCCGAACTGGATATCGATATCGATCCTAAAGTCAAAGTCGCGACCTTATCCGTATCACAAATGCAGATGGTTGAGATCGCCAAAGCGTTCTCCTATGACGCCAAAATCGTCATCATGGATGAACCCACCTCATCGCTGACGGAAAAAGAAGTCAGCCACCTGTTTACCATCATCAACAAGCTGAAAGAGAAAGGCTGTGGCGTGGTGTACATCTCGCACAAGATGGAAGAAATCTTTGCTATCTGCGATGAAATCACCATTTTGCGCGATGGACAATGGGTCGACACTCGCCCTCTCAAAGGGCTCGATATGGACCAGATCATCGCCATGATGGTTGGCCGCGAGTTAACGCATCGCTTCCCTGAAAAAACCAACACACCGAAAGATGTGATTTTGCAAGTGGAAAACCTCACCGCGCTCAACCAACCGTCGATTCAAGATGTGTCGTTTGAACTGAAAGCGGGCGAGATCTTAGGCGTTGCAGGCCTTGTGGGTTCACGCAGAACCGACATCGTCGAAACGATTTTCGGTGTACGCGAACGCAGCGAAGGGCACATTCGCTTGCATGGTCGTGAGATGAAAAACCGCGATGCGCACGAAGCGATCAACAACGGTTTCGCCCTGGTGACCGAAGAACGTCGCTCCACCGGTATCTACGGCAATCTCGACATCACCTTCAATGCGTTGGTGGCCAACGTCGATGAGTACAAAACCAAAATGGGCCTGCTCAGCGACAAAAAAATGAAGAGTGACACGCAGTGGGTGATTGATTCCATGCGCGTGAAAACGCCCTCTCATCAAACCCACATCAGCTCTTTGTCGGGCGGTAACCAGCAGAAAGTCATCATTGGCCGCTGGCTACTCACGCAACCGGAAATCCTCATGCTGGATGAACCGACACGCGGGATCGACGTTGGCGCCAAGTTTGAGATTTACCAATTAATTCTCGAATTAGCCAAGAAAAACAAAGGCATCATTATTATTTCTTCGGAAATGCCGGAATTACTGGGTATTACAGACCGAATATTAGTCATGAGTAATGGCCGCGCAGCGGGCATCGTTAATACCAAAGAAACTTCACAGAATGAAATATTAGAACTGGCTTCTCGCTATCTCTAGGGAATGAATTATGGACGCTGTTAAATCTTTCGCATTAAAGCATTTAAAAGAGAGCGCAATATACGCGGTTCTCCTTATTCTACTGGCTGTTATTGTTATTCAAGAGCCATCGTTTCTTAGCTTGAGAAACTTAAGTAATATCCTGACTCAATCTTCCGTGCGTGTCATCATCGCTCTCGGTGTCGCCGGCCTGATTGTCACCCAAGGCACCGACCTTTCCGCCGGCCGCCAAGTGGGTTTGGCGGCGGTGATTTCGGCCACCCTGTTGCAATCGATCGATAACGTCAACAAAGTGTTCCCAGGCATTGGCGAAGTGCCCATCGTCGCGGTGATCATTTGCGTGTGCTTGATCGGTGCCATCATCGGTTTGGTCAACGGCGTTATCGTTGCTTACCTAAAAGTAACGCCCTTTATCGCCACATTAGGTACCATGATCATCGTTTACGGCATCAACTCGCTTTACTACGATGCCGTGGGCGCCTCTCCGATTGCGGGCTTTGACGAGCGTTTCACCACCTTTACGCAAGGCTTTATCAACCTCGGTGGTTTCCGTTTCTCCTACATCACCTTCTACGCCATCATCGCCATTGTCTTTATGTGGGTGCTGTGGAACAAAACCGTGTTTGGCAAAAACATTTTCGCCGTGGGGGGTAACCCAGAAGCGGCCAAAGTGTCTGGTGTGAACGTCCCCCTCACCTTGTTGAAAGTGTATGCCCTTTCTGGTGTGCTTTACGCCTTTGGCGGTATGTTGGAAGCTGGCCGTATCGGCAGTGCCACCAACAACTTGGGCTTCCTATACGAGCTCGATGCCATCGCCGCGTGTGTGGTCGGCGGCGTTTCATTTGCCGGTGGTGTCGGTAGCATTGCTGGTGTTGTCACGGGTGTGTTGATCTTCACCGTTATCAACTACGGTATGACCTACATCGGCGTCAGCCCATACTGGCAATACATTATTAAAGGCTCCATCATCGTCTTCGCGGTCGCGCTCGATTCGATGAAATACGCCAACAAAAAATAACCCCCAACTGCGCCTAGCGCTCGCCCTGCCCTTACCGGCAGGGCTTTTTTAACTCACTTCGGTGAAAAATCCTCTCGAAACTTGAGCTTATCCGACATTTATTCGGTTGCCATTTGAGTTATCACCGTGGGCGGTGTTAAATGGCGGCGTAAACGAACAATAACAACAAAAGTAATCCCTTATGGCGACCATCAAAGACGTGGCAAAACTGGCTGGCGTATCCATAGCCACCGCCTCACGCGTTATCAATAACGCCCCTCACACCAGCGAAGCGGCAATCGTCGCGGTCAAAGAAGCAATGCAATCTTTGGGCTATCGTCCCAACGCCAACGCGCGTGCACTGGTGAGCAAATCTTCCAATACCATTGGCGTTTTGGTGAATGACGTCTCTGCGCCTTTTTTTGGCACCATGGTCAAAGCCATCGACACCGTGGCCTGCGAACAAGGCAAACAGTTGTTGATTGGCAGCGGCTATCACGACGCCAACAAAGAGCGCAACGCCATCGAGTTGTTGATCAACAGCCGCTGTGAATCCTTGGTGGTGCACAGCAAAGGCATGAGCGACCAAGAACTTGTCTCACTGGCGGACGAAATTCCCGCTATGGTGGTGATCAATCGGGTCGTGAAAGGCATCGAATCACGCTGCATTGCGCTCGACAACCATCGCGGTTCCTACCTTGCGACGGAGTTTTTGATCCGCAGTGGTCACAAACACATTGGCTATATTTGTTCCAGCCACAACATCGACGACGCCAAAGATCGCCTCGCGGGCTATCAAGATGCCTTGCGCGACAACGGCATCGAGATCCGCGATGAATACATTGAATATGGCGAGCCAGACGAAACCGGCGGCGAGCAGGCGATGATCAGCATCATGGCGAAGAACCTCCCCATCACCGCGCTGGCGACATACAACGACTACATGGCCGCAGGATGCCTCTCGTTGCTGCTGGAAAACGGCATTCGCATTCCTGAAGAGATGTCGCTCATTGGCTTTGATGATGGCCACGTCGCACGCTACATCTACCCACGCTTAACCACAGTTCGCTATCCGATTCAGGTGATGGCCAACGAGGCGGTAAAACTGTCGCTGCAATTGGCCAATGGTGAGGCACCTGAGCGCAAAGAGCACAAGCTCTTTTTGCCCATGCTGATCCGCCGTGCCTCAGTCGGCGCGCCTGCAAAATAACCGCCATTCGACACTATTTTTGTGTAATTAATCACTTGATGAAATATTGATTAATTATTCGCGTATCACCGCCAGACTCAGCCGCCTATAATTCATCAAACGTTTAATTTTGAAGGGCGGCTGATGACGGAACTCAACCCACGCCGAGGACGGCCAACGCACAACATCGACACAAGGCAACTGCTGATTCACCACGCACGCGAGTTGTTCACTGTGATGGAATACAACAACGTCTCCACCCGCTTAGTCGCGCAAAAAGCAGGCGTGAATGTGGCGATGATCCGTTACTACTTTGGCAGCAAAGAAGGGCTGTTCGAGACCATGCTGCGAGAAACCCTCGCGCCGATGCAAAAACAGATGCAAGCCCTAGTGCTCGAAAGTTCAGAGAAAAACCTGCTCGATATCATGCGCACTTATTACCGTGAAATGGTCAAAGTGCCTCAGTTTCCCCGCTTGATTGCGCAAGTGATGCGCATGGCCCCCTCCGATACCCAACGCAAATTAATGGAAAAAGTGATGAACGACATCACCCAACCGATGCAAGGGTTGATCTTCGATCGCTTGTTAGAAGGCGGCATACTGCGCCAAGGCGTAGACCCCAAATTAGCGCGCATCACCTTTATCAGCTTGATGGTGTTTCCTTTTATGGCGCCCCCCGCGTTACTGGCGATTCACGGCATTGAACTGAATGAAGCTTTTCTCAACCGCTTGTTTGAACACAATATTCAACTGATGAAACACGGATTTTTGGACTCAGGAGCAGCCCATGACCCTCAATAAAAAATGGCTCTTTTTCCCCGCGTTGGCGGTGGGCGTGCTGGTGTTGGTGCTGGCGGTCAAACTCAAACCCGAACTGCCAGTGAAACCTGCCGATGATCGCGCTCGCTTGGTGGAAACCCTGCCGCTAGAACTCAAAGCCGTTGCCCCTTTAGCGATTGGTTTTGGCAAAGTGGCCCCCAAAGTGGAGTGGAAGGCGATTGCTGAAGTCTCGGGCAAAGTGATCTACCGCCACCCACGCTTAGAGAAAGGGCAAGTACTCAAAGCCGGCACGGAGATTTTGCGTATCGACCCGCTCGATTACCAACTCAAACTGGTGCAAGCTCAAGCCGACCTCAAATCTTCCCAAACCTCTTTGGCTAAGCTCAACCAAGAAGAACAAAACCTCAAAAGCAGTTTGAAGATCGAATCCAACCGTCTCGCGATTGCCAAAAAAGAGCTCGAACGCAAACAGAACTTGCGTAAAAAAGGGCTGAACTCACAATCGGATGTCGATCAACAAGAACAAACCACCCTTTCCCAGCGCAAATTGGTGCTCGACATTGAAAACCAAATCGCCCTCATGCCGGACGAAAAACGCGTGGCACAAGCGCTGATCAAGGTCAACAACGCCAAGGTGGATGAAGCCAAGCGCGCACTGGAAAAAACCATCATCACCCTGCCTTACGATCTGCGCATCGCGCAGGTGGACATCGAACAAGATCAGGTGGTTAACCAGCAGCAAACCATGGTCACCGCGCACGGTATTGATGTGATGGAAGTGGAAGCGCAGCTCTCGATTCATGACATGCAAACCCTCGCCGCCAGCTTGGGCGAGTTTGCGCGCGATGAATCAGGCATTCCGCAACCGGACATGACCTTTATTCAAGCTTACATTGAACTGAGCAGCGGCAATTTAAGCGCCAGTTGGCCAGCCAAAGTGGCGCGGGTGAGCGAAACGGTCGATGCCAACCAAGCCACCGCTGGGGTGATTTTGGAGATAGAACAAGACTATCGTGAGCTCAATCCAACCTCATTGCCGCCACTGGTCAATGGCATGTTTGTTCGCGCTTACATTGAAGGGCAAGCCAACCCCAATTGGGTGATTCCTGAGCGTGCGCTGCATGGCAACAAAATCTATTTGATGGATGAGCAAAACCGCTTGCGCATTGTGCCAGTCACGGTGTTATTCCGCCGCGACAACCAAGTGGTGATCGATGGCGAACTCAGTCACGGGCAAAAACTGATCGTCAACGACCTATTGCCTGCGATTGAAGGCATGCAGTTGAAAGAAGCCAGCAGCGAGGCGAATCCAGAGGAGAGTGGCTCATGATTCGTTTTTTCGCCAAACACCCGACCGCAGCCAACTTGTTGATGTTGACGCTGCTGATCCTCGGGATTTCGTCACTCTCCACCATCAAACGGGAAACCTTTCCGGAGTTTGATCCGCCGTACATTATGGCGGCGGTGGTCTATCCAGGTGCGTCACCCCAAGAAGTGGAAGAGAGCATTTGCGTGCGCATGGAAGATGCCGTGGATGGCCTTGCCAACATTGTCGAAACCCAATGTGAAGCGATTGAAGGCTCGGCGCGCTTAATCCTCAAGCTCAATGAGAAAGCGGACATCAGCCGCATGCTGGTGGATGTGCAAACGCAAATCAACGCCATCAACGATTTCCCCAAAGAGATCGAATCTCCGGTGGTGCAGGAGCTTGATTGGAACGAACCCGTGGTGGATGTGGCGATTACCGCCGACACCACATGGCCGGAACTCAAAGCGTATGCGGAGCAGCTTAAGCGAACGTTAAAGCTCGATTATGGCGTCTCTTTGGTGAGCGTGGCGGGCTTTTCCGATCACCAATATCGCGTCGAACTCGATACCCAAGCGATGCGTCAGCTCGGTTTAAGCGTTGGCGATATTGCCGATCAAATTGGCCGCCAAAACGTCAAGCTCCCCAGTGGCAATGTGGAAACGCCCGACAAACATTTTCTGATCCGCTTTGATGAACGCCGCGTCACACCACAAGAGCTCAGCACCATAGTCGTAGGCTCTGGGCCCAATGGTTCGTTAATCCGCTTGGGCGATATTGCCACCATCAGCGACCGCTTCGAGCTCGATGAGCAAAAAGTGCTGTTTGATGGCCACCCTTCAGCCCTGCTGAAAATCAGTAAAAACAAAGAAGACGACGCCCTGCGCATCAAAGATCGCGTTACCCAATTTGTTGCCGACCAACAGGCGATCGCCCCCGATGGCGTGCAACTGGAAATGACCAACGATCTCTCGTCTGTCTTGTGGGATCGCCTCACCATGATGGTGAGAAACGGTTGGCAAGGTATCGTGCTGGTGTTTGCCACCATGTGGCTGTTCTTCAGTTTGCGCTATTCCTTTTGGGTGGCGGCCGGTTTGCCGGTGGCTTTTCTTGGCGGGCTGTTTTTGATGGCGCAACTTGGCCTCTCCATCAACATCATGTCACTGGTGGGGCTGCTGATGGCGATCGGCATCATGATGGACGACGCCATCGTGATTGCCGAGTCGATTGCGGCGCACCTTGATCGCGGAGAAAAGATCGACGATGCGGTGATCAAAGGCGTCAACAAGGTGCTGCCGGGGGTAATTTCCTCCTTCCTCACCACCGTGTGTATTTTTGGTAGCTTGTTGTTTTTACAAGGAGAAATGGGGGCGGTACTCAAAGCGGTGCCACAAGTGCTGATTTTGGTGCTCACCCTAAGCTTGGTTGAAGCGTTTCTCATTCTGCCCAACCATTTGGCGCATTCCCTGCACAAGCAAAAACAGGAAAAACCGGACCTCAAATTCAAGCAAACCTTACTCGAACACTTTGAGCATTTTCGCAATACCACCTTGGTCAATGCCGTGGAAAAAGTGGTGGAATTTCGCTACGCCTTTATGGGTGGCGTGTTAGCGCTGCTGCTGATTTCTGCCGCGACCTTGGCGGGCGGGCTATTGAAATTCCAGCCCTTTCCAGAGCTTGATGGCGATATCGCCGAGGCGCGCATCATTTTGCCGCCGGGTGCCTCTTTGGCGCAAACCGAAGCCGTGGTTGATAAAATCGTCGCCTCTGCACAAAAGCTGGATCGCCAGTGGAGTAAAGAGAAGGAAAACGGCACGCCTTTGGTGCGCCATATCACCAGCCAATTTAATGCCAATGCCGATGCTAACGAATCGGGCCCGCACATCGCCACCGTGCGGTTGGATCTGCTCGGCGCAGAAAGCCGCAACACGGTGATTGACGAGTTTATTGCCGCGTGGCGTGACGATGTCGGCGAGTTGGCCACACCAATTTCACTGGTGTTTAAGCAACCGACCATGGGCCCAGGTGGGCGCGCGATTGAGATCCGTGCCAAACACGATGATCTCGATGCGCTCAAAGCCGCCTCTATCGACATTCAACAATACCTCAACCAGTTCGCCGGTGTGCATGGGGTGTTGGATGACATGCGCATGGGCAAAGAAGAAGTGTTGGTCAAACTGCGCCCTGGCGCGGAAGTGTATGGTATTAACGGCCAGTTGATTGCCAACCAGCTGCGCGCGGCTTTCTTTGGTCAAACCGCCGATGAAATCCAACTCGGCGTGGAAAATATTTCGATTGAAGTGCGGCTTAATAAAGTGCAAGCGGGCGATTTGCAGCAATTAGCCAACTTCCCGATCATGATGGCCGATGGCAGCCAAATCCCGCTCGCCACCATTGCTACACTCGATTTTCAGCGTAACTACGTGCGCATTCAACGCATTGACGGGCTAAGAACCATCAGCGTGTTTGGCGATGTGGACAACACGCAAGCCAACTCCACCGCGATCATTCGTCAGTTCCAACAGCAAGAAGCGCCGAAGCTGATGCAAAAATACCCCGGCTTACGCTTTGATTTTGAAGGAGAAGCCAAAGACACCGCCGAGACAGGCTCTTCAATGGGCAAAGGCTTTGTGCTCGGCTTGTTCGGGGTATTCGCCATTTTGAGCTACCAGTTCCGCAGCTATTTGGAGCCCTTTGTGGTGATGCTTGCCATTCCTCTTGCCTTTATTGGCGTGGTTTGGGGGCACATTCTGCTCGGCCATTCGCTGAGCATGCCAAGCATGATGGGCTTTGTTTCGCTGGCAGGGATTGTGGTCAATGACTCGATTTTGTTGGTGCAATACATTCGCCATCATGTCGATGAAGGCGACAGCGTGCACGACTCCGTGGTGAAAGCGAGCCGTGAGCGTTTTCGCGCGGTTTTCCTCACCTCCATGACCACCGCAGCAGGTTTGTTGCCGCTGCTCACCGAAACCAGCTTGCAAGCGCAGGTCATCCAGCCTTTGGTCATTTCAATTGTGTTTGGCATCCTTGCTTCAACCTTGTTGGTGTTGTTTATGATCCCAGCCGCTTACGCCATTTTGGCCGATTTTGGTTTGGTGCATAAACACCAAGAGATATGAAGCAAAATGAGTAAATAATCGGCAAACGAGCGAGGCCCAGCGCCTCGCTCCCTCGCTTTGTGACCATCACGGCACTTCGTGTAGACTAAGTTGGGCTATAGTTAACGCATGTTTAATTTACTGGCTAAATCGATGTTGATTCCTGAAAAACCAGACAACGAACCGCAGCGCATCGCGGATCTCCATTCTCTCCACATTTTAGATACTGTTGCAGAAGAACGGTTTGATCGCGTCACGCGTCTCGCACGTCGACTGTTTGATGTGCCGATCGCTTTGGTCAGCTTGGTGGATGAGGATCGCCAGTGGTTTAAATCCTGCTTTGGTCTTGATGTCAGCGAAACTGATCGCGATATTTCTTTTTGCGGCCATGCCATTCTCGGCGCGGACACCTTTATTGTGGAAGACGCCAGCCAAGATGCGCGCTTTGCCGACAACCCTTTGGTCACGGGAGCGCCGCACATTCGCTTTTACGCCGGGGTTCCACTGTTTTATGAAGATAAATCCTGCTTGGGCACCTTGTGCATCATCGACACCAAACCGCGCACGCTGAACGAAGAAGAGCGTTTGGATTTGATTGATCTGGCCAAGATGGCCGAGCGAGAACTTGCCGCCACGCACAGCGCCTCGATTGATGACCTGACGCAGATTTCTAACCGCCGTGGTTTTATGACCTTGGCGAAAAAGAGCATGGCCTATTGCGAAGTGGGCGATTACCCCTACTCCATTGCCTATTTAGATCTCAACGGTTTTAAACCGATCAACGATCAATTTGGCCACCAAGAGGGCGACCTCGCCCTCAAAGCGTTCGCCGATACCATGAAAAAGAGTTTTCGCGAGTCTGATGTCTTTGCTCGTATTGGTGGTGACGAGTTTGTGGTGTTTATGTCTGGCGCGTCTCGTTCCGTGGCGCAAATTGCAATCAAGCGCTTTGCCGAGGCCATAGAACAGTACAATCAAAAAGCCAACCGCGGCTATGATTTGTCGTTTTGTGCTGGGATCGTGGCCGTTGTGCCAAACAGCAACATCAGCTTAGAAGATCTCCTCAGCCAAGCGGATACTGCGATGTACGATGAGAAAAGTAAGCGAAAAAAACGCACTCATAACCCACCTAGCTGAAACCGCAGCGACCCACTCGGCCGTTTCCTATTGAGCGAGTAGAATGCGACTCAATGCCCTCGAGCGATGGAAATCCTAAGCAAAATAGGTACAATCCTCGCTCGATTTTTTGACTTGCGCGGACTCCCTCATGCACACGCCGGACCCTTGCTTTACCCCCTTCACCACCGCTATCGACGGCTACGCCCTGCCCGAGCGCTTTACCTTCCCGTTTTACTACACACCGCATCCATTGTGTGTATTAGCGGCAGAGCAGTTGCAACAGCATTTGCTCACTCAGCAAGAGTGGCAGCACAACTTTGGCTTGTTGAACGGTGAAGTGGTGAGTAACGATGAGAGCGCGATTGGCAAAATGTTTGGCGTGCTGTTGGTTAAAAATGCGCAAGGTGACATCGGCTTTTTGAGCGCGTTCTCGGGCAAAATTGCCGACCAAAACCTATTGCCCGGTTTTGTGCCACCGGTGTTTGACATGCTGGCAGAAGAGAGCTTTTTCCGCCGCGAGTTGTCGGAAATCACCGACATCAACCATCAAGTAAAACAGTTGTCGCAAAGCGCAGAGCTGGCACAACTTCGCCAGCAAATTGAGGCTGACCGCCAAGCTTACCAAGCGCAAGAACAAGCCCAACGCCAAGCCATGATTGAAGGGCGCGCCGCACGCAAGCAGCAGCGCGAGCAAGCGGAAGCAACGCTCACTGGCGATGCGCTCAAAGCGGTGTTGGATGATCTCGCCAAACAAAGCGTGGCTGAGAAAAACGTACTCAAATACCTCAAACTGGAGTGGGATGAAAAACTCGCCAGTGAAGAGGCGCGTTTGCAAGTGCTGCTTACTCAACTCGACACGCTCAAAGAGCAGCGCAAAACCTTATCGAATGCCTTGCAACACAAATTGTTTGCTCAGTATCGCTTCCTCAATGTGCGCGGGGAGCAGAGCGATCTCAACGCGATTTTCGCACCGACCACCAGCCCTGTGCCACCAGCAGGCTCTGGCGAATGTGCCGCACCAAAACTGCTGCAGTACGCTTTTACCCACGGCTTGAAGCCACTGGCCATGGCGGAATTTTGGTGGGGTGTGTCGCCGAAATCGGAAGTGCGCCAACACAAAAAGTTTTACCCATCATGCCACAGTAAATGCCACCCCATTTTGGGCCATATGCTGCAAGGGCTGAACATGGACTCGAACCCGCTGGAAGAAAACTGGGCAGAAGACAAAGAGCTGGAAATCGTCTATCAAGACGAGGCGATGGTCGTTGTCAACAAACCGTCTGGGCTGTTATCGGTGCCGGGCAAAACCATTACCGATTCCGCTTATACCCGTTTACAAGCACTATTCCCTGACGTGGAAGGGCCGTTTGTGATTCACCGCCTAGACATGGCGACATCGGGACTGTTGGTGTTTGCCCTCACCCGCCGCGCCAACAAGAGCCTGCAAAAGCAGTTTATTTCTCGTGGCGTGCAAAAGCGTTATGTGGCGCTATTGGAAGGTGAAGTGCCGCAAAGCCAAGGGGAAATCACCCTGCCCATGCGAGGCGACCCAGACGACAGACCGCGCCAACTGGTCTGTTTTGAACACGGCAAACCCGCGCATACCGATTGGCAGTTGATTGAAATTCGCGATGGCCGCAGCAAGCTCTACCTCTACCCAAGAACAGGGCGCACTCACCAACTTCGCGTTCATTGTGCCCATCACCTTGGTTTGAACATGCCGATGGTGGGCGATGGGTTGTATGGAGAGAAAGCCAACCGACTGCACTTGCACGCCGAATCGCTTGAGCTTGACCACCCTTACAGCAAAGAACGCATGCATTTTCAAGTGGATGCCGAATTCTAGTTCGTACCTTTCAGCGTGTGGCCCTGGTGCTCAGCAAACGCCACGCTGCAAGCTGCGCAAGAAAAACACTCATTCGACAAAATGGGATTGGTAGTACTTTGGCGTCACTGCCAATTTCTTTTTGAAGTGGCGCTGAAAATGGGCTTGATCAGCAAAGCCCAGCGTCATCGCCACATCGACGATCTCTTTGCCTTCTCGTAATAACACCTTCGCCCGTTTGATCTTTTCATCCATTAAATAGGCATGCGGTGGTAAACCAAAGCGTTGGCGAAAAGCGCGAATCAACTGATAGCGGCTCATGCCCGCTTCGTCAGCCAAATCATCAAGCTGATGCACCACGGTAAGCTCATCCATCATTTTCTCGCGTACTCGGTGCAGATTTTCTGAACGCGGGCCGAGAGTTACTTGCGAGCTGGGTTGCCAGAAGCAGGCTTCGATAAAATCATAGAAAGCGACCTGAGCTTGCAGCGAGCTTTCTTCTTCCAACAAAGCGTGGAACAGCGTTAGAAAACGCGACTGAACCTGCGGGCTACGCTCTAAATCGTGCTTGAACGGGGTGTAGTCATCGCAGTGGCGAGAGAGCTGCAACACCTCTCGTTGGATCTCTCCCATTTTGAGGGGATCGACAAACAACATGCTGTAAGACCAAGTGTTGCCTTTAGGATTGCAGGAATGAACGTCGGCAGGATTGATAGTGACAATATCGCCCACTCGCACATCGTTAACACGATGGCGGTTTTTGTAGTCGGAATAGCCTTGCTCAATCATGCCAAAAGAGAACTCATCGTGAGAATGCGCCTCGTAGCAAGCTCGACTTTGCGTTGCGACACGCATCTCCACCCACGGTAAAAGCGTGCTTTGTTGAAAATGCGTGGTGGTGTCTTTCTTCATCCGTTTATATCCATATCGCTGCCACGGAAGCGGCCAGCACTATCGCCATCGTTCTATTAAACTGACGTTGTTTGCTCGGGTTTTCAAGCTTGTTGGCCAAAATATGTCCGATAAACGCCCAAACGCCAATACCGACCAAACACACCAGCAAAGAGACCAACGTATAAACCCCCAGCCACAATGCTTGATTTTGTTGGCCGACGACATAAATGCTCACTCCAGAAAGGGCATACAACCACGCTTTGGGATTGAGTAGTTGCGTCACTGACCCCGTCCACCAGCCCGATTTTAACTGAGCACCTTGCTCAATGGCGGAAACTGGCGCAGTAAAAATTTGGTACGCCAAGTAGAGCAAAAACACGCTACCAAGTAACTGCATCACGGTTTCCAACGAAGGAAGGAGTGCCAGTAAACTTTGCATCACGACCCCGCACAGCACCACCACAAGGGAATAGGCCAGCGAAGCGGCAACAACGTGTCTCATCGCTTCTCGTATGCCCTGCGTAACGGCGGTGCTGGTGGCAAGAATGTTCACTGGCCCCGGTGTCACTGCGCCAACAAAGGCGAAGGTTGTCATGGCTAACATTAGGCTGTTCATTGTTTTCTCCTCATTTTGAGGATCACCATACGCAAGAACAGCCTGATGTTATTGAACGTTATTGCGGGGTTTAGAACATCAAAAAACGCTCAGCGTGAGAATGCGGTCAGCCACTCACACCAACTCATCCGATGCTACATCCACTGGTTCAGCACGGTAACGAACTTCGGATGAACCAAATAACCAATCGCAGAATGAGGGTTGGACTGCCCATTTCTCACACACAAATTGTAGATGGGGTAAATGTCTTTCATCCCGCCTTTGACCAAACCAAGTTGCAACATCTCTTTGAAATCGTTTTTGATGCGATTATCGTGAGAAATGTAATCGTCTTCCGCTGAAATATTACACCACTGGTCAATGTTAAGTGGGTAGCGTTTTTTACCGCTTAAGCTGCTGCCTTTCAAACGCGCCTTCACGTTTTCATCCCCCAGCGGCGAGCCCAAAGTGACCAAAAGATCGACTTTCTTTTCAGCGCCATAATCTTGTCGATATTCGCCGTAATGAGAGAGCTTCCACAAACAATCGTAACTGATCATGCTACCCAAACTGTGCGCGACCATCATGACCTCATCGCCACTATCAAGTGCTTCTTTCAGTTCTTTGGTCAGTCGCGAACGCAAGTCACTGCCGTAATAGCTGTCTTCGTTCCAGTAATGCGCCATATCGGGCGCGACACTGGTGATCATCGGCTCTGCCAGTTTTAGATGGCCTAATACCGCCGAGAATGTGTCTGCCAAGGCTTCCGCTAAGAAACCCGCTTTTGAGACCTTCTTGTAGTTCTTTTTGGTGAAGCCATTACGTGGGTATTGCTTGAGCTTTTCTAATGCCTCAAAGCGGCTTTGAGGATTTTCGATAGGTTCTCCAAATAGCTCATTGGAAAGATCGCCATAGTAAATAAATCGCTTTTCTATCTGTTTGAATGCCTGAACACGGCTTTCGCCGTAATCTCGCAATAAGCCATGTTGAATGGCGTCGAACCACAGTGTTTGTAAATCGTTTTTGTCTGGTTTCGGCGCTCGGCCATGAATAAAGAGTATTCGCTTTGCCATAGTTCCTCCTGACGTCAAATGAGGCGTGGCTCCAAGATCGGATCACGCATTCTCAGGTTAGGAGTGGGAAACTATCACGGAAGTGACACCCATTGCATAAACAGTGCAACCCTTGCGAGCTGACGCTGTTTTCGTTCTGAGTCTTAAAGGTGAAGCAAGAGGCTAAGAAGTGAAACGCCACTCGGGGAGTGGCGTTTCTTGCGGCTTCGGTATTAAATTTCATTAATAACTAACCTAACATCCTATAAATATCAACTATGATTATTTAATTGTTCAATTCATATGCAACTAGTGATTAAAGTAAAAATGAAGTGTATGATGAAATTCCACATTCAAACAAAACAATGCAGACCCCATGAACTTTACTTTAGTCCCCCAAAACCAATCAATACCATTACAGGGTAATAATAAAGCTTATTTACAAATTGATAACTGGAATGATTATTCATTTGTGACAATGTTTTATTTAGTTGTATTTGATGAATATGGAATAAGACATGATATCGGAAACGTAAAAATTGGATTTAAGGGGCAGACGACTAAACAAGCGACACACTGTAGCCTACTTCCGATATTTAGCTCATTGTCAGATAATTATTTTTCTCTAGGTGAAGGTGTTGAGTATTATAAAACGATTAAAGAAAAGTTGTCTCCCCAGCTCAAAGACAACCTCTTAAATGGATTAAATGACATTGTTGTAAAACCTAACATTGTAAGTTCAATTGAAAATGAGGAAGTATTGGGTACATCATTGTTGAGATATACAAGCTTATCTGTTGTAAAAGGACAATTAACTCGCATTTTAAACGGTGATGCAGAATTAACCCCATATAACTTCGGTTTTTTCCGCAGTGAAAGTAATGATCTATCTGATTTATCATTGAATTTCCAAGTTGTTCCCACATCAAAGCCTAAGTCAAACATTCACGCAATTATTGGACGAAATGGAGTAGGTAAAACTACATTACTAAACGGTATGATTGCGAGTGTTATTGAGAAAGATAGTTCAAAGGGACACTTTTTTGAAAATACTTCTGTTGGACCAGGAAACGCTATCAGTAATGATTACTTTAGTAGCATCGTATCCGTTTCATTCAGTGTATTTGACCCTTTTGTTCCACCATTAGAAAGAGCCGACCCATCAAAAGGAACTTGTTATCATTATATTGGACTAAAACAAACATCAAAAGAAACACTTAAAAGTTTGGGGCAACTTCATATTGAGTTTTATAGCAGTCTAAGAAATTGCTTTGTTAGTAAAGCTAAAAAAGAGCGATGGTTGAAAGCTGTTAAAACTCTTGAATTTGATAGTAACTTTTCTGAAATGGATCTTGGAAGATTAGCAAACATTGATGAAGAGTATTTTAAACGTTCTGCGATACACCTTATTTCTAAAATGAGCTCAGGTCATGCAATAGTGATTCTAACTTTAACTAAGTTGGTAGAAAAAGTAGAAGAAAAAACACTTCTTCTTATTGACGAACCTGAAAGCCATTTACATCCTCCTCTATTATCAGCATTTATTAGAGCATTAAGTGATTTACTATCAAATAGAAACGGAGTAGCAATTATTGCAACTCATTCACCAGTAGTATTGCAAGAAATACCTAAAAACTGCGTTTCAAAAATAACACGCTTTGGACAACAAATGAGTACCTCACGTCCGAAAATTGAAACATTTGCAGAGAACGTTGGCATGCTGACCAGAGAGGTTTTTGGTTTGGAAGTAACAAAGTCTGGTTTTCATGAGCTTTTACAAGCTTCAGTCGACGAAGGAGGTACATACCAAGACATTCTTAATGGCTTTGAACAAAAAATAGGAATCGAGGGACAGTTCTTACTTCAAAGCATGATCTCAAATAGAGAAATAGATCAGGAGAAATAATGAAAAGATTACCACTGCCTGACTATAAGTTTTTGTCTATTTACGATGTTTGCCTTAAGGCATTAACTCCTGCCAGTCTACCCGCTATGCTGGCGATACGCGATAGCCTTCCGAGCTATCAAGAACTTTATAAGCAAAGAGCATCGAATTCGACTTTACACCAATCAACTCAATCAAGGCACGGGCACTCAGAGGACATTGTTGTTGGTAACGTAACGAAATCTGATTTCGTGAGTTTATATGAAGACAGCTTTGTTAAGACTGGTACAGAAGGCAGAGTTATATATGATGCCCTAAGAGCATCTTCCGATGGGCAATGCCCACTCTGCGGAATCGGAAGTGTCTTTACGCTCGACCACTATCTACCAAAAGCAAGATATCCACTCTATTCAGTACATCCTCATAATCTAGTTCCTGCGTGTATGGACTGTAACAAAGGAAAAGGAAGTGCGGTTTTAAATACCAGCGCCGACGAACCATTGCATCCATACTTTGTATCTCAACATTTCATTGATGAGCATTGGATTTCTGCCGAAATTATTGAAACAACTCCAGTTACAGCTCGATTTTTTCCGGCGCCTCCCGATACTTGGAGTCCAATTTGTCAACAAAGAGCTTTAAATCATTTTAATGGCTTTAAACTAGCCAGCAGATATAAAACTCAAGCATCTCTGTTCTTCACAATGTTTATCGAAAGTGTTAGAGAGTTAAAACATGAACAGGGTCTAGGCACTGAAGAAATACAAGCTAATTTTTTAGCTAAGTCATTAGCACAACCGCCGAACTCAATAACACGAGCATTAATGGAAGCCATTGGTCGAAGCAGTTGGTTTTGTTCTGAACAATATTCAGTACACAGAACCAGTTAGAAAAATCTGTAAGTGTGCTGACTCCATCTCAACTAACAACTGGCAGTGAATTTTGCAATAGTACCACTAGAATGCTTATGAATTTCCGCACTAATAAGGAATAGTGCGGAACATAGCATCAATCTCAACTCTGTGATCTTGCTGCTTTCTTTATGCTTTAGCTGTTGAAACTTTGTACAAGGCTGTCATTATCTACCACAAAATAAATGGGTTACATTTTGTGCCGTTTTTATGGGTGCGATGTGACCGAATAAGGACATCAAATGGGTGTGACCCCCATCGAGGTATACCATGCAATTTTCTACGATTTCTCGCGCGCTGTTGGCCGTTTCTACGATGACATTGGCGATGCCAACTCAGGCTATTAAACTCACCGAAAACCAGATCGAACTGAGCATCAATACTCAAATCGCTTGGATGAAAGACTCTGGTGCATTTACCCAAATGGCGGCTTGTAGCGGCAGATCGGAAGCCACCATTATTCAAGGCTTTCGCAAGTTTATGGATAAGTGCATGAGGGGAGATGAGAGCCAATATGAGCTTTGCTACACCAATGGCGTGAAATCAGTGCTTGGGGTAACGGACGCACGCCTAGAAGCTTGTATCGATCAGTATGGCGACGATGACGAAGAGCGTTATTACGCACTGAAAGAGAAAGAAGAGAAGTTGCAAGCTGAGCTTGATGAGTTGAATAGCCGCAATGACGATTCCGACGCGCACTGGAATAAGATCGAAGCGCTAGAGAAGCAGCTTCAGGATCTCTATGCAGAGATGGAACCACTCGAGCAAGCAGAAGCGGATCGCTCGCAGCGTGAATGGGAGTTGGCGACCAATGAAGTGCGTAAAATGAATAAGAAACTCGCTCCGCTGAAAGAGCATGCCCCCCACAACCTACCCACTGGCCTGGATGAACCGTGGCTAGGTATGACACCGAGCTTTGACCACCTTCCGCCTGAGTTGGCCTCAGCAAAGGAATCACAATGGGCCATTTGCGCCAATATGATCAAAGACGTGACCTTATCGGCGGAAAGCATTGGTGCGGTGAAGCATCAACCCGAAGCGTACGGCATTACCGATGAGCAAAATCAGCAAGCATTACGTGAGATGTACCATGCTTCCAGCGGCACCTTCCTCGATAAGATCGATGAGAAGATTGTTGAAATCAGCTTAAAGGATTGGCAATTTGCCCATACGGAGAAAGGGATGTACGACATTTCTAAAAAAGCGTGGGACTGGTGCCAAGCGCAGCCTGCTGAGAATTTCGTCGACCTTGATGATTCTCGCCTTTAATCGTAAGGCGTAAAACACGCCAGCCAGAAAACACTGAAAAGTAAAAAGCACTGAGTGAGTTCAGTGCTTTTTGTTTTTGATGACCACTCTGATTTAACGTGGCTTGGCGAGCGTTTTGTAGTACTGCTCAGCTTGCTTCAATGAGTAGAAGAAGGTTTTGCCATCATGGTGCTTAGACTGAGTAAAACCCGCTTGAAGGTAAAACGGCCAGTTATGTTCCTCGGCACGCAATGCGATGGCATAAACGCCAATGGCTTTGGAACTGACGAGCGATTGCAAAATGGCTTTACCGAGTAAGAATTTGCCCAAACCTTGCCCCTGAACAGACTGACACACAGCAAGCCGCCCGAGTAGGATGCAAGGTACTGTTGAATAGGTAACATCGCGCCTTGGCCTGACCGTCAGCGCGGCTTTTTCAATACTGCCACTGCTGAGAGTGAAGTAACCGATGACTTCTTTTTTCCCCTCATCATTGAGGTAGAAACAAAGATAAGGGACCAGTAGCCCCTTATCTGCTTCCTTATGCATTCTCGACTTGAGGAACTGATTGAGGTGTTCAATGCCACAGTCAAATGGTTCGAAATCATAGTCTGATTCGGCGTCGTATCGCTCAACGCTTACTTGTCGATTTTTACCGACCAAGAATCCTCCATGGATGAGCTTAGAATCTCTTTCATTAACTCGGTGGGCTCAACAGGGTTTTGCAACGCAGACATAACACTTTCCCATTGTTCATGGGCGACCAACAATCGCTTTTGCTCCGCGATTACCGATTCCACTCTCTGCGCGACCGTTTCTGCAATGAACCGACTCACGGTGGTATTGCTCAGCAAGGCGGCTTCTTCAAGCGCCCTTTTCTCTTCTGCTGTGACTCTCAATTCCACACGTTCTTTTTTTAGTGCAGACATAGTTGTACCTACTTATTTTCCGCTCTCACTTCAAACCTAATGTACGTCACTTGTCCGTACGCTTAAATCTTATACTAGCTTGGTGATGTGTCAATCTATTGTTCATGAATCTCAATGACAATCTGAGCGACTTCGCTAAAAGAAGGGCGAGGAATCTTGATGGGGTAAAGTGAGATACGCCAAATATAAAAAAGCACTGAGTGAGTTCAGTGCTTTTTGTTTACGTCTTGAGTTTGCGTCTTTGCTTTCGTTTAAAGCGCGCTGGTTTAGCTGGCGCTGCGTTGTTTGGGTAGCAAGCTGATTAAGCTCATGATGCCGAGCAATACGGCGAACATCACCGAGGCAAAGCGCACCAGATCATCGCTGATGGCGCTGATGCTGGTTGAGGTGATGCCGTAAAACACCAACACGACGTAGCTCGAATACATCAGTTGAATAGAGTTGAAGCTGGCTTTTTTCTCCATCGCATGAATGCCCATAAAGAGCGAACTCACCAACGCCGCGCCTAGCGAGCCCACCAAGTTCACTTGGAATAAGCTGACAATTAACGGCGGCACTGCATAGAGCACACTGGCGTAGGTGGTGATGAGCCTTCTCACGCCATAATCGCGCCCGACGATGGGGTCGGGATCTTTGAGCACCAAGGCCACAATAATAGTGATGATGGTGCTCTGCTCTAAATCGAGACGAATGGTGAAAACTAACACCACCATGATGATGATGGTTTTCATCAGCGTCTGCCAATCGAGCGTGTATTTCATGCTTGAAGAACGTGATGCCGCGTTCTCTGCCAGTGGTTCACCACCGGGGAAGATGAAATAAGCCAGATAAGCAGTGAATCCCGCAATGAAGATATTCGCCAACAAGGCAAATGGGATTTGCTCTACGTCGATCCCTTTTTGTTGGGTGAATACCGCAATCATGGCGGTGGAAACAATCAACAGTATCGCCAGCACGTCTTGTGAGTTCTTTTTGGTGCGTTCCATACACCAATAAAACACGCCAAATAAGAACAGATAGTAGACCTGCGGATAGTCAATCAGTAGGTTGCTTACGAACGCCTGTACCCAAGCGGTAATAAACAGAATTCCCCCCATGACCAAAATCATCGCCAGCGGTGGTGGCTCATGGGTGGTGGTTAAGAACACCACACACATGGCAGGCGCCAGCAAGGGTAAATCCGTACCGAATACATACTGCCAAAACAACAGCAGTACGGGAAACATCGCGACTCTAAGCAGAGGATTCGCGGCGCTACGAAACATAACTAATGTAGCTCCATGCCCAGATCCATAGGTCTTGCAGTCTTTCTGCAATGTAGCTTTCCTCTGGATAGAAGCCAACCACCGCGCGGCCACTGTATCTTAGAGTGATGTTGTCTGGTAAATCGGAAAACTCAATGTTGACAGGGAAGCGTTGTGCTTTCGGGTTGTTGGTTGGCGATGACATCAAGCCTGTGCCAGCATCCACTGAAAGGCTACCGTTGCCACTGCTGCCCCAACCAATGGATGAGACGCTGCCTTCAAACACTTCTCCTGGGTAAGCATCAAAGACGATTTTGACTTTGTCGCCCGTTTTTAGGTACGCCAGTGAGTTTTCTCGAACCATCGCGGTTAACCAAAGGCTGTGGTTGTTCACGAAGGTCAGCAGCGGTTGGCCAGCGCCTGCGTAATCGCCCACTGCCACATCCATATTGGTGATCACGCCATCGGCAGGCGCAAGCAATTTGGTGTGGTTGAGGTTAAGCAACGCTTGCTCAAGACGGTTCAACACCGCTTGGATCTCTGGGTTTTCTTTGCCACGAGGGCCAAACTCTTGTTTGGCTTTTTCCAGCGCAGAAGAGGCTTGCGCGAGGTTGGCTTCGGCCGTGTCTAGCTCTGCAACCATGTTGTCCATCGCTGCTTGGCTAATGGTGCCACGCTCGACAAGCACGCGGTTACGCTCAACGTTTTTTCTCGCATTGGCGACTCGCACACGCGCGGCCACTTCGTTGGCTTTGGCCACGTTGATCGCCGCGGAATCCGCTTGGTAGGATTGCGCCGCTTTTTGCAGGTCAAATCGCGCCGCTTTAACAGCCAACTCGAAAGGGCGAGGGTCGATATTCACCAACTCATCCCCAGCTTTGACCGTGGCGTTATTGGCAATGTGGATTTGAGAAATTGGCCCGGACACTTCTGGGCTAATGCGGATCACTTGGCCGTTGACACGGGCTTGATCGGTCATCGGTGTCACGCGGTCGGCCCACAGGGTATAAACCCAAAGGGCAATCACGACGGCAAAAATGTAGTACGTGAATGAGCGCGCTTGTTTGAGCTTTTTATTGTCTTCTGATGCGCCTGTTGTGGTGTTTTGTTCTGACATCATTGTTCCTCAATTAAATCGTGTTCTGCTCAAGTAGATTGACTTTCTTATAGATAATGCTCTTTTTCGTTCTCACCTCAACAAATAAGGTAATGATGAACGCAAATAATCCGATGAGAATCACGGCGGTATTTGGCGAAACCAGTACTTCACCGGCGTATTTGGTCCAGATCACCGCTAAGGCGACGAACCAACCAAACAAAGCCCCAGCCTGCATTAATGCGATGGGCAGGAGATCTTTCCAAAATGAACGTTGCAGTTCATGGCTGTGTTGAGGGTGACTGGTTTTGAGCTGACGAAGAAACAGCTTTGAGGTGATCAAAGACAAAATGATCCCCAAACCAAAGGTTAAGGAAATCGCTTGTCCCCAAACGGTCACTTGCGAATTGGAGATCATCTCCATCGACATTGGGACCGAACTCATTCCTTTGAAGTGGTGACTTGCGATATAGCCGTTAATGGCACCGTTTATCAGTCCTGCGATTAATGAATCTTTTACTTGGATATTCATTACCTACCACCTAGCGAGTGTGAAGAATAAGGGGGAGGAGTATAATCCCATCACTCTACTGAATGTATAAGCCAGCCTTGAAATCTCATATTCCAGCTTTGTATAAAATAACGGACACTATTATAGCGCCCGTTAATTTTTTGGTACATAATGCGATGCGTTAGCTGAGTTTATAACGCGTCCAAACTTGCGAGCGCCAACGCCTTGCCATGATAAGGCCACGGAACCACTCGTCGAGAGCAATCGCCATCCATGCACCGAATACGCCATAGCCCCAGTGAATGCCAAGCAGATACGCAAACACCACGCCTAAGCCCCACATGCTCAAAATGCCCATTTGCACTGGGAATTTGATGTCCCCCGCCCCTTTCAGCGCCGAGATGAAAATCAGGTTAAACACGCGCCCCGCTTCCAACACAATGGAGCCCATCACGAGGGAACCCGACAACAAGAGGATCTCTGGCTGCTGAGTGAACAGAGTTAAGATCGCATCGCGCATAAAGTAGATGGTGCTCGCCACCGTGACCGAAGAGGCAAAGCCAACCAAGAAGTAGAGTTGCACCCGTTTGGTGATGCTCTCTATCCAGCCTTTACCAATGTAGTAACCGGTTTGAATTTGCGTCGCTTGGCCAATGGCTAAAGCAAACGCAAAAGAGAAACGCGCGATGTTCTGCGCGTAGGTAAACGCCGCAAGAGACGAGGTGCCCATCTGCACCACAAAATAGACGATGGTGATTTGCGCCATATTGTACGAAAGCACTTCCCCTGCGTTCATGCCGCCGATTTTGAGAATTTTCTTGTAGACCGCTTTGGGCACTTGCGCGAGTGAACACATCGGCAAGGCGATGGAACTGCGCCACAGAAGCACGCCCAGAATCGTTGTGCCGATCACCTGGCTGGCTACTGTCGCAATGGCCACTCCTTGCACGCCATACACCGGCAAACCAAACGGCTGATAGAGCGCAATGTAGTTACCGATGATGTTGAGCACGCCGCTGATGAGGTTAACCGTCATGGGTGAGCGCGAATAACCGTGACTGCGCAAAATGGTGGTGAACACAATGCCAATGGTGACGTTAAAGGTCATCGCCCCGCTGATGAGCAGGTATTCTTGCGCGTATTGTTCTACCTGAGCTTCCAAGCCGTAGTAAGGGAGCAAATGCATCGCACCGAGCACCGCCAACACACTGAGCATCACGCCGATGACGCTGGAAAGCGCAATACTCGCCACCCCAACGTGAGTGGAATCTTGATCGCGCCCAGCTCCGTTGTATTGAGCAATGAGAATCCCAGTGCCGCTACTGACAAAGGTAGAGACAATGATGAGGAAGAACGTCAGTTGGGTGATCACCCCCACCGCCGACACCGCTTTGTCTGAATAGCCAGAAAGCATGAATACGTCACTGGTGCCGAGCGCTGTCCGTAGCAAAATTTCCACTAATATCGGCCACGCGAGCGTCACGATAGACATGCGTTGGTTGATATTTTGGGTTTTAGCCATGTTGTTGACCTTAAGGTTGAAAATACACTGTCAGTAAAACAAAAACTGCTCCACAAAACGGATGCGGAGCAGTCAAAAATGATGATTTGAAATGTGTGCCTTATTGTATAGGAACTGCGCACAAAGACACACAAATTTTATGGTTAAGTCACGTTACGCTTGCCACTCAAAACGCAAGGTTTTCAGCTCGGCTCCTTTCTTCACAAATTGGGTGTCGATTCGATAAATCCCCGCTTGTAAATGGATGGCGATGCCCTCGATTTCAACGGTTTTTCCCTCGGTGCCATTGGTGGGCAGCGACATGGCAAATTCACCATTGATGCTCACACTGCAAGAGGATTGCGCCAATGGTTCGCGATCATAGGCCATTTCGGCAAAACAGAGATAATGCCCCGCTTGCGCGACTTCCACCCAGAGTTCGCAATGGTTTTGGCTGTTCACCACCATGCGCTGCGTCACAGGCAACAGCGGTGCGGCATCGGGCAATGCGTCCGCTAGCGGCGCAAAAGGTTTCACCGCCTGATACGCCTGCAGCGGCCTTTGCATCACTGGCGCTTGCAAAATAAAGCGGCAGATGTTCATCGCGCTGCGCTGCAACTCGCCTAACGTTAACTCGCCATGCGCTAACGCGTGCAAGGTGTCGTCGTCCATGGGATTGCGCTCAGCGGCGTCGTTTTCCACCACCATGTAGAGATCGTTTTGCGCTCGCAGCATATAGCCAGTAAAGCGCTTACTCTCTTCACCCCCATCCACGGGATGATTCATTTTCGCCCACCAGTCGGTCATCACAATGCCGGTATAACCCCATTCACCGCGCAAAATGGTGGTGTTGAGATCGTAGTTGGACGCGGCCCAATGGCCGTTGACCGGATTGTAAGCGGTCATGATGGTCGATGCCTGACCATACTTCACCGCCATTTCAAACGGCTTGATGTGGATTTCACGCAGCGCGCGCTGCGACATGACGCTATCCACATCCACGCGTGCGGTTTCTTGATCGTTGGCCGCAAAGTGTTTGATGGTGCCGGAAACACCCGCTTGTTTTAAGCCTGTGGTTTGCGCAGCCGCAATCCAACCGGTTAACAGTGGATCTTCCGAGAAATATTCGAAATTACGGCCATTGAGTGGATGGCGATGAATGTTGATCCCCGGACCGAGCAAGGTGTCGATTTGGTAGGCTTGCAACTCTTGGCCCACCAAATAATACAACTGTTGATTGAGCTCAGTGTTCCACGTGCAGGCGAGCAGTGTACCAATCGGCACTTGGGTCGCTTGATGGCCACTGTCCATGCGAATGCCCGATGGGCCATCGGCCGCTGCGGCCACCGGAATGCCAAACTCAAACAGTGAAGTGCATACCCCGCCAAACGCCGCTGCGGTACCCGGTGTCACTTTCGGGCTGCACATGCCTTCACCACGCACGAGAATGGCCAGTTGTTCGGCGGTGAGTTGAGCAACAAACGCTTCTAGGCTGGCGCGACCTTGGGCGACATCGGCCAGCTTGATGCCTTGATCGCCCGTGAACGCGTAAGTTGGCGGCAAATTCGCTTCGATTCGCTGCGCCAGATCCACCGTACGCTGTGGCACAGGCTGATAGCGGGGTTGATAGACGCCATTGGCGTCGCGCTCGGCAGGCACAAGACGCTCAAACTCACGGGTTGGCGCGCAGGCTTCACTGAGTGTTTCCAGTGAGGTGGTGTGCTCAACCCACCATGTCGCATCTATTTTCTGCGCTTGGCGTACGCTGCCGCCAAGGTAGAAATGATACTGCCCTGCTTCAAGCACATAACTGTTTGGGTAACCACTCGCACCGCTATCATCAAACGACGCCAGCAAAGCCACCGGCACACTGATGCGCACCACTTCGCTGCCGTTTGGCGCCAGTTCGCTGGTTTTGGCAAATCCACACAGCGCTCTGGCCGGTTTGCCAAGTTGGCCTTGTGGCGCTTCAACATACAGCTGCACCACTTCTTTGCTGCTAAATTGCTGGCCGATGTTGCGCACTTCAATCTCAAAAGACAGCGACTTGGCGTTGGCGAGATCGCCGCCAGCATCAACCACGTCACTTGAGCACTGCACCAAACGGCGCTCAAATTGGCTATAGGATAAGCCCGCACCAAATTCAAACTGCACCGCTTCTGGGGCAAAGGTTTCAAAGTAGCGATAGCCAACGTAAATATCTTCCGCATAGAGATTAAAATCTTTGCGGCCAAAATGGGCGGAAGAGGGGCAATCTTGCAAACGATGGGCGATGGTATCGGTCAAACGGCCACTGGGTGAGACAGCCCCAGACAGCACATCGGCCAGCGCATGACCGCCTTCCATTCCCGCCGCCCAACTGTAGAGCACCGCTTTGGTCGCTTGATGGTTTTCAAGGCGAGTTAACCACGACATATCGATAATGTTGGTGACGTTCATCACCACGATCACACAGGAGAAATGGCGGCACACTTTCGTTAGCATGTCCGTTTCCAATTCCGTTAAGCGGTAGCTGCCTGCTTCATCGGCGTAATCTTTGTCTTCACCGGCGGTGCGGCCAATAAACACTACCGCTTTGTCTGACTGCGATGCTGCCTGCGCCACCACCTCGTCGGTCAGTGGCATTTCATATTGAAACCATGGCTCTGCCGCCCAGCCACCGCCGCCATCATCAAACGGATGGTGGGCTAGCCAATCTTGATACAGGGCGACTAACGAAGTATTGAGTTGAATCGTGGGGTTGGCTTGTAAACCTTGCAATGCATTCACCGCATAAGGCACGTTCACCGCACCACCAGAGCCCGTGCCACTGCGATAGGTATCCATCTGGCAACGGCCAAACAAAGAGAGCACCTGCGATGGTTCAATCGGCAGGGCTTGGTCATCATTTTTCAGCAGCACGATGCCTTCTGCCGCGGCTTGTCGGCTCACTGACACCAGTGCTTGCTGCGCTTTTTCTATCGCTGGATTTCTCATCGCTTTATCGCCCTCTTCTTGCCTTATCTTGGCCTTATTTTTGCCTGCGGCATTCTCATTGATTGAGCTTCAGTGTAAGCTTGCCAAGTGCGCAATTCTACCAATATACCGACCAATAAAAGGAAAATAGCGACATGAGCATCACCTATCAGTTGCAACATCATCTTCGCTATCCCCACTTCAAATTTGCTTACGTTGATGGCCACCATCACAGCGATTTTGGCCTGCATAAACACGATTTTTCTGAGCTGTTTTTGGTGGTGAGTGGCAAAGGCAACCACCTTGTTGCTTCTCATGTCTATCCACTCACTGCTGGGGATGTGTTTGTGATCAACGGCGATATTGAACACGCCTTTCAGGATGTCGATCGGCTGGAAATCATCAATTTGATGTTTGAAGCGGGTACGCCATTTTTCGAAACGCCCTCATTGAGAAAACTCTCCGGTTATCAGGCGATGTTTAAGGTTGAGCCGATTGCCCGCCAAACCGGCGAATACCGCGCCAAGCTCACCCTCAACGACGAGCAACAGCCGTTAATCACACAGTTGATTAAGGCGATTCGCCACGAATATCAACAAGGGGAAAGCGGCTTTGAAACCATGCTCACCAGTTTGATGCAGCAATTGGTCATCACCCTTGCGCGCATGTATCAGCAGCAAACGCACGATCTGCCCAACACCACGCTGGCGCTCAGCCGCGCACTGATTTTTATTGAGCAGCATTTTGCCGACGGCGAGATCCACAGTGGGGATGTCGCTCAAGCAGCGTTTGTCAGCCAACGCCAATTGGAGCGGCTGTTTAAGCAGTTTCTCAACACCTCTCCCAACTTGTATTTGCGTGAAATGCAGCTCAATTACGGGCGCGATCTCTTGAATAACGAAGCTGGTATGTCGATTCAACACGTAGCAGAGCAGTGTGGATTTAGTGATAGCAACTATTTTTCCAAGTGCTTTAAGCAGAAGTTTGGCCTAAGCCCTCGCCAATACGCTCGGCAGCCGAAATGAAAAAAGCCGCTGTTGTCAGCGGCGTAATGAATGGCAGTGGCATGCATTCATGCAACAAAAACAAGTTCCCCCGTATTGCTCGACTTGCCTGTTGCCAAACTGGGAGTGGCGGTCCCCTAAAGTGCCACTCCCTACTGGGTAATCTCTCCCATTACCCTACAGGTGGCTTACCACCACATGTCTGCTTGGATACCCACAAGGATGTCCGCTTTGTCACGCATTGATCCGTCTAGGTATGTGGCAAGGAAACGGATTTCAGGTGCTGGGCCAAAACCCGTTGGAACGATGATGGTTGGTGCAACCGTCAGTTTGTAGTTAGTGGCATCGTCACCCACGCCGTTTGCATCTTCCCATTTGTTGTACTGGAAGCCCGCTTCTGTCGCGATGAAGAAGTTTTGCGCCACTGGGAATGATGGACGAATCATCGCCGATGCCCAGCTGTCTTTGCCGCCGTTATCGAGATCGTTGTATTGACCTTGGATAGAGTGGAAGATGCTAACGCCGTTTTCAAAGAAGTAGCCACCCCATACCAATGCACGAGCAGAGACATCACCGCTTTCCACTTTCTTCATTTTGGAAGGACCTTCCAACGCGCCATTGCCCGGTTTCCATGCGTTGTAAGTGGTGAGCGTACCGCCAAGTAGCTGACCAGAACCAAGACCTTTACCTGCCTGAGCGATGTACTTGGTAAAGCCTTTGTCTGATAGACCAAACACTTTGTCTGAATGAACAATCGCGGTCATCTCGACACCATTGCTGGCGTATTCTGTACCATCGACAAAGTTGTCTGGTAGGTATTTACCCATAGCGTGCAGTTCTACACCATCAAAATCAACGCCTACGTGCACCGCGTGCATTGGGTTGTTCGAATCGGTTGCCCAGAATGAATCTTCTGCGTTATCACTGGCGACATACGCGAAATCCCACTTGTAACCACCCAGTTGAACGCCTTCGATACCCACACCGGTACCCGACATGTCGGTGTAGAAGAAGTCGGTCATGAAGATGTAGTTGTCTTTGCCGTAGAAGCGCGTACCGCCCCATAGCGTGCCAGTTTCAGTCACGCCATCAAACTCAACGAAGGTTTCTACCATACCGATGCTGCTGTTCGCCGCATCTGCGTTGGTGCCAAGTTGGTTGTTGCCAGCTGACTGTGCGTTATCGGCACCTACACGCGTTTTGATGCGAATTTTTTGGCCATCATCGTTTTCAAAGTTTTTCTGTAGCGCAAGCTCAAAATGGTTGTCCGATTCAATACCCAAGCGGCCTAGACGCTCTTTAGATGCAGGGAATTTTGAACGTTTGAAATCGTCATTCTTGCTGTACAGTGCGCCCGCACGGAAGTAACCGTGGAACTCAAAACCATCAGATTTTTCAGCGTGAACAACTGGCGCTGCGGATAGGCCTGCAGTCGCGACTAGACAAGCGAGGGTAAGCTTAGAAAGTTTCATATTAACTCCATGTTCCATCATTAGCCCTTAAAAGAAAGCGCTTTCTTTATTATTTATAAAAAAACTGAACATCGATGACGAACGCAAACCAAGAATTCACGTTCAACTATGCAATGAAGCTAATAAATTAAGAGCCTCAACCGCCTTGTTCAGTGCAAGAGAAGTATAAAAGGATCGTCTAAGATAAAACCGTGATCAGCCTCATCAAAGAAAGCGCTTTCTCGGGCATTCATCACAAATTGATATTTCGCTTATCAATGAAAGAAAGAAACACTTTCAAGCCGTTTTGTGCCTTAAAAAACGAAAAAATGCCCCAAAAAACAAAAAGCCCGTGATTTTCACCACGAGCTTTGGCCATTCTGTATCAGTTAGCGCTTTTCGAAACGAATATTATCCAAACTGAACGTCATCGCGGCAGTCGGTTCAAACACCAGTAAGTTGTTGATCATTTTAGGATCGGCTTGGTTACCTGCAACAAAGCGGTTGGACTGCGCTAAGAGATCCGCCAGTTTGATGCGCACTTCACCCCACTGACCAATCGGTGGTAGTGCCACCGTCATGTCACTGGTTTTTGGCCAGCCACTGTCGATCTTCACCATCAACTCACTGCCGTCGGTCATCGACTCCACTTTGATATCAAAGATCAATTCACCACTCTCTAACCAATGGCTCACGTCGGTGGTGGGTGAGCGGAAATAAAGGTTACCCGCGCCATTTTGCTTGGTGATTTTCAGCACTTGGCCGTGATCACCATCGGCCACTTCTTGGTGCGAAACAATGTCCATTGGATCGTAACTGCCGTACGCCAAGTTGCTGTTGAGGCTTTCGGAGAAAATATCTAGGTTTGGCCCATCAGCGTAGCGGTCATCTTGCGCCAAAATCGTCGGAGCTTGATGCCCTTTGACCTTCACCGCTTGCTCACCGATGGTCGCACAGCCTTTGCCTTTCCAGCGATCTGCCGAGCAGCGATATACTTTCACATAATCCACCAGCATGGTTTTCGGGAAGTCCGATTTATCAATCCCTTTTTGGTTGGCATTGGCCGACCAAGAGCCGCCCACGGCAAGGTTGAGCAGCAAATGGAAACGTTCATCAAACGGTGCTGCGCCTTTGGCGTTGACCAGAGCACCATCGACTTTGTATTGGCTGTACCACTCATCTTGCGTTTGTGTCGCGTAGTGAATGTTGTCGACGTACCAACGAATTTCCCCTTCTTCCCACTCAATCGCGTAGGTATGGAAGTCATCAGCAGGGTTGATGTTGTTCGGCAGTGACACGCCTTGCCCACTGTAGACATTATCTGGCCATGCTTTGCCATAATGCAGGCTGCCGTAAATGCGATTTTCACCATCACCCGCTTGTGCTCCTGGCGCATCGGATTGCGCTTTCAGGTTAACCGCTTCCATGATATCGATTTCACCAGAGGCCGCCCAAGTGCCGTATTTGTTGTCGGTCGGCAGCATCCAAATCGCTGGCCACGTTCCCTGCCCTGATGGCAGTTTGGCGCGAATTTCAAAACGGCCATATTTGTGGTCGCGTTTGCCTTTGGTGCGCAAACGCGCGGAGGTAAATGGCAAGGTTTTGTTCAACCCCGGTTTACCATCAGCATCATCAGGGCCAGTGAAACTCTCTTTGTGCGCCACAATGTGCAAATAGCCATCTTGAACAAAAGCATTACGACTGCGCTTGGTATAACACTGCTGTTCGTTGTTACCGCCACCCCAACAGTTTTGTTCAAGGCTCCAATTGCGCTTGTTGATTTCACTCCCGTCAAACTCATCCGCCCATGCAAGTTGCCACTTTGCGCTCGGTGGCGTAGGTTGATCCTGTAGCATCACTGGCTTTTTAGTTTGAACAAAATCAGTACCGGAAGCGCTGTCACTCGAACCTGTTTGAGTACAACCTGCTAGCAAACCGATTGAAATGGCAATGGCGATTTGATGGCACTGAAAATATTTGTTTTTTCTCATGTTTTCTCCCTCATGAGTCTTTCATCATGCTAATTCGTCTAATGTGCACGTTTATCCCCCAACCAAAGAAAGCGCTTTCTTTGATTGGAGAAAAATGTGGGCACGTGACGGCCCACAAGAAACGCCCCCAAGAGGACACTCAGCCACTATCTTACTGTTTCCGAGAGTATCAAAACTGTGATGACAGCAATAAAAGAAAGCGCTTTCAATTGAGATTAATCACAGTTCTATCGATTTTTATCCCTTAGGCAAACAACACACACCAAAATCATAAAACGTAGTCACTTATCGCGTCCTACAACGGCCTTGACGTTAAGCGCTAGTAAAAGTAGATATTGTCTAAATAGACGCTATCACTGGTTGCTCCCCAAAGTGCCAGACCCAACTGCTGCATCTTACTTTGATCAAAGCTGGCGTTATTACCATCAGCTGCTGTAAAAGGCAGTTCAACCGACAGCCACTTTCCCGTCTCTAAACTATCTAACGTATAGATAAGTGGCCCGCCAGATGAGAGCAACTGAAACTGTACTTTGTTGATGCCAGAGGTGAGATAAAGGTCAAGATGCATTCCGGATTTATTACTCGCATCAACAGGGCGTTCAATACCATACTGTATTCCTGTCACACCGCCACTAACGCCATCAGGCGTTGGCGTAAATTTCGCGGTCTGGTTGCCCGAGATATTAACCAACTCATGCTTAGGCGCATTCCACCAGTTATCTGACCAGTAACTTATCCATGATTCACTCGTTAATGCATCACTAAACAGCGAGATAACCGCTTTGCTGTCAACATTTGGTACTGGTGCTGGCGTTGTTGGGCCAGGCTTAAGAGGCTCAAGGGAAATCGTTGTTTGAAGCGAGTTATCCAGTGTCGTCAACCATTGAGCCACACCATACCCCTCTGCCGTGGCTTTGACCTTTTGCTTGCCTTTTGGCAGTTGCAAACTGGCAACACCACTGGCATTGGTGCTCCGTTTGTATGCAGTATCATATTCACCATCTTGACCAACAAAAACCGTTGCGTTTTGCAAAGGTTGCCCTAATTCATTTTTGACAGTCACGGTCAACTGGTGTTGCTCTGCGCTGCCAGAGAAATAGAGATTATCGACAAAGAGCGCTTTTCCTGCCGCCCCCCACATCTGAATACCAGCCATTTGCATCTGTTTGGTGTTTAGGGCATTGGGATCATTGGCCAGCATACTAGACATCGGGATCGCATAGCTAACCCACTGGTTGGCAACAGGATTATTAATTTCGTAGCTTGCCGAACCATCGGTAGAAACGAGCTGTAAAGAGATACGATCAATGCCAGATTCGGCATACAGATCAATATTCCAGACATCATGTTCTGACACATCGACACTGCCATATTCAATACCATACTGAATACCGACAACGCCGCCATTGCTTCCCGCTCCTGCGATTTCATAACGACTGTAGTGGTTGCCCTCGATAACGCCGGATGAATAAATTGGCGCATTCCACCAGTTCTCATTCCACAACGAGACAAACTTATCCTCTTGCAGTGAATCACTGAAAATAGAGAACGCCTGTGAGTCAGTAACATTAGGCACGGGTGCAGGACCGGCTGGTTCGCTGAGTTGTACCTCTTTGTGAATGAAGGAGAGGTTGCTCAGCATAACGCTGCTGTTTTGATCCGAGAGAAAAACAAGACCGAACCAGCGTAAATCCGCAACAGACGGGATCGGCACTTCAAACTTAAGCCAACCATTGCCGACCGCCTCTCCATCGCTCATTGGATAGGTGATTTTCTGTTCAGGAATACTAAACCCGTTAACCACAACTTCCACTTGATTGAAACCACTTGGTTTGAGAAAAAACTGCGCATAGTTGTAAGCTCGTGCGTCAATGGCGTTAGCTTGCTCATTTCCCCAAGCAATTGCGGCGCCAAATCCCCAGTTAGTGCCGCTGGATATCTTAAGAGCACGAGAGAACGTTTCATCATTACGGATATTTTCTACGACAGCACCAGAGCCCCAAGTATCACCCCAAAATTGCATGTAGTGGGAGTCTTCGTAGTCGGAGTGAAACAGATAGAGTTCTGAGCCACCCACGATGGCCTCTTTTTCCAGATCAAGATTGACCGACTGATCGCTATCAGCCAACTCGACATTCAGTTGACCAGCTTGAAAACCCGTCGGATCTGAGGAGATTTGGTAACGACCGCTTTCTAACTGAAACCGCGCTTTTCCCTGTGCATCCGTGGTGCGACGATAATTTTTTTGCGTTTCAGAAGTGACGATCACCTCTGCATTGCCGATCGGTTGTTGATCATTGGCATTGCGAATGGCTACGGTTAACTGGTTTAAAGACGGCAGATTTGTGTCTGGAGATGGCTTAGTCCCTGAATCACCACCACATCCGGCCAGCAAGGTAGAGCAAAGCAATGCACTCAGTATTGAAGGCATCTTTCCCATGAGATTATTTCCTTATATTAATGAATAGAGACATTGGATTTTCGGCGCCAAGTCGCCAGTAATAGCAGCGCAGCAAAAGGGATGAAATGTGTTCCACCTGCTGAAGAGGTATCGTTTTTTCCGTTTGCGTTGTTTGGTTCAGTCACTGAAAAGTACAGCTGTTTTGAGAAGGTTGAATCAACGTCATCGATGTGTACGAGAGATAGCCCCAACTGATATTGCCCCTTATCCATCGAAATCGGATCGAAGCGCAACTGCTTACCGTCGATAATAGGGTTGTGTAGCGACTGTGCCTGCCAATAAAGGCTATAGTTGTCGACTTCAGCAGGATCCAGTTCGAGGTCGGCCAGCACCGTCACTTGCCCCGATGTTCGGCTGATCTCTGTGGTCGCAAGACCATTTTGATACATGCTTAATGAGGCATTAACCGCGGGTTGTTCTGGTTTAGTGGGCTCTTTACGAGGAGCCTCTTCGTTACAATAAAGTGACTGGCTTGTTTCACTCGTTTGACAGTGAGCGATATAATCCACTTCCAAGGTTGCTTGCTGCAAGTTCGGATCAATAGCCCCTCCCAGCATCCCCCCCATCGCGAGATTGATTAACGCAAACATCGGTTCATGATATTGCTGACACTGACGAATATCTCGTGAAACCACCAATGTTTGATCGATAAAGAAATCAATTTTCTCTTTTGTCCATTCAATCGAATAGCGATGCCAGTCCAGTACATCGGCTGCACCATTTGGATAAGAATAACGGTATTCTCCACCACAGCCCTCGGCATTAAAGAAGTTGGTGATATAGCGATCAGGTTGGTGCGCATACCATTCCCAAACATCGATTTCCCCAGCCCCTCTTAGAGGCCATTGAGCACTGTCTCCATCCCCTTTTATCGGTTGCTCCGCAATGCGGTTCTCCAGCATCCAAAATGCAGGCCAAGTCCCTTTTTCTAGGTTATGAAAACGAATTCTTGCCTCAAGTTTTCCATACAGAAACTCGCGTTTGTCTTTCGAGTTGAGGCGCCCCGACGTCCAGGATTTGCTTTGACCGCCGAGCGAGGGGCAATTGACCCTCTCCTTTCTTGCGATGATCTTAAGAGTCCCATTGGAAACGTCGTAGTTTCTTTGATTAGAGTGATCATCGGCGGTATAACATTGCACCTCGTTGTTGTAATTCGCCTGAGTTTGCGCCGTCCAGTTGCTCCAATTCACCCCTTCACCCTCGAAAGTATCAATCCACTGCACTTCCCAACCCGCGTACACAGTATTCGACAGAAGCAGGGTAAAAAGGCTGATAATACTGGTTGGTTTTATCGTTTTCTCAACACAACCTTTTGGCTTTAAACGGGGTAAACACGTAATAGTAAACATAGATCTCCCTCCGATACGTCTTTGATCGGATACGAATGGTGTAAGTAGGCTACGGTGGGGATATCTTGCGATATCCCCGATTAAACAAGGTTGACTATTCAAGCCAAGAGATGTTTCTCACCTCGATATCACTGCGACTTGGAGTGCTGCCACCCGATGTTTCATAGATATCAGCGATAGTAAATGGCGACGTGACCTTAGTTAGATCAGCTGAGGAAAACTGAGAAAATTTGTTGAGATCAATTGTGTACTTAACCCAATCTTTGCTCAGTGTGTAGCCCTGTCCAGCATTAAAACGTACCCAATGGTTACTGCCACCGCCCGCCGCTGTTTGAAAACCAAGGTAAAAACCAAATGTCGCAAGCTGGCTCTCACCGCCATCAAGGCCGCGGATCTCGAAGGTCATTTTTCTGGAGGAAGAAAGATTGGTCGGATTGGCACTATTGCCGATGCCTGCCCCCCATCCCCAAACCGCCGCTAACGCCGGATCGGCAGCCACAGTCAAAACGCCGGTCTCATTATTGACACCGGCCCAAGCCGTGATGGGGTTGTCCCAACCATAGACACTGGCACCCGAATAAACATCGTTACCCAGCACTTTGAACTCTCCCTCGGCAGGTGGCGTGTCAATCGGTGCTTTAGGTGGCGCTAAAACCGCGTCCATTAGGGTTGCAAAATCCCCCGAGTAACTCGCTGAAAAGCCAGTTCCCGGACAATCTCTGGTTAACCCCAGATTGTTTAGTGCATCAACTTGCTCCCAAAGCACATGCTTCACTGAACAATTGATATCAATAAGCCCAAAATGCTTTTCCGAATGCGATGGGTTGTTGGCATCCCCTTTCCATGGCTCATCAAAAGCCTGAAAGAAAAACAGCGAAGCACCAAATTGATCACTCCAGGCGCGCATGTCGTCATAGAAACGCTTCTGTTTATACTCATCGGCCGCTTGGGTGCCTCCAACTCCCAACCCATCAGTCGATATGGAGGACCAACCGGTTTCCCCCAGATGAATGGGCTTCATTGCATCAACACGATTGACGAAACTCTGCGCCACTTGTATCTGACCTAATGTATGTTGATAGGCACGCTTCATGGCCGAGTCAATCTGCTCTTGCTTGGCGAGATTCTGCTCACTTTTCGGCACTTTCCACTGCTGTGAGAAGTCGGGATGATAGTGAGTGTCATGCAACGCATAGGTATGCAGTGACACATAATCCACCGCGTTGATCAGGGCCTTCAACACCGCCTGCTCACTCTGATTGCCATTGGCATCTTGACCAGACCAAACCGCGTAATTGTCTGAAGAGGTAACCCAAATGTCCTTGGTTGATTCGCTGCTAAGCTTCCACTGCTGCAGATCTTCAACATGATTGAGGATGATTTGTGGTGTGACATGGTATGGCGCCCAATCCACCATAGCTTCGTTACCCACGGCCAATACTTTCACGATATCGGGATACTTGAGTGCGAGCTCCTTTGCTTTAGCGATTTCATCAAAATTCTTCGGATTGTCTTTATCATGTTCAACGGTAAGATTGGTCCAAGAGTTCAAAGCATCAATCCAAATGCCGAGCATGACATACATTTCAAAATCGGGATCTTGCTGCTTGAGTTGGCTTATCGCCTCCAGCAAGTTTTCTGTGTTGGACTTACCGTCCGTGCCAATAAACCCTTGGGTGTTGTAAGTACGGATAACCTTAATGCCGAGTGCAGAGAGGATTTTCATATCTTCAATCTGTTGCGCAACACTCGGAACATTTTCACCCGATTCACGTACATTTGACCGCCAGGCCCCATAAGAAATAGCCGGATATTGAGGGTTGCCCAATAAGTCGTCGCCATTACGCGCGCTGGGTTGTTGAGTCGGTTTAGGTTGCGGCTTGAGCACGACGCTTCCATTGCCATCATTTGTTCCGGGATTGTTGCTCAAGGCTTCATCGCCACAGCCGCTTAACAACAGTGTGCTAACTGCGAAAGCGAGGAGTTTCAAATTCTGTTTTTTCATCTCTGTTTCCTAACTCTTTGAGACGTCATGATCGATGGTGATCGTTGAATGTGGTCTGTGCGTTCACACGCACAGACCGAATGATTAGTTTGCTGTTAAGCGGATGTTGTCGAAGTCAACGGCAACAGAGCAGCCCGCTACCGCACCGCACACGCCCCCTAGGGTAAAGCCCAGGCCCCACTCAGGATCGCTGCCAATGTTGAAGGTAAAACTATGTTCTACCCACTCATTGGTTGGCGAAGGCAAAGAAAGCACCTCTGTACCAGAAACGCCAGCCGGTGACTCTGTGTGAATCACACCATTGACCACACCACCATCGGTCACTTGGCCTTTCATATAAAACGTCACTGTAACGGATTGATTTGCAACTAATGTTCCTTGACCAACGCGCTGTTGTTTAATTCGAGCTTCACCACCTATCCCTGTAGAGGTGCGGACGGTGCCATTAGTCACGGAAACACTACCACCGCCCACTTGAAACCATGGGTCGAGTTTATCTGTCGCAAAATCACCGTTAATCAGTAAGTTACCCGTATTGTCGACCGGTGGTAGGTCTGGATTTGGCGAATCGGGGTCTGTTGGTGGTGGCGTCACAACAGCGATAAGACGTATGTCATCGAACTCGACTTTTGCCATACAGCTATCTACCGCACCGCACACACCACCAAGCGTTAGGCCAAGCCCCCATTCTGGATCGTTACCAATGTTGAATGTGAAGCTGTGTTCTACCCATTCAGATGTCGGCGCAGGCAAAGAGAGAACTTCGGTGCCCGATACCCCTGCAGGTGATTCAGTGTGAACAATACCGTTAACCACGCCGCCATCGCTAAGCTCACCTTTCATCTTAAAAGTCACAGTGACGGATTGATTGGCCTTCAACTGACCGGCACCAATTCGCTGCTGCTTAATGCGCGCCTCGCCCCCTGAATACGCCTCTGCCTTAAGTACGCCATCAATCACTTCAACGCTACCACCACCGACTTGATACCAAGGGTCAAGCTTGTTTGAAGAAAAATCTCCATTAATCAATAAATTAGTACCATCTTGCGTTGGTGGGAGTGGCGGTTCAGTCGGATCTGATGGCGATGTCGCACCCGTTGCGGAGAAGACGACGTTATCTACCAGATAACTTGACCCAATCCCTGAGCCCCATGCAGGGAAGATCATCAGCAAATCAATGTTTGCTAGGTCTAATCCCGCGTTGGCAAGATCATTGAGACTAATTTGGTAATGTTTCCACGTGTTCAGTTCAGGTGCCTCAGCCAAGCTCATTTCCACTGCCGTTGCAGCGCTCACAGACTCGACTTTAAATTTCCAATCCGTCGCGCCCGCATCATTGGTCAGTTTGAGATCAAAAGAAACCGTTCCTTTGTCCTGCCAAGCACTCACGTCGATTGGTTTACCCTCGACAGCACCAGCATCTGCGCGCGATGAGAAACCAACCACGGTGGGGCCGTTGATCACAAACTCCGTGACCGCACCATATTGGCTATCTGAGTCTGTGATCACGCTGGGTGTCGAGCCACCACAACAATCCCACGCCACCCATTTGGGATTGGCTGCATCGTTAAACAGTGTGATTTGAGCGGGATCGATTGGTAAATCCGGTTCATCGGGATTGGTTGTGCTAGCAGCATCAACGAAAGTCATGTCATCCCAGTAGAACACAGTCCCAGTACCCGGTTGGCCAAAATCGAAGAAAATGGACTTCTTATCGTAAACAACACTGGAATCCACAGCGCCAGCGTGAGGAAGTGAGAAATCAAACGTCACTTTTTCCCAAGCACCCGCAATCGTGGTTGTCGCAAGCGCTTCGACAAATTTCTCTCCGTCATTTTGGTCTTCAAGCTTTAGCAATACTGGTATGCTGCTCTCTTCAGAGTAAATCCACACGGAAACTTTTTGCCGATCGTCAGCAAACGGAATCGCTGTCAGATCGCCCAAGGTTGTCCCGGCCCACGTTTCAGCACCGTCGGTTTTGGTGGTTCTGATGATTTGACTGCTCGACGATACAGCGGCTAAAACCGCAGGATCAGTAACCCCCAACTGAGAGACCGAACCACCGAAATCCGTCACCGCTTGAGTGAGATCCAGTTTAAGTCCGCTGTCTGCATCGGGTCTTGGTGTCGGCTCAGGGTCTGGTTGCGGTTCCGTCACGCCATCGAGGATAAACTTGATATTATCAACGCGGTATACCGCCCCTTCTCCTGTGCCCCAGGCTGGATAAATCAAGAAGTTATCAACACTTGTCAGATCAAGACCTAAGTTTGCTAAGTCCGCCACCGGGATGGAAACCTTTTGCCATGTGTTGACCAGAGGTGTGGTGATCGATACTTCCGCTTCCTCCCCACCTGCATTAATCGCCCCACCATTGCTTTCCAACTTGATAAACCAGTTGGTCGGGCCAGCAATCGGCGCACTCATCAGTTTGATATCAAATTCAACCGTCCCTTTGGCTTGATAGGCACTAATATCGAGTGGCCCTGCAGTTTGAGAGCGAACAAAACCCAAAACGGCCGGTGTTGCTCCCACAGTAAACTCCGTCACAATGCCATAGTCCCCTAGCTCCACCGGATTAGTGGGTGTCGTGCCACCACAACAATCCCATGCTGGCCAAGCACTATTAACTTGATCTTGAAAAATCACGAAGTCCGCACCCGGATTCGTGGTTGGCGGATTCGTCGTTGGTGGTTCAGGTGTTGTCTGTGGATTCGTTAGGCTCTCTTCACCACACCCACTGATCAATAATGCTATCGCACTGGCCAACACAATATTAGTCAGCCTGAAATGCTTTATTTCGTTGCTCATCCAAATGTCCTTAAAATATATCCATGATAATTTTGGTTGTGATCAATCGTCACTCATTGCTCAATAAAGAGCGACTACGAGCGAATAAAACTTCGAAATTTAATTACTTAGCGTTGCTGCTTATATAAATTAAATTTAAGTTAAATTAATTAAATAAGTTATTATGCTATTTCATTTAACGTAATTAACTTACCACCAAAGATCAGCTTGGAAGCCAACAATAAAGTCATCCTCAGGTTTGCCTGAAACCTCATTTAAATTAGTCCAAGATTTCGGTAAATATGAGGCTAGCAGTCTAATTTCAGGATTCACTCCGACAGAGGTTGGCAAAATAAACGTTGGTGCAATGGTTAACTTAGATTGGTTCCACGAACTCCCGCCCCAATTGTTGTATGCGTAGCCCACTTCACCTTGAACGTAAAAATGAGAACTAACAGGCACTGTCATTCTTGTCATTGCAGACAACCAGTAGTTGTAGTCGCTCTGTGAACGAGCATCCCCTGACGCCATATGGTTATACTGACCTTGAATGGATGGGAAAAACCCGACTCCGTTATCAAAAGTGTAGCCCCCCCAGAGCATCACTCTTGCAGAGGTATCATCATCCTCAACTTTTGAAAGGAGCTGACGCGCATCGCCTGCCGCTCCCCAGTCGTCATGCTGCCCCTGAGCTAAAGAGCCGGGAGCATAAGCGTTGTAGTCCGTTATGGTGCCACCTAACAAATTGCCAGCACCCAAGCCTTTACCAGCTTGAGCGATAATATTGGAAAAGCCATTGCCAGATAAACCAAAGAAACTCGACATCTTATAAGTCAGTGTCAAATCAAAACCGGTTTCAGCCCACTCTTTCCCCTGTGCATCCCAGTTGTCTGGCATTGCCTTTAATAAAGCGGATACTGAGAGATTATCAAAACTGGTTCCAATATGGATTGCATGGAGAAGATTATTTAAGTTAGTCTCATTATTACCAACTTGTGCTGGAGAATCTGCCCATCGGTCTGTATTTTCGTCATATCGGTCACTAGCTATATAGGCAAGGTCAAATTCATTGCCAAAAAGACTTAAATCCGTTAAGCCAATTCCGATACCGGACATATCTGTGTAAAAGAAGTCGGTCATGAAAATATAATTATCACTCTTACCATATTCTCGCTTACCAGCCCAAAACGTGCCCGTTGGTGAAACACCTTTTAACTCGACAAACGCATTAGTGATCGCGGCATCAAATCCATCCGCGCTGGAAGATAATCCTGCTTCTTTCCCTTTTGCTCCGACACCAAAATTAATACGGAAATTTCTACCGTCGTCAAAATCCCAATTGCTAACAAGGTTGGCTTTGTAATCGTTGTCGGCTTCAATGCCTAAACGACCTAATGTTTCCTTCTGACCAGCAAAATTAGAGCGTTTTAGATCATTTTCAACACTATTAATCACACCAGCACGAAAATATCCATGAAATTCGATGCTACTCATCTCCGCGGCATGCGCTTGAGACGCGAAAACAAGTCCTATAGCAACGCCGAGCGTAAGTTTCGATTTTATGAAGTGAAATTGATTGACCACTGTGGTTCTCCCTTTTGTCCCTTAGCCATTGATTGCTAGGCGATCACGATTGGATTAAACGCTTTCGACTTTGGCAACCCAAAAAGAAAGCGCTTTCTTTTTGTTTTAAAAAAAGAGCGAGAAAACGAACCAAGAAGACAGAGCGCTCTCGCTAAGCGACAGAAATAACATTGACAAACCCATAGTTCACAATGTTCTCCGTCGATAAAACCATTCTAGAAACAAATAAGGATGAAAAACGTGAGCGCCACCAACAAGCAAGCGCTTTCTTTGTGCATAGATCACATTATAATCCCCTGCAACACGGTTAAATTGCTCAAAGCGTGAACATCCGTTCTCGCAGGGCGTTATGCAGTTCAGAGTTTTGCTATCTTCGCCACCAGAATTCTAGGCGAGAGAACATCGCGCAGGTACACTGTCCGCTTGAACTCAAAAGGCAATATAAGGGGAGTTCCATTGATCACCATTAAAGAAGTATCCGAGCTGGCGAATGTCTCTCAATCAACGGTTTCAAGAGCACTCAATAACCATCCAACGGTCAAAGAAGCCAATCGCAAAAAAGTCTTCGAAGCGATTGAAAAGCTAGGCTACAAACCAAACGCCTTTGCACAGGCGCTAGCATCTAGCCGTTCTAACAGCATTGGCATGTTGGTCGGCTCGCTAGACGGCCCGTTTTATGGCCCACTGATGCACCATGCCGAAGACACGGTAAGACAAAACAACATTCACTTGATCGTCACCAGTGGTCAAGAGTCTCACACCAAAGAGCAAGATTCGATCAACTTCCTGCGCTCAAAGCAGGTGGACGGTTTGATTGTGCATTCCGATAAGCTCTCTGATGATGAACTGATTGAAGTGGTTGAGCGTCAAAGCGCCACGATTGTGTTGAACCGCTACATTCCTGAAATTGCCGATCACTGTATTTTTATCGATAACGAACTCGGTGGGTATTTGGCGACTAAGCACCTTTTGGAACATGGCCACAGCAAAGTGGCGTGCATTACTGGCCAGCTAAGCAAAGGCGACAGCCGCGATCGCTTACAAGGTTATCGCAATGCACTGGCTGAGTTTGGTATTGCCTATGATGCCAATTTGATTGTCGAAGGGCGTTTTGACCATCAAGGCAACCACGAAGCGGCGCGCCGTCTGCTCGATCGCGATCCACAAATCACCGCCATTTTCTGCCAAAACGACAACATTGCCCTCGCGGTTTATGACGTGGCCGCAGAACGCGGATTGGCGATTGGCGACGATCTCTCTGTGGTCGGTTTTGATAACGATACCCACAGCCAGCACATTCGCCCACGCTTAACCACGGTGAACTTCCCGGTGATGGAAATGGGCTGCGAAGCTGCCAAAGGGGTCTTGGCTTTGGTGAATAAACAGAGTTACCCATTAAAGCACAAGCTAACGCCAGAACTGGTGGTGAGAGATTCGGTGAAACCACATCAAGCGGCGGCCAAGTAGCGCAAGCTCGACTCTCACAATCCTTGCCGTCAGCGAAATCCGTAGCGAGCTTCCCTGCGCCTTGGCTTTGCTCACTGGTTCCTGCGCTGACTTTCGTGACTGACACACAGAAAAAGAACCCCACCAAAAGGTGGGGTTCTTTATTTCTCTCACCTGGCCTCTATCGCGAGGCCAGGTTTCTGTTTGAGTGGCTAGTTAGCTAGTTGGCTAAGCGCTTAAAGCTTAACGATTAGCCATTAGCCGCGATACAGCATCGATTCTGGCAAGCTCACCACCACTTTTTCCACCTCGCCAGTGCGAGCGAAAATTGCTTGGCTGATGCGCTCATCAAGCTCAAGTTGCTCAAACAACTGCACGCTGTCGTCACGCATCATCACTTCAATGTGCCCTTTATCCTGCTCGCTGAGCTGGTAAATGAACGGCACTTGGCAGTAAGTGAAGGCTAACTGACCCGCTTCCACCACGTAGCTGCGTTTCTCACCAGACACACCCAGACAACTAAAGGTGGTTGCTTGAGTGAGGAACTCTTGCTTTCTCAATAGCGTTGGCTGAAGACCAATGCGCTGCGCGTTAACCTCAATACCCAGTTCGGCAAAACGCGTTAGCACTTCTTCTTTCACTTGGCCCGTCATGCCAGGCTGCTGCGCACCAGCGTGCTTTGGCGTATGCGAGTATGGGTCGGTTGGGAACGCGCCGTAATTTTGTGGCGTTTTGTTAAAGCCAATGCCCTGACGAACGCGGTAGTAGTATTGCGCCAACTGCTTGGTTTCTTCGCTGTTTGCGTCTTGTTCCAATGCAAACTGGTAGTTCTCTTGCACCGCCAGCAGCAGTTTAGAGACCATATGCCAGTAGATACAGCCCAAACCTTCGTAGCCAAACATGGTGCCAGAGCGGCCAGTAAACGCACGGTGGTTAAACACCTGCTCAT
Organism: Vibrio floridensis; assembly: GCF_021852965.1. Lineage (NCBI taxonomy): Bacteria > Pseudomonadati > Pseudomonadota > Gammaproteobacteria > Vibrionales > Vibrionaceae > Vibrio > Vibrio floridensis. The sequence goes on along the minus strand of NZ_JAKGCY010000001.1, from coordinate 353,144 downwards.
AAAGGGCATCGAGTTCGTCCCACTGCTCTTTGCTAAGCTCTGGGTAGTCCATTTTCACTTGGGCAACCGCGTTACGCAAACCATCGACGTTTTCAAACGCAGCGTGGAAATGGCAATCGCCCTGGATGTCGCGCTGCACAATGCGTTGGTCGCCCTTGGCCAGCATTTCACTGATCACACGGTTGGTTTCCACTTGTGCAGGCGCAATGCGGTTACGCGCGACGAACGCCGGTAGTTCGCGGTCTGGGTAGAGCATGAAGCTTTGCTGATCGTCACGGTACATTTCGCTGCTAAACAGTTTGTCTAACAACTCAACGGCTTGTTTCGGTGTCAGCACGCCCGCGCTCAATACCGCCACTTGCCCTTCCAGCATTGGGTAGAGATTTTCGATATTTAAGCTTTCACCCGAGTAAGTCAGGATGTTGTAGGCGTTGTACAAACCGTCTTCACGCAAATTGTTTTCGATGCTCGAATCAAGCACCACAAGGCTCGCTTCCAACAGTTTCTCGAGTGCACTTTTCTCCACTTTGGTTTTGCCTGAGAAACCATTCATGCGGTAGACGCGTTGTCTGAACTCATCAGCGGATTTTTCAAGCAGCGTCAAAATTGCTTTGCGTGTTTGACGGTTCACCGTGCCTTGGCGAATCTCTTTGGTCGCGTCTTGCAAAATGCGGGTGATGGAGAGCATCCAATCAAACACTTCTTTCGACATTGAGACAGAGGACGGCAGTTCACTCATCAATCCCTGCAAGAAAGCCACATAACGGCGCATGTAATACAAAGTCACCATCGAAAGGCCATTGCCGACAATCGCGTTGTTGGCATCGTTCCATTCCGGACGCTGAGTGTTAAGCCAAATCCCCCCATCCAGCACCAAATTGCTCAGTTTCGACAGCAAAGGCACCAGCACTTTTTCGCACAAGTTCACCATGTAAACGCTGTCTTCCCCTTCGAGGATCAAACGGCCATCACTGCCCAGCTTCGCCACTTTTTCTTCGATACGCTTTTGCAGTTCGTGGTTAAACGACACCGTGTCTTTTGGATTGGCGAACAACTTGTCCACACCACACAACTCGTAAGGGACATTGGCGTAGCTAAACAGATCGCTGGTGAGCAACTCGCAGAGCTCTTCACGCTGATATTTCTTCGCCAACTCGAGGAATTTGAGCAAATAGATGATCTGGTGATCGCCCCAGTAACCGATGTTGCTCCACGGATCATCCGCTTCCAGCAGTTCCCAATCGATGCCTTCTTTGGTGATGCGATACGGGTTGTAGCCATCCATGGTTGAGGCGTTAACAAACTTCGCCATGAATGAAGAGATGAACCCCGGATAGCTCAACGCCAATGCTTCCCAGTTTTGGAAAATGTCGCGCCAGTTGCCTTGGTAAGAGAGTAAACGCTCACCTTTGTCATCTTTGAGTTTGATTTCGTAGTGGTTCCAAGGACGGCTTGGGTCACCATGACGACGGCCAAACGTCAGTGGCAAGTATTCGTAGCTCAAACGCACCAACTGCGCATCGCCAGTGAGCTTTGCCAGACGAACCAACTCTGCATGAGTGAAACTCTCAGGCAGGTCGGCAAAGAAGGTTTGCTGGCGCGCCACCACCTGTTGATTGGTTTTGCGCATGGTTTTCAGCACATCTTGCTTGTCGAGCTGGTAGTTGTTTTCAATCACGCCGCCACGCATGCTGTTGAACAGTACGTTGGCGTAGTGGTGCACAAACGTGGTCTCTTCTGCGGTCACTTGCCATGCGTCACCGCCGGACATCAGAGCAACCAACTCTTGCTGATTTTGCGCGATGCTCGCTTCGATCTGCTGTTCCACATTCGCTGGCGTCGCAAGTTGCTGCTCCAGAGCGCGCACATCACAATGGTTTTTGTCGATATCGGCGACGATCAGCCAATGCTTGCTCTGCCCAGCTGGCAGCTTGATGGTTTTGTTGATCAAGTAACTGCCGCGCACGCCACGCGTCAGTGGCTCATTGACAATCGGCTCACCACAGCGGAACGCGCCGAGCTGTTCGCTGCTGAGAAGAATTTGGCCGTAGTCGTTATCAATGCTAAACACCGTGGTCGCCAACAGTGATTCGGCAGGCTCTGCGCGGTCACTCAACTTAGCGTACATGGTGTAAAGCGCCAGTGACGTGCCTTCCACTTGTTCATTCCACTTGTAGGCATCCACTAAGGCACTGCGCGTTTGTAACGCTGCCAATGGTGCGCCCGATGGCAACAGGTTTTGTAGACCGTCGAGAATATCCAGCTCACGATCTTGACCAGAGAGATCGCTGATTTGCGCGCGGCGAACAAAGCCAAACTCATCGCTGCTGGCCCAAGCGTATTGGAATTTCAGCTTTAACGTGTGGTTAAGCTCTTCAAAAACGATTTTGTCACCAACGCTGTTTTTGTAGAGATTGCGCTCGACTTGGTACAAGCCATCGTGGAAACGGTTGAACGGTTCCCACAATACCCAACGGCCGTCTTGCTGTACGCGGACAATGGTTTTCGAGCCCGTGTTTTCCGCGCTTTCATGAATATGATCCACAGACTTGTAGGGAAAAAGAGCATTTTCAGGACGAATTCGGCCAGCCGACAAACTGCCTGTTGATGAGATAAACAGCCAATGGTCGCTGGACGAGACCACGCTAATGAAAAATGGGGCCATTTTGTCAACGTGGGCAATTTTGTAGTAACGCTCACCGAGCAAATCGACAAACGAACCTTCAACGTTCTGATTTTTTTGATGTTCTAGCTTCATAATTTCATTCCAACAAAAAGAAAGCGCTTTCTTTTTCGCTTTTTTAAAAAGTTAACTGGCCATCACCCAGCGAGGTGATGGCAACGAGCAAAGTGGTTGTCAGCGATTTGCGTCGGCTCTGGCAGAGAACGCGTACACAACTCGGTGGCTTTAAGGCAGCGAGCCGCAAATGGGCAACCGACACTGCTTGGCTTCCACAGTGGAATTTCACCTTTTTTCGCCTGCAGCTCGCGTTTGCCCGCCTTGCCCACTTCTGGCACGGCAGAGAGCAGCAGTTGCGAATATGGGTGCTGCGGATTTTGCGTCACGCTATCGCTGTCGCCCCACTCCACCATGTGGCCGACGTACATCACCGCGGTCTTCTCAGCGAAATAACGTGCGGTTGCGATATCGTGAGTGATGTACATAAATGAGATACCGTGCTTGTCTTTGAGATCCGCCATCAAGTTCAAAATACCTAAGCGAACAGACACATCCAGCATTGAGATGGGCTCATCGGCCAAAATCACTTCAGGGTCAACGGCAATCGCACGCGCAATCGCCACACGCTGGCGCTGGCCGCCACTGAGTTCGTGCGGGTATTTTTCCGCCGTCTCTTTGGCCGGTGACAAACCCACCAATTCCAACAGTTCATACACTAACTTAGGAATCGCCGCTTTATCGGCACGTTGGTGGATCTGCAATGGGCGCGCAATGTGGTGGTAAATGGTGTGCACTGGATTGAGTGAACCAAAGGGGTCTTGGAAAATCATCTGCACCTGGCGCGCGTATTCCAGCTCACCATTTTCTTTGATGTAATCGGCCAGCGGCTGGCCTTTAAACGTCACTTCCCCCGCGGTTTTCTCGTAGATGCGGGTGAGAATACGCGCCCCCGTGCTTTTGCCCGAGCCGGATTCGCCCACAATCGCCAGCGCTTCACCTTTGCGCAGCTCAAACGACACATCGTTTACCGCGCGCATCAAATTGCTTTTGACCGATTGGCCCAGCGGGAAATCTTTCACCAGATTCTTGATCGAAAGAATCACTTCAGGTGTGTTTACTTGTTGCATGTTTCCGCTCCCTACACCAAATGACACGAGACTAGGCTGCCGTTATCGGCACGCATTAAACGCGGGTCTTGCTGCTTACAAACCAACGCACAGACACCGCAACGCTCTTGGAAATTACACCCTGTCGGGATGTTGAGCAGGTTCACTGGGTTGCCCGGTATACCGTAAAGGCGCTCTTTCGGCCCGTGAATAGTCGGGAACGATGAGATAAGCCCTTTGGTATAAGGATGCTGTGGATTGCCAAACACTTGCTTCGCTTCGCCCAACTCAATAAGGTTGCCTGCGTACATCACGCCGATGCGATCGGCAATTTCCCCCATCAAACTCAAATCGTGGCTGATGAACAAAATCGAGAAGCCAAACTTGCTCTTGAGCTCGTACAGCTCGTTGAGGATTTCACGCTCAACCACCACATCCAGCGCCGTAGTTGGCTCATCCATGATGATCAGTTTCGGCTCAAGCGCCAAAGCAACCGCAATCACCACACGCTGTCTCATACCACCACTGAGTTGGTGCGGAAAGCTGCTCATGCGATCGCCGTGAATCCCCACCACTTTTAGCAGCTCCACCGCACGCTCATAAGCTTGTTTGTAAGGGATTTTACGGTGCGCCAAAATCACATCCGTAAGCTGCTCACCAATGGTGATCACCGGGTTGAGCGAGTTCATCGCACTCTGGAACACCACCGAAACATCGTTCCAGCGAAAATCGCGCAATTGGCGATCGTTCATCTTCAGCACGTCTTGCCCTTTGTAGAGGATTTCCCCCTCCGAGATCAGCGCTGGCGCTTTGTGCAGACGCGAGATGGCGAAAGCTAAGGTACTTTTACCACAGCCCGATTCGCCAGCCAGTCCGAGCGTTTCACCTGGTGCGATGGTTAAGCTGACGTTGTTCACTGCGCGCGCCACGCCATTCGGTGAGACGTAATCTACGCACAAGTTATTGATTTCAAGTAACTGACTCATAGTAGACCTCGGCGTTTATCGGCTTGCTTTTTCAATTGATGCCACAGTTTGATGTGTGGGCCAGTGCGCAGTTTCGGGTTGCTCACTTGGTCGATGGACATGTTGATCAGCGCCAACGCACCGCCAGTAATCGCCAGTGCAGACGCAGGTACGAGCATCTCCCACCATGCGCCAGTGTAGAGTGACGAGGAGGTTTGCGCCCAGTAAAGCATCGAGCCCCAGCTCACTTCAGTTGCGTCACCTAAGCCTAGAATGCCTAGGCCCGCTTCCGCGCCCATGGCGTAAATCACGGTGCCTAAGAAGCCACCAAAAACAATGGAAACAAGGTTTGGCAGGATTTCGACCAAGATGATGCGAATTTTTGACTCGCCCATCACTTCCGCTGAGATGATGAATTCTTTATTTCGAATCGCCATGGTTTGCGACCGTATCACGCGCGCCCCCCACGGCCAGGAGGTGATGCCGAGCAGAACCGTAATGACTAAGGAGCCCACTTGACCAAGAAAGGCGGCGAGCACAATCAGCAAGGGCAGCTGTGGGAACACCAGAAAAACGTTGGTCAGAAAGTTAAGGCGCTCATCGATTTTGCCGCCGAAGTAGCCGGATGAAACACCAATGATCACCGCTAGGCTCATGGCAATCACACCCGCGGCGATCGCTACCGTGAGTGATTTGCGCGCGCCGTGCAGCACTTGGCTGTAGACATCGCGGCCACTGCGCGTGGTGCCAAGCACGTATTCTGCGTTTGGTGCCACATGTGGGCGAGCAACGCGCTTTTCAGGGTTGTGCGTCGCCAATACTGGCGCAAACAGCGCACCGCAGAGAATGATGGTCAGCAACAAGCCACCGATAATGGCGGGCGGGTTGCCATAGAAAAATGCGTAAATCTTACCCAGTGTTTTTTTCGTCTTTTTCCACGAGAAACGAGGCTCACGAGCAATCATTTCACTTGGTTCGGACGCTTTATTAGTATTGATTATCTTGTCCATGGTACACCTTAATTTGAAATGCGGGGGTCAAGCCAAACGTAGAGCAGATCGGCAATAAAGTTCGCCGTCAGTACTGCGGTAACGAGAATCAACAAGATGGCTTGGATCAGCGGGTAGTCACGCGCCACAATCCCTTTCAAGAGAATGTTGCCAAGCCCTTGGTAGTTGAACACCACTTCCGTCATGATCGAGCCAGCGAAGGAGAAACCGATCGCCATCGCAATGGCTGTCGCCACTGGCAAAATCGCGTTGCGGCCAGCATAGCGGTACATCACGCGGAAACTGCTGAGTCCTTTCGCTTCCGCCATGGTGACGTAATCTTCACCCAACACGTTGATCATCGCGTTGCGCATGTTAAATACCCACGTCGCGATGCCAACCACCACCATCGAACCCACTGGAAGCACCGCGTGTTTCGCAACGCTGGCAATAAATTCCAGGTTAAAGCCCGGCTCTAACGCTGGGTCGTAGGTGTACGCCAGCGGCAGCAATTCCATCTTCAAACCGAAGAAGTAGAACAGCAGCAGCGCAGTGACGACATAAGGGAAGTTACTGATGAAAGCCAGCACTGGTGGCACCACTTGGCCAAATAGGCCCTGACGATGATACGAGGCGTAAGTACCAATACTGACACCAATGATCAGCGCCACAATCAAAGAGCCCAGCGCAAGGAACATGGTCCATGGCAGCGCCATGGCAATCACATCCGACACGCTCACAGGGAACATCAGTACCGAAGGGCCCAACTCAAGCGTAAACACGCTTTTCATGTAAGCCAGATACTGCTCAAACAGGTTGCCATCGACAAAACCATACATCTCACGAACTGCGTCCATCTGAGCGGGGTCCATTCGACCTTGTGCTGCAGCAAAGAGGGCATCCACCGGATCCCCCGGCATCAAGCGCGGCAACATAAAGTTGAATGAAATCGCAATCAGGAAGGCAGTAAAATAAAAGCCAAAACGGCGAACTAAAAACGACATAACACACCTTTTAACCTAGGAGTCACCACCGTGGCGGTGACTCCTAACAATTGAAAACACAAATCCCTTATTTCAGGTGTAGGTTGTTGAGGATGATCACGCGCTTACCGCCGTCATACCACACTGGCTGTACATATGGGTTTTCTGCATTTGGCCAGCCAACAATCTTCTTGGTGCTGTATTGGAACCAAGTTGGGTTAGAGAACAGAGGAATGAACGGTAGGTTTTCCGCCGTGTATTCCTGCAGTTGTGAAATGATCGCTTCTTGCTTCTGCGCATCGCCGATTTTGCCGAAGCTTTCAATCAACTTGTCGATTTCTGGCGAGTTCACACCGTGGCCCGCGTGCCATGTTTTGCCGATACGCGATGTCGCGAAGTACTCTTGGTAAGCCAAAATTGGGTTGGTGGCGACCATCGACCAGTTGATCGACATGGTGTATTTGCTCTCTTTCAAGTTGGCGTCATACACTGCCCAGTCAACGGTTTTCACGTTCGCTTTGATGCCGACTTCTTCGAAGTATTCCGTCACCATCTGCACCACTTGAATCCAGTCGGTCCAGCCGTTAACGACTTCGATATCGAACTGCACAGTTGAGCCATCTTTGTTGTCGCGGAAACCGTCGCCATTACGGTCAACAATGCCCGCTTCTTCTAGCAATTGTTTCGCTTTTTCAGCGTCATATTGCGTGAGATAGCCGTATTTTTTCGAGATTTGTGGATCGATGTGTGTTTTGTACAGTTCGCCAATGCCGCCAACATTGTAGTTCGGCGTTGGGTAGCCATACGCCGCAATATCAACGATCGCTTCGCGGTCAAGCGCGATAGAAAGCGCTTGGCGAACACGCAGATCATCAAATGGGGCTTTCTTGGTGTTGACGTAAAGGTGAATCGCATCGTTCGCTGGGTACCAGAAGTGGTTGTTGGCTTTGTCTTGCGCGACAAACGTGGATTCCACGTCAGCAATGAAGTTTGAACCCCAGTCGATTTCACCTTTGATCAACGCAGGTTGAATTTGCGAGTTGTCGTTGTAAGAACGGAAGTTCACGCAATCAAGGTATGGACGACCTTCAAGGTAGTAGTTCGGGTTGCGGCACAATTCCATTTGTTGCGGTTTAACGTATTTCACCACGGTCATCGGGCCGCTACCCACTGGATTTGGGTTGGTAAAGGTGGTTAAGTCTTCCACTTTTGACCAGATGTGCTTAGGAACAATGTGGTAACGCTCTAGGTTCCAAACAAAAGTCGAATCCGCTTCATTCAGGTTAAAGACCACCGTTGTGGCGTCTTTGGCTGTAATCGTCTGGAGATTCTTGCCTGACCAAATGCCTTTTTGGTCAAACGCTGGCGCGTCTTTGGTGAGCATAAAGCTGTAGACCACGTCGTCTGCCGTGAGCGGTGAACCATCAGACCATTTCAAGCCATCACGCAGTGTCAGAGTAATGGTTTTTAGATCGTCCGAGTAAGCAACCGATTTTGCCAAACGGAAATCCGTTTCACCGGTCATGTTGTTGAACACCATTAGAGGTTCAAACATCACGCCGTGTAGCAGATCTTTGGTGGTATACGGGTTGAAGTTATCAACAAACCCCGTGTTGATGATTGGCACGGTTAGCGTACCACCCTGTTTGATCTCAGCCGCTGTTGTAGCAGTTGCAGAAAGCATAAGACCGGCAGCGAGAGTTGCGAGCAGAGTTTTCTTTTGCATCACATTGTCCTTGTTTTAGTTACACCCCATGAAAGCGCTTTCTTGTTGTTATAAAAAATTTTCCGCGGTGACAGCCATAAAACAACCACTATGGCGTCAAAATGAAAAAGAAAGCGCTTTCTTTGTGAGGATTTTTCCTCTTTCAAGCGTGATATTCAACTCAAAGTCGATAAAACAAACCATAGATCACACATCTATTTAATACTTAAATATCAATGAGATAGATATAAGACCAATTAAGTAACATAACAAAATTCCATATATATCAATTGGTTATATTTTCATTGCTGTATTGAATTTTGTGAACTGAGGAGCGTTTTCTCCTCCTAACGACCATCAACCCACACAAACGCTGATTTTGTCGCAAATCAAACATTCACTTCACACAAAAAGAAACCGCTTTCTTTTTGATATTACGCATGGAATGATAGCGGAAAACTCAAACGAGACAGACAACCCAACGGAGCGCCGTAGCAACATGAGTCGATTTTGGAATGGCAATAAATCTTGGACACGTCAACAGCACGAACGGGACGTTTTACAGGCTTTACGGCCTGCATTGTCCGCTTATTGGCCGATGTTCGAAGACACTACCGCCTACCCCAATGCGGAAGATGAAGGACGTGTGTTTGAAACCGGAATTGATCTGCTGACCACCGTGGCTGGCAATCAAAAATTTGCCCCTGGGCAGTTTCTCGAAGTGAGTCACGCGCTGTGTGGTGGTATTTTAGGTTGTCGGGTTTTGGTGGTTCGAGCCACCGACACCGCCCACTTTGCCAACGCCACAGAAACGCAGCTAAAAGCGATGGTGGCGGGCATTCCCGCGACTTGGGCAGATGCCGACTTACTGCGCCAAAACGGCTATCAGGTGTTGGAAAAAGGCTCACTGGAACAGATGTTTTTGCTGCTGCAAGAAGGGTTGTGCGATTTCATTCCACTGGGCATTAATGAAGCGCAAAGCTTATTAGAGGAATACCCTCATGCCAGTGAAAAACTCGCCATTGAACCTAGCCTCATGCTGTACTACCCACTCCCCGTGGTGTTCTACGTGGCACCGCAGCATCCAGCGCTTCACAAAGAGATGACGGCTGCGCTCAATAAACTGGAGCAGGCAGGGACGTTACAACTGTTGTATGAGAAACATTACGCGCGCAGCGTAAACCAAATGAATCCGCAACAGCGCCAAGTGATTGAGCTGATGAACCCTGCTCTCAGTCCGGTTTGGCAGGGCTTTCAACCTCGCTACTTATCACGTTAGCCTGCTGCGCTGAATGGCTAACGAAATTTAGATTGAGTGGATTCACGCACCACCAGTTCGATCGGCGGTAAGCGTTGTGGTGAACGGTCGCCATTGAGCAAGTTTAATATGCTGCGCGCACTGATTTCACCAATCTCTTCTATCGGTTGGCGCATGGTCGTAAGCGCAGGTGTGAAATACTGCGAGACGGGCAGATCATCAAAGCCAATCACGGACACATCTTGAGGCACGCGCAAACCATGGTCATGCAAGGCTTTAATTGCCCCGTAAGCGGTTTGATCATTGGCAGCAAAAATGGCCGAAAAGTAGTGACGAGACTGGATCAGTTCGACGGTTTTTTCATAGCCCGTTTCACTACTAAAATCCCCTTGCTTGATCAGTTTGGCTTGCACTTTGATTCCCGCTTCTTTCAACGCTTTTTTATAGCCGACAAAGCGGGCAACGGCGTCAGGTTGGTTGAGCAATCCTTTAATATGGGCGATGTTGACGTGCCCTTGCTGAAGCAAATGGAGCGTGGCCATATAACCCGCCAGCACATTATCGACGTTCACACTGCGCACATTGGGCCCCGAAACTTGATAGCCCACGGCAATCACCGGAATGCGCTCGGCGTACGCCAAAATCTGCTCTTCACTCAAGCTGCCGGTCACAATGATGACCCCATCCACATGGCTTTTAGCCAGATACTCCAAAGCGTGGGTTTCTAAACTGCGCTGCCAATGCCCGGTGGCAATCACCAAGGAGTAACCTTGAGCATTCAGCACTTTTTCCATGTCGTTGAGAATACGACTGGTGTAGGGACTTTCTGGGTGCTGGACCAACACACCAATGGTCATCGAGCGGGTATTTTTGTCTCGACTCATCAGATAGTTGGGTTTGTAATTGAGAGATTTGATCGCTTTTTCGATGCGATCACTCTTGTCATCCGAGACATAAGTGGTGCGATTGAGAAAGCGGGAAACCGTGCTCGGTGACACATCAGCCAGCTTGGCAACGTCGTAGATGGAAGGGGTACTTTTTTTCTTTTTTTGGGTTTTCATTTTTTATCCAGCAAGCTCAAAACTGGTCACTTTATCGGCTAAATCTCCACTGTTCACGGAAGTTAGCCACACAACTTTACTATAGTTTCCCCATTCAACAAGCTCAATCAACCGTGTTAGCCCTTAAAGAGCCAACACGGTTGATGCGTTGCTTTACGCGATGTGATCACCTAAAGCTCGCCAGCGACTTCTCACTCAAAGCATCAAACAGATGAATGGCGTCCAAGTCGAGGTACAAGGTCAGTTGGCGAACGTCCACCTCTGCCGCTTGGGTTTCCACCATCAAGGGCTGCCCTGCCACTTCGGTTTTGAGCAAGATGCTCGCGCCCAGCAGCTCTTTGTCTTTGATCGCCACCTCTATCGGCAACACGCGATCGTGCGCCACTTGCTCGGCTCGCAAATGAATGTCTGTCGGCCGAATGCCAAAATGCAAAGCAAGATTCTTCGAAGCATGGGCGTGAAAGCGCTCTGGCAACGGAATGGTCACGTCACCCAATGCGATGTGCCAGTTGCCCTCTTCACCGACCAACTTGGCTTCAAGCATGTTCATCGACGGGTTGCCAATAAACTGAGCCACAAACTTGTTGGCCGGGCGTTTAAACACCTCCGTTGGCGTGCCCACTTGCGCCACATAGCCATCTTTGAGGATCACAATGCGGTCAGCCAGCGTCATCGCTTCTATTTGGTCGTGCGTCACATAGATGGTGGTGGTTTTCAGCTCTCGATGCAGTTGTTTGATCTCTTCACGCATGGTGCCACGCAGTTTGGCATCCAAGTTTGATAACGGCTCATCAAAGAGGAACACTTTGGGGGTACGGACCATAGCGCGGCCCATCGCCACACGCTGACGCTGACCACCGGAAAGCTCTTTGGGTTTGCGATCCAGCAGCGCTTCCAGTTCCAACATTTTGGCCGCTTTGCGTACTTCAACATCGATTTGCGCTTTTGCCATCCCTTTCAGTTTGAGGGCAAAAGCGATGTTTTCGTACACCGTCATGTGCGGGTAGAGCGCGTAACTTTGGAACACCATCGCCAAATCGCGATCTTTGGCGTCGATCTTGTTCATCAGTTTGTCGCCAACGTAAATCTCCCCCGAGGTGATGCTTTCTAAGCCCGCGAGCATGCGCAACGTGGTGGATTTTCCACAGCCCGAGGGGCCTAAAAACACCACAAACTCACCATCTTCGACGGTGAAATCAAAGTGTTTGACCACTTCCACATCGTCGTACGATTTTTTGATATCGCGAAATTCCACTCGTGCCATTATTGCTTCTCCTCTGCACGCGCCAGCAACGTATTGCGATACGCGATCGCGCTCTGTTTTAAGGTCCGTTTTTGCGTGGCGTAATCCACATGCACAATGCCAAAGCGCTGCTTATAACCGTAGGCCCACTCGAAGTTGTCCATCAAACTCCAAGCAAAATACCCTTGCACATTGACTCCGGCGCGAATGGCTTCATCCAAGGCCAATAAGTGGCTTTGGAAATAGCGCACGCGCTGTTCATCATTCACTTCGCCATTGATACACGCATCCTCTCCTGCCGCACCGTTTTCGGTAATGTAGACTGGCGGTAAGTTCGGATAGCGCTGTTTTAAGCGCAACAACAAATCGGTCAGCGCTTGCGGGTAAATCTCCCAGCCGATGTACGTGTGCTCTGCGTCTGGCTGAGGCATGCTTTCCAACTCGCCATTGGCATCAAAACGCACCACGCAACGGGTGTAAAAGTTGATGCCGATAAAGTCGAGGTCGCCACGGATGATGTCGAGGTCGCCGTCTAAGATCATCGGCATGTTGTGCGCTTGGCGCTCTAACACGCTTTGCGGGTATTCCCCTTTGAGCACTGGGTCGATAAACCAGTGGAAACCCTCGGCATCACTGTATTCGGCCGCAGCGACATCCTGCTCACGATACGGGTAAGCAGGCGTGGCATTGAACACACAACCGTGCATCGATTGCGGCGCGTTTTTGCGCATGATTGGCATCGCTAAACCGTGTGCCAACATCAGATGGTGCGCCGACAAAAAGCCTTCACGCTCGCCCTTCTTACCCGGAGCATGAATGCCCCAACGGTAGCCCAAATAGGCCGAGCAGAACGGTTCGTTCAAGGTCGCGTATGAATCGATTTTATTGCCGAAGTAACCACTCACTACCTCTGCGTATTCGGCAAATTTGTAGGCGGTTTCACGGTTGAGCCAACCCCCTTTGTCTTCCAAGTATTGCGGCAAATCCCAGTGATAGAGCGTGACAAACACTTTTAGGCCGCGCGCGTGGCACTCATCAATAATGCGCTCGTAAAACTCGAGCCCTTGTTGGTTAACTTGGCCATCTTTCGGCAAGATGCGTGGCCACGCCATGGAAAGGCGATACGCATCCACGCCTAAACCTTGGATCAGTGCGATGTCTTGTTGCCACAAATGGAAGTGGTCACACGCCACATCACCATTGTCCATGTTGTCGACTGCGCCGGGTTGGTTGCAGAAGGTATCCCAAATCGATGGGGTGCGCCCACCCAGTTGTGCGCCGCCCTCGATTTGATAAGAGGAGGTGGCGACACCAAACAGAAAATCCGCCTGACGCAATTGAGAGTCTTGGGGTAATTGGTATTTATTCATGGTTCTAAACCTATATTATTTTTTTGTTTCACTTAGCCTTTGACTGCGCCGGAGGTGAGGCCGCTGATCATCTGTTTCGAGGCAAATAAGTAAGTAATCACTAACGGTAAAATGGAAATGGTGGTGCCCAGCATCACCGCCCCCCAAGGCGTATTAGGAATGCCTTGTACGCTTCGCAGCGCTTGGGTAATCACGTAGTTCTCTGGCGTGGTCAGCACCACCAGCGGGTTCATGAAGCTGTTCCAGAAAAAGACAAACTGCACAATCGCTAAGGTCGCCAGTGCGGGTTTCATCAGTGGTAGCACCACGCTCCAGTAGGTGCGAAATTCTCCTGCGCCATCGAGTTTCGCCGCTTCGAGTAGCTCTTTGGGAATCGAGGCCACCACGTGCTGACGCATCAAGAAAATCCCGAATGGCGTGGTGGTAAAGGGCAGCCACACCGCCATGTGGTTATCGAGCAAACCGAGGAATTTGACGATCATAAAGTAGGGGATGAGGCTCAATACGGGCGGGATCATCATTGAACCCACCAGCATGCCAAAGAGAAAATTCTTACCCTTAAATTGGTAAACGGCAAAAGCGTAGCCACCCATGCTGCAAAACAGCAGTGAGATGGTGGTGCCAAGGAAGGCAATGTAAATTGAGTTAAACATCGCCTGCCAAAACGGCATGATTTCCAACAGCTTGGCGTAGTTCACCGCCAAGCTATCGCCAATGGCAAAGCTGATTCCTGTACCAAAGATTTCGGTGCGATCTCGCGTGGACAGCAGCGCCGACCACAAGAACGGAAACACCGTCATGATGGCGGAGACAATCAGCACCACCGCCAGCAATACCATCAGGCTTTTTGTCAGCAGTGCCAAGGCTTGCTCACTCGGTTTCCACGGCAATAATGCGTTGTGTTTGGTCGACATCTTATTGCTCCCCTAACCCTTTCTTACCAAAGAAGAAAAATTGCACTGCGGTACAGCCCGCAATCAAAATAAACAGTAGCCACGAAATCGCAGACGCCGTGCCCATTTCAAGCCACTCCCAACCCACTTTGTACAAATACATCGAGATGGTTAAGCCAGACTGTCCCGTGCCACCGGTGCCGCGCGTCAGCACAAACGGCTCTTCAAACAGCTGCAAGTTGCCGATGATGGTCATGGTGACGGCGAAGAAAATAAACGGGCGAATCATTGGCAAAGAAATGCTCCAGAAACGTCGCCACGCGTTGGCACCATCCATGCGCGCCGCTTCCAAAATCTCTTTCGGAATGGTCATGAGGCCGGTGGTGTAGAGCACGATATTGAAACCGGTGTATTTCCAAAACACCATAATGGCGATGGACGGTTTGACCATACTGGCGTCATCGAGCCAGCGAATCGGCTGATAGTCATTCACCCAAGAGAAGGCCCAACCCAGCAGTGAACTGTCTGCCAATGCCATCAAGCTTTGGTTGATGATCCCCGAGTTCGGTGAATACATGTTGAAGAAGATCAGCGACGCGGCAACGGTTGAGGTAATGAACGGTAAGAAGTAAGCCGATGTCAGCCAATGACGCAGGCGATCACTCATCGACACCAAGATATAAGCCACAGGTAACGCCACAAGGTGTTGTGCCACACCGGAGGTAATGGCCAGCCATAAGGTATTTTTGAGTGAACGCCACAACCAAGGGTCGGTTAAGGCGATGTGGTAATTCTCCAGCCCCACATAGTTCATCGCTCCCAATCCTTCCACGGGGTTCCACTCGTGAAAGGAGAGAAAAATAGAAAACAGTAACGGGAAGACCCCGAACACAGAAAAAATAATCAAAAACGGCAGCAAAAATCCATACGGTGTAAGCGCTTTCAAATTGAGACGAGAAAAAAAACTCTTACGCTGTGATGTTTCCATAACCTTGCTCGCTGCATGATTCATAGTCACGACCTCTTGCTCGGGAAGGAGCATGCCCCTTCCCTGCTTTACTGGATGCCTGATGACTTCGTCATTGAAGCCATCGGCAAGATTACATATTGCGCGTGCGGCGCTTAATCAGACGTTCCGCTTCTTTGAGTGCGGTTTTGATGTCTTTGCCTTCATCTAACACTTCCATCAAGGCGTTTTCTAAAATGATAGACCGTGCGACGTGATCGCCCTTAGCTGGCGCAACCGGTTTGATGTTTTTCGCCACATCGGCAAACAACACGCGCGCTTGCTGGCCGCCTAAGAAGGCAATCTCTTCTTGGAACATAGGGTCATCGTAAGTGGTGGTGTTGGCCGGGAACGCCGCAATGGTGGCGAAATGCTGCAACTGAATATCACGACGCGTCGTCATGTACTCGATCAGCTTCCACGCTTCATCCTGATGTTTCGATTGGGTTGGAATCGAGAGGAACGAACCGCCCCAACTGCCGTAAATGCCATCAGGCAGGTGAGAGACGCCCCATTTTCCGGCGGTTTCTGGCGCAATCCAGTTATTGAGGTGGCCCAATAGCCACGCGCCAGAAAGTTGGGTGGCAAAGGTGCCGTTACGGAAGCCTTCATACCATTCGTTTGACCACGCCAAAATGCGGCCATCTAACCCTTTGTCGCGAATGGTTTTCGCCACTTCAAAGGCGTGAACAAAGCGTTCTGAGGTGACAACTGGGTTGCCCTCTTTATCGAAGTAGAGCCCTTCTCCTTCCGGTACGGTGGTGAAGATGATCGCTTGCGCCACGTCCGCCGCAGACGCAATCAACTGCACGTTTTGCTGCTTGAGTTTTTCACCCGCCGCGATGTACGAATCCCAATCTTTGATCGCCTCTTTCACATCAATGCCCGCTTTGGCAAAAATGTCGCTGCGGTAGTACATCACCCCAGGGCCAAGGTCGACGGGAATACCGTACATGTTTCCATCCGCCCCTTTGCCTTGTGCCCAAGCGTACGGTGCAAAACGTTCTTGATATTTATCGGCGCCATATTGCTGCGAAAGGTTAACCAAACCACCCGAGGCGACAAACGGACCAATCTTCTCAACGTCAACGACAATCACATCCCCTGCGCCTGAGCCTGTGGCGAGGTTGGTGGTCAACTTGGTGTGGTGATCGCCGTGGTTGTTCATCAAATAATCCACTTTGATGCCCGTTTCTTGTTCAAACTCCGGCAACAGCACTTTTAAGCTGCTGTCAAAATCGGGAAAGCCATCGAAGCGGATTTTCTGTTCTGCGGCATTCACCGTGGCGGCGAGTCCCAGAGCCACACTGCAAGCAAGCGTCAATGATGTCAGTTTCATGGTATTGTCCTTAATGGTTTTTATAGGGTCGAACTCACGTTAACGGACTCTCGGATCACCAAGGTCGGCGATAGACGAAAATTCACGTCACGTTTGTTTTTATTCAATATTTGCAAAGTGAGCTGTACTGCCTCCAGACTCATTTGCTCAATGGGGAAATTGACGGTGGTCAGCGCGGGAGTTAAGTAGCGCGCAAACAAAATGTCATCAAACCCCACCAGAGAAACGTCTTCGGGTATTCGAATTCGTTGCTCTTTCATTACCTCGAAAGCACCAAACGCCATGTGATCGTTACACGCGAATACCGCAGAAAAAGTGTGTCCACGATTGAGTAATTTTCGCATGGCACTTGCGCCACTCTCTTCGGTAAAACCGGCCTCGGACACCAACGCCTCGTCATACTCGATGCCCGCCGCTTCTAAAGCTTTGCGGTAACCTTGTAAACGCCCCCGTGCGTCAGATTTGTCCAGAGGTCCGGTAATACAGGCGATGCTGTGGTGGCCACGTTGCAACAGATATTCCGTTGCCATTCGTCCCCCCAGCTCGTTATCAATATCAATACAGCTGCTGGCGAGCTCGGGTATAAAACGGTTCACCAGCACCAGCGGAATGCCTTTGCTTTCCAACTCAATTAAATAGTCATCCGACAGGTTTTGCGTGTGGAGGATCATCGCGTCCACTCGCCTGCCAAGAAGAAATTCCACCGATTCCCGTTGGCTCTGCTCACTGTTGTTACCGGCGGTGACAATCACGTGGTAACCAAAACGGCGAAACTGTTCTTCAATGCAGTGCAAAATGCCGGAATAAAACGGCCCACCCAGCTCGGGCACGATGATGCCAATACTGCCAGTGCGGCTAGAAGCAAGCGCTTGAGCGATGGCGTTCGGCCGATAGCCCAACACTTGGATCGCTTTTTCAACGCGGAGTTTTTTGTCGTGGCTAACGCGGCAAGAGCCATTCACAACCCGAGAAACGGTTGCTTGAGACACGCCTGCGTATTCCGATACATCTTTAATCGTTGCCACTCGTTTGCTCCTAACGTTTGCGCCTTGTTTTCGAAACCGCTTTCATACCGCTAAGTATTTCCTATTCTCCACTAGAGACGCGCGATCAAGATCACAGCCAAGTGGGGGTTAAAATGAGTAAATGCTTAAATAATGAAGGCCAACTCACTTTATTTAGCGCTCATGAAACTGTTTCATGAGCGACATTCAAGGCAGCGGTTCACAGCAAAGCATCACCACTGGCGTTCATCTTTCAGGCGAATCGACTAAGGGGAGCTCACTATTAAGAGAGAAAATAGGCTAGAGCGAAAAGCATGGCCAAAGGCGACCCTTCGGCCATGCGCGTTAAGGTGTTACCACCACGCTTCCCACATTGCGCCCACGCTCAGCGTATCTTGCTTGGCTTGATCCACACCCGAAACGGTGCTGTCTACATCACCCACCGTGGCGTAAAAGCGCAACATCGGACGGCTCCAAGGCAATCCACGCATCGAGATGTTTTGTGAAAGCGTGACTTTCCAACCCGATTTTTCATCGCCGTTGTCAAAATCTTCCAGCGCGTAGCCCGCTTCTAACCAAGTGGAATGAACATCGCTCCAGTTGTACATGGGCCGCACGATCGCCGAGTATTCATTTTTCTCATCCACATCTTTACCCGAGATGTTTTTGAAAGAGGCCAAGTAATCGATATACAGCGGCTGTGACGGGTTAAAGCTGCCTTCCCAGCTGAGGTAAGTCACTTGTTGATCGCCTGCTAAATCAAACGCCGAGTTATCCGCGCCATCCGCGTATTTCATCGTCAGCTTATTGCCGCCACCAAAATCCACCACCGCGCCCACTTGCCAAGCGGTTTCTCCTTGTTTTGCTGCCTCAGCTTCATCGGAGGCAAAACCATAGTTGGCGTAGAGATCGAGCGTTGCCGCGCCCAAATCCATCGCGTGCAATCGAGAGGTTAAGGCATAGATGCCGGTGTCATTGCCCAGCGCGCCGCCATCCCCGTTGTCCACTTGGCCGACAAAGCCAAAGTCAAACTTCGCACCGCCCAAGTTAAGGTTTTTGAAGCCGCCACCTTGGCCATCGTGGCTCATCCAAAAGTAGTCATTTAGCCCTTGTTGTGGACGCTGATGGAAATCACGCCCCGCCCACACATAAAGCTCAGGCTGGCTTTCAAACAAATTGGTGGCACCCGCATAGGCTTTTTTCAAATTCAAACCACCCGGTGAGTTCCATTGATCAATACCCCATTGATCCATCATGAAGACGATGTCCCAAATCGCACCGCCGTCGGTCTTAAAGGCTTTCGCAAGCTGAAACTCGCCACCGTTTGCTTCATTACCCAAACGGCCCACCGCCGCGCCGCTGCTGCCCACTTGCACGTAGCGGTTGTCCCCCGCTGCATAGTGCGCGCCGTAACGTGCGTAGCCGGAAAACACAATGCCCAGCGGCACTTCGGTGTCTGGCGTGAGCACCGCAGGTTGTTGATCGTAGACGTAAGCCGTTTCCAGTTTGGCCTCGAGCTCTTGAATGCGTTTTTCTAACGCATCAAGGTCAGATTCCGAGGTTGCAAAGGCAGAGACAGAAGCAAGCGAAGAGGCCACCGCAAGAGCAAGAGGTAAAAGTTGTAAGGTTTTCATGAGCGTTCCCTGTTTATGGTTATTGGTTGCCATAGTAGGGAATGAAAGGTTTGAAAATGTCGCCCCGCTTCACAGGCTTGTCGACCATTGCAAGCCATGAAACGCCAAGAGCTTCACTCAGCAGAAGATACTGTTTTTATATCAGTTAGATAGAAGAAAAAACCTTAGCGTTACTGTCTTTGAAATCGGTTTCATTTCATGGCGGTTGACTAATGTCATCACATTTTTTATTGAGGGCAGGCCCAGTTTTCACTGAGTGGATTGTGAATTTTTCATGGCAGTGAAAGTTTTCACAGTTCACCTACGCTTAAACAACGCTAGAGGGTGTGTGAATCAAATTCATATACTGCATCCAACACTTTCACTTCTCGATTTACTATCGTCTTAATACTAAAACAGATTACACCTGACTTGCAGTCTATCCCGTTGTTTAACAGTTCAAATAAACAACACAACAAGGTTATAAAACCAGCATATTAGGGTTATAATATTGTCAGAATCAATAACTAGAAGGCATCACGGATGAGATGTTTTGCTCTATTTCTGAGCCTTTTTCTGGCTCCTTTCGCCCATAGCGAGAGTTTTCAAATTCAGCTCGTTGATGCTTTGCCCATTGAGGTAACAATACAAGACTTAGAAAAAATGGAAGCCACGCTGTACGTGACCGAGCTTCCGTGGGTCAATGAACCAACCGAGTTTACTGGCGTAAAACTAAGCACTATTCTGACTAAGTATTATGGATTTATCCCCCCTCAGGTCACGATACGCGCACTGAATGACTATGCGGCAGACGTAAAGAAAGAAGACATCGAAAAATATCAGCCGATCATCGCTTATTGGCAGAACGGTAAGCCAATGAAAATTCGAGATAAAGGGCCATTTTGGCTGATCTACCCTCAAAGTTCATTTCCGAAAGAACTGAACTTTGAGTACTACCATGCACAGATGGTTTGGCAAATAAATCAAATATATATAGCGCAATGATGCACAAAACACAGACAAGTTTGTATAAAAGCCCCTTTTCCACGACCGCAAAGCTCACGCTATTGGCGATCACACTAAGTTTGTTGTTAGCAAACATATTGTTATTGAAGGAAACCCGAACACTCGCGCGCTCCTATTCCGATTCGCAAAACCAAGCCACTTGGTTTCTCTTTAACCTATCGAAAGAGCTTTCTGATTTGGTCAGTGAATCGAGACACGCTGAAAAGAACAGCTACAACATTAAACGGGTTGAACTCAAATATGAGTTAACTTGGAGCCGTTTTGATCTGCTCATCAACAGTAGAGAAAGTGACTCGTTTTTATCCCGCGCTGAAGTGCGTGTTTTTTTTGTTGAACTGTTCGAGCAGTTCCAAGCACTGGAGCCCACATTGCAACGTGCAGTCGCAGGCGAAGAAAATGCAGCGGTATTGTTTCATCGCGGCGCAGACAAGCTCTATCTGTCAATGATTGACTATGTGGCGCGCAATTTTCGTTTGGCGAGCCCACTTTACCGACAGCAACAAGTTCAAGCTCAGCTCTTATATCAAGCTCAGTTTGTCTTGTTAGGCATCTTCGTACTTTGTGCTGGCATCATGGGATATTTTTTCTTTAAAGAAGCGCGTTTCCACAAAAAAATGGCGCTGACGGATCCCCTGACTCAGCTACCCAACCGCATTGGTTTGTTTCTCCACATTGAAAAGATGATGGAAGCCAACGCCCGTTTTTCTATTTACTTACTTGATCTCAATGGTTTTAAAACCATCAACGACACCCTTGGTCACCAAGCTGGTGACCTTGCGTTAAAAGAAGTCGCACGAAGGTTGCGCCAACTCGAACACAGTCAAGTGCGAGTATGCCGTATGGGAGGCGATGAGTTTGCCATATTGTGCCAACACACGGATGATGATGAACATCAGGTACTTAACCAAGTGATCCATCAACTGTTTGTGCCGCCCATTCAACTTGAAAATGGCCCAGCGAAACTCTCTACCAGCATCGGCAGAGCATGTTTCCCTGAAGATTCGAGCAACGTAGATACTTTGATTAACATCGCCGATAAGCGCATGTACCGCATGAAGTTTTCTCGATAAAGCAAAATCACCTTAGCCTTTCTGGCTTACTCTATTTTTCTTCATTTTCAGCGCCATTTCGGCGCTGTTTCTTCATGTCGATACAAAAAAGTTTGGCCTCTTAAGGGTTTCTTAAGTTTCGCCTCTTACCTTGTCAGTAACCAACGAGTTAAGGGGCGCATCATGAAACGGAATCCATCACTCTCGACCGCACAGCCATCACAACAGCCTGCTGGGTCAAAACTGGGCACGGCTCAGTTACAAGAAGTGAGCTTAGAGATTGTCTATCCACAACATCCCATGTGGGAGGCGGCGGTTGAGTATGTCCAACAGCGTTATGAGCTGGCCTTTTCCGCCCATTTGCACCAGTTCATGCCCGCTTACTTGGTGTTGGCGCATCAAGGCCATCTGCTTTCTCTGTGTGGATTTCGTATTGCGGCAGATGAGCCTCTATTTCTTGAGCAGTATTTAGATCAGCCCGCCGAACATGTGCTGTCCCAACGTTTTGCCTCAGACATCCAACGTGCCAACTTAATTGAGTTTGGCCACTTGGCCTCATTCACCAAAGGCACCTCTCCCATCCATTTTTACTTGATGGCCGAGATGTTGGTTTCCATGGGTTTCGAATGGTGCATTTTTACTGCCACCGACCCACTACATGCGTTGATGACTCGCATGGGCTTAGAGCCACAGGAGATTGCTCGCGCTGATCCAAACTGCCTCGCCAATGCAGAAAGTTGGGGCAGCTACTACGAGCACCAGCCACGCATTCTGGCCGGAAACCTGAGAAAAGGGCTAGACCGCTTGCATGCCCTCTTTCAACGCTCGCAGCGCCACGCCTAGGAGGAAAGCATGAACCTCATCATTCAAACCTTGCAGCAATATGCGGAACAGCGCCCAGAGCAAGTGGCTTTCTTCGGCCTCAATGACGAAGGCCGCGAGCAGAGCTACACCTATCAGCAATTGCTGAAGGCGGTCCGCCAAACAGCGCAACAACTGCAAGAGCGCAACATCTCGGCATTGGCGCTACGAGCAGAAAACAGCCTCAATTGGCTGATTGTCGATCTCGCTGCGATTATGGCCAACGTGGTGATCGTGCCAATCCCGATGTTCTTTTCACCGCAGCAAGTGGCACACAGTTTAGAAGCGGCAGGGATCACCTATTTATTGGGTGATTGGCAATCTGATGCTCAACAATACCTCGGTGAAATGGCTGGGCTGGCGCTTTATCATCGCCCTTGTGACGGAGAAGTGGAGTATCTGCCTAATACAGGGAAAATTACCTTCACCTCTGGTTCAACAGGAAACCCAAAAGGGGTCTGTTTAAGCCACGAACATTTGGCCAATGTCAGCCAAGCGTTAGCCAACGGGCTCGCTTTAACTCAAGGGGAACATCTGGTGCTGCTGCCACTTTCCACCTTGCTGGAAAACATCACCGGAATTTACGTGCCCTTATTGCTTGGCCTGCCATCCATCATTCTGCCAGGCCACAAGGTGGGGTTATTAGGCTCAAGCCAATTTGACCCTGCTCTCTTTGCCAAGGCTCTGGCGCACTATCACCCAGCCACACTGGTGCTTACCCCCGCCTTGTTGATGGCATTGATTGGCGTGGTTCACGCTAAGCCAGAACTGGCCCATTCGCTGCGCTTTGTCGCGGTAGGCGGCGCAAAAGTCGCCGCGGGGCTGATTCATCAAGCTCATAGTCTCGGCATTCCGGCCTTTGAAGGCTATGGTTTATCGGAATGTGGATCGGTGGTTTGTTTGAATCTGCCCCAGAATCATCAAGTAGGCAGTTGTGGACAGCCACTGCCCCATTGCCAAGTCCGTATTTCCGACGATGGTGAATTGCTGGTCAAAGGCAACAGTGCTCTGGGTTATCTGCAACAGCCTTTTGAGCAAGAGTGGTTAGCCACTGGGGATCTCGCCAGCATTGATGAACAAGGCTATGTCCACCTTTCTGGTCGCAAGAAAAACCTGATCATCACCGCTTACGGACGCAATGTTTGCCCTGAGTGGCTTGAATCTCAAGCGCAAATTTTCTTACCCGGACAGCCTTTTATTGTCACGGGGGATGGCCAACAGGCGCTTTGCGCCATCGCCCAGCCGAGCTCGCAGCTTGCTCAGCAACTCATTACCTTAAACTCATCGTTACCTGACTATGCCCGCATCCATTATTTGATTGAGGTTGAGCAACTCACCACGATCAGCGACTGGTTTACGGCCAATGGCAAGCTGCAACGACAAAACGTGGAACGCGATGCTGCGTTTTTGCTAACACTGCAGCCAACCCATTTTCTACAACATCCCGTTCAGATCACCGAACTCACCAAACAGCCGACGACTTTGCCAACGGAGGTGCCCATGCACACATTTTTCGACCAACTCAAACAACACACACTCACTGCACAGCAAGAGATGTTACAAGCACCAGTGATCGGCCAAGTGATGAGTGGTGCGATTTCCAAATCCCTCTATATTGCGTTTCTCACCCAAGCTTATCACCACGTTAAACACACGGTGCCGCTTCTCATGGCATGCGGAGGGCGCTTATCCGGCCAATACGAGTGGGTACGAGAAGCGTTGGCAGAATACATCGACGAAGAAAAAGGGCACCAAGAGTGGATCTTAAACGACATTCGCGCCTGTGGCGGTGATGCCATTGCGGTGAAAAACAATCTTGGCGAAGGCAAAGCGGGACGCGCCATTGAGTTGATGGTGGCCTATCTCTATCACCACATCGATCGCCACAATCCACTCGCCCTGTTTGGCATGGTGTGGGTATTGGAAGGCACCAGTGTCGGCATTGGAGGCCAAATGGCTCAGCAAATTCAACGCACCTTGCAACTTCCTAGCGAAGCGATGAGTTACCTCACCTCGCACAGTGTGCTCGACCAGAGTCACTTGCAGTTTTTTGAACGCTTAATGAATCAAATTACCGATCCAAACGACCAACAAGTGATCATCGACTCCGCCAATATGGTTTTTTCACTCTACGGTGAAATGCTGCGCTCGTTAGGCGAGCACACACAGCAACAAGCGGCTTAAGGAGGCACTATGCAACTTTCACAGGCAAACATATTGCTCACCGGTGCCACTGGCGGCATTGGCCAAGCAACGGCGAAAACCCTCGCAAGGCTCGGTGCAAACTTGATTTTACAAGGACGCAATGAGCAAAAACTGCGCGCCTTAAAAAATCAGCTCTCAGGTGCAGAACGCCACCATATTTTACTGGCCGATCTGGCGAGTGAGGAAGGCATTACAGCCGTGAATCGCTTTGCGCAGCAACACTACGAGAATCATCAGCGCATCAATGTGTTGATCAACAACGCAGGCTGCAACGCGTTTGCTCCGTTGAGTCAGCGAAGCGCCCACGAGCTAGAACAAGAGCTCAAACTCAACTTGCTAACACCCATGTTGCTCAGCCAAGCGGCGCTCTCTTGGCTGAGCCGCCCTGGCATCATCCTCAACATTGGCTCGACGTTTGGATCCATTGGCTACCCCGGCTACAGCAGCTATTGCGCGGCCAAAGCGGGATTACATCGCTTTAGCGAAGCGCTGGATCGAGAGCTGACGGCAGAGGAAATTCGCGTGCTCTATCTTGCCCCTAGAGCCACCTCAACATCCCTCAATTCCGAGGCCGTGGTGCAAATGAACCAACAACTGGGTAATCGCAGCGACGACCCACAAGTGGTCGCTGACCACATCGTACTCATGCTGGAAAAAGAGATCGCAGCCAAGTGGATAGGCTGGCCAGAAAAGCTCTTTGCTCGGCTCAATCAACTGCTGCCCAGCGTCGTGGCCAACGCCATTCGCAAACAGCAACACACCATTGAACAGTTCATCAACCGAACCAGTCACTGAAAAGGAGTTCGCTATGAAACGTATTTTAACGACCTCGAGCATCTTAGCGCTCAGCATGCTTTCCGCCAGCAGCTTTGCTGTCACCCCATTGCAGGATGTGCAAAGCAAATGGGCGGTATGCCAATATCAGGTAGAAGATGAGGATCAAAAAATCAAGTGTTTAGAAAACTTGATCATGCATAATACCGCCATGTTACAGCAGATGCCGGACAATCCCGAACTCACCGTTTGGCTTGCGATTAACAAAGCCTCCCTCGCGGGAGCGCAAGGCGGTTTGGGTGCATTGTCCTTAGCCAAGGAAGCGAAAGCGTTGCTGGAAAAAGTGATTGCCACCGCCCCGAATACACTCGATGGCTCGGCCTACACCAGCTTGGGGTCGCTCTACTACAAAGTCCCTGGCTGGCCACTGGGCTTTGGCGATGACGAAAAAGCGGAAGAAATGTTGAAAAAAGCGTTAGAGATCAACCCAAAAGGCATTGATCCCAACTATTTTTATGGAGACTTTCTAGCAGAAGATGGGCGAAGCAAAGAAGCCAAAGTCTATTTGACCCGCGCCAAACAAGCTGAGCCGCGCCTCAATCGACTCTTGGCCGACAAAGGCAGACAACTTGAAATTGATGCCGCATTGGAGAAACTGAAATAAATCATGCGATTACTACTGATTGAAGACGACACACTGCTTGGCCAATCCATGGTGACTTCGCTAAGTCGCCATGGCTATACGGTTGATTGGTTAGAAAAAGGCTCGGGCGTCACCAGCGCACTGAAAACTGAAGATTTCACGGCGGTGATCCTCGATTTAACCTTACCGGATATCGACGGCTTAGACGTGCTGCGCAACATTCGCAGTGCGGGCTTCAACTTGCCTGTGGTGATTTTGACCGCCAGAGACGACATCAAAGATCGCGTCCAAGGTTTAGACCGAGGCGCGGACGATTATCTGGGCAAACCTTTTGCGCTAGAAGAGCTGTTGGCCCGTTTGCGAGTGGTGATTCGTCGTCAATCTGGTAGCGCAACGGAAGTGATTGAAGTGGGCGAATTGAGCCTCTCCCTCTCCGACCAATCCATTCGTTATCAAGAGGCCGTTTTAAAACTGACGCGTAACGAGTTTAAAATCCTTGCGGCGTTAATGACCAATGCTGGGCGAGTGATGAGTAAAGATCAGTTGCAGCAGTCTCTGCACGGTTGGGATGACACTGCCAGCGACAACGCCATTGAAGTGCACATTCACAACTTGCGCAAAAAGGCACCCAACGTGCCGATTAAAAATATCCGTGGCGTGGGGTACATCATTGAAAAGTAGCCAACCCTTCTCCATCAAGCGACGCTTAACGCTCTCTGTGAGCTTGCTTTCCTGCTTTTTACTGATCATGACCATGTATTTCAGCTACAGCTCTGCGCAGCATGAAGTGGGAGAAGTGTACGACGCGCGCTTGGGTCAAACGGCAAAACTGATGTTGATGGCATGGTCCATCGCCCCCGAAAAAGACAGTTTGCAGCAGCACCAACAACAGTTTGAGCAGTGGCGCACCAACTTACGCCGCCTCGCCCGAGAAGACGATGACGAAGGCACCGCGTTTGGCCATCCTTACGAGCAAAATCTGGTATTGCAGTTTTTCCGCCATGGCGAGCTGATTTGGAGCTCCGATTCATCGTTGACGGCACTGGGCTCAGAGACGCAAAAAAACGGCTTTCGTGATACTCAAATGAATGGTGAACGCTGGCGTATTTTTCAGCTATCCTCTCCCGCAGGATCCGGTTATTCCGAATGGATTGTGGTGGCGGAAAATCATCGCATTCGCAATGAAATCATCAGTGAAATTGCCCTCTCGACCGCTTTGCCACAACTGATCTTATTGCCCGCGTTGTTGGTGATTTTGTTGTGGTTAATTGATAAGAACTTTCGCCCGATCGAATCACTGCGCGCTGCCATCAGCCACCGCAGCGCCAACAAGTTGGATCGTATTGAAGTGGATCAACCAACGCAGGAGCTCACCCCGTTAGTGGATGCTCTCAACCAGTTGCTCAGCGCGTTAGAGCAAGCATGGCAGCGCGAAAAACGTTTTACGCGCACTGCGGCGCACGAGCTGAAAACACCCCTGACCATTTTGCGCCTGAATGCAGAGAATGCCCTCGCCAGCGAGAATCCACAGCAACTTTCTCATGACCTCAATAACATCCTCAAAGGCATCGACCGTACCGACCGTTTGATTCACCAGCTGCTAACCTTGGCTAAGGTAGAAAACGCCAGCGAGCTGGCGTGCGACAGCGTTGAACTTGATAAGCTGCTGCAAAGCGTGATGGCGGATATGGCGTTGTTGGCCTTAAAGCAGCAACAAGAGCTCAGTTTGCAGAGCGCAGAAGTGTCGTTGCAAGGTGACAAAACTCTGCTCGAAGCGCTGTTTCGTAACCTACTGGATAACGCAATCCGCTACTCAGGCGCTCAAAGCGACATTGACATCAGCGTAGTGGAAACCGATCAATATGTGGATGTATTGGTGGCCGACAATGGCAACCCAATTGACGAAGCCAGCCGTGGTAAGTTGTTTGAACCCTTCTTCCGCGCCAATAGCGAGAAAGGCGATGGTGCAGGTTTGGGCATGGCGATTTGCCAAGACATCGCCAAGTTGCACAACGCCACACTCGAACTGCTCCCTCGCCGCGAGCATCGCAATGTGTTTCGTGTGCGCTTTTGGCGAACCAACCCGTAACCTGCCCTAACGGGCAGAAAAGGTGAACTAGATGACCATAAGGCGCTGTTGGCGCCTTTTCTCTGACTGCAATTAAGCTATCGCAATCACTCAAAATACTTGCGGTACAAAGCTTGCGTCCAACCTTCCATTTCCATTTGGTGAAGGGCTTGCTGAAACTCGTCAATCACCGAGCCTGGCACTAGCCGCATCGGCATGTTATCCCAAGCCAAAGGTAAGTTGGGGTCATAGGCCGGATTCTCTTGGCCTTCAAATAGAGCAGAATTGCGACTAAATCCCGCCCAAGAAGGTGAACTGCGATCGACAAATTGAGGGTGAATCATCATATCGCTCGACCCTTCGGTTTTGAGAAAATAACGTAGTGTATCTTCTTCATAGACATAAAAATCCGCGCGACCTCGACGCAAAAAGGTCATGGCTCGGCCGACATCGAGTTCTGACACCGTCAGTTGATCCATCTGTGACGTGTCGCGCCCCACCAAATAATCTGGATTTCCCAGCGCCACCAGCTGCGTAAGCCCATCAAGGCTGGTTGCCTGCGTCATGAGCGGCCGCCCTTTGAGCGTGATCGCCACATCACGTTGATAGGTGCCATTGGGTACCCAATAAGCATATTTGGCTCGTTCCTCATCAAAGGCAAAGCCAGGGTAGAAGTCAATCTCCCCCGCTTCCAAGGCGATCAAAACACGTAACTTTGGCAAACGCACTACTTTGAGTTTTGCACCAATCCGTTTGGCCGCCTCGTCATACAACTCGAAATAGAAGCCATCATCACTCGGCTCTGCATGGATATAAGGCATTTTCGCGGTGGTGCGATAGCCCATGATGATCTCTGTTGTGGCACTCGCCACAGTGACATAACTGCAAAGCGCAATGAAACATCCCAGTAATAGCCGCATAACTACCTCAGTCCCTTTTTGCCATTCCTTAAACTATAGCAGCGCCACTCTCTCCTGTTGTGAAGCTTGGCGAACGAATTCATTAATAACTCATGGTTATTATGGTGTTGAAGGGCTTTCATTAGACCGACCATTCTGCCGCCAATACAATACCTATCGAACAGAGAAACCAGCCAATAGCGAGCGTGACTGAAGCAAAACACCACTGTTAAATCGCCATTCCGCAAAGACCAAGTAATAAGGAATATAAAATTATGAACATTTCAAGAATATTAGCCTTTGTGTACTTAATTATTATTTTTCTCGCTGGACTTGCTGTCGGTGGTTATTTCTAAAGGGAGAAAGTCAGTGGAGTTTTTTACTGCGTTAATCACAAGTGATTTCGATGTTATACAGAATTCAAAGTATCTACTGATTATTTTGACCGCTATTTTATTTTTGGAATCGGCGTTTGTTTTTCTGCCGCTTCCCGGCGATAGCTTGGTGATTTTTTCCGGTGGCATGGTGGCATTGGGGGTGCTGCCTGTGACCGAGAGTATCATTCTGCTCACCTTAGCAGCCAGCCTTGGCGGTTTAGTGGCTTACTGGCAAGGGTTCTTGCTCAGGCAGAGCCGCGTTCATCGTTCACTAGAAGGCATCTTACCCAATGGCACATTAGCGAGAGCGACAACACTGTTGATGAAATACGGTTTTTTATCCCTCTTTGTTTCGCGTTTTATTCCATTTGTACGCGTGCTAACGCCAATGATGATGGGAGTGAATAGATTAAATGCCATCAAAGTATTTTTCTCGAATTTATCGAGTTCATTATTGTGGGTGGCTCTTTTATTGCTGATAGGAAAATTCACCCTACTCAACCCTATGTTCGAAAATTATCAAGCCATACTGATAAAAGGATTGGTCGGCGTCAGCCTAACATTGATGTTTATTACCCTGTTTGGCATCGTCATTCGTTATTTCAACCAACGATAAGTTCAACCACTTTTTGTCACGTTGAGGAACAAGATGAAACACGCTCATGAAACTCGTTCTTTCCTACTAGGTTCGCTCACGGTTGCCACGTTTCTCTTCAAAGGGAACGACTTACTCAGCCATGATTTGATGTCACCACTGGGTATTCTTTCTGTGTTGATTTTATTCGCCGTGACCATGGTGATGATATTCGCGGTTGTGCGACATGCGGATGCCTTAGCCCATAAGCTCGGCGAACCCTATGGCACCTTGATTTTGACGTTATCGGTGGTGCTGCTGGAAGTGGCGATGATTTCGTCAGTCATGCTGACGGGCTCTGAAAACCCAGTAATGGCAAGAGATACTATGTTTGCGGTCGTGATGGGGGTCATGAACGGTTTGGTTGGTATCACTTTGCTGATTGGCGGGTTAAGGTATCACTCTCAGGCATACAATGTTCAAGGGCTGAAAGCCTATATCGCCGCGATTATTCCAGTGGTGACCATCTGCCTGATTTTGCCAAACTTTACTTCTCAAGACAGCTTTGGTGGCATGTCGACCGTGATGATTTTCACGCTGATCGTGACGTCACTGCTGCTGTATGGTGTGTTTCTCTTTATCCAAACCAAGAGCCATACCGACTATTTCATTAACGATGTGTCAGAGACTGAACATGAGCATCACGAAACTCGCTCTATCGGTTATCACGCACTCTTTTTGGTGGCAAATTTAGCGTTAGTGATCGGCCTTGCCAAAAGCATTGCGATCCCGATTGACCAAAGCATCAACACCTTAGGCGCCCCCTCTGCGCTGGGTGGACTCATCGTGGCGATGATTATCCTCTCGCCGGAAGGTGTGGGCGCAATTAAAGCGGCACTCAATAACCAGTTGCAGCGTGCGATGAATCTTTTTTACGGCTCGGTATTGGCGACCATTTCACTCACGGTGCCCGCGGTACTGCTCATTGCGGTATTTTTAGGAGAAACGGTGATTCTTGGATTGGGTCCCGCCGATATGGTGTTGTTAGTCGCAACGATATTGGTCTCAATGATGACCTTTAGCAGCGGCCGTACGCACCCACTCAACGGCGCGACACACCTTGTACTCTTCATCGCTTACGTGGTGTTGATGTTCGACTAGTTCTCGCTAGACCACGAACTGACACCACATGCGAAACATAAAACCATAACGTGAAACTAGCCTCGGCTCAGGGAAAAACAGATAGGGATATCACCTTTTTCTACTCTTTACTCGGGTATTGCAGCGACAAACCCACCACTCATTCAAGAGGCCCTGATATGTTGACTCGCATCATGAACCACTTTTTCCGTTTGACCATTTTTGGCGCACTGTTCATTGGCTTTGGCTTGCCATTTTACGTCTATTTGTAACAGATCCCCTTAGCAAATTGCCGTGACAATCACGGCGATGGCGAACAGGTATCGCTTATATCTCTCAATCACTTATACTCATGCTACACAGCGATTTCAGATGGTTTGGACTCCAGTAAATGGCAAGAGATCTCTTTTCAAAACTCGACCTTAACTTATTGCGAACTTTTTTGATTCTCAACCAAGAAAGAAACATGCGTAAAGCCGCCGAGAGGCTTTTTATCTCTCAACCGGCGGTGAGTAAATCGCTACAGCGCTTAAGAGACTCATTCGGTGATGAGCTCTTTGTGAAGACCTATCACGGGCTCAAAGCCACGGAGTTTGCCGAACAACTCGCCGAATCACTGGCCCCAGTGATGAACGATTTGATGCATGTGGTGAACTATTCTGGTGGGTTTGACCCGAGCCAAATTGATAGGCCGCTCAGAATTGTTGTCTCCCCATTTCTGCTGACTGGGATTGCCCAACGCCTGTTTACCTTGATTCGCGCAGAAGCTCCCAACGCTCAAATCCAATTTCTTAATTGGGGGAAATCCAGCGTCGAGGACATCGTGAATGATAAGGTGCATCTTGGTTTGAACTACGCCATAGAACGTTTGCCGAAAGAGGTGCTACACACCACCATCGCTAAAGATACCTTTAGAGCCTACGTGCGTGACGATCATCCCTATAAACAAAGTACCGCGCGAGTGGAAGATGGCCATCAATTTGAGTTTTCCACACTGATCGCCGCTGACTGGAACTACACCCAATCTGTCGCGGAAAAACTCCTGCAAATCTATGGGCACCAAGCTAAGGTCGGCTTTCGCTCAGAGTTGCCTTCGGCGGTGATTGAGGTGACCAAAAACAGCGATATGCTGTTTCTTGGTTCACGCTATTTAAACCTTGATGGCCAATCGGGCCTGCGCTCTATCGATATTTCTTTTGGCCCCACGCCACTCAATACCGACATCAACGTTTATTTTCATGAGAAGTACCAAGCAAGCCCAACGATATTATGGCTAAAGAGAAAATTAGCCGAAGCGCTACAAGAGCAAGGCTCTGCCTCCACACCTCAATAACCGCAACCCGTTTTTCGTGCCAATATACCTACAGCGCTTGTCGTATGGCTTGCGCCACCACCTCAAAGCGTGCTGGCAGAGTGCGCGCTTTTTTGCTGATTAAGTAAAGAGATTCCTCCACTCTCTGAGCGCTTGGGTAGATGGCCAAGTGCTCCGTCAATGAAAATTGGCTCATTGCCGAGCGTGGTAATACGGTGAATCCAAGCCCCCGAGCGACGGGCAAAAGAATTTGGCTCAGCTGATTCACATAGCCTGAGCTTTGAACCTGTCGTCTATCTAAGCCTTGCTCAACTCCCCCACACAGCGCCAAATAGAGCTCTAAATAGTGCGGCGCATCAGGGTGTTCAATCAAACCTAGCTCGATAATACTGGCGAGCGTTTCCCCTTTAAACTTGGCGGGATAAAACAGACAAAGTTCATCCGAGCCCAGCGCTTGTACTTCAAACAAAGCCGGTTGCGGCAAGTGAGTGACAATGCCTAAATCGGCTTCGCCATTGAGTACCGCTTGAATGATTTTATGATTGGGCGCCACTTCCAACTGGGGGATCAGTTCTGGGTATTTACATTGTAAATCGAGCAGCTGCGGATAAAGCTTTAACCCCAAAGCGCCCGAACAGGCCACCCGGCAGCCCCCCGCATGTGGATTATCAAATTGCAGACTTTGCAGCAGTTCGGCTTGCTCACTTTCCAACTGTTTTGCGTATTGATAAACACGCTGCCCCGCTTCGGTGATTTCAAAACTCTTTTTGTCCCGCTCAATGAGCGCAGCACCGCAGCTCTCTTCCAGCTTGCGAATGTGTTGGCTGACCCCCGGTTGAGTCATGAAAAGCTTTTCAGCGGTTTTGGTAAAGTGGCCGACCTCAATTAAGGTTTTAAAAGTCGTCAGCCAAACTGGATTTAACATCGCTTGCCCACCTAAGTGATTGCTTAATGATAAAAACAAAAAATTATTAAAGTAATAAATTATGATAATTTCAAGTAATAATTATAACTCCCTATACTCTCTCCATCGAAACGGATTCAGCAATCAACGGGATTTGCTGATCGACACCAATCAACGAATCGAACTCACGAGCGTTTGGAGCAGAAAAATGAAAATGAATCACGTAGGCATCATGGTCGGTGACATGGATAAAGCGGTAGAATTTTACACCCATGCACTTGGCCTAAAAATCGTTATGAACAACACCAAAGTGGTGGAAGAGCGTGAAAGCGCCATCGGCAGAATGTGTATTGCAGTATTTGGCGAGGGTTTTAAAGGCTTCAACATTGCTCACTTAGTCACCACCGACGGCATTGGCGTTGAGCTATTTGAAATGAAAGAACGTCAAGAGCGTCACGTTGTGGATTTCTCTCGCCTTGGCATCTTCCATTTCTGTCTACAAACCGATGATTTTGAAGGCGTCATTAAACGCACAGAAGAGTTTGGCGGTAAAGTGCGTATGGACATCATGCGTTACCACCCAGAAGACGACAACAAGCCAGCGAAAATGGTCTACCTAGAAGACCCATTTGGTAACTTGTTTGAGCTTTACTCGCACACCTACGAAGAAACCTACGCTTCAGATTACGAGTAATCGCAGAGCACAATAGATTAGCGTAAAAAATGGATTAGCCGAAAAGCTAATCCATTTTTATTGGCGTAAAACACCGTTAGTGGTAAACACCACCAACCAATTGGCGCACTACTCTTTAGGCTCTAGGACAAACGTCATCCGCTTCACACCTTCACCAAAGGTGCTTTGTGCTCTTTGTTGAACCTCTTCCAAGGTCACGCTTTGCGCGGTTTTCTCGTAAGACACTAGCGCATCGATACCATAGCGGTTGATCAAATAACGGATATAGAAGCCGTTACGAAAACGGGGATCGCTGTCCAAGGCTCTCAAATCGGCACTGAGTTGTTTTGCTGCGGTATTGACTTCCTCTTGCGTGATGTTTTCCGCCAACTCAGCCATCACCTGTTCAACTTGTTGACCCATCAATTTGGCGTCTTTGGGGGCGATCTGCGACTCAAAGACCCAATCTGACACCGTTTCTTGATCTTGCATTACCGGATACACCGCTGGGTTGTAATCCAAACTCGCTTTTTCACGCACTTGATCCAAAATACGAGCAGAGGCGATACGTTGCAGCATGTCTTCAATAAACATATCTTTGCCCACTTTCGCGGCAACATTCTGGTTTACTACTCGCACCCAATGCAAAGAAGATTCTTGACTTCCCTCTTTCACCACGGTGCTGTCGGGTAAGTTCGGTTGATAGGCGACGTTATAACTCAGTGCATTGGCCGGTTGTAGCTCGATGGACGCCACATACTGTCTTAGTAAAGGGGCAACTTGTTCTGGCGTGAGATCCGCAATCAACACCATTTTGAAGCCATGATTTTTGCCGAAAAGCTCATGGTGAATCGCTTGAACTTGCTCAGCGGTCACGCGCTCCATTTGCTCTCCAGTGACAAGACGATGACGAGTAGAAGGTAAATAGACGGAACGATTCGCCTGTAAAACCAGTTGTCCGATACCTGCTCTTAAAAATGCGGTACTGTCTTGCTCAAACTCTTTCTTCACTGCATCCAGTTGACGTGGTTCAACATTGATCTCTGTTGCTAGGTTATAGAGCGCATTCAAAGTGATGGCCAATTTTTCTTTGGCGCCGATCATTTCAACACCATGATAGGTGGTACCCAAAATGGGATTGATCATCAAATCATGTTTGCGCAAATAGCTGTCCAGTTCTGTGCCAGAAAACGTGCCTAAGCCGCTGCGAATGGCCGCAAGAGTGGTTATGTCATAAGCAGGATACAAGCTTGGATCTATCGCTGCTTTGCCTCCTAGACTTGCAAAATTGAGGTAGGCACGTTTACCCGCTTGTGCATCCTGCTGGAACCACACTTCCACACCATTGGATAGCGAATAGACCTTAAAACCACCGTCATGGTCACGGATATCGACAATCTGGCCATCGATAACGGGCTGAAGGAAGCCCTCATTCTTCACTGCCAAAGTCAAAGGTTTTACGCCCGGTCGCTGATACGCGGCCGCAATCTGCTTGGGGGTTTTCGCCCAAGTGGCCATATGCTCACCTTTGCCTAAGCCCATGATGAACACAGGCTCTTCTTTAAGTAGACCCTGTAATTGCTCGTTTGCGATCGCCAATGTATTGAGGGCAATAAATTGGGTTAAATGAGCTTGATAACTCTGCTTCGATTGACTGACACTGCCTTGGTCAAGATCGATGACACGGTTGTCCGCAATATGAAAGGGTTTCCGTTGCTGCCAATCACTGTCTAAGTTAGTTAGTTCTGTTTGATACGCCGACATCACACTGTCAAGCTCTGCTTGGCTGACGCCATAATCGCGCAGCGAAGCGAGTGTTTCGACAAAAAGGCGATGCATTTCGTGTCGTTGACCTGGCGCGTATGACACACCACCCGCGAGCATACGGCTGTAGTTATTGACGAAGGCATTGGCATAAACATATTGATACGGCTCCGCAGCGTCATTGAGCACCGAGTAGAGACGCTGTTGAATCAGCTTAGCGCTCACGTCGTCATGCCACATCTGTTGTTGTTGTGCTGATGTGCTCATGCCTACAAACCCGCGGTCGATAGCAAAATGAACACTTGGCGATTCCATCACGCTGCTAAACAACACTCTAGGCTCCGTTTTCACCGGAATGTCGCGGCGTTTTTCAACGACGTTATTGGCCGTTGTCTGCCAATTGGCAAATTTTTCTTCAATGAGGGTGGTGATCTCTTCAACGCCAACATTGCCAGTAATGATTAACTCTGAATATTGCGGTTGATACCAAGTTTGGTAGAACGACTTCAATGACTCCGCCGTGGCGTTTTCAATCGATTCTCGATCGCCAATCGGATCATGTTTCTCATAAACAGTGTCATCTATCGACGCATAGTAGGCATTCAATGCAAAGGGCTTGTCTTCCGGGCGAGCACGACGCCACTCACCAAGAATGACGCCTTTCTCTTTTTCCACTTCTTGAGGATCAAACTCAATGCCATCGCTGACATCGCGCATCCAAACCAATGCTTGTTGTAGATGACTGGCATCATTGAGTTCCAGCTTGTAAGTGGTCTGCTGGTACGTCGTGAACGCATTGATGTCTGCGCCAAAGCTACCTCCTGCTTGCGCAAAGAGTTTAATCACATCATTGCCAGCAAAATGTTGACTGCCGTTAAAGGCCATATGTTCCACAAAATGCGCGTACCCTTTCTGCTGCTCACTCTCTTGGAAGGAACCGATATTGACGGTCAAACGCAGCGAGATCTCCTGATCATCTGTGGGGTAAATGTGGTATTTCATGCCATTGGGTAACTGACCAACTGTCCAGTTGGCATCTTGTTGTAATGGCGTGGAGTTGGGGGTTAAAGCACAACCTGACAGTAGTAATGCTGGGAAGAACAACATACTTCGCATAAATCTCGTCCCTAGTAATAATTTATCTACAGAATATATCGCCATCCATCTATTCAACCTATTTTATATAGATACGATAACCTTTTTTCAGGAGATCAGTCGCAGAAATCGGCGAACAAGCTTTTCCCCTTGCCATGCGAAACCTGTCTATTCTTATTAGTGATAATTAAAACAATTTGAGTGGTTGCTATGATGAGTTTAAGCCGTGTGTTTGCTTTTCCTCGCTCAGTACTTTTCGTGCTGGCTTCATTTCCTTCCTTCCCTTTATTGGCCGCCTCTGGCGCGCAAGAAATCGACTATCTGCCGATGACGGTCGGGCTTTTAGGTGGGCTGGCGATCTTCCTCTACGGCATGGAAAAAATGTCTGATGCGCTCAAACGCGCCGCAGGCAATAAGATGAAACAGTGGCTGGCCAAACTCACCACCAACCGTGTCGCAGGGGTACTGACGGGCACGGGCATTACAGCGATCATTCAATCTTCATCAGTGACCACGGTGCTGCTGGTCGGTTTTATTTCTGCCGGATTAATGTCTCTACCACAAGCGGTCGGCGTCATCATGGGAGCCAACATCGGCACCACGGTCACCGCGCAAATCATCGCCTTCAAAGTCACCAAGGCGGCATTGGTGATGGTGGCGATCGGTTTTATGATGTTTTTCACCTCAAAAAAGGAAACCACTCAACACTACGGCAATATGCTGTTTGGCCTCGGTTTGATCTTTCTTGGAATGAATTTGATGAGTGAAGCGATGGCGCCGCTGCGAAGCTATCAACCCTTTATTGATTTGATGGCGCACATGGATAACTTGTTGCTGGCAATTTTGATTGCCGCAGCCTTTACGGCTTTGGTCCAATCTTCATCTGCCACCACAGGGATTGTGATTGTGCTTGCTGGCCAAGGTTTTATTCCACTCGAAACCGGGATTGCATTGGCAATGGGTGCCAATATTGGTACCTGTGTTACTGCTGTGTTGGCAGCAATAGGTAAACCAAGAGAGGCGGTGCAGGCCGCGACCATTCACATCATTTTTAACGTCATAGGCGTGATTATTTGGCTACCTCTGATCAGCGTATTGAGCGAGCTGGCGATCATGCTATCTCCGCTTCATCCTGAGCTCTTGGGGACAGAGCGAATGGCCGCTGAACTGCCGCGACAAATCGCTAATGCCAACACTCTGTTTAATGTGTTAAACACCTTGATCATGCTTCCGTTTGCTAGCGTATTTGTTTGGCTGGTTCGCAAGCTCTTGCCTCATACGTCAACCGAAAAAAGCGAAGCCACCGTTCAAACCAAATACATCAACGACGCCTTTTTGCCTACACCCGATATCGCGCTCGACCAAGCGCAACTCGAGCTCGGGCGAGTTGGCAGAAGGGTGTGTAATATGCTCAACATGCTGCCGCCATTGGCACCAAAGTGCAAAGATGCACAAGAAACTCAAATGGTGCGCGAGACACTCAACCAGATTGAATCGATTGAAGAAGAGGTTGATCAACTGCACAGCACGATCTTGTCTTATTTGGGTCGCCTGCGTCGCGAGCCGCTCTCCGATGCGCAAAGCGCGCGGCAAATTAAGCTGATCAGCATCACCGACCAACTGGAAAGCATCGCGGATTTGGTGGTGAATTCTTTATTACCATTGGCTTACAAGGCGCTCAACGACGATATTGTGATAAGCCCACAAATGCGCACCACCTTAGATACCGTGCAAGACAAAGTGAACCGAACTTTGCTCGACTGCGTTAACGCCATTCGTCGCGATGATCCCGCCACGGCCCAGTTGGTTTTGAATGCCAAACGTGAACTGAATTCACTGATTGACGCAGTGTTAGCGCACCAAGCGCAGCGTTTATCGGAAGAGCAACCCAACCGTCTGCGCATTTTTCGTTATGAAATGGAATGGGTGGAAACACTCAAACGCATTTATACCCTTACTAAGCGCATTTCGAAGCTTCAATTACGCCAACGGGACATTTCCACCGAAATACAAAATTAGTTTTTCCTTAGGATGCGACTAAGGTCAAATTGGCTGAAAACCTACTATTGGACTAAGATTTAAGCAATAAGACTCATATAAGTTTAGCAACAATGTCACTCGGCTAGGAGCGGTATATGGAAGCCATCAAACCCGTGAGTAGAGATGCGTTTAGCGTCGATCTCAAACACGCCTTGATATGGGTGGCACGCGCACTCGATTACGTTGGTGTTGATGATTTAAATCATAATCATCGTGTCGCTTACATCGCCTATCAATGTGCACAAGTACTTGGCTGGGAAAAGAAAAAGCAAGAGTTTTGTTTTCTTTCTGGGCTGATTCATGATTGTGGCGTTTCACAAACCACAGAACATTCCCACCTGATTAGCGATATGCTGCCCAGTGAAAGTGAGCATCACTGCCACATCGGCTTTCAAGCCCTCGAGCAGTGTGAGTTACTGGCTCAATTTTCTAACATCATTCTCTACCACCATACCGACTGGCTTCATTTACAGCACGCCCCTATCAGCCCCTATGAAAAAGATGTTGCTGCTCTCATTTACTTGGCGGACCGGCTGGATTTTTTACGCGCAAAATATCTGAAAAACACCCATCAGGATCTCATCACTTTGTACAAAAAAGCGATCACCGAGGAGCTCACTCTGCATAAAGGGAGCTTATTTTGTCCTACGTTTGTTGATGCGTTGATTACTTTGATTCACAAAGACGGATTTTGGTTTGCGATGGATGCGACCCACATTGAAACCATCCCATTTTCATTCAACCAGCTCAAATGGCTACATCAAGACCTCTCGTTGTCGGCCTTAACTCAGCTCGGGCGGTTTATTGCAGGCATTGTCGATGCGAAAAGCCCCTTCACCTATCAGCATTCACTCAAAGTGGCAGAACTCAGTGAATATCTTGCCAATCGAATGGGGTTGCCAAAATCGACCAGCAAGCTGATCTACGTGGCTGGATTGGTGCATGACATTGGCAAATTGAGAACCCCAGACGAGATCTTGCATAAAGAAGGACCTCTAACGGAAAACGAATATATTCACATCAGACGGCACACCGTCGATACCGATGTTGCGTTAAAAATGATATTCCCCAACTCGAAACTTAGCGAATGGGCGTCTAATCACCATGAAAGGTTAGATGGTAGTGGCTATCCGTACGGAAAAACGGCTGAGCAGATCGATCTCCCATCACGTATTATCGCCATTGCCGATGTGTTTCAAGCACTGTCGCAAAACCGTCCCTATCGCAACAAGTTGTCGCCACAAGAGATCACCAACATCATGCGGCCGATGGTGATACAGAGTAAGTTGGATGCCGATGTTTACGATCATCTCGCGCGCAATCTCAACACTTGCTACCAAATCAGTGTTGAAGATTCTGAACAACAACTCTCAACACCGTGCGAGCAAGCGGAAACGCAGACCACGATGTCGCTTTCACCGCCGACCACGTTAACGGCCTAACTGGCCACAAAAAACACAGCGTAAAAGAAAAGCCTCTGATTTCAGAGGCTTTTGAATAAATAGACAGGATGATCAAGCTTGGCTGGCTAACGCTTGATCGATGTCACTGGCGCTGTGACGCTCTTCCACCATCTCCCACGATTCGCCCCAGGTTTTATTGACGATACGGCCACGTTTTACTGCGTCACGTTGTTCAATGTCTTTCGCCCAACGCACCACGTTCTGGTAGCTCGCCACGTCTAAAAACTCAGCCGCATTGTACAGTTTGCCCAGCACAAGGTTGCCATACCAAGGCCAAACGGCAATGTCAGCAATCGAATATTCATCGCCGCCGAGGTAACGATGTTTCGCCAATTGCTTATCCAGCACGTCAAGTTGACGCTTGGCTTCCATAGTGAAGCGATTAATCGGGTACTCAAATTTCTCTGGTGCGTAAGCATAAAAATGGCCAAAACCACCGCCCAAGTAGGGAGCTGAACCTTGCAGCCAGAATAGCCAGTTCATGACTTGAGTGCGCGCCGCTAAATCCGTAGGCAGCAATTTGCCAAACTTCTCGGCGAGATAAAGCAGAATATGACCCGACTCAAACACATTGATCGACTCAGCCACGGAGCGGTCAACCAAGGCGGGAATTTTTGAGTTTGGATTCACCGCCACAAAGCCCGATGAAAACTGATCCGCATCGCCAATCTTGATGATGTGCGCATCGTATTCGGCTTCTTTCACGCCAAGAGCCAACAACTCCTCCAGCATGATGGTCACCTTCTGACCATTGGGTGTACCCATAGAGTAAAGCTGGAGTGGGTGTGAGCCAACTGGCAGCTCGCGTTCAAATCTCGCACCCGAATCTGGACGGTTGATGCTCGCCCACTGACCGCCGTTTTCTTCATTCATGGTCCAGACTGCTGGAGGAGTATAGGTATTTGCCATGATGTGTCCTTTTTTGGTTTGGAGGTAATTACCTGTTTAATATCAGTCCTTAGACCTCAAATTAAAAGGAATACTTTCCAACGAAACTCGTCTTAACTAGAACGATCGGTTATATATCTTTTCTGAGCTCAGTACCCGCCTCAATCACGCCTTTTATAACCCCATCAGGATGTACTTACTTTCCATGTAATCATCCATGCCAAGGAATGAACCTTCTCTCCCTAAGCCCGATTCTTTCACTCCACCAAACGGCGCAACGGTGGTGGAAATCAATCCTTCATTAACACCGACAATGCCCGCTTCAAGCGCTTCCGACACGCGCCAAGCTCGTGAGAGCGATTGTGTATAGAAGTACGCCGCGAGGCCAAAATCGGTGTTGTTGGCACGCGCCAGCACTTCCTCTTCGCTATCAAAGACAAACAGTGGTGCCATTGGGCCAAAGGTTTCCTCCTGCGCCACCAACATCTCATCCGTCACGCCACTGAGCACCAAAGGCTGCACAAGTCGACTGCCTGCCATGGGCAATTGGCCACATTCAATGTGCGCCCCTTTGCTTTGGGCATCTTCGACGTGTTGCACCACCTTGGCGACTGCGGCATCGTTGATCAGCGGGCCAAGATGAACGCCTTGGTCAAAACCATTGCCCACGTTAAGTGCTGAGACTTTCTCCACCAATTTTTCACAAAACTCTGTATAGACCGAACGTTGAACATAAAGGCGGTTTGCACAGACGCAGGTTTGCCCGGCATTGCGGAATTTGGCGATCATTGCCCCCTCAACGGCGGCATCCAAATCGGCATCTTCAAAGACGATAAACGGGGCATTGCCACCCAATTCAAGAGAGAGCTTTTTGATGTTGTCTGCCGATTGACGCATCAACAGTTTGCCTACCGGCGTTGAGCCCGTGAACGATAATTTACGAACGCGCTTGTTACTGGTCAGTTCGCCACCAATCGCAACCGCATCACCGGTGATCACGTTAAATACCCCAGCAGGAAAACCCGCTTTTTCCGCCAGCACAGCCAGTGCAAGTGCGGTAAAAGGGGTATCCGGCGCGGGTTTTAAAATCACCGGGCAACCCGCTGCAAAGGCAGGGCCACACTTGCGGGTGATCATCGCCGCAGGGAAGTTCCAAGGGGTAATCGCGGCCACCACGCCGATCGGCTCTTTGGTCACCAAAATCTTGGCGTTTGCTTTGTGGCTTGGCACGAGCGTGCCATAGGCTCTGCGCGCCTCTTCAGCAAACCATTCAATAAAACTGGCGGCATAAAGCACTTCTCCCTTCGCTTCAGCCAATGGCTTACCTTGTTCTAACGTCATGATGTGCGCCAACTCATCGCTGTGTTCTAGGATCAACTGATGCCAACAATGCAGCAGATTGGCCCGTTCTTGTGCCGTGAGTGCTTTAAACTGCTGAAACGCTTTGTCTGCACCCGCGATCACTTCTTGGGTCTCCTTTTCCCCCATATTCGGCACCGTACCAATCACTTCATCGTTAAAAGGATTGGTAATGGTCATGGTTTGCGGCGCACCGCGCCATTCCCCGAGCAGATAACATTGCTGCCTGAATAATGAGTTCATACTGGATTCCTATTGAGCGTGACATTGCCGTTTTGCTGGCAATGAAAATGGGTGACCCTTTCAGTGTGGGCCAAATCAGAGACACTATACGCCTAATCGTCACTATTTGTCGTTTCGCGATCTCTATGCACGTCCAACCTACCCCAAGGAACCGCCAAACTGTGCCCCATCACAAACATAAACCATGCAACCAAAGTAACGCGATAAACAAGATTGATTTATCATTGGTAGCTATTTGATAGTGGTCGCACAACCTTAATTGACAGGAGCCAATGATGGCTGAGATTCAAGTACCTAAGTCCCTGCATGATGTTTTCGGTGAGCGGCAAACCGTATTTGAAATTGCCAGTGTGTTCGCTTTCGCTATCGCTGGCACTTTCCTCATTTATTGGCAACTCTATTTACCAACGTCTTCGGAGCTTAATTGGAAGATCGTTGTGGGCTTTGTTGTCATCGCTGACGTGCTGGCTGGCTGCGTGGCTAACTTCACTAAAGGTACAAACCAATATTACGCCGCTCGTCCGAGTAGTCGATACACCTTTATCGCCATTCATTTTCATATTGTTGTGATTGCTTGGCTGCTCGGAGGTTCGTTACTGAACGCTTGGATTGTATGGGGTAGCACCATTGCAGCCGCTCTCATCATCAATGCACTCAAGGGGCATCGACTTCAATTGATCGTTGCGGCAAACCTATTGTGTTACGGGTTATTACTCTTAACTATGTTACCGCTGG
Organism: Vibrio floridensis; assembly: GCF_021852965.1. Taxonomy (NCBI): domain Bacteria; kingdom Pseudomonadati; phylum Pseudomonadota; class Gammaproteobacteria; order Vibrionales; family Vibrionaceae; genus Vibrio; species Vibrio floridensis. The sequence continues at coordinate 309,837 of NZ_JAKGCY010000001.1, read as the reverse complement.
AACCTTGGTTTTTGGCCTGCTCGCTGTTTTTCATGATGAAGGTTGTTTTCAGCTTCGCGGTGGACCACTACGCCAAAATCGAGTGATCCGTCTTTTCTACCACTCAAGCGCTGCAAAATACGCTTTCGCAGCGCTTGACTTGCTTCTCTACTGACTAGATTTTGAATCGTCCCAACAACGTATCCAGCTGCTCACATTGGGAGTCTAGACTCTCACACGCTTGTTGTACCTGCGCCACCATACTGACCATCTGTTTTGAACTGTCAGCAATGTTCTGCACATTCAGGTTTATGTCGGCGCTCACCGTACTTTGCTGAGTTGCAGCAGAAGCGATTTGGCTGTTCATGTCGTTCATGTGAAGAATAGATGCACCGATTTGCGCTAAGGAATCAGTCGCATAACTCGCTTTATGCAGCGTTTCTTCACGGCTAGACACGCTGCGCGACATCACTGCCACCGCCTCTTGAGCGCCTTGCTGTAAGCGTTCAATCATCGCCTGAATTTCTCCCGTACTGTCGGATGTACGACTCGCCAAAGAGCGCACTTCGTCCGCCACCACGGCAAAACCGCGCCCTTGCTCACCCGCACGTGCCGCTTCAATCGCCGCGTTAAGCGCCAACAAATTGGTTTGGTCAGCGATGCCACGAATCACATCCAACACTGAGGCAATGTTGCTTACTTGTGAGTCCAAACGATGAATCACTTGCGTCGCTGTCTCTATTTCGCTGGCAAGATGCTCGATCGACGCCACCGTCTGCTGCACTGTGTGTTGAGCTTGAGCCACTTGCTGGCTGGCTTGCGAACTGGAATCCGCCGCATCACTCGCGCTGTCACTCACGGATTGGCTGGTGGCTTGCATCTCGTTCACTGCTGCCGCAACCGTATGGCTTTCGTGCTGCTGCCCATGAGAAAACTGGCTGATTTTCTGTGTCGATTGCAAAATCAAATGCATGTTACTGCGCACGCTTTGCGTTGCCGCTACTACCTCGTCAATAGTGTTATGAATGCGGCTGGTAAATTGGTTGAAGGAGTGCGCAAGCTCGCCCAATTCATCGTGGCTGCGAATGTCGATACGGCGAGAAAGATCCCCTTCCCCCTCCGCAATATCGCGCATCGCTACCTGAATTTGTCGCATCGGTTTCATCACAAAACGCTGAATCACCCAGTAGGCAAACGACACGCTGATCACCACCGCCACCAGACCCATGAGGATCACGTTGTCGACAAAGTTCTGGCGTTCAACATATTGCTGATTGAGCAACATCAACTCATCATCAATGGCATTACTCAGGGTTTTGAGTTGAGCACGCATCAGCACAAACTCATCGTGTATTTTCTCTTTATTATCAGCATAATAAGCCGCTGCGAACTCAGGCCGCTTAAATATGGGCTCGTAAAGAGAGATCCAACTCTGTGTTAAATTGACCAGTCGATCTAATTCACGTTGCATTGTTGAAGGGATAAGTTGGGAGTCGATTAATGTTTGCACTTTTTTGATACGTGGAATCGCTTTGTATCCATTAAATTCAAACTCTTCGGTATGGTATGCCAGCTCTTCCTCAGACGTCGATAGCAACAATCCTTGAGCAGCATTGCTTGCTTGGTATAAATCTCGATAGGCATCTTCTAGGCTCATAACCACCGGATACATACCATTGTTAATATCATCGGCAATTTTGGCTTGTTTTTCAGACAGCGAATAATTAATAAAAGAGACCAACAAAAACGTCAGCAAAATAATGCCTACAGGAATTGTTAGTTTGTGTTGTATTTTCATATGACTACCTAGTTACTGTTTAGGCATATTGTCTGGAAAAGCCATTTTCTATTCTATGACTGATCTAAAAGTTTAATTTCTGTTCTATTTATATTTGAGTCATGAGTGACTCAAACTTAGAGAGCAAAGCGATATTGCTATGACACAACAGAAATACTTGCGCTTTCCATTACCTATCACTATAAACAGCTATCCCCTTCGCTTAGGTATTCGCATGCATCTCGCTCTGTTTGATTTTGATGGCACCATCACTCATGAAGATATGTTTTCGCTCTTTTTGCAGCACTCCGCGTCTCCCAAGCGCAAATGGCTAGGTCGGCTCGTGATCATGCCGTTTTATGCCCTATACAAACTCAAGCTGTTGCCTGCACATGTAATGCGCCCGATTGCCAGTTGGGTGGCTTTCCGTGGCCGCGATGCCCATCAACTGCAACAGTTGGGGGAACATTTTGCAGCTGAGGTGATTCCTCATTACCTCCGAGTAGAAGCAATGGAAAAACTGGCGTGGCACCAAGCCAAAGGCGACCGTATTATCTTGGTCTCCGCTTCGCTCGACCTTTACCTTGCGCCTTGGTGTCAAACCCAAGGTATTGAATTGCTTTGCAGCGAAATGAAAATCCACCACACCGCATTAACTGGTACCTACCTCAATGGGGATTGCAGCAAAACCCGCAAAGTTGCCAGAGTCAAAGCACATTGCGATATCGACCAATACCCGCGCATTTATGCCTATGGCGATACCGATGAAGATCGCCCAATGCTGGCACTGGCAGACGAAGCGTATTTTCAATGGGAGAGAGTTGCGCCGCAGGGATGAGTAGTGTAGTAAACCGGAATAATATTCAACTTAGTCTAAGCAAAATCGAACCGGCTAGTATTCGATATGCGTAGTATATAATTAGTTAGTAGAGTGATATTTATCACCACTGATTGCGATATCAAAAATAGATTCAAGAAATGATGTATTACCCAAAAAGCCTTGTATGTTGGCCTCAACCCACTCTTCTTTTGATATCTCTGGCCAATTAATATCATAGCCAGCAATAAAAACCAGTTCTTCAAAAAAGAAACGTGTTGCTCGACCATTGCCTTCTCGGAATGGGTGAATAACATTAATTTCACAAAAGATATCAGCAATAAGCCGTACAGCTGAAATGCGATCCTTGCTATGCCTTAACTGAGGAATACGTCCCAACTCTTTTACAAGACTACGCTCTATAAAATCACAATGAGCAAAACGAGAACTACCTTTACTTATATCAACATCTCGAAACTCTCCAGCCCACCCATATACATCCTGAAAAAGAACCCAATGAAGGTGTTTGAAATGAGTGATATCCATTTCTTCCAGTGTTAACACTGAACTCGAATATTCGATATACCTAAGTTCAGAAAATGCAACTTCTGCTGTGTCTAATTCGTCGCTATCACGGATATCAAGCAAGTTAACAAGAGTGTTGGAATCTGGATAGCAATAATGATCCTGCTCTGCGCCGTACTTATCTCGCATACTGGCGCTTTAGTGCCTCCAATGTTTTTTGCTTACCGCTTGAAGTAAGCCCTTCATAAGACGCACTAACTTTAAAGTTTCTCGCTTTAGGTACAAAACGACGCTCGGTATCTGTTGTGCTCACTTCTTTCTTATCATTTTTCATCGCGATACTCTAACAACATGTCTAATGTCGTCATTTTAGCTTTCAAACCTATAACTAGCAAATTCAGTAGCGCAATGCCATTTATAAACTCAACTCTAGTAAGGCATAGACAATCGCAAATCATCGTAGCTTAGACGAGATTCTCTTAGCAAAAAGGAGGCCGCAGCCTCCTCAGTGTTGAAGCAGAACAATCGCTTAACGCCAAACGCCCCACTCACCCGTGGTTCCCGGCTCTTCACCCGTTGTCCACCATTTTGCCGTCCACTCACGACCATTGTGGCTTACCACATCGCCCGCGACATACACTTTCTCTTTACTCCAACCGTTGGTGGGTAACGTTGGAGGCGTGGTATCCGCTTTGATCAACGAAAGCGCGTAGCTAAAGTTAGCGCTAGGTGCATGCACTTGGTTAGCAAACACATTGCTGCTGTCGTACATGTAGTGGTTCATCTCTTGGTGCCAAATGCCGATGTACCAATCTTTATGTTGTTGACCATTAAATTGCCCCGCCAGCTCCGCAGCCCAAGTGCCGGTGTTGTTGGCAGAAATAGCCAATGAGATGTCCACCTGCTCAGCGCCAGTCGCGTCAAAGGTACGCAAGCGAACCGTATCACCGGATTCAACAGGGCCAAAACCTTGTGGTACGAAATAGCCAAGTACGCTGAGGTTGTTGCCTGGTTCCGTTGGTGGATCGGTTGGGTCTGTTGGTGGTGTTGTGCCTCCGCTTCTCAAGGTAATGTCACTGCAGTTATAGAAACCTTCACCAACCACATCAATGCGCTGCCAACGTGTGTAGAGAATGGCATCACCACTGCGGTCCGCCGGGAAGGTCACTTTCATGCGGTAGCGTTTTTGCTCATCGACAAAAATGTCACCTGCGGTGTCAATCAGCTCCAGATCATCCCAAGTCAACGGCAAAGACGCATCGTAGCTCGGCTTGGTTAAGTAAAATTCCCAGTAAGAAGGGTTGTGCGGCGCTTTACCAAAGAACACCAGTTCAATTTGATTGTTCGCATCTGGCGTGATTGACGTGCGCTGCCAATAGGGTGAAGGTATGTTTAATCCCGCTTTGGCAGAATCACCCGCTGAACAAAGCTCGCCATTCGGTACGATCGCTTTGACATGCGCCATATCGCGGTAATTCGGTACGTTCGCGGCAATTTCGCTGCGTTGCACAAATGGGTAAGCGCCAGAGGCGTCAAACGCCGCCTGACATGCTTGGTTTGGGATCTCATTGGTCCAAAAACCGCCATCTTCATAACAGGTATTTTGTCTGGCACTTGGGTATTCAACCCAACCGTGAGCCTGAACCTGAAAGGTGCTTAACGCGGCAAGAACACTGGCACCAGCCAGCGAAAAAGAAAGTGCTTTTTTCATCCTATTTCCTTTTGTGATTGTCACTCCCTCTACGGCATACGGGAGAGTATACCCGTGCTACTTGATGCCGCAGTGGCGTTGGCTACGCTCATTCACTTGCCACCTACCTGCAACTCCCCGTAGTTTGGGTAACAGAACCTCTAATCCCGATCTTATTCGGGTGTAATAAAGCTAGCAGGATGTCTGTTTCATAGTGTGGATAGGGCAAATTGTCGGGTGTTTTTGTCGCGAGTTTGCTACTTGCTTTCCAGACGTTTTGTAGCACGGAGATTGGTGTAACAAACATTTTCGAGTCACTTCAAATTGACTCGGCAAGGTTTATGGCGGATTCATTGGCAAGCCGACGGATTTGATGCATAGTGCAGAGCGGTTTTCTATGCGAAGCAGTTGTCTAAAGGATATTTTCTATGCGCAAGGTACTACTCACCGGATTTGAGCCATTTGGTGGCGAATCAATCAACCCCTCACTGGAGTTGGTCAAGCAAATGGCTTCGCGCGCTTTGCCACAGGTGGAGATCATTGGCTGTGAAGTGCCTGTGGTTCGCTACCAAGCGATCGAGACAGTGCTGCAAGCCGTTGAAACACATCAACCAGATTTAGTACTCATGATTGGCCAAGCGTCAGGGCGTTGCGCCATCACTCCTGAGCGTGTTGCGATTAATCTGGATGACTATCGCATCGAAGACAATGCCGGTCATCAACCGGTGGACGAGCCGATCATAGCAACGGGCCCTGCTGCCTATTTTTCGACCTTACCCGTGAAGGCGATCACCCACGCGCTGCAACAAGCAGGCATCCCGTGCCAACTCTCTCACAGCGCAGGCACGTTTGTGTGCAATCACCTTTTCTACGGTGTTCAGCATCATTTGCACACACGCGCAATTCGCAGTGGATTTGTCCACATCCCTCTGCTGCCAGAGCAAGCCAGTGCTTCCAACCAACCGAGTATGAGCTTAGAGACATTGGTACATGGCTTGGAAATTATGATGATGACCTGCCTTGAAACAGAACAAGACACCAAACACACTGGCGGCACGATTTGTTAACGCTCATCTTTCGGCGAATCCATCACGACCATGGTGGTGATGGATTTTACCTGCTCGCATTCACCCAGCACATCGGCGTGAAACTTCTTATACGCGACGAGATCTTTGGTTTCTACCCGTAACAAATACTCATTGGCGCCGGTAATGTTGTGGCATTCCACCACTTCATCAACGAAGCGGACGTGATCTTCAAACTCTTGCTGCGCTTTTTTGCTGTGCGATGCCAAACCAATCGACACGTAGGCGACAAAACCGATCCCCAATTGGTTGCTATCCAATACCGCACGATACCCCTTGATAACCCCTTTTCGCTCCAGCTCCTGCACGCGGCGCAGAGTCGCGGAAGGCGACAATCCAACCCTTTCTGAGAGCTCTACATTTGAAATTCGGCCATCACGCTTGAGGGCGTGCAATATTTTTTCGTCAAATCTATCCATAGTGAAATTTTCTTGCGCAGTGTCGGCTTGATGATCAAATAAAAGCACAAAATTGCGACGATAACTACCTATGATTGTGTTGACCGGTCAGAAAACAATTATCAACGTGTAGGAGAGAAAAAATGGAGCTGTCTCAGCTCAGCGCCTTGGCGCTGTTTGCCTTTGTATCGACGTTTACCCCCGGTCCCAACAACATTATGTTGATGACCTCCGGCGCCAATGTCGGGTTTGTTCGTACCATTCCGCACATGCTCGGCATTACGCTTGGCTTTGCGGTGATGGTGATGCTCATTGGTGTGGGCTTGATGGGGCTTTTTCACAGCTACCCACTCTCGCACCAAATCCTTAAGTACCTCAGTTTGAGCTATTTGGTTTATCTGGCGGCGAAGATTGCTTTCAGCGGCAAAGCCAGTGAGCGAAAAGATTTTAAACCGATGAGTTTTTTGCAAGCGGCAAGTTTCCAGTGGGTGAACCCAAAAGGCTGGACCATGGCCCTGACGGCAGTCAGCGTTTACAGCACCGGGAGTCAATGGTGGGAATTGGTTTTGATCGCTGGGGTATTCATTTTGGCCAATCTGCCTTCGGTCAGCTTTTGGACCGCGGCAGGAACTCAGTTACAGCGCTGGCTCACCACGCATACCCGAGTAAAGAGCTTTAATATCAGCATGGCATTACTGCTGTTGCTGTCGACCGTACCAATGCTCAACTAACCGTAGACAGAGAGTGACAGAAAAAAACAAAGAGCCGAATCATCGGCTCTTTGTCGGTGTGACGTAACACAGCGAGATTAGGCGCTAACCAACGAGCCCCATAGGTCGTATTCGTCAGCGTGCTCGATAAGCACATCCACCAACTCGCCTGCTTTGAGGCTGGTTTCACCGTTTAGGTAAACTAAACCATCGATTTCTGGTGCATCCGCGTAGGTGCGGCCAATCGCGCCTTCTTCGTCTACTTCATCGATGATCACTTTCATGGTTCTGCCAATGCGTTTTTGTAGCTTCGCCGCGCTGATTTCTTGTTGAACCAGCATGAAACGCTCAAAACGCTCTTGCTTCACTTCTTCTGAGATCTGATCATCAATGTCGTTTGCAGCCGCCCCTTCTACTGGTGAGTATTTGAAACAGCCCACACGATCCAGTTGCGCTTCTTTTAGCCACTCTAGCAGCATCTCGAAATCTTCTTCCGTTTCGCCTGGGAAACCAACGATAAAGGTTGAGCGAATCACCAACTCTGGGCAGATCTCGCGCCATTTTTTGATTTGATCGAGCGTGCGTTCCGCACGGCCAGGGCGCTTCATCGCTTTAAGTACATTCGGGCTGGCGTGCTGGAATGGAATATCCAAGTAAGGCAGGATTTTTCCTTCCGCCATCAGCGGGATCAAATCATCCACATGTGGGTATGGGTAAACGTAGTGCAGGCGCACCCAAATGCCCATTTTGCCCAACTCTTCACTCAGCGCTTTGATGTTTTGACGCACTGGAGAACCGTTAGCAAAACCCAGGCTGTGTTTGCTGTCCACACCGTAGGCACTGGTGTCTTGGCTGATCACCAATAGCTCTTTCACCCCTGCGTTTTTCAGACGTTCTGCTTCACTGAGGATTTCTCCCACCGGGCGGCTGACCAAGTCACCACGCATGGACGGGATGATGCAGAAGGTACAACGGTGGTTACAGCCTTCCGATATTTTTAGGTAAGCATAGTGTTTTGGCGTCAGCTTCACGCCGTGGTCAGGCACTAGGCTGGTAAACGGGTTGTGCTCTGGCTTTGGCGCAAACTGATGTACGTGCTCTAACACGTTTTCATACGCATGTGGGCCCGTAATGCCTAAAACGCCCGGGTGCACTTCGCGAATTTCATCTTCACGCGCGCCCAAGCAACCGGTCACGATCACTTTACCGTTCTCTTTAAGCGCTTCACCGATAGTGTCGAGCGACTCTTGAACTGCGCTATCAATAAAGCCACAAGTGTTGACGATCACCACGTCCGAATCGTGGTAGCTGTTGACGATTTCATAGCCTTCGGTGCGAAGTTGCGTCAGGATTCGTTCAGAATCAACGAGGTTTTTGGGACAACCTAATGAGACGAAACCGATTTTGTTACCGCCGCTTGGCGTTAACTCTTGGCTCTGTTGCTCGATGGTTTTTTTGGCCGTATCCAACGTCGTGGTTTGGTTTGGCGTAAACGTTTGAACTGTCATTACTTGCTTTGCTTCCAGTGTTGATTGGTGCCAGTCATCAGTGATCGAATCGCCACGGTTTACTGGTGAAAAATCGATAGCGAAAAGGCTTCTGTTGCTTGTTAAAAGCCGCTTAGGTATCGCGAGCGCGAATTATAACTGAGGATAAAAAAATGCATAGATCCTGCAATGTATTTTTGAGCAAAAAACAAACAAAAAAGGGAGGTGTTTAACCTCCCTCACCGTTCATTCCAGAAGGAACAAATCGTTAACTAAGTTTGTAGAACAGGGTCGACAGTGGTGGTAGGCGCAGCACAATCGACTGGGCTAAATCTTCACTGACCACCGCTTCGCTCTTGACGTCTACTACAACCTCGTAGCCGCTGCCTGCGTATTTGCTGTCGTCGGTGTTGAGCAGCAATTGGTAGCGGCCTTTGTTTGGCACGCCTAAGCGGAATTCATCACGTGGCACAGGGGTAAAGTTACTCACCACCAAGATACGCTCGCCTGCTTCACTGATACGCTCGTGCGCAATAATGCTCTGTTCGGCAGCATCTTGTAAACGCCACTCAAAACCGGCTGGAATGCAATCTTGATCGTGCAGCGCCGCTTCATTTCGATACAAGTGGTTGAGATCACGCGTCAAGGCTTGCACGCCTTGGTGACGGGGGAAATCGAGCAAGAACCATTGCAGTTGGTCATCGTGATTCCACTCTGCCGTTTGGCCAATTTCCGCGCCCATAAAGTTGAGTTTTTTGCCCGGTTGACCATACATGTAACCAAAATACGCACGTAAATTGGCGGTTTGCTGCCACTCATCACCTGGCATCTTGTTGTGAATAGAGCCTTTGCCGTACACCACTTCATCGTGGGAAAGCGACAAGACGTAGTTCTCACTGTGAGCGTAAACGAGCGGGAACGTGAGGGTATTGTGGTGGTATTTACGATGAACAGGCTCTTCTTTGATGTAAGAAAGGCTATCGTGCATCCACCCCATATTCCACTTAAAGCCAAAGCCCAAACCGCCCATAAAGGTCGGTGCGGACACGCCAGGGAAAGCGGTCGACTCTTCCGCAATCGTCATCGCATTCGGGAAGTATTTGTACACTTCCTCATTCATCCATTTTAGGGTGGCAATCGCATCGTAGTTTTCGTTGCCGCCATCCATGTTCGGTATCCACTGGCCATGGCTGCGTGAATAATCGAGATACAGCATCGATGCCACCGCATCCACCCGAATACCATCGATATGGAACTGCTCAAACCAATACAGTGCATTAGAAACCAAGAAACGGCGTACTTGCTCGCGGCCAAGATCGTAGATAAACGAGTTCCAGTCTTGGTGCCAGCCACGGCGTGGATCTGGGTCGTGGAACAATGGCGTACCATCAAAATTGGCCAAGCCGTGATCGTCCGATGGGAAGTGCGCAGGCACCCAATCCAATACCACACCAATGCCCGCTTGGTGACACGCATCGACGAAGAATTTGAAATCATCGGGTGAACCATAGCGGCTGGTTGGTGCAAAGAGACCCACAGGCTGGTAACCCCAAGAGCCGTAGAACGGGTGCTCAGAAACAGGCATCAGTTCAACATGGGTGTAGCCCATATCCACTAAATATGGCACCAACTCGGCGGCCAGTTCGCGATAATTCAGGAATTCACCTTGCTCGTTGCGCTTCCAAGAACCGGCATGCAGCTCGTAGAAAGAGAGCGCTTCTTTGCGTTTCTCGGTCACTGGGCGAGTTTGCCATTGGGCATCTTGCCACTGGTAGCGAGCGTGATCGTACGTGACGGAAGCAAAAGATGGGTATTGCTCTGCGTAGAAACCCCAAGGGTCAGCTTTGTGTGGTAAGCCTTCACCCTTCGGCCCTTTCATTTCGAATTTGTAGCTCACCCCTTCGGCTAAATCCGGAATGAATAGACCCCAAATGCCGTAATCAAGGCGCTGCATTGGATGGCGTCGGCCATCCCAATCATTGAAACAGCCCACGAGACTTACTGCGGTCGCATGCGGTGCGTACACCAAGAAACGGATGCCTGAGATTGATTTGCCGTCGCGCTCAAGCGTCATGAACTGTGAGCCCATGTGTTGATACATGGTTTTCGGCGTGTGGAGATCGTCATACTCGGCGTAGATACCGTGGTATTGGTATGGGTCATCGACAAGTTGCTCGACGCCATTCCAATCGATCGCCAATTGATAATGGGTAAGATGCAGATTGAGATCGGCTTTGAGAATGAAGGCACTCTCTTTTTCTCGCTCAAGCGCGATACGTGGTTGGCCTTCTAATACCAATGCCACCCCCGTTGCACCCGGCATCCAGACGCGCAGTGCCCCTTGTGTTGGGTCGATAAATGGACCTAAAAATGCAAACGGCTCTGAACAAGCGGCTTGAGACAATTTCTCAAACATCTGATTCACTTTACTTTTTACTAATTTTTTCAAACCTTTTTTCCCTCGCCAAACAGCCAACGTTGTGAACACAATCCTCATTCACGACCGCGTACTTATTCTTGTTCATCCACAAGGTACGCAAATAATAAAAATGCCCGCTATTGGTGCGGGCATAATAACGGTACCTCATTCTACCATTTTACTGGTATACAGAGAGTGACCCAGGCTGTAGTTTCTGTCTGCAAATCAAGTCATTACATATGGGTCATCTCATTGAGTTCACTCTTATTTGCTCGCTTGCGCGCGCACTTCCGTTAGACGACGAGCGATTCGATTCACATCCTCACGGCTGAAAATCTCTTCAAGGTTCATCGACAATTTACGACGCCAGTTCGGGTACTCATCGACCGTGCCCGGGATGTTGACTGGGTTGTCCATTTGCAACCAGTCTTCCAGCTGAACACTGAGCAATGCGGAAGCGCCTGCTGCAACATGCAACTGCAATGCTTCACTTAAATGCGCATCCATTGGCACGTATTGCGCATCGTGGCCAATGCCTTCTGGCAAGTAACCATGCCAACGCACGCTATCCAAAATGCCTTGCTTGCATTTTAGGCGATCGTCGAACAAGCCATTGAGCTGCTCTTCGTTTGGATAGAGGCCAATTTCACGCCCCATTTTGAGGTCATCGCAATGCCAGAAGCCGCGAAGCGTTGGCATATCGTGGGTACACAAAGCCGCCATCGACTGATCGGCATAGTGTTTTGGCGAAATGAAACCGCCATCTTCTTTTGATGTTTCGAAGAAGAACACTTTGTATGAGTGCACGCCCGCATCACGCAGGATATCAACGATTTCATCTGGCACCGTACCCAAGTCTTCACCGATCACGCTGCACTGATGACGGTGAGATTCCAACGCCAAAATCGCTAGCATGTCTTCGACTGGGTAGTAGAGGTACGCCCCTTCTGTCGCTTTTTCGCCTTTTGGAATCCACCATAGGCGAAGAAGGCCAAGTACGTGGTCAATACGCAGTGCGCCACAATGTTTCATGTTGGCACGCAGCAGTTTGATGTACGCGTCATAACCTGTGGCTTGCAGCACTTCAGGGTTGAGTGGTGGCAGACCCCAGTTTTGCCCCAGTGGACCAAGGATATCCGGTGGCGCACCGATGCTAGCATCCAGTACTAGGTTGCCGTTATCTGCCCATGTTTCGCTACCAGAATCAGCCACACCGACTGCAAGGTCACGGTAGAGACCAACAGACATGCCTTTCTCTTCAGCCAGCGCTTGCGCTTCTTTGATCTGGCCGTCGGCAATCCACTGCAAGTACATGTAAAGGTGTACTTTTTCTTGGTTGTCTTTGATGAATTTCTGCGTCGCGGCAGAATCAAAGCGGCGGTATTGCTCAGGGAAAACTGGCCAGCCCCACACGTTTGAATCTTGCGCGTGTAGCTCTGCGTGCAATGCATCGAACGCCGCTTGGTGCACGAGGCTGTCACCACCTTCTTCCACAAACTCTAAGAACGCGCGAGCACGATCGCTGTTTTTGTCGAGATGGCGAGTTTTAAACTCCGCAAACAGCAGTGGCAATACGCTCATTTTCAGCTCTGCCACTTCGGTGTAGTTCACCCAATGTGATTCGCGCGCTTTTTGCAGGCGCTGCTGGAATTCGGCGCTGCCAACTTTCTGTTGCGCTTCCGCACTGAGCGCAAACTCAGGAACAGAGCTCACATCGATATAAAGAATGTTCAACCAACGGCGAGACGATGGGCTGTATGGGCTAGCGCCTTCTGGGTTGGCAGGGAATAGCGAGTGGATCGGGTTCAGACCGATGAAATCACCGCCGCGAGATGCGATGTCACTCACCAGCAATTTAAGATCGCCGAAATCACCGATACCCCAGTTGTGCTGGGTGCGTAGGGTGTAAAGCTGGATACTTGGGCCCCAGAGCTTTTTGTTCAACTCTAGAGAATCTTGTTTGAAACAAGCGCGTGGCGTGATGATCAACGCCATTTCATACGGTGCTTTACGACGCTTACGGCTCACGTATAGTTTGTGATAACCCCAAGCCAAATCTTTTGGCAGGGCAAACACTAGAGGGCCACCCTCGGCACGTTCATCGCGAACAATCTGTGACTGAAGATAGCCTTCCAGTACCTCTCCTTGTTCTGTTTCTAAACGCCAGTTGAACTCGCTTTCACGCGCACTGGTGCCAAGATTCAGTTCCACTTCCACCGGATCGCCATCACGCAATACCAATACTGGCGCTAATACGTCTTTCTTGTGTTTTTTCTCAGCTGAAGCCAGTAGTTTTTCATCGCTGCTAGTGTCATAGCCAAGAGAGTTGAGCAGGCGGCGTAGCGTTTCTTCGGAGACCAATGCTTCGTCTCCCCAAGCGCTGACATAGCTGTCAGCTAATCGTGCCATTTCTGCGACTTTCTTTAATGCTGTTTGTTCTTTCATCGCTCTCTCCGAAGGTACTTCTGAAAACCTTCAATGTAGGGTTTATTTGCTGCTAGTCATTATCTGTAGATAAAGGACCAAGGCAGCCATTGGGCTACCTTGGTTTTGTTGATTAACGGTGAACAGCTTCGAGTTTCCAAATGTTGTTCACGTAATCGCGAATGGAGCGGTCTGAACTGAACTTGCCAACCAAAGCGGTGTTCAGAATCGCTTTCTTCGCCCAACCGGCTTGATCGCGGTACTGTTTGTCCATCGCTTCGTGCGCTTTCACATAGGAAGCGAAGTCTGCAAGACATAGGTACGGGTCACCGCCATCGAGTAGGCTATCGAAGGTCGCTCGTAGTAGGCCAGGTTGACCCGGAGTGAACTCTTCACCAAGAAGAAGATCCATCGACGCTTTCAGTAGTGGGTCTGCGTTGTAGTAGTCGAATGGGTTGTACCCTTTCGCTTTCAGCGCTTCTACGCCATCCACTTCTAGACCGAAGATGTAGATGTTGTCATCGCCCACTTCTTCACGAATCTCAACGTTCGCACCGTCCATAGTACCGATAGTCAACGCACCGTTCAGTGCCATCTTCATGTTACCAGTACCGGATGCTTCTTTACCTGCGGTTGAGATTTGCTCAGACACATCCGCCGCTGGAATGATGATTTCAGCCATGCTCACGCGGTAATCAGGAATGAAGACCACTTTTAGCTTGTTACCGATACGTGGATCGTTGTTGATCTTCTCTGCAATCTTGTTCAGCGCAAAAATGATCTCTTTCGCTAGGTGGTAACCCGGTGCCGCTTTCGCTGCGAAGAACACCACGCGTGGCGCCATGTCGAAGTTCGCATCGTTCAGTAGGCGGTGGTACAGAGACAAAATGTGCAGCATGTTTAGGTGCTGACGCTTGTACTCGTGTAGACGCTTGATTTGCACATCGAAGATCGCATTAGTATCGAGATCGATGTTCATGTTCTCTTTCACCCAGTTCGCTAGGCGCTCTTTGTTCGCCTTCTTAACCGCCATGTATTCCTTCTGGAATTTCGCGTCATCAGCAAACTTGGCAACACCTTCTAGCTGCTCTAGGTGCGCAGGCCAATCCGTACCAATCTTCTCAGAGATCAGTGCAGACAAACCTGGGTTACAGAATTTCAACCAACGACGTGGAGTTACACCGTTTGTCACGTTTTGTAGACGTGTTGGGTAAAGCTCATCAAACTCTGGGAATAGGTCACGTTTAACCAACTCAGAGTGAAGCGCTGCTACACCGTTGACTGCGTAAGAGCCAATCACACACAGGTTTGCCATGCGAACCATGCGGTGGAAACCTTCTTGGATGATAGAAAGCTTCTGCTGCTTCGCAACATCACCAGGCCACTTCGCACGCACTTCTTGTAGGAAGCGGTGGTTGATTTCGTAAATGATTTCCATGTGACGAGGAAGTAGGTGCTGAATCAGAGATTCGCTCCACGTTTCTAATGCTTCTGGCAATAGCGTGTGGTTGGTGTAAGCAAATGTCTTCGAGCTGATCGCCCACGCTTCATCCCAATTTAGGCCTTTTTCATCAATCAGAATACGCATCAACTCAGGAATCGCGATGGTTGGGTGCGTGTCGTTCAACTGAATGGTTTCAAAGTTTGGTAGCGAAGCCAATGTGTGGCCAGCCGCTTCATGACGACGAAGAATATCGCGTACCGATGCTGCACTGTGGAAGTACTGTTGCATCAAACGTAGCGTTTTGCCTTTTTCGTGGTTGTCGTTCGGGTAAAGTACTTTGGTGATGTTGCCCGCGTCGATCAGTGCGTGCTGCGCTTCAAAGTAGTTACCGTTATTGAAGCTCTCTAGTGAGAATGGCGCAATCGCCTGACATTCCCACAAACGTAGCGGATAAACAGTATCGCTTTCGTAACCTACGATCGGTAGATCCCATGGCATGGCTTTAACATGCATGCCTGGTACCCACTGACGGCGCTCTTTGCCACCTTCGTTGATGACTTCAACATGACCGTAGAAACCAATCTCTTGAGCCAATTCAGGACGAGCTACTTCCCATGGGTAGCCTTCTACACCGCGCCATGCGTCTGGCGCTTCTTTTTGACGACCTGCTTCAAAGGATTGTTTGAATAGACCGTATTCGTAGTGCAAGCCGTAACCCACGGTTGGGAACTCTTGCGCCGCCAAAGAATCCATAAAACACGCTGCTAGACGGCCTAGACCACCATTACCCAATGATGGGTCGCGTTCTTCTTCAAGAAGATCCGTTAGGTTTTGGCCAAGCTCTGCCATCGCTTCGGTGATCTGCTCGTACAGACCCATGCTGATCAAGTTGTTACCGGTTAAACGGCCAATCAAGAATTCAAGCGATAGGTAGTTGACGCTTTTCGCTTCAACGATTTTTTTGTCTGTCTCTGTTGCAAGCAAATCAAAAGTTGTCAGCTCAGCTAACGCACGGCCCATTGCAAGATACCAAGCGCGGCTATCTGCGTTTTCAAGCGTGTGTGCATAGGTTGCTGACAGGTGTTTTTTAACACTTTCTTGGAACGACACTTTGTCGAACTGTTTCTGTTGAGTAGGTTTCATTACCGAAATCTCACTTTTGGTTCTAATCCATCTGCGATACATCGTGCATGGATGGCAATGAATAAACATCCTCCTAGTTTTCAGCCTCTACAGGAGGAGGGGCAAGGGCGTAGAGGGGGGATTGGGGGACTGTTAGTGATCCGTCTCCCACCTTTCCCACTCAGACACCAGATTGCAGTGATTGAGATCACAGCCATCAACTAATAACTCTAGATGGCAAATATGACGCCCAGGTTGAAGAGCGATTTTAGAAAATCCATTTTTGTAAATTCGATCACAATAAAGTTTTGGTTTATGAAAAATGTTGCAAAATATTGCGCAATGCCATTCTTACTTAACGATTCAGATGGAGAATTTATAGATCAAATTCACAAAATTGGGGCGTAGTTGGCGTCAAAACCATCAACTCTTGAGAATTAGGAAGTGGATCAAAGTCTGAGGTGATTTCTTTAACGTAACATGCCCAGCAATTCGAGCATTTTGTCTAATTTTTGTTCGCTGGCTACATCCGGTTTTTCTGCCATGAAAAACCCAATATAAAAAGGAAGTATTAGAATGTGGATTCCTTCAAAACTCACACGTCCAGGCCGACTGCATAATGCGATTGTCCGCCCGAGAGTGTTAGAGCTGCTGCAACAAGCCCCTTACTATAAGTTGGTGCTGTTCCGCTCTCCCGCTGGCTACGGAAAAACCACCATGGCTGCACAATGGTTGGCAGACAAAACCAACGTGGGTTGGTACAGCATCGATGACAGTGATAACGACGGTTTCCGCTTCATTAACTACCTGCTGCAAGCACTCAATAAAGCGACTAATGGCAACTGCAACAATGCACAAAAATTAGCAGAAAAGCGCCAGTTTTCCTCCCTGCGCTCGCTGTTTAGCGATGTGTTCGCTGAGATGGTCGACTTTCATCAAGAGTGCTATGTGGTACTGGATGACTACCACGTGATCAACAACGAAGAAGTGCACGAAGCGATGCGTTTCTTCCTAAAACACATGCCAGACAACCTCACCCTTGTGGTCACCAGCCGTGCCAACCCACCTCTGGGCACAGCCAACTTGCGTGTGCGCGATCTGATGATTGAGATTGGCAATGAGATGTTGGCCTTCGACACCGAAGAGACCACACGATTTTTCAACCAGCGCGTCGCCGATGGCATCGATGAAGATACCGCGAATAATCTGCGTAACTATGTGGAAGGCTGGCCATCGGCATTGCAACTGATCGCCCTTCAAGCACAGCATCAAAAACGCACCTTAGCGCAATCGGCCGAATCGGTTTCCCAGTTTAATCATGCTCATCTCTGGGATTATTTGGTGGAAGAGGTGTTTGACTTGCTCGATGCCGATACTCGCAAATTCTTGATGCAGGTGTCAGTGCTCGATCACTTTAACGATGAGCTGGTTTACGCTCTCACCCAGCGTGAAGATGCATTGGGGATGATTGAATCTCTCAACCGCTACGGCTTATTCATCTACCCGCTTGAAGGGGAGCAAAACTGGTTCCGCTTCCACAACTTGTTTGGCGAGTTTTTGTCTCACGAGCGTCAAGCGCGTATTCCACAACAGGAGCAGGAGCTCAACCGCAATGCTGCCATCGCGTGGTTGAAACAAAAATCCCCGCATCAAGCGATTCGTCACGCCCAAAAAGCGTATGACGGAGAACTGGTGGCGGAGATCCTCAACGAGTTTGGTTGGAAAATGTTCAACCAAGGTGAGCTATCTACTCTGGAATCCGCCATCAATCTGCTGGAAAAAGATCTGCTGTTCAGCAACCCAAAACTGACCATGCTCCGCGCTTGGCTTGCACAAAGTCAGCACCGCTACAACCAAGTGGGCACCTTACTGGCCGAAGCAGAAAATGAGCACAAAAAGCGCAATATTGATCTTGATATCCAATACCAAGGCCAAGCGAATGCATTACTTGCTCAGGTAGCGATCAACAGCAACGATCCAGAAAAAGCCCTCGAGCTGGCTGAACTGGCATTAAGCCAACTGGATAGCACGGTTTACCGCAGCCGCATCGTCGCTACTTCAGTCGTAGGGGAAGTGAACCACGTGATTGGCCGCCTTGATCGCGCTCTGCCAATGATGCAGCAAACCGAAAAGCTGGCGCGCCAATACCAGGTTTACCACCAAGCGCTGTGGGCGATTTTGCAGCAAAGCGAAATCCTCATCGCGCAAGGCTATGTGCAAGCAGCGTTTGAGCTGCAAGATTCCGCCTTCCGTCTGATTGAGGAGCAGCAGCTTCAACATGTGCCTTTGCATGAGTTCTTACTGCGCGTACGAGCGCAAGTGTTGTGGTGTTGGAACCGTTTGGACGAAGCCGAAGAGTGCGCTTACAAAGGGCTGCAAATTCTGGAAAATCACGCGCCAAGTAAACACTTGCACAGTTATTCGATGCTGGCTCGCATTGCGATTGGCCGTGGCGAGCTCGATCGCGCAGGCAAGTTCATCGAACACATTCAACATTTGATGAAGCAGTCCACCTACCACGTGGATTGGACCGCCAATGCTTCACTTTCACTGATCCTATACTGGCAAGCGAAAGGCAAACTCAACGCAATTCAAGAGTGGCTAGACACGGCAGTGCGTCCTGAAAATGCCTGCAACCACTTCTGCCAATTACAGTGGCGCAATATCGCTCGTGCTCACATCAACCTTGGTCAATACGACCAAGCGCGCCAAGCCTTGGATTTCTTGCAAAGTGAGGCTGAGAAAGCGAATTTAGTCACCGATCGCAACCGTAACCTGATCATTGAGGCAATTTTCGCTGTTCATCAGAAAGATGAAAATCAAGCCAAAGTGCTGCTTAAGGAAGCACTGCAGCTCACTAACCAAACTGGTATGGTCGGTAATTTCTTGATTGATGGCGCGACGATTGGCACCTTGTTGGAAAAACTCACCAACCGCCATGAGCTGGGTGACTTAGAACGCCACCGCGCGCTGCAATTGATGAAAGACATCTCTTCCAATCAGCGCAGCCGTTCGGTTCACTTTGACGAAGAATTTGTCGAGAAACTGGTCACCCACCCGAATGTGCCTGAGTTAGTGCGCACCAGCCCACTGACACAAAGAGAGTGGCAAGTGCTGGGTTTGATCTATTCTGGCTTTAGTAACGAGCAGATCGCCCAAGAGCTCGATGTGGCGGGCACCACCATCAAAACCCACATCCGCAACTTGTACCAAAAACTCAATATCGCCAACCGTAAAGAAGCGGTCACCACCGCAGAGAATCTCTTGCAGTTGATGGGGTATTAAATACTCCCGATTTTAGATAATAGTTACAACACTCAAAAGCCGATCAATCGATCGGCTTTTTTTTCTTTCTATGAACAAGCAAGATTTCGGAAAATTTACAAAAAATCCGATAACCATCTAGGCATCGGATTCAAAATAACAGCATTCTATCTACCATAATCCGGTGGTTATTCCCGGATGTTGGTTAAGTTCTTTTCACTGTAGAAATCAAAAATATGGCAAAACGCAGTGTTGAGATTAAAGCGCATCGGTTTACCGATATCTGCGGTCGTGATGGTTTGATCGTTCACTCTGGCGATCAACTCTTTACCACCCACTTTAAAGTAGAGATATTTCTCATTACCCATATTTTCGACCACCGTTAATATTCCCTCAACGGCGTTAATTTTGTCACCAGGTGCAGCAACGCGGATATGTTCAGGACGAATACCAAAGCAGACCGGTTTGTCGATGTATTCGCTCAACAACTTCTGCTTTTCCACTGGAATAAACATGCGAATCTCATTGCCAATTTCAATGTAAAGTTGGCCATTCTCTTCGCGAATCACGGTATCAATTAGGTTCATGGCAGGAGAGCCAATGAAGCTCGCTACAAACTTGTTAGCTGGAAAATTGTAAAGGTTCGCAGGCGTATCCACCTGCATGATTTTGCCTTGATTCAATACGCAAATGCGATCTCCTAGCGTCAACGCTTCTGTTTGATCGTGCGTCACATAGATCATGGTTGCAGGATTGCCTTCTTCTTTGAGCGATTGATGTAGTTGAGCAATTTTTACGCGCATCGACACACGCAATTTTGCGTCAAGATTGGACAACGGTTCGTCAAAAAGGAAAACATCAGGCTTACGCACTATCGCACGCCCCACAGCTACACGTTGGCGCTGTCCACCAGACATTTCTTTCGGTTTTCGATAAAGAAGATCGGTAATCTCCAATTTTTCTGCAGCTTCTTCAACCCGTCGTTTAATCTCATCTTTAGGGCGCTTTTGCATTTTCAAACCAAAGGCCATGTTATCGAAGACCGTTTTATGGGGGTAAAGCGCGTAATTCTGAAACACCATCGCGATACCACGATCTTTCGGCGGTAAATCGTTCACCACTTGATTACCGATACGGATTTCACCACCTGAGATACTTTCAAGGCCCGCAATCATTCTCAACGTGGTAGATTTGGCACAACCCGATGGGCCGACAAACACCATAAACTCACCTTCATGAATCTCTAAATCTATGCCATGGACAGCTTTGAAGCCGTTCTCATATTTTTTTTCTACTTTACGTAGGCTTACCGTTGCCATGAATCTCTCCACATACCTCAGGGTATTCAAACAGGTTTTTCATTTACCCAGACAGACTGAAAGCACCAATCTATCTGGGTAAATGTGACCACTCACCTTGATGAGCGGTCAAACCAACTCGCTATTGGCAATCCGTCACCATCGCCCATTGCGGCTTCTTATCTGGCGACAGTTGAATCGTCCACAAATACTTAGCATCTTTGGGCAAATGCACGACGGTGTTTTTAGCAAAACCACCGCGTTTAAGCTCTTTAAGTTGCCCAACGGCCATTTCCATACCAGAAACCGTGAACTGAGGTGTCCAACTCATGGTGGCAAATTGCAAGCTAACGTTACCTGCTTTTTCTTCGCTCACTACTTGGTAAATGCCATCTCCTTTGTAACCCATCTTACGATTATCCATGTGAATCCACTGACCATCGGGGAAGGTACCCACAACAAATAACGACGGTTTAATTGGGCCACGATCGCTTTCCAATGTTGGTAAACGGCAATCTGAAAAACGAGCATCCACATTGGTGAGTTCAGGAGCGGCTTGCTCTGGCGAAGTACTGGCACAACCGGCGAGAACGGTCGCTGTCACGACGGCAATCAAAAAAGTACGTTTCATAACAAATCCTTGAAAAATCAATTTTTACTGGATAACTGTTGAGCCCAACCCCTTGAGATCTCAGCGATGGTTGGTCCTCACCAGCCATTAGGCTGATTTCTTGTCAAACAGCCGAGCAAACCAGCGTTTTTGCTCTGGCCGAGAAGCTTTCATGTGTTCGTATTGCTGGGTGATTTTGTTGAGTACCGCTAAGTTACGGTAATACGCTTTGGACTCTTTGGCGGGATAACCAAACAAATCGCTACCAGCAGGAAAGGAATGACTCACGCCAGATTTGGCTTTAATAACGGAGTGGCTCCCGATAGTAATATGCCCCGCAGTGCCCACTTGCCCGTGAACCACGACGTGATCTCCCATGACAGTGTGTCCCGCAAAACCACACTGAGAGACTATCAGGCAGTGTTTGCCAAGACGGCAGTCGTGACCAATCTGCACTTGATTATCGATTTTGCTACCTTGGCCGATTACTGTATCGCCTAATGTGCCACGGTCTATGGTGTTGTTACAGCCGATCTCAACATCATCTTCAATGACTACTCTACCGACACTTTCTACTCTTTGATATTGCCCTCCTTTGCCCGACATATATTCAAAGCTGTAGTTGCCAATCGAGTTGTTTGAATCAATGGTGACATTGTTACCAATAACCGTTCCTTCTTTAATCACTGTATTCGCGTGAATTGCCACGTTGTTACCAATGGTGACACCATTCATGATGCGAACACCGGGCATAAAGTGACAACCTTGACCAATATGGCAATGTTTTCCTATGTAGACCCCTTCAATTGTTGAGGTATTTTCTTGATCAAAGAGCTGATATTTATGCACTTTGTAATATCGAAGCAACTGATTGAGTTTGTCGACTTCAAGCTGTTCAATGACCACATGAGCTTTGGCTGAACTCTGAAGAATAGCTTCAGGTCCAACCAATACGTCCGCTTGCGATTTAGATACCCACTTGAGATCTGACCGTGCAAAGACCACTGCAAGGCCACCCGTTTGCTGACTTTGTATCGGTCGAATGGTATCCACAATGATGGAACGATCTCCTTCAATACGGCCAGACAAACATTGCGCGATTTCTAAAACGGTTAGCATGACGCCCCCTCATGAATTTGGTTGAACGCTGAGTTAAAAGCGGTACAAAGCTTGAAGATAGAGAGTATGCTGCTTTAGCTCACTCTCATTTTTAGCTTCCCATCCAGCCAGTTTACTTTTTTCTTCAATTTCATTCGCATACTCATATTCACCTTTTAGCAACCAGTTATCACCGACCGCCTGTTCATAACCAAGCGTGGCTTTACGAATATCTTTAAAGTAATCAACATTGGCGTTGCCACCACCGCTGTTAGCAGCATTATTGGTTTCATTTTCACCAACACGAACACGTGCGTAAAGAACACCCGCATCATCAAAACTGTATTGCACAATAGGTTCGATATACTTCTCAGTGAAGTCACTGATTTCATTTATGCCGCCACTAGCTTGGCGATCTTCGTTGTCTTTAATTTGGTAGTAAAATTCAACGCCGAGCTCCCAATTCCCCAAGCGCTTGTATGGCTTAAATAGAATGCTGTAGCCTTCTTCGATGCGTTCCCCCCAAGCACTCTTATCTTCTTTGCTATAGAGATACTCAAGGTTCGAATAGAAACCCCAGTTGTGATCGTTGTTAAAGTAAGTGAGATAAGGACGTAAGCTGTGCTCGGCGAGCTCTTTACGCAAGCCCGTCACATAGGGTGAATACACTTTGCTCTTCGTGAACTCTAGATCGTAAATCACCCCAGTCGCCCAACCATTGCTGAGGTCAAAGCCTTTGTTCAACGACACAAGATGTTTCATACCATCTTCGTTCTCGTGATACCCAGGCTCGACTTGAGAACGATCTTGTGTTTTCAGTGAATACAACGCGGTTAAGTTCCAACGCGCATTGTTGTAGTAGATACCAAAGACTTCGTTGGTGGTGGTTTTTTCTTTCTTCTTGTTGCCATTGAAACCATCCGTGACTTTATCTTCGTACTCGATAGAAGTACCAATATGGCCACCGAACTGTAAGGCTTCATCGAAGAAGCTGTTTTCTGCATCCAACCCACGACCACTGGCCGCAACTACGGATGAAGAAGAAAGAGCAAGCGCCGTTGCCACGGAGACAGAAATTAACGTTCTTTTCACGATAGGTCCTTATCAACCATTCAGGTTGTAAATCGTCTGTATTGTTTAGTTGAATTTTTAGTAGTTCACTGTGAACGCCTATTTATTCTTCAGCATGTGATTCTGTTTTTCCTCAACACTTTTCTTCAAATGAGATACCCATCACTTTCATTACCTCACTTAAGTGACGTGAATCACAAAAACACCCAAATGAGCGCAAAGTAAAATCAAATTGTGCGCACTTTTTGCTCACCAAAGTTACACCTATACACTCATACCCATCCAGTAAGGCAATTGCTTATCACAACAAGCTTTGTTGAGAAAGATCACATTTAGACAGTCTGAGCTGTGAATATTGATTGACTTAAAAATCGCCGCATCTAACCTAGTAGTATATTCTGAACTACTACAGAGCTATCACTATGAATAAGACATGGATTAAAGCTGCACTGATCACTTCACTGTTTGGGTTACCCGTCGTTTCACATGCTCAAGAAATTGCCCCAGAGTCTGGTGCCGATTTATTGGTGTGGACAGATACGACAACACTCGACTACATGAAATACGCTGCGGAGTCGTTCAACCAAGATTTTGGCTACAACGTTAAATTCTCATTCCGTGGGCTAGCCCCCATTGATGCGGCATCGAGAATGATTCAAGACGGTGGTTCTGCTCGAGTGGCAGATATTGCAGAGATTGAGCACGACTTGCTCGGTCGCCTCGTTGTCGCAGGTGGCGCAATGGAGAATTTAGTTTCTGCGGCGAGAATAAAATCCACCTTTTTACCTAATGCCACTTCTGCAGCAGAATACGCAGGAGCAAGTTATGGCTTCCCTGTCAGTTACGCCACTTTAGCGCTGTTTTACAATAAAGAGCTTCTGCCAAATGCACCAAAAACATTTGAAGAAATCATCACGTTTGGCAAAGCATTCAACAACGTCAAAGAGAACAAGTATGCGTTGCTTTGGGATATTCAAAATTACTACGAATCGAGAATGTTCTTAACCTTGTATGGGGCTTACGAATTCGGTCAAAACGGCACTGATGCGAAAGATCTGGGCATTAATTCACCGCTTGCACTGCAAGGAATGGAAGCAATGAAAAGCTTGAAAGCGGCGAATAATTCCAACCCTGTTGATATGCGCAACCCTCAAGTGAGGCGCGGGCTCTTTGGCGAAGGAAAAGTTGCAGCGATCATTGATGGCCCTTGGGCAATCCAAAGCTATGACAGCAGTAACGTCAATTATGGCGTCGTTCCTATTCCAACATTTGAAGGCCAGCAACCACGTACCTTTTCGACGGTAAGATTGGCGGTCGTCTCTTCGTACAGCGAATACCCACAAGCGGCTCAGCTATTTGCCGACTATCTCAGCTCGGACAAAATGTTGATGAAACGCTATGAGATGACAAAATCAATCCCACCCGTTCAGGCTCTGATGGAAAAAATCATCGTCGATGCCGACGAAGCAACCTACGCCATCATTGCACAAGGCTTCTATTCCGATGCAATGCCATCTATCCCTGAAATGGGCTACTTATGGTCACCGATGGCAAGTGCGATCACCGCCATGTGGGTCAACGATCAATCCCCTAAGAAAGTGCTTGATCATGCTAAAGCGATCATCGAAGAGCAGATCGCATTTCAGGAGTAATCATGCTGTTGTCTCAAAACATCAAAGTCCCCACGTTGCATGCCTCTTGGTTGATCATGGGAGCAACCCAGCTGGCTAACAGACATTGGGTGAAAGGGGCAATATTGCTGGCTCTCCAATGCACGTTCATTGTCTATCTACCTGACATGGCCAGCGCACTGAAAGGATTGATCACACTAGGTGACGTTGCCCAAACTCGTCAGGGCTTCAAGGTCATCCAAGGTGACAATTCGATCTTTATGCTGGTAGAGGGGGTCATTGCCGCACTCTTTCTCTTCCTCTTCCTTGTGATTTATTTCATGAACGTGAGAGACGCCAAGCAATGTCGCGTCTCTCACCTAAGCGTTGCGCAACAAGCGAAATCAATTTATGAAGAAAAGTTCGCGTTCATCGTGCTGTCACCAGCCTTTGTTGCCAGTATTGCTTTCATTATCATGCCGATCGCTATTACGGTCTTGGTTTCGTTTACCAACTACTCATCACCACACCATATTCCTCCGAGAAACTTGGTGGACTGGGTCGGATTTAAGAACTTCCTCACCTTATTTGAGTTGAGAATCTGGTCGAGCACGTTCGTCGGCGTGGCAACGTGGACGGTAATATGGGCCATCGCTGCCACAGTGTGCACCTGTGGTTTTGGTTTTGTCTTAGCTCTGGCACTGGAGAATCGCAACATCAAAGCGAAAAAACTGTGGCGCTTTATCTTTATTCTGCCTTATGCCATTCCAGCCTTTGTCACCTTATTGATGTTCCGCTTGTTGTTGAATGGCATCGGCCCAATCAACGCCACACTGAATTCTTGGGGATTCGAATCGGTCGCTTTTCTCTCCGACCCATTTTTGGCAAAACTGACGGTGATCGCCGTGAGCGTTTGGGTAGGAGCCCCCTATTTTATGTTGCTGATTGCTGGCGCATTAACCAACATTCCACGCGATCTTTATGAAGCGAGCGAAGTGGATGGGGCCAGTAAGTTTCAGCAATTTCGAGAAATCACGCTACCAATGGTACTTCATCAAGTTGCGCCATCATTGGTGATGACCTTTGCGCATAACTTCAATAACTTCGGTGCAATTTTCTTGCTGACAGAAGGTGGCCCTATCAACCCGGAATATCGCTTTGCTGGTCACACTGACATCTTAATCACATGGATTTACAAACTCACCTTAGACTTCCAGCAGTACCAAATTGCGTCGGTGATTTCGATCGTCATCTTCCTCTTCCTATCCGTCATCGCGATATGGCAGTTCCGTCGCATGAAATCCTTTAAAGACGATGTGGGGATGTAACTATGAGTCGTATATTAGAAAAACTGGGGACCGTGATCGTCTATCTTTTTTTGACGTTAAATGCCCTATTGGTTTTAGGCCCGGTGCTATGGACCATCCTCGCGTCATTTAAACCCGGTAATAACCTGTTCAGTTCATCGTTTGGTGAATGGACCTTCACTTTAGACCACTACCAAACACTGTTTACCGACACACCATACTTAGATTGGTACAAAAACACTTTTATGCTCGCAACAGCCAATATGTTGATCTCTTTAGTGATTGTCACTATGACGGCATTTGTGTTCTCTCGATACCGTTTTCAGGGAAAACGAAACGTACTCATGAGCATTTTGGTGTTACAGATGTTCCCTGCGTTTCTCTCCATGACCGCAATTTACATTTTGCTGTCTAAGATGGGGTTGATTGATACCTATCTCGGTTTGTTGTTCGTTTACGTAACGGGCTCCCTGCCTTTCATGACCTGGTTAGTAAAAGGTTACTTTGATGCAATACCTACCTCACTTGATGAAGCGGCAAAAATCGACGGTGCTGGCCATATGACCATCTTCCTCGAAATCATCTTGCCTCTTGCCAAACCCATACTGGTATTTGTCGCACTCGTCTCCTTCACGGGCCCATGGATGGATTTCATTTTGCCAACACTGATTCTGCGTAGCGAAGAGAAAATGACCTTGGCAATTGGTATCTTCAGTTGGATCTCTTCTAACTCAGCAGAAAACTTCACTTTATTCGCGGCAGGCTCGTTGCTGGTCGCTGTACCGATCACCTTGCTGTTTGTTGCCACACAAAAACACATTACAACTGGCTTAGTCAGTGGCGCAGTAAAAGAATAACTTTAGGAATAATTATGATTACTAGAAGCTCACTAACTCACTTGGCAAAAAGTGCGGACAGCTACGCCTATAACAATGAGACGTTGCACATCCGTTTTCGCAGCGCAAAAAACGAAATTAATCGCGTCACCCTATGGATTGGCGACCCTTATCAATGGGCCGAAGGTGGCTTAGATGGCGGTAACCTCGGTGGCAGCGATGCACATGGCTGGATTGGCGGTACGGAGGTTAACATGGTCCTTGAGGGACAAACGGAGCACCACGACCATTGGTTTGCCGAATTCTCTCCACCAAAAAAACGCGCTCGTTACGGGTTTATCCTGTACGGGAAACACGGCGAAAAACTGCTCTTTGGTGAAAAACGCTGTGTGGATATTCACGATCCGCGTGACGCGGAAAGAGAGTTGAGTAATTTAAGTAACTTTTTCTGCTTTCCGTTTATCAACCCCAAAGACGTATTGAAAACACCAGATTGGGTACGTAACACCATCTGGTATCAAATATTCCCAGAACGCTTTTGCAATGGTCGCCCAGAGGTTTCACCTTCGGATGTACAACCTTGGGGAAGTGAGCCCAAAAGCGATAACTTCATGGGCGGAGATCTTTGGGGAGTGATTGATAAACTGGATTATTTACAAGAGTTGGGGGTCAATGGACTCTACTTTTGTCCTATTTTTACCGCTAACGCAAATCACAAATACGATACCGTCGACTATTACAATGTGGATCCCCATTTTGGTGGTAACGAGGCTTTTAGAGCCTTAGTAAAGCAAGCGCATTCTCGCGGTATGAAAGTGATGTTGGACGCAGTTTTTAACCACATTGGCGATCAATCTCCTTTGTGGTTAGATGTGGTGAAAAAAGGCCAACAATCCGCTTACGCAGACTGGTTCTGGATTAAACAGTTCCCCGTTTATCCTGATAAGCCAAAGTCTCAGTGGGATTACAGCAATCTCAACTACGAAACGTTTGGTAACGTGGCGGAAATGCCAAAACTGAATACCGAGAACCCAGAATGTCGCGCCTATCTATTAGATGTAGCCCGCCATTGGGTGGAAGAATTTGATATTGATGGCTGGCGTTTGGACGTGGCGAATGAAGTTGATCACGCATTTTGGCGCGATTTTCGTCAGGTCGTGAAAGAAATTAAACCAAGTTGTTACATACTCGGAGAAATCTGGCACGAAGGCATGCCTTGGCTAAGAGGCGATCAATACGACTCGCTGATGAATTATCCTCTCACTCAAGCCATTACCGATTTTTTTGCTCTGGGTGCCGACGACAAAACTACATTTATGAACGCGGTAACTCGCGCCTACTTGGCATATCCGCGTAACGTAAACGAAGCAATGTTTAACTTGCTTGAAAGCCATGACACTACACGCTTGTTGAGTTTATGTGGGAATGACAAGCGTAAAGCCAAACTCGCTTATCTATTCATGTTCAGCCAGGTTGGCTCTCCTTGTCTTTACTATGGCGGCGAAATTGGCATGGATGGAAAACGTGGAATGGGGCTTGAACTCAACCGAAAATGCATGACTTGGGATAACAACGAGCAAGATCTGGAGTTCAAAGCATTCATCCAACAACTGATCACTTGGCGTCAAACGAACCCCGAGTGGAATGCCCCTGTTCTTCACTGGTTAAATATCAACCACCCCGACATCATTGGCTACCAAAGAGGAGACTCTCAATTTTTCCTCAACAATAGTGACTGTTATGTTGAGGTGATGTTTGAAGAGCAAACAATCTCGCTAAACCCATACGGCTACCTGCTATTAACGGTGTCATAAAGCACATGATCAAACTTGGCTTATCACTTGATTCACAATGGATAAGAGGCGTTTTGTTAGAGAATCAAAACGTTCTCTATCGCACTCAAGTCAGGACTCCAAGCACACCATTGCAAGCAGCAAGCACCCTTAGCTACATGACTGCCAATATGCAACGAATGTTTGGGAGCATCTCAATGGCAGGCCTCAATGTTATGGAAGATTGTTGGCAAGACGAATTCACGCTGACAGCAAACAACAACTTGCCTAGAGTCCTTGCACAATCATTGCCAGTGCCATGCAGCCAAGTGAGTAGTGCTATCATTGCTCTAAGCCAAGTTAATCATCTTCCTAAAGGGAACATTCTAAGTGCGGTTCTAGATGATGGCTGTGAACTTTGCATGACCACCAACCAAAATGACGATCAGTGGATTGGAAATACGTTGCAATTGTCTTGGGCTCATAAACCACTTAAAAATTATCAAAGCCTCATTGACGGCTTAACGCCTCTCTGCGGCTGTGGTTCAGATGAATGTCATCGACAGTACTTAACTCAAAAAGGCATTGAGCGACAGTATCATCAACTTTCGCTTCAAACTCTGGGTTATCAAGACATTCTACAAAATGTGGCTAATCAACAATCATGGGCCATTCGAATCTATCGAATATGGATTGACCAACTGGCGCGTGCACTGACTGAGCCTATTCTGCGTTTCCAGCCAAGCTTGCTGCTGCTAAGTGGTAGCTTAATCCAGAATGACGATCTTGCTCTTAACCTAAAAAGCACCTTAAGTCGCCATTGCGCGATTGACTACTCACTCAACATACAGTGCTTACCAGTAGACGAGTATCGATTTGCCCATGGCGCAGCGTCAATGTGCGACATAAATCCAAGACAAGTCTCTACATTCACTGCGTGATGAGTGATAACCTACATAGGAATATAAAAGCGTGAATCAGTACCGAGGAGCCCCCGTGACAGAGCTGGTAACAAAATTGATGGATTTCGGTTTTACTAAGACCGACGCCTTGGTTTACATCAATTTGCTAAAAAATGGCCGAGCAAGCGGATACAAAATTGCCAAAGAGATCGGTTTATCACGATCCTCTGTTTATTCTTCCATCGATAATCTATACAAAAATGGCTGCATTTTTATGTCTGATGGAGAAACAAAAGAATATGAAGCGAAGTCGCCCGATTTGATCTTCAACCAAATTGAAAAAAAGACGATTGAAAACATTCAAATTTTGAAGAAAGAGCTCTCTCGCATGATGCTGCAAGAAGAGAAAGAGTTCATCTACAACGTGACTGGGTTTGAAAACCTTCTACAAAAAGCCAGAGAGATGCTAAACCTCGCTCAGGTGGAAATTTACCTCAATACCGATTTTCATCTAGAGTTACTCTCAGAAGAGATCAGTCAAGCGATTGAGCGCGGCGTCAGAGTGATTGTTTTCTCCTTTAACCGACTCGCTATCCCTCACCCTAAAGTGGAGTTGTACTCGCGCTCAGAACAAAGCGAAAAACGCTATCCTTCACACCGATTTATGCTTGTGGTGGATATGAAGCAAGCGATGATGTTTTCACACCGCCAGGAAACTCAAGGGCTGTATTCTAACAATCGCTTGATTGTGAAAATGATGGCCGAGCACATCCACAGCGACATTTATCTCACTGAGTATGAAAAGTTAGACCCTGAGAAACGTTGCCGTATCGCGACCATTCACGAGCTCGAAAATGACATGGTTGTGGATGATCGTCAGCAAGTCCACACACCTTCTTGAGCCTTCCGCTTTTTTACAGGCAGAGCAAACGTTCTGCCTGTCATCCATCTCCCAAATCACAAGCAAAAAAAAACCAACCGCAAAATAAGTGCGATTGGCTTATGTATGATGTGAACAATGTGTATTCACTAACAACGTCAGTTGGCTAGGTGACCCTCGGCTTAATAAGGGTCGAGAAGTATTATGCATTAATCATGCCAACTTTAAAAGCCCTATTTTTGGGCTGAATATCTCATATATTAACTGTTGCTAAAATAATTTTTGCATTATGCAAAAGCATTTTGCAAATGGTTATGCAAATAGCTATTGTGAATACAGTTGCGCTTACTTTTTATACGATGAATCTAAAAGATAAGAATCGTGACCATTGTTCGAAGGCAAGGAGCGCTATGTCCACGTAATTTCATACTTTTTTGACATGAATCTGGGTATACTCGCTGCACTGCTTTTTTACGATTTCAACGACATGAATTATTTGTTTACTTTCTTAAAAGGTTTAGCGATGGGCGCCGCCGACGTGGTGCCAGGTGTCTCTGGTGGCACAATCGCGTTTATTACGGGTATCTATGACACCTTGCTCGAAAGCATTCGTCGCATTAACCCTAGCGTGATAAAAATCTGGCGTGCAGAAGGCTTTAAGGCGGCGTTTAACCACATTAACGGCTTTTTCTTAATCGCTTTGTTTGGTGGCGTACTGACTAGTATCGCAACGCTTGCCAAACTGATCACTTGGCTTTTGGCCAATCACCCTATTCCAATTTGGTCGTTTTTCTTTGGTCTCATCTTGGTATCGGTTTATCACATCCTCAAACAGGTTGAGAAAAAAGACCTCACTCGTTTCGCTCTGTTGTTTCTCGGCATCGCGTTTGCCTACAGCATTACTGTGCTTAAACCACTTCATTTAGAACCCACGTCCATCAATGTCTTGATTGCGGGGGCAATTGCGATTTGCGCGATGATTCTACCGGGTATTTCAGGCAGCTTTATTCTGCTGCTCATTGGCATGTACGCGCCGGTTCTTGGCGCTGTTAAAAGCTTCCAAGTTGACATTCTGGCGCTGTTCTTAGTGGGCTGTGTAACAGGCCTGCTGACGTTCTCTCACGTGTTGTCCTGGTTGCTGCGCAAGTTCCGCGATTTCACGCTGATGTTCTTAACGGGATTGATGATCGGCACACTGCCGAAAATCTGGCCTTGGAAAGAGACCATTAGCTGGCGTTTGAACTCTAAAGGTGAGCAAGTGCCATTAGTGCAACACAACCTGTCACCTTTTGAGTTCGAAGCGCTGACCTCGCAACCTTCGCAATGGGTGATGGCGATTATCATGGCGCTGGTCGCCATTGCTTTGGTGCTGGGCTTAGAGAAGTTTGCCGAAGCCAACGCCAAATAACCCCGACCTAAATCAGTTCAAAGCGGAGAATCCTCTCCGCTTTTTTATTGCTAACGCACAATTTTCAACGGCTGTCGCAGTGTTTCAAATGGAATGTGGTAGGATCGCCTCACGCTTCTTCCAGCTTCAAAAATAATGAACAACATACTGAAAATTATCGCGTTTATCGTCGCTCTCTCAGGCGGATTCTTTGCCAAAGACATCGTACAGCTGTTTTCATCCGACACAACCGCTGTGGCTCAATCTGCGCCTCGGTTAGAGGATTATTGCATGCTCTCAACCCAAGCTTGCACGCAGCAAGCGGTAAGCATGACGTTAAGCAACGATACCGCGCAACCGCTGATTGCCAGTGAAATCACGGTGGAATGGCCTTCGACAAGCGGTGAGCAACTTATGCTGAGTCTGCGCGGGCTAGAAATGGAAATGGGCACGCCAAAGTTTATCTTAAAGCAAACCTCACCCGGTCTTTTTCGCGGTGAAGTGATTCTGCCCGTTTGCACCACCGATGCGATGACGTGGTTAGGCGAGCTTACCGACGGTACTACCACGGTTTACCCTGCAATAAGGATGCAACGATGAGTAAAAATTGGTCTCTCTTTCTGGTGGTCGCTTTTGTGCTTGGATTTGCACTCAAAAGCTATTTGGATCTGCAAGGTAAAGTGGAAAACGAAGCCACACCACCAACGCACTCAGCAGCCATGCTCTATGGGCAAGATGAGCAAGCGGTGAACATTTTTGACACGGAAGATACGCGCATCCGTGTGGTCTATTTTGGTTTTACGCGCTGCCCAGATGTGTGCCCGACGTCTTTGGCGATGCTCTCTGGCGCTTTGAACGAGTTGGACGATGCCACCAAGGCGAAGCTGCGCCCTCTGTTTATTTCGCTCGATCCTGAGCGTGATGACGCGAAGCTTTCTGCGCAGTACGCCCACTATTTCCACCCAATGATTGAAGGGCTCTCTTCTTCACTGGACGTCACCACGGAACTGGCCAAACGCTACGGGGTCATTTTCCGCAAAACAGAATTAAAAGACTCAGAGTTGAAGTACACGCTCGATCACAGCTCTTACTTCTACTTTTTGCAGCCCGATGGCACCTTGATCACCAAAGTGCCACACACCTTAACTCCCGCTCCGATTGTGGAAGCAATAAAAACGATAACCCAAGGAAATTAGGATGAAACTTAAAGCTCTCGCGCTTGCCGCACTATTTGTCAGCCCGTTGGTTAGCGCGCAAATGGATCTCATGGCTCACCACCCTTATGCCCGAGCGATGGCCCCGGGTGCCGTGAACAGTGCGGTCTTTGTTGAACTGATGAACCGCAGTGACAACGTGCGCACGATTGTTGCCGCAGAAACACCAGCAGCAGGCAAAGTGGAACTGCATGACGTCATCAAAGAAGGCGATGTGATGAAGATGCGTCAAGTTGATTCGATTGAGATCCCAGCGAAAGGCAAAACCGTGCTCAAACCGGGCAGCCTTCACATCATGCTGTTTGATCTCAAAGCGCCATTGAATGAAGGCGAGCAGATCGATGTCACGGTGACTTTCGCCAACGGTGAAAAGATGACCTTCCAAGCGCCGGTAAAAAAAGTAATGAAAGGCATGCAGCGCTCAGGCCACTAAGTCCTTGGCAGCTGACAGCAAAATGTAAAAAAGGAGCAACTCAGTTTGCTCCTTTTCTTTATGCAACGTATACTCATGCGGTTTCTATGACTGACTGGAGGAATTCTGATGATTGTAACAAACCAAATTCAAAGGGCATGGTTGGGTTAACGGAAAGTCCGTTTTCAATTCTATTATCGCATTACGCGACTTCTCCCTTCCCTTCTCAATTTGCCCGGTCAAACCGGGGTGATTCTATTTGATTTACGAATGAAACCCTGAAGCTATTACTTAGTGGGTGCTTTTGCGCACCGGGAAAATTCGCAATGAACAACACAATGACGTCTTCTCAGCCTTACACTTTGACTCAACTAGGCTGGAAACCATTTTTTCAACAACAACTGACGCTTGAAGATTACGAAAATACGCAGATCTGCCGTATCGTTGCTCATCATCGCAGTGGTTATCAGCTTTGCAGTGAACAAGGGCGCTTTCACCTTGCCATTCACCATGCGCAACCGAAAATGACGGTTGGCGATTGGGTTTTGCTCGATGAGCAGCAACAGTTTAAACGTCTACTTGAACGCCAAAGCGAACTGAGTCGCAAAGCGGCTGGCAGCAAAATTGCGGAGCAGTTGATCGCCACCAATGTCGATACACTGTTTATCGTCTGCTCGCTCAATGATGACTTTAACCTCAGCCGTATTGAGCGCTATCTGAGCATCGCAAAAGAAGCGCACATCGAGCCTGTGGTGGTGCTCACCAAAGCCGATTTATCTCCGCAGGCAGAGCAAAACATTACGCAGGTTCAGCAGCTCAGTGCAACGTTATGGGTAGAGGCGGTAAATGCGCTCGATCCTGTCAGCGTCGCGGCATTACAACCTTGGTGTGCCAAAGGCAGAACAGTGGCATTTATTGGTTCTTCTGGTGTGGGTAAATCGACACTCACCAATACCTTACTTGGTGAAGAAACCCAACAAACGGGTGGAATTCGTGAAGATGACAGCAAAGGCCGCCACACCACCACGGCACGCTCTGTTCATATGATCCCTGATGGTGCATTGATCATCGATACACCGGGAATGCGTGAACTGCAACTTGCCGATTGTAGTGAAGGCGTCAGCGAGACTTTTGCTGAGATCGAAACGCTCGCGCAACACTGTCGCTTTAAAGATTGCCAGCATCAGCAAGAGCCAGGATGCGCCGTTCAACAAGCGATTAACAATGGCACCTTGGAAACCA
This sequence comes from Vibrio floridensis, assembly GCF_021852965.1. NCBI lineage: Bacteria > Pseudomonadati > Pseudomonadota > Gammaproteobacteria > Vibrionales > Vibrionaceae > Vibrio > Vibrio floridensis. Next base: position 275,057 of record NZ_JAKGCY010000001.1, on the reverse strand, counting down.
GACGTTTACAAAACTACTTTAAGCTGCAACGAGAACAAGCCTACAACGCTTCAACGTTTGCAGAGCAAAGGAACAGAATGAAACAATTTGGCAAAATGTGCCGTCACGTGCAAAGTGATAAGCAAAAACTCAAAACCACCTATTAACCTCGACAGAGCGTAACTTTTTCATAACCAAAGTGGGCATTCATTCACTTTGGTTATGCTTTCTCCTTACCAATCACCATGTCAAATTTACCATTATTCAACATTTTTAACCATGCATCACAACATTGAACAAACAATAACCCCAAAAACAAACTAAAACTAGACACAAAATATTACCAAGCTACTATAGGTTCCATTCAGCATAAAAATGGCTGAATTTTTATTAGTTCTATAAAACGATTATTCAAATAACCATAATTCTGATAAATGCAGGAATGATGTATGCAACATAACAGTCTTATCGCCCGATTTGCCCAAGGCAATCTGGTGCTCCAAATCTTAGTCGGTATCATCCTCGGTATCTCGCTCGCGTTGGTTTCACCAAGCTCAGCGGAAAGTGTCGGTATGCTAGGCAGCTTGTTTGTCGGCGCACTGAAAGCGATCGCCCCTATTCTTGTGTTCATTTTGGTCGCCGCTTCGATTGCTAATCAAAAGAAAAACCAACACACCCATATGCGCCCTATCATTGTAATGTACTTAGCCGGGACTTTCTTTGCCGCTCTAACAGCCGTTGTTTTGAGCTTCATGTTCCCGACGACATTAACTCTAGTCACTGGCGCAGAAGGGGCAAACCCTCCTCAAGGCATTCTGGAAGTGATCAAAACCTTGCTGTTCAAGTTGGTTGATAACCCAGTTAATGCACTGATGAGCGCAAACTACATTGGTATTTTGGCATGGGGTGTCGGCCTTGGTTTGGCACTTCACCACGCATCAGACACCACCAAAGCGGTATTTGAAGACCTGAGCCACAGTGTTTCTCACATCGTGCGCTTCATCATTCGTCTTGCGCCATTTGGTATCTTTGGCTTAGTGGCTTCTACATTCGCGACGACGGGTTTCGATGCCTTAGCTGGCTATGCGCACCTATTGGTGGTGTTGCTGAGCGCCATGGCGATCATTGCGTTGATCGTGAACCCTGCCATGGTTTACGTGAAAACCAAGCAAAACCCATATCCATTGGTATTCCAATGCCTACGTGAAAGTGGTGTAACGGCCTTCTTCACTCGTTCAAGTGCCGCCAACATTCCGGTAAACATGGCGTTGTGTGAAAAACTAAAATTAGACGAAGATACGTACTCTGTCTCTATCCCACTGGGTGCAACCATCAACATGGCGGGTGCGGCCATCACCATCACCACACTGACGCTGGCTGCAGTTCATACCATGGGTATCGAAGTAGACTTGATGACAGCGATTCTACTGAGCGTGGTTGCTGCCGTTTCTGCTTGTGGTGCATCAGGTGTTGCTGGCGGTTCTTTGCTCCTGATCCCACTTGCGTGTGGTCTGTTTGGTATTTCAAACGACATCGCGATGCAAGTGGTCGCGGTTGGCTTCATCATCGGTGTGATTCAAGATTCTGCTGAAACGGCGCTAAACAGCTCAACGGACGTGGTATTTACTGCCGCTGTCTGTGAGTCAGAAGCGCAGAAAGCAAAAGGTTAATCTTGCCTCACTGCTCAATACTGCAACGCCCTGCTTTATGCAGGGCGTTTTCATTTTTGGGGGTTAAATCCACTGACCTGAAAGATTACAGCAACCGCCCCAAGCTTGGCTTGAACAAGCCAAAGACGCCTCCATGGGATTGGGCAAGTTAACCAACTGGCACATGGCTTCAATGTCTAAAAGCACCACCACGTTACCTTTACCACTGATCACCTCTTGCTGTTTTAGCTTCTTAAACAACCGAGACAAAGTTTCTGGCGCAATATTAAGTTGCCCCGCCAAGACACTGTGTGCCACAGGTAACTTCAACCAATCACTGCCTTGCTGCTGATACAGCTCCAACAGATAAGAAACCAAACGTTGATTGGCATTTTTCAATGTCAGTTGATCAACGCGATTGACCGCTTGATTGAGCTTGGTCGCCATCGCCCCCAGCAAGTGAAACGCAAACTCAGAGTTTTTCTCACAAAACGCCAGTAGCACTTCTCTGGAGAAAGAGAGCACCACAGAATCCACTTTGGCTTTGGCACTGACTGGATAATGGCTTGGCCGCATGAACATCACCGCTTCCGCGATGCTGTCGCCACTACTGAGTAACTGAAAAACTTTTTCTTCTCCCTCTGGAGAAAAGCGATAAAGGCAAATTTCACCCGATTGAATCAAATAAAACCGTTGGGCATTTTCACCCGTTTCAAACAGATGCCGACCCTGCTTGACATGCACCACTTGCATTCCTTTGCAAATCGAGACTTTCGCTTCCAGTGGAATACCTGAAAAGATGAAGGAATCTTGAATCAATTGGCGAGTACAGTCGTCCATCTTTTTTGCCGAATTGACAAATGTCATTTGAGTTCCAATTACAAATGTTAATCTAATTGATAAGTATTATCACACACATCAATAACAAGATTAACTGGAATTGGGACTAACAACATGCATTACGGCGTATTAGTGGGTTTACACCTTTTATGTGCGGCCATCTTTATCGGCATCGTCGCGTTTGAAGTATTGATACTTGAAGGGATTCGCCCGCACCTTCCTGCTAAAACCATGTCGCTGGTAGAGCAAGGCATCCATCTTCGTGGCCGGAAAATCATGCCCTTTGTGGTGGCAACACTCTTCATTACGGGCGGCTTAATGGGCTATCAGCATCTCAGCCCGCTGCCTTCATTGTTTGCATCGTCCTTTTCGACCCTGTTGACCATCAAGATCTTACTGGCGCTGAGTGTTTTGACTCATTTCTTGATCGCCATGAAGTACTCGATCTGCGGCAACATGACCTCTAAACGCTTTAAGTACACCCATCTCAGCGTATTCATTCACATGCTGGCGATCATCTTCCTCGCCAAAGGCATGTATTACATCCACTGGTAGCCAATTGCCGCTAGAGCAATGCACACACCATTGATTCAACCAAAGCATATTTTAATTTTGGAGAAAGACACCATGCTCAAACTATCCACAATGGCCCTTGCCTTTGTCTCCCTTTCTGCATTTTCTGCGGGCACGCCACACTTAAGCGGCAGCTACAGCGGTAACTACCAGTTGGAAGTGAGGACCACCAGCAACCAATTGATGGCGAAAAGCGCCCAACGTTACGACTGGAAGTGGGACTTCGACGCCAAAACGGTGACCATCAATGCCGGTTTTATTCGCAGTGCTTTTGCCTCGATTCCTATTGGCTATAACGCGCACCAGCCAATTACGCTGGCTGACAATGGGGACGGTACGTACACCATTGACTACGTCTTCCAAGCGTATAACCCGCTTTATGGTTTCCCGAAAGCCAACACTAGTACCACGTTTGAAATCACGGATACCGGTTTTGGTCTTGAAATCAAAACCTTGGATTCAGACCAAGATGGCGTGATTGGCGAAGCCATTTACGGCTTGTTCCCTTGGGATATCGAACTGAACTGGACTGGCACCGCCCAATAAACCTCACACGGATGCTCGGTGGCCGTTTGGCCACCGATATTAAAAGGATACCCCATGAAAAAGTGCGCACTCGCATCGACTCTCGCAGCCAGCCTAGTCATTTCGACTTCGGCATTTTCCGCTGCTCTTTCCGGCACCTATGCTGGCCATTATTCTCTGACCATGAATGCCCACCGAGACAATGGCATCAACAATATGCCATGGCCTGAACGCTCGCTCGATGGCGAGTATCAAGGCAATAAATACAAAATTTTAGGCAACAGCATTACGGATGGCATCTGGGTGTGGGATTTCGACCAACAGACGGTCACCATCTCCGGCAGCACTCTCTTGGCCATGGGCATGTTGTATGTGCCTTTCCAAGCCTTCAATGCCGCAGAAATTGAAAACCGCAGAGCGGATCAAACCGTTGTGATTGATGATCTCACTGAAATTACATTCCCCTTTGAGTACGACAGTGTCACTGGCTTATACAAAATAGAGTACGCACAGAAGAAATACGTGCAGCCTCCGTTTCCCGTTGAAGGCGTCGCCAACTACCCTATTGGCCTCACGCAATCTTACCTGCGCATCCAACAACAAGAGAATGGCACTTTGACCATCAGCACCGCCGATGTTGAAGAGGGTATCGAACCTGATCAGGTTCCGGGAACGCGCATTGAAGGGGTCTTCCCTGCGATTGTTCAGGTTGAATATAACGCCAAAGGCATGCGTTTCGACCCTAAAACCGACAGCAACAATGACGGTATTACTGATACGGTGGCCAAATTACTCGGTTTAGATCCTATTTCTGGAGACACCGATGGTGACCACTTAGATGACATTGTGGAAATCCCCGTGTTCCTACGAGCCAAAGACTCTGATTTTGACGGATTGTCCGATGCCCATGAAGCGGGCGATGCGGCAAATAACTCGATGTTAGTCAGTGGAGTAAGATTGGAAAATGGTTTACGCCTTGACTTATCCAATCCCACACCAATCCCGATCACCCACACTCGTGTAGGCAAGCTTGATACTTCGCTGCCACCTATGCACACCTTAGTTGGCGAGTTGCCACCGAGTAAAAATGCCGAACTACAAACCCTCGATTATGGTTATGGCATGTTAGCCTTTAACATCGGCACCCCAGAAAAAATGCTCGAATCGGATCACGTTGAGCTCAACCTTACATTGACTCAACTCCCCGCAGGGTTAGAAATCTATCAAGTGGTGAGAAAAACCGATTTTGACATCGGTGGATGGACTCAAGAGTTTGTCAAACTGAGCTGGGCGAGCCCGGACAATGGTCAGATTTCACTGAAATTGCAAAATCCTGACTTTAATCCGATTTTTCAGGCAAACCTCATTTTCACCGCACCACAAGTGAAGAGTGAAGGCGACAAACCAGACACCGCTGCAAGCAGCAGCTCAGGTGGCGGCATGGGCATGTGGTCACTATTGCTATTGGGTTTGGCATCGTTACGTCGTCCACTCACAAGCTGGAAGCGACAGTCACGATGAAACAATCGGGTATGATTTATGGGCTCGCCTTGGTGAGCCCCTTTTGCTTTGCGGTGAATGACACGATCATCATTCAAGGCCACGGTGATGAATCCATCGACAAAGTCGTGTTGCAAGAGCAACTGAGCCAAATTCCAGGTGGCACCAATTTGATTGACACCAACGCGCTCGCGGGCAGTCAATCGTCCTTAGCCAAGGTGCTCAATCAGCAGGCAGGCATCATCGTTCAAGAGTTTTTTGGTGGCAATGATCAGCCACGGATTAATATCCGTGGCTCTGGCTTACAAGACAATCCGGTCAACCGTGGCATTCAGTTGCTCTATGATGGATTGGCACTCAACCAAGCGGATGGATCCTTTGTCATCGGCCTGATCGACCCTGAACAAGCCAGTTTGATCTCCGTTTATCGCGGCGCCAATGCCTTACGCTATGGCGCAACCACTCTCGGTGGCGCGATCAACTTCCACAGCAAAAATGGCCAAAACCAACCGAATCAACTGCAACTGGAAGGCGGCTCTTTCGGCGCATTCAAAGCAGGGGCCACATTGGCCAATCAAAACCAGCAGTGGGACAGCCTATTGAGCATTGCTCACAGCCAACGTGAAGGCTATCGCCCCAACAGCGCAGCCAAACGTGATTCTGTGAACGTCAATGTGGGTTACCAAGGGGAAACGTGGCACAACCGCACCTATTTTACTTGGGTAGAGAACCATTTTGAGATCCCTTTTCTGCTGCCGAAAGATCGCGCCCTTGCGGATCCCCAGCAAGTGATGGGTCAAGGCAATCAGCCAATGGACACCCTGCTGAACATTCCACGCCGCAAGCCATTTCGGACCACAGAGCAGCAACGCCTCGCCAACCAAACCGTGTGGCAAGGAGAGCAACATGAAACACAGCTCGGCTTTTATTATGAACATCTCGATGATCAATTTCGTAACCCGTTAACCCAAGCCAACAGCGAGCATAAGAATGTCGGGATCGATCTATCCAGTGGATGGGATTGGTCGTCCAATGATTACCTAAATCGTCAGTTGCTCGTCTTTGCTCAGTTCAACCACGGTGAAATGCCGCGAGAGTTTGCCTCGGTGCATCCTGTCAGCGGCGATTTGCTCAGCCCTTTTGCTCGCCTAGATTTGCAAGCAAAAAACCTCACCATTGGTGGACAACTGCGCTACGAGCTGTGGTCCGGATTCTCGACCATCGCTGCGGTTCAGTGGGTGCACAATCAACGCACCATCACCGACTTGATGAGTGAAGGCATTTTAGACAGCGACTTTGACTATCAAGTGTTCAACCCCAAGCTGGGTGTGGTGTATCAATGGGACAGCAATAAACGCGTATTTGCCAATCTCAGTGGCAGCTCCGAAGCGCCCAACTTTTGGCAATTGGCCACCGTTTCCGCCAACCCAACCGATCCCCTCAACAACCACGTTTATATCAATGATCTGCAATTACAAACCGCCACCACCCTAGAAATCGGCGGCTCTTGGCAACAGCAAACCCTGCAGTGGGATCTCGCTTGGTATTACTCTTGGGTGCAAGATGAACTGATCTCAGTGGTAGGCGATTTTGCGGTAAACGGCAAAACCATCAACTACCAAGGCGAAACCATTCATCACGGTATCGAAGCGGCGTTGGCCCACCACAGCGATTCGCTGCTATTTGAAGGCGATGCGTTGGCAAGCCGGCTCATTTACAACTGGAGCCATTTCTATTTTGCCGACGGGCTCTATCAGGGCAATCAAATTGCTGGCATTCCTGTCCATTTGATTCAAGGGGAATGGGATTATCGCCCATCCCAGCAATGGCGCATCACCCCCAATTTCACTTGGCAGCCAAGCGAAACCTACACCGACCACGCCAATAGCCAAGCCAACCGCCAAGACCCTTATTTCCTGCTAGGCCTCAAACTGGGTTACGAGCCAAACCACGACTTGTCACTGTTTTTGGAGATCAATAACTTGACCAACACCGACTATCAAACCGCTTATGCCATTCGTGGATTGGGGGCGCCAGATTTGCCCACATTCATTCCAGGCCCAGGAATCAACGCCATGATAGGAGCGAGCTACACATGGTAAAACGTTGCGCATTACTCATTGGTTTGGGCATATTCTCCGCTCTTTCAGTGCAAGCAGAGATCCCACACACCGGCCTTTACCAAGGCCAATATCAAATCACCATGCGTGCCGCGCCACTGGGGAACATTCTCGGCTATGGCGTCACTCACGCCAATTGGCAATGGGATTTTGACAACGATACCGCCGTGGTGTCTGGCACCACTTTATCGGTTGGCTTTAACTACGCACTACACGATCTCAATAACCAAGATGCAAAGAGTGATGTTCTCCACTTCACTCGAAATGCCGATGGCACCTTAACGCTGCATTACGCACTGCAGATCTACCACCCAGGTTTGGGTAACCCCATGGCCAACACATCGACGCGTTTTGCGGTGACCCAAGAAGGCGCAAAGCTCATGGTGAAAGCGATCGATTGGGAAGCAAATGGGCCCGATGGCATTGTGGGTACGCAAATTCCCAATGTATTTCCTTTGGTGATTGAACCGGATTTGGCCGGTTTTATTGTGGCTTCAGGACAAGACAGCAACCACGATGGCATTGAGGATCATATCGCGCTGCAACTTGGGCTCGACCCCAACGCCCTCGACAGCGATAACGATGGCATCAGCGATTGGCAAGAAATCGCGGGCAACCTTTCCACACCACTCGATAGCGATGGTGACTCAGTTATCGATGCCTTAGAACACGGTAGCGATGCCCACAATCCACACCTAGCCTCCGGGCTGAAAACGCTCAACCAACAACGCTTATCCGTTGATGGTTATCCACACTTTACCCTCCACAACGCTCAAATTGGCTCGATGCTAAAACCGGTGTCGAACCCAGACAACAGTGATGATTTTATTGAGCTCGACTCCACCTTGGGCCAACCCGGTTTGGACTACCCATGGGGAAATCTCGCGCTGACGTTCTCACCTGCCACCAGCCAATTTCAGCAGCAATCCCTTCGTTTGCGTTTTTCTGCCCATTTGCCACAAAAGCTTTTGCTGTACGCTTATGACCCCAAGGTCGAGCATCAGTATCAACGTATTCCCGCAAGTCGAATTCGTCGCGATGACGACCGTACCATCACGCTGTTACTCAATAGTGACGATGCTTGGCTGCAACCAAATGCCAGTGGCCAACCGCAACTCACGCTTGCCCTTGCGGAAAATACCTTGGGTGATGTCGCTCGCGAACAACACGCGGGCTCATCGGCTGGTAGCCTAGCAATGCACTGGTTATGGTTCTTAGGCATCATAGCGGTTTGGCGACGCCGCCCATCACGTGGATAACCAGCACCCTCGTTGACACCAAAAACTGCCAGTCGTTCATCGGCTGGCATGCAGCCTCCTTTTGCACTCGTAAAGCCAATGTATTTCCACTGTTTTTATACGTTTGCTGCTAGCTCGCTTATCCATCATCCACTGTTCGTTAATTTCCGATAAAAATTAACTATCGTTGAAAACGTGAACGTCAGCACATTGAGTGACAACGGCTTTTTCTCTTGCGACGGTTTTTCCAGCGTGGCTCGATCACAAAACAGACTTTTCATCCCCCCACCTACGCCCTAAATGTGTGCGTCATTTCACACGGCTTCCTTCTACCATTCGTGATCGCCATACCTACATTGCTTTATTTATCAATAACAAAAATCTTTGCTGCGCTCTCTCACATTTTGCAGGCAAACGAAATTCATAGCATATCCGAGCTTATTATCATTACGCATATGGATATAAAACGTGAACAAACAACCTTTCAATTTATCTCTGCTGGCGAAAGCCATCATGCCCATCATGGCAACCTCGTTACTCATTGGTTGCAATGCCTCGAACGACGGTGAAAACACCCCACCCCGCTCAGAGCCTAAAAAAATGGCACGTGTCTATTTCAAAGCCAGCGAAACGGTCACTCCTGCTGCGGAGAGCAGCGGTTATGACAACGCAACGTTATACGTTTGGAACAATGAAACCTGTGGTGGCTACGCCGAAACCGACGAAGGCCATGATGATTGGAACACGGGTATTAAACCCACTGGTGTGGACGATAAGTTTGGTGCCTACTGGGATCTGCAAGTGCGCAGCGAAGCGACCCAGTGCATCAACTTTATTCCTCGCGTTGGCAACGATAAACCCCTTGGTAACTTCGATGCCAAACTCGATCTGACCCAAACAGGCAAAAATAACGCCGTCTACACCCAGCAAGGTGTCGCTGCGGTTTACCCAGAGCTGATCTCCACCTCTGACATCCCGGCCAACACGGCACGCGTTTACATGAACACGCCAGATGGCGATGAAGGGCACTTCACCTTACACGTTTGGAACAACGACACCTGTGGCGCGTTTAATGGTAACAACAGAGATTGGCCTGGTATGGAGCCCACCGGCTTTAGTGATGTGTACGGACCGTATTGGGATCTGCCAGTGAAAGGCGCAGAGGGTTGCATCAACATCATCCCAAACAACAAATCCAACGGCGACTACCAAACTTCAGACCTTAAGTTTGAGTTTGATAAAACCACCGCGATTGGCAATGTCGCGTTTGTGTTTAAAGGCACCAACAAGGTGTACTACACCGCCTTAGCACAAAAACCTGTGGCACAAGTTGAACTGGCGGGCGCGAGCGCGATTTTTGCCGATGACAGCGTGATTCTGGTCAACGCCAAAGACGCCACCAGCGTTACACTCTACTACTCAGAAAGCGGTGAATTGGCCTTCGATAGCGCTAGCAAAAAAGTCACTGGCGCAACCAAACAAATCAGTTCCAGCAAAGCGGCGAACAACGATTGGAACAAAACCAAGCCTCATCTGAGCAACGATTTTATCGGTTTTGAAATGGACTTTAGTGGCGAAGGTAACGCGCTGAAAGATCTGCTGAAAGGTCAATTGATCTTGGTGGCAAGCGATGCGACAGGCGTTATTAAAGCGACCGAAGTACAACCCGCCAGCGCATTAGATGCACTCTACGCCACGGCTGCGACCAAGCTCAGTTATGGTGCGGTGATCAACCCAGACAGCACCACCACATTCCGACTTTGGGCTCCAACGGCGCAGAGCGTCAAGCTGATCCCATACAATGCTGAAAAGCAAGCGCAAACCGCCATCGCAATGACATTTGATGCCACCAGCGGTGCCTGGGTAGCGGAGAACACCGCACTCAAACACGGTGATTTCTACCGCTACGAAGTGACGGTTTACCACCCAGCGACAGACAAGGTCGAAACGTACCAAGTGACCGATCCCTATTCCTTGAGCCTATCGATGAACTCGGAATACAGCCAAGTGGTGGATTTGGCCAACACGGAGCTGACGCCATCTGGATGGGATGCCCTTGCTGCACCACACAACCAAGCAAACCCAGCCGAGTTTGTCTTGTATGAAGCACACATTCGTGACTTCTCGGCACTGGATCAGTCAACGGCCGAAGCCAATCGTGGCAAGTACAAAGCGTTTACTCAACAAGACGCAGTACCTGTCGAGCATCTGAAAAAACTGGCTCAATCGGGCGTCACGCACTTACACCTGCTGCCAACCTTTGATATTGCAACCATCAATGAAGACCCAACCAAAGTGGCGAACATCAATCAGCCCTTTGCCAAGTTGTGTGAACTGGATGCGAGCGTGAAAGACGATGCCGATTTCAGCAGCTACTGCGACAGCAATGAAACGCTCAGTACAGTGTTTGAAACACTGGCTAAAATCGATGATAAAGACAACCCATTGGTGCAACGTCTAAACAGCCATGTGCGCAATCTAGACTCGTTTAACTGGGGTTACGATCCGTTCCACTACACGGTGCCTGAAGGTTCTTACGCATCGGATGCCGAAGGCATGGTGAGAATCAAAGAGTTCCGTGAAATGGTGATGTCGGTGAAAAAAGAGATCGGCATGAACGTGGTGATGGATGTGGTCTACAACCACACTAACGAATCAGGGGTATCGTCCAAATCGGTGTTGGATCGCATTGTACCTTGGTACTACCAACGCCTGAACGAGTTTTCAGGTGCAGTGGAGCAATCGACCTGTTGTTCTAACACGGCTCCGGAAAACCAAATGTTTGCCAAGCTGATTGATGACTCCATTACCACTTGGGTGAAAGAGTACAAGATCGATGCGTTCCGCTGGGATTTGATGGGCCACCACCCACTGGCGCAAATACAGCAAACCTTGACTGCCGCCCAAGCCGTGGATCCAAATGTCTACTTCTACGGTGAAGGTTGGAACTTCGGTGAAGTGGGTAACGATCGCATGTTCAAACAAGCCACTCAGCTGAACCTCGCGGGTACCGGCATTGGTTCGTTCTCTGATCGTCTTCGTGATGCCGTGCGCGGCGGTGGCCCATTCGACAGCCAAGATACGCTTCGCTCAAATCAAGGTTTTGGTAACGGCATCTACGTTCAAGTGAATGATAAGAACCAGCAAAACGCCGAGCTGATGGCAACTGCGCTGCACCTTGCCGATCTGACTCGTTTGGGCATGGCGGGCAACTTAAAAGCCTTCCCATTCATCGATAGCAAAGGCAATGCGATCACCGGTGCTGAGTTGGATTACAACGGCCAACCCGCGGGTTACGCAGACCATGCCTGGGAAATCCAGAACTACGTCTCCAAACATGACAACCAAACCCTGTGGGACAACAACCAGTACAAGATTGCTTACACCGCGACATCCGCAGAGCGCACACGTATGCAAGCGGTTGGCTTGTCTACCGCAATGCTAGGTCAAGGCGTGCCATTTATCCATATGGGTAGTGAGCTACTGCGTTCTAAATCGATGCAGCGCGACTCGTATGACTCTGGTGATTGGTACAACCGCGTTGACTTCACTAAGCAAGACAACAACTGGAATGTTGGCCTGCCACGCGAAGACAAAGACGGCAGCAACTGGGCAATCATCGATAGCGTCTTAGAAATGGCAGACGATCATGCAAGGCCAAATACGACTGATATCGATAACATGGACACGTTCTTCAACGAGTTGGCAGCCCTACGCGCTTCTTCTGGCCTGTTTACCCTAGGTAAAGGGGAGGAGATCGTCAAACGCGTGAAGTTCCACAATACAGGCGCGGAGCAAAGACCTGGCCTCATCGTGATGAGCATCGACAACAGCGGTGATAACCACGATGCCACCATTGATGCTCAACGTGATGGCGTGGTGATTGTGGTGAACGCAGCGCCAACCATGGTTAGTGACTTTGCCAAGTTTGATGCAGCGGGTTACACGCTCCATGCCCTGCAAACCAGTGCGATCAATGCAGGCAATGCATCTCTAGCGGAGAACCAAACCAGTGTGGCAACCGTGACAAACGGAGCCCTCTCCGTCCCTGCGTGGTCTGTTGCCGTATTTGAAAAACTGCGTTAATCCTTGTTCATCAATAACAGGATATAAAACAAAGGGGGAAGCCAAATGGCTTCCCCCTTTTTTGTTCAAGTTAGCGAGTGCTTAACCAATCAAACGTTCGCTCACCGCGACATGTTCGTTCAATGCGATGGTTTGAGCGCGTTTAAAGAAGTTAAAATCGGTCGCGGTTGCACTGGTGTAGGCACCCATGGTGCGGCCAATCACCAAATCGCCATTGTTTAATTTTGGCAACAGAATGTTTTCTGCAATCACATCCACGCTGTCGCACGTTGGGCCAGAAAGTACGCTTGGGATCAGCTCGCCACCTTGTTTGATGGTGGTGAGCGGATAACGTGCATCGTCAAACATCAAACCACTGAACGAGCCATAAATACCGTCATCCAAGTAGTACCAGATTTGCCCTTCACGCTCGGCTTGCCCCATCACTGAAGCCACACTGGTCACCGCAGGTGCACAGATAAAGCGACCCGGTTCTGCCAAAACATGAACGGTTTCTGGCAACAAGCTTAGCGCTTCATTAATTGGCGCGCAGAACTGATCAATCGGCATCACTTGTTGGGTGTAGTTCACCGGGAAGCCACCACCAATATCAAGCGTGCTCAACGCTGGCAAACCGCGTTCAACCACTTGTTCCATCACATGTCGGCAAGTGTGGATCGCTTCAACATACTTGTTTGGGTTAGTGGTTTGTGAGCCCACATGGAACGACAAACCTTTGATGCGAATATTCCACTCTTTCGCGGTTTCGATGATCACCAATGCCTGCTCTGCTGAACAACCAAACTTCTTCGACAAATCGGCAAACGCTTCAGAGTTACGGAAGCTCAAACGCACCAATAACTCGACGTCATCACGATACGCTTTGAATTTCTCTAGCTCATTCAAGTTATCCACCACAAACACGTTGCAGCCGTATGCCAGTGCATCACGAATGTCGGCATCGCGCTTGATTGGGTGAGTGTGGATAGTAAGATCCGCCGGTACGCCTTCAGAAGCGACCAACTCCACTTCCCCTGTGGTTGCAAGGTCGAAACTCGCCCCTTCTGCTAACAAAGTACGCACCACCACTGGGTGTGGCAGCGGTTTTAATGCGTAGTGCAGCGTCACGTTTGGCAACGCGTTTTTCAAAGCGCGGTACTGCTGACGAATCACATCGCAATCCAGTAGCAATAAAGGCGCACCAAATTGCTCAACCGACGCTTCGATCAAATGGATTTCTTCAGCATTTAACACAGGTGAAGCTAATGAATGAATATCAAAAATAGAATGTGAATGTGCCATCGCAAACCTCCAAAGTAATGGGCACTTTTCATACATAAGAGATGAGTGGGTATGAAAAGTGGAGCGTCAATAAAAGCGCTGGTGCGCCGTCAAAGTCACTCTTGGATAGTTGCTCTATCGCCTTGCCACATAAACAGCTGTGATGTACTCGGATTGGCTATCATCAAGAAGCGATGCGATAGTAAGGTCATCTTTTTCTCAGTGCAATAAAAAATGTCCCGAGAACGGCAACGATTTTTTGTTGTAATGACCATGATTTGTTATGCAAGCCAAGATGAATAAAAAAGCAATATTTTGCAGGAAAACACCGTTATCCGAATAGTCATTCAAAACTCATCACTCTCTATTGAGTCTTCGTCGATAGACATAACTCAGAGAACCTCGCCACCCGTTAAAAATCATTCTACAATCCGCCCCCGCATTCCTCTCATTGGTTCGGAGACTTCCGTGAAACTCAGCCGACGCATCCAAGCATTGTTAGACATGGTAAAAGACGATTACCACCATATTTGGGATTGTTGCTGTGACCACGGCTATCTTGGCTTAGCCTTGATGGAAAAATACCCGCAGCGAACCGTTCATTTCGTCGACATCGTGCCGGAGTTGATCGATAACGTCTCGCTGTCTGTCCAACAAATGGCTCGTACCAATCATTCAAATGGGGTGACTCACTGTATCGATGTTGCCTCGCTGCCCCTTGAGCAATACCCTGGTAAGCATTTGATCATTATTGCCGGTGTGGGGGGCGATCTCACCCTTGAACTGGTCATGCAATTGCGAGCCAAACATCCAAACCAGCCACTGGATTTCTTACTCTGCCCCGTTCACCACCTTTATATGTTGCGCCAAGCACTAAGAGAGATGGATTTTCGCTTATTGTCTGAGACCCTTATCGAAGAGAACCGCAGGTTCTATGAGCTACTACACATCAGCAATTCAGAAGATTTCCCGCAGCTCGTGAGCCCCGTCGGTCAACAACTTTGGCAAAATGCCGACAAAGCGACCGCAATACGCTATCAAAAGAAAACCGTGGCGCACTATCAACGTATAAAAATTGGGCAGGGTGAAGCCATTGAAAAGATCATTGAGCACTACCAACAAATCCAGTTCGCCGACTAAGCGGTTTGGCATACCAAACGACGTTGAAACGCCATTACTCAACTCGTTTGGTATTCTTCAAATTCGCAAACGTGTATTTTGAACAACATTGACATACACACGCACTTTCATTATTTTCTTTCGCCGACTTTCCCATGTTCATTAAACGTAAATAAAATTCAAATTAATATAATCCTCCCCTATCTCCATTTGTAATCCTATACCGATTCCTCTGTAGGAACATTCTTGCACAATCAAAATTTATTTTTAAAATTCAATAATTTATGTAGATTTATTAAAAACTCAAAATTTGACAAATTCTCACATAATTTTAATCTTATATTCCATATTTGAGGAATATAAGATGTTGAACGCCCACATTAGATTCGTTTCATTTTTAATTTTACTATCCGGACTGTTATTTTCGGGTAATGCACTGCCACAAGAAGAAAACTCTGAACAAGAAACGAATCCTCCATCAACAATAGTGATCGGCATCACCTCAAAATCGATCAACCCATCACTGGATAGTGAATCGTTGGGCGTTTATTGGGGCGTCAATGTTGAATACCTAAGAAATATCGCCAAAATTCTCAACATCAATATTCAACTGAAACATTATTCAAACGTCGTTGAGCTGCTGCATGACGTTGAAACCGGTGTAATTGATGGCACAGTAGGTTTTGCAAAAACACCAGAAAGGATGAACCGTTTTCTCTTTTCTAAGCCTCTATTTAAAAGCAGTGTTTCCATTTGGTTCAAAGAAAGTTTTTATCAAACAAGGCCATTTAGCACGCTCAATTGGACATGTGTGAAAGGCACTTCTTACTGCGAATATTTAAGAATCAAAGGCATCAAAAACATTCATTATGCTCTGAATTTTACTGACGCCATTGCGATCATGAATAAAGGGCAAGCGAATGCGTTTATCTCGTCATTTGTCACGATTAACGAATATCTCGACAAGCATGATGTTGTACGTGGCGCAGTTGAAATACCCGATTGGATAGAACCAGAAGAGATCAGTTTTATTACCGCGAAAAACAACGTCGCATTAATGGAGAGTATTGATAAAGTTTTAGAATGGGAAGTGAAAGGCAAGAATATTCGCTCGGTTGCATCGAATAATCTTTACCATCTTAATGACAGGCTTCTCTCTGAATATCGCAGGGAGCATCATGACGATGATGTCATCACATTCAGCACCAGCAATAACGCCTACCCATTTTTTGAAATATCAGACAATGGTGAACAAAGAGGGTTATTAGCCGATTTTCTCGATTTGATCCAGTCACGTTCTGGTTTAGATTTTGAATATAAGAGCCCTATATTTGAATACAATCAAGAACTTGCTACGTTCAATGCCAATATTATTCCTGTTGCCTACATTGATCGTGTGGAGTCACCTAATTGGCTCCTCACTAAGCCCTTTATGCAGATAAAGTTTCACAAAGTGGAGTTGGCTTCAGCTAAAGCCAGCGATAATAGCAAACCGATCTCTGGCATTTTGCTCAGTTTACAAAAGCAAGGGCTGATCCATATCAACGCTTGGAGCAATGAAAACGTCAAAGAATATTCTGACATTAAAAAACTGATGAAGGACTTGGAAGACGGAAAAATTCAATCGGCATATATGTCTGATGATGTGCTTTACAGCCTTCTATCTCAGTTTAATAAAGGGCATCTGAAGGTCGACAAATCTCAAGAAAAACATTTCTCTATCGCATTTTCGGTGTCTAACCATGACGTTAAGTTAAAGAAACTGCTCGATAGCATAATCGACACCATCGATAGTAAAGAAATCGAGAAAATAAACAAAAGCTATCGAGACTTTAATCTCACGTATGGCTACGACTCAGAAAAAGTTATTTTTTCCGCCATTATCATATCGGTTTTATTAATCATTGTTGCGATCATTATTTATTTCGTGATTAGCAATATGAAGCTCAAAGTGAGCTTAGCGGAAATTAACGCCGACAATGAAGAGAAAGAGAAACAGTGGTTAACCCAAATCATTCAAGAACTGAATAACAAAGTTTTTATTCATGATGATAAGGGACAACTGGTTCTTAGCAACTGCTCTGATTATCTCAAAGGCAACTGCACGAATTGCCAAATTAAGAACGCCGCAACGCAAATCTCACTCGTTGGTGATTTCGAGGAAGTGCAGCAAGTCCTGAGCGGTAAACGAATCAAAGAGTACAGCCAGACCGTT
Source organism: Vibrio floridensis (assembly GCF_021852965.1). Taxonomy (NCBI): domain Bacteria; kingdom Pseudomonadati; phylum Pseudomonadota; class Gammaproteobacteria; order Vibrionales; family Vibrionaceae; genus Vibrio; species Vibrio floridensis. Next base: position 257,953 of record NZ_JAKGCY010000001.1, on the reverse strand, counting down.
AACTGTGATTTGCAAATCGAGCACATTTATCGTGAGCGCAAAGCCATTCGCTCTTTAGATCATAGCAAGCAGTTCGTTTTAACCGTATTGCAAGATGTGACGGCGCAAAAAGAGCGCGAGGCCGCACTGATCGCCGCTCAGCATGAAGCACAAAGTGCCGTTAAAGCACGCGAGCGATTCTTGGCAACCATGAGCCATGAATTGAGAACGCCACTCGCCGCGACTTATGGCTTGCTCGATTTAGTGGCAATCCACTCCACCAGTGAGCGAGACAAAGAGCTGGTGTTACGAGCCAAGCAGTCGCTAAACCACCTCAATCTGTTGGTGGATGAGGTACTTGATTACTCAAAACTGGAAGCGGGCGAGTTGCAAATTCATCCAGCTAAAAATGAACTGTTGCGTCTGTTGAGCCAAACCTTGCGCGGGTTTGAAGCCAAAGCCAACAGCAAAGGGCTGGACTACACGGTGAACATCATTCCGTTCTCATTGAGGTGGGCGATGATTGATGATCTCAGATTTAACCAGATCGTCAGTAATTTGATTTCCAATGCCATCAAGTTTACTGAACAAGGAGACATTACGCTGACAGCGCAAGTGGTCAAAGAGCGATTACTTCTGACCATCAAAGACACTGGTATTGGTATGACGCAAGAGCAACTGGCCAATATCTTCAAGCCCTTTGTTCAAGCTGATGACTCCATCACCAGACAATTTGGCGGGACAGGATTGGGATTGGCCATTGTTGAACAACTGTTGAAGCAAATGGGTGGTCACATCGCGTTGCATAGTGCGTTGAATGTCGGGACTCAAGTTGACATTGAACTGCCATTGACCCCGTGTGAAGGCGCTTATCCTGAGCTGAACGCCTTAAGCTATTCGTCACAATTACCTACGGTCATTCAGGATTGGTGTCAATGCTGGGGGCTGGTCAAAAACGACGCTAACCCAAGCGTAAACAAGGGGCTAAGCGGTGAATGCAACACGCTCAGTTGCCAGCCAAGTGGCTGTCAGAGAAACAGCGCACTGGAATGCACGCAATACCCAGATGCGTTATTGGATTGCTTATTAAAGATGACCAGTACAGAGCAAGAGCGCCACATCGAGGAAATCCCGATGGACGCACTGGCAGGCAAGGTGCTCGTGGCGGAGGACAACAAGATCAACCAGCACATTGTCAAAATGCAATTTGCCGAGTTGGGGCTCACCCCCATTGTGGTCAACAACGGCGTCGAAGCGCTGAACTACATCAAACAGCACGGCGATGTTGCCCTCTTACTGACCGACTTCCATATGCCAGAAATGGATGGCTATGAGTTAGTGAAAACATTACGTGCGAACGAGCGCTTTGCCACGCTTCCGGTTGTCGGCGTGACCGCTGAAGACTCGAGAATCGCCAATGAAAAAGCGGTGCAAAGCGGCATCAATGAAATTTTGTATAAACCCTATGACCTGAAACAACTCGGCGCATTATTAGCGCGTTACCTCGTCAGACCAAAGGCTCGAGAAAACTGGCTCGATAAGTTCTCGGAAAACGACGCCCAAGAAGTGGCGAAAGTCTTCATTGTCGAAATGGCCAAAGACTTAACGCAACTGGAACAAGCGGAGAGTGGCCACCAAATGAGAGCGGCAGTGCACAAGGTAAAAGGCGCATGTGGCGCGCTGGGCATTCAGCACATTGTCGCCCTTTGTGAAGACGCTGAATCGGTGGAGATGGCGCGCAAACCCGCATTGGTGGAGAAAGTGATCTCTGAACTGGATGCGGAAATTAACCGAACAATCATGTGGATGGAAAGCTATGCGTAATGATTTGAAAATATTGGTTGTTGATGATCATCCGATCCATCTGACTTTGATGAAACAACAACTGGCGAAAATACCCAATACCCGTGTTGCCACCGAGCAAACCGTGGCAAGCGCCTTGAGCACCCTGTCTAAAGAGCATTACGATTTCGTCTTCTGTGATTTAGACATGCCACACAGTGATGGCATTGACTTGTTGATATCACTGAATGAACAGAAATACGCCGGCAATGTCGCGTTAATCAGCGCACTGGACCGCCCGATTATTTCTGCCGTTTCTGCCATGTGTGAAAACTTTTCGTTTCAAGTGTTAGGCAAGATTAGCAAGCCTTACTCCAATAGCGACATTCAGCAATTACTGGACAACGCCGCCAAGGCCCTAAAGCCTGCGCGAAAGTTGCGTCGAAAAATCGATGTGAGCGATCAAGAGTTTTTGTTCGATTTGGCCAATGGCCGCGTAAAAAACTACTACCAACCGTTAGTAGATTGCCGCACTGGTGACGTGGTTGGTTATGAAGCACTCGCAAGATGGTTGCACCCTATCTACGGCATGCTCTCTCCGGCGCACTTTTTGCCCATCGTTGAGCGATGCAATCTCTCACATGAGCTGTTTGATATTGTCACGGATAACGCCATTCGCGACGCAAGGCACATCAACCAAGGCCAGCGTATCTCAATCAATGCGGATCAAATCAACATCGAAGATGGCAACTTCAGCGAGCGTTTTATCGCTAAGTGCCTAGAAAGCCAGGTGGAGCCAAGCGTTTTTACCATTGAAATTACGGAAAACACGTCGTTTAGCAACAGCGTGGCGCTGTATAAAAACTTGGCAAAACTGCGCCTCAACGGCGTCAATGTCTCAATTGATGATTTTGGAACAGGGCACTCGTCTCTCGAGAAACTTTCTTTGCTGCCTTTTAACGAACTGAAAATCGATCGCTCGTTTGTCTCCGAAATGGAAATAGACAGCAAAAAGCAGAAAATTGTCAATTCCATTTGCGGACTGGCGAAAAGTTTAAATTTAAAAATCGTCGCCGAAGGCGTTGAAAAACAATCCACTTGGAACATGTTGAAAAAATACAATATCGACGTTTGCCAAGGTTATCTCTTTAACAAACCGATGCCGATTGAGGCAATCAATATATTGAGCGCATAGCATGATAAATAAAGTCAACTGCCTGATCTTTGATGATCACCCAATGGTCTGTTTCGCTATCAAGACGTTAATTGAGCGGTTTTGCCATGTGGAGAGTGTCAGCACTGCGGGCTCGATGAAGTCTGCGATGGCCTTAATCAAACAAGAGCAAATAAACCTCATCTTATTGGACGTTAATCTTTCAGACTGTGATGGATTTGACTTCTTAAGACGCATCAAATCCCACGGTTATAAAGGCAAAGTGATCTTCTTTTCCGCGGAAACCAGCCAGCTGTTTAGCGAGATAGCCTTTCGCTTAGGCGCGGATGGTTATGTGTGCAAATCCGAAGATCAAAGCATATTGAAAGACGCTATCGACGCGGTGATCAACGGTTACACCTTTTTCAAATTCAAGCCAAATTCTGCGGTCAACCAAGCTCAACCAGAACTTTCAGACCGAGAAGCGGCCGTAATGAATTACCTTTTAAAAGGCAAAACCAACCGTGAAATAGCCAATATTTTGTCGATCAGCGATAAAACCATTAGCACCTACAAACGGCGATTGCTGAATAAATTCAATGTCGAAAACATCGTTGATTTAGCAAAACTCGTTTCACTATAAAAATAACAATCACCACCTTCAGCTGAGAAAGAAAATGAAAAAAAGTTTAAGCCTGGCCTTTTTGTTTGCCACACTTTCTTTTTTATCGTGTTTAATTGCACTGGCTATCTATGCCGTTTCCATTGAAGTGGAGCGATTTGATAGGCACGCAGACCGCTTAGAAAGTATTAAAAACTACGTGGTAACCATGGGCTTATTAACCCAATCTAACATCGATACCTCTGAGAAAAAGGATAGAAAGAACATCATTCAATCCACTCAACGTTCGTTTGAAGAGTATATTTACGCCATTGACAGTTCAGAGTTGGATTATTATGAGTCGGTTGCCTATAAAACCATGCATGAAACAAGAAACTACTTTTTGAGTTTATTTAGTTATCAAAATTCCATTTTTTATTACCGCTCTTATTCCGGTAAGAAATACCTGCTTGATCGCAAAGTCAACGGCTTCAAAGTCGATGCGCGCAAGTTCAGCGAAAACTGGTGTAAAACACAATTTGTCTGTACTCAGTACGCATGGCCAGATCAACTGTTGGATCGCGCGGTGGTGTCCACCATCTACCACGACAGCGATCTAGGAGAAAACTTAATTTCTGTCGCTAGCCCTGTCTATTCAAGCGAAGAAGAAGATGAAATTGTCGGCGAATATGTCTTTAGTATCTTCTATGATCTGAACGGGAGAAGTGTCGAAACCATCTTCAACCAAGGGTTTAAAACCACACTGTTAACCTACAATGGCTATCCTTTGGCTAAGTTTGCCTACACTAAAACCTACATTGCGGATAACAAAACCATTTTCTTATTTTCCTACCCTCTTTCAAAACTGGTGATGGATTATTCGTATCTGTTTTTCGTTTTTCTGCTGTTGTTTTTTGTCTACTTGAGTCTGTATGAACAATCCAAAACCAGAAAACAGCAGTTAGAAGAAGTTTCTTCCGAGGTGATCAAAGACGAACTCACCGGGCTGCACAATCGAAAGGTCTTCAATGACACTCTGTTTAAAGACACGCTGGAAGATTCTCAATACACGGTGATCGCCATTGATGGCGACGGTTTTAAAAACATCAACGACACCTTTGGCCATCACGTCGGTGATGAAGTGATTTGCCAAGTCGGCAAATCCATGAAGGCCACATTTCGCCGTGGTGATTTCCTCATTCGAACCGGAGGAGATGAATTTTTGGCAATATTGCCAGATTGTGATCACAGGAAAGCCAGTGAACTGGTTGGAAAGCTCAAGCAGCATTTAAAAAACAGCACTCTACCTTATAAAGATCTTACGATTGCAGTAAGCGCAGGGGTTGCCACGCGAGCACAAGGCGAAACATTGCAAGAATTGATGATGCAAGCGGATGAAGCGCTCTATAAAGCCAAGGAGAGCCGAAGATAACGGTTTACTTCGCCATCCCCATCGCATTGCGACCGTGCATAGCATGGCTATCTGCACGAATGGGGATTGGCAATTCGCAAACATCTAAACAAGTACTTAAGAACGATGGATTTCCGCAATTTCGACAATGGACTTCGCGTTGTACTTCTTCAAAATTCGAGCTTTGTAGGTGCTGATGGTTTTGTTGCTCAGCATCAAAAGCTCGGAGATCTTCTGATTACTGTAGCCTTGCATTAAGTAACTCAGCACCGTGACTTCGCGTTCAGATAATGCTTGTTGATCAGACTGAGCAGGTTGCCCTTTAAACATCGTATACCCTTTCAGCACGTTAACAATGGCATTGCTAAGTGTCGATTGACTCGCGTACTTGGTCAAATACCCATGTGCGCCGATGGTATACGCTACGTTGGACAGGCTGTCATAGTCATTGGAAGAGACAAAAAGCAGCTTTCCAGCATAGCCATTGGCAAAAATCGACTTCGCCAAACTGATACCATCTCGGCCTTCAATTGAAACGTCCATGATGATCAGTTCCACATTTCCCTCGCGCACGCCGTCGAGGATCTGCTTAGTGTTTGTCGTGATGGTCACTTCAAGGGGATTAATCACCTCTTTGACCAATGAGTAGAGCGCTCTTGCGTAAAGGGGTTGTGAGTCGATAATCAATACTTTTTCTACTGTCATGTTTACTTTCTCTTTTTATTCACAACACTCCTTGTCGGTTTTTGTAAGACACACAGCTTAAGTGCTTGTAGGAAAATTCTGTTATTGCCACGTCATAATTTATTTCTGCTCTGACACTTCCATAACACACCGCTAAATTAGACCAGCCTAATTTACTCACAACTTGTCATAACATACTGTTTTAAAATCATTTCTCTATTTTCTCTCGGTCTATTTTTCAAAAATGGAAAATGATATTTTGCAAAATAGAGCACCCACTAACATTACTCTCCTGTAGAGGCATGCTGCAACAACTGTGGAACCATCGAAAAATGCGCCAGCAACGATGCCAATCCACACTGTGATTCAATCTTTTTAACGCGTGGTTAAATACGGAGTTTCCCCGCTGATGTAAGAAAACCGCCACTTAGCCGTTCTTTTATAAAACGAAAAGAAAAAGGAAGTTAGCGATGAAAAATCTTATGCGCGGCATGCGCGTGTCCATCCCCCTGCTGATACTGTCTGCTTCTGTGTTGGCGCAAGAGCGATACCAAGATTACGCGTTTGTTGGCGCGGGTGTCACCTACGGCGAATCGGCATTGTCAACGGATGGAGCCAAAGCTGGCATTGAGCCCTCTTTGTTTTACAACGGAAAATACGGCTTTATTGATGGCAGCTTAGCCAATTATTCACTCACCCCTTGGTTGGGTTTGTCGGGCAACTTACGTTTTGCTGAAGTGTCGGACGATTTCGATGACATCTCCCGCGGCATCAAAAACCGCGATGGTAATGCCGATCTTGGTATCACCGTGGGAACAGTTGGTGCACGCCTCACCTACCTGCAAGATGTCACCAATGTTCACGACGGTTATGAGATTCAACTTCATCTTGGTCGCGCTTTTGATACCCCGTTTGATCAGTGGGTGCTCTCCCCTTATGTTGAAGTGGATTACCGCTCCAAAAAACTCTCGCAGCATCTTTACAACGTCTCAGCGCAAGAATCTGCCGCGTCCGGTTTAGCGCAATTTGATGCTGAAGAGACTTGGGTTTACAAGGCAGGTTTGATTTCACTCTACGATATCACCGAGCAGTGGCTAGCCATTGCCAAAGTGGAGTTTGAACACCACGATTCAAATAGCCCACTGATTCAAAACGACCTTGCTTGGCAAATCAGCTTAGGCGGGGCGTATAAGTTTTAATAACTCGAATTCCCACAAAACTCCCCCTCTAGGGAATAAGCAAAGCGCTCGATCAACGAGCGCTTTTTATTTTTACCTTCTAACACTTTTCCGTTGAGATGCTACTTACTAGAGCTCCCAAACGCCTTCACATAATCTACCCATATGTCGCTTCTGTTTTTTAGTTCAAACGCTTAGACTTGAAGGCAATGTGATACTCATTTTTCAGGAGCGAATTGTGAGAAAAATTCTACTGTTAGCACTTTCAATCACGCTAAGTGGCTGCCTTGGCATGCCAGAAACCGTCAAACCCGTCGACGAGTTCAACCTACAAAATTACTTGGGGAAATGGTACGAAATCGCCCGCCTCGACCACTCTTTTGAAGAAGGATTAACTCAAGTTACCGCCGAATACACCTTAAAAGACGATGGCGGTGTCGCGGTACTCAACAAAGGCTTTTTGGCCGATGAAAACCAATGGAAAGAAGCCGAAGGAAAAGCCTACTTCGTCAATGGCGACTCTGAAGGTTACTTGAAAGTCTCGTTCTTTGGCCCGTTTTACGGCTCTTATGTGGTGTTTGCACTCGACAAAACCGACTACCAATACGCCTTTGTCTCTGGTCCTAATACCGACTATTTATGGCTTTTAGCACGCACCCCAACCGTCGACCAATCGCTCATCGATACTTTCGTATCCATGGCCAAAGAGCGTGGATTTGATACAGATCGCCTTATCTTTGTTGAGCAAAAATAACGCCAGAGATAAGAACGCTTAACGCTCGCGCTTCTTCTAGGAAGCGCTCTTTAAGCTCGTCATACGGGGCAGCAAGGAACGAGCGTGACTTAAAATCCATTCAACAACATGTGATTGAAGCTCGGTGAGAAAGCCACAGTATCAACGCGCATTACAAGGCTCTCAAAACCTTCCACTTTTGATCAACTTTCCATTCATATCAACTAATTAGATGAAAACCAAAGAGTGGCATATCCCTTTTATAGTAATGACTTTATTGATGAGTATGCTAGTATTTGCGCATTGATTTAACGTTCGTTGTGACATCTAAAAACACGACCCATAGGGTTAAATAGGCACAGCGATTACTCGTAGTAGTTAAGCTATTCAGAGGACGCGATGAAAGATTTAATAAACAATGAGCAGTATTTCGATGTTTCTTTTGAGAAGCTTTCCGTACCGGATGAGCAGTACCGTGAGATCGAGTTTGAAGAGTGCCAGTTTTCCGATTGCGATTTTTCAGCAGTCCGGTTTCAAAAATGTAAGTTCACAAACTGCACATTTGAGCGTTGTAACTTAAGCTTGGTCGACTTTTCTGGTTCTAAGCTCTTTGAGCTCGAGTTCAACGATTGTAAGTTAGTTGGTGTGGATTGGACTAAAGCGACATGGCCAGTTTATCACTCAGACTTTGAGCTCAGTTTTAAACGTTGCATTTTAAATGACTCGTCTTTCTTTGGTCTTACCCTTAATGAATTGGTTTTAGATGAATGTAAGTTGCATGATGTCGACTTTCGCGACGGTAACTTTGCAGATTCAACCATGACTTATAGCGATTTTCATCATAGTTTGTTCATGCGGACAAATTTGCAAGGTGTCGATTTCAGCGAATCCACAGCCTACTCGATTGATGTGTTAGGAAACAACGTTAAAAAGGCAAAGTTCTCACGCTATGAAGCATTAAGCCTGCTCGAGAGCTTAGGTATTGAGTTGGTTGACTAATAACAGAACAAACTTTTTAAAGCAGCCCTATGGGTTGGGCTTAGAGCTCAAGTTGCTCAGTCATCACATCACTACGTCCCCGCCCTGCGGCCTGTTTTCTGTCGTTTTTAGCTCTCTTCACAGACAACTTGCCGCTTAAAGCCCTTTCCCAGACACCGCTCTCTGCGCTCGTCATTCTGGACAGCGAGGTACGAGCGTGATGCAGAATCCATTGCGCAAAGTGTGCTGGAAGTTCGGTTAGGAAACCATAGTTTCAGCGCTCATTACAAGATGCTCCAAACACACGCCATTTTATAAACTTTTCCTATATATATCAGATCATTAGTTAGTAGCCAAAGTGTGAATGTAACCACTTAAAGAGCAATGACTTTATTGATAAATATGCTAGCATTTGCGCATTACGTTAGCATTCGGTGCGACACCTAAATCACAATTACAAAGGTTAGATAAGCACAGTGATTACTAGCAGTGGTTAGCTGCTCTCGCATTTCACGTTTAGTAGAAATTATTAGAAAAAGGTTATATTTGCCATGACAGATATAGTAGTAAGAGAAAACATCCAATTACCATCACTTCCTAACACTGTACTTCCAGCTCTTGCTGAATTAACAGCTTCGTTAGGTATTCCTCGTAATGTCCTTGCTAGTGATGAAGAAATTGAATACGCCTGGCGTGATTTGCCAAGAGAATTAAGAGAAATACCATCAGATCTCCGTGGAGAGCTTGTTGCAAGAATGTGTGTTGCTGTAAGTTCGGGCTTATTTGATGGTGCAATGAATTACATATGGAATGCTGCAATTCTTCATTTACGTCAGAAAATTAGAAATTTTGGTTTGGCTGTTGTGGCTCAAATTCGCCAATGTGACTTTGAAGAAAAGCACTTGTTGGAGCTTCAGGACAGCCGGCTCCTCGAATTATGTCTCAAGCTGAATATCATTGATGAAGATGGTTATTTCTTCTTAGATCAATGTCGAGATGTTAGGAATAATTTCTCAGCAGCCCACCCTACAATGGGAAAAGTAAACGATCGTGAATTTACCACTTTCTTAAATCGCTGTGTGCGATATGCATTGGCTGACTCAGTATCACCAAAAGGTGTCGAAATAGGCGCATTTATTTCTGCTGTTAAAGGTCCTAGGTTTAATGAGCAGCAATGCCAAATTTGGACACAAAGGTTAAATGATACCCATGATGCTCAACGTCAATTATTAGTAACAATGGTTCATGGCATTTATTGTGATTCAGCTACAAGCGAACCAGCTCGCTTGAATGCTTTAGACATTTGTTTGGGCTTGAGGGATACACTTACAAGCTCGATTAAATCAGAGTTAATAAACAACCATACTGACTATGTGGCTAAAGGCTTAGAAGATAAGCACACAGCATCCTTACAGTTTTTTGAAAAATTAGGCTATTTAGGTCTTCTAAACGAGTCTGAGCAACATGCTGTATTCTCAAAAGCGACAACACGTTTGTGGAATGTCCATAATGGAATGAATAATTTTTATAATGAGCCTCCTTTTGCTGAACGCTTATTAGAACTGACTCAGCAAGGAGCAATTCCTGAAACAATGCAAGAAACTTTAGTTCATGTTGTGGCTTGCTGTACTGTTGGGAATGGGTATGGAGTTTCTAACGCAGCTGTCCCTTATTACAAGAAAATTATTGAAGCCTTCTCGCCTCGGGAAATTGCGACATTAATTCGTCTTGCAATGAACCGCCATTCAGATCTTGGTCGAAGACTTAGTAATTCTGCTGCGGCAAGAACTCGACTAAAACAAGCTTTAGAATTATTTGATCCTGCAAGCATCCCTAGTGGAGTTAAAACGGACTATGACTCACTAATGAGATAGGCAGCTAACAAACGCTTTGAAAAGGACAGCCAACGCATGGCATTTTTACTGTGCGTTGGCTGTCGTGATTACGATGGTATGCGGAAAGTTAGTAGTAGCGTTGTCTGCCCCTTAACAGGGCGTTATACGTTTCCCCAAGTTTTGAGTCATACATATAAAATATCAGTTGGTAAAAATGAAAATAAAATCATTAAAAGTCATAAGTTTCAGAAACATCAACGGTAAAAATAACGTGTTAGAGTTCGATGATTCTGACATTATTTTTATCTTTGGTCAGAACAATGTTGGTAAATCCACCTTTCTGCGAGCATATGAATATTTCGTAACACCCAAGAAAAAAAGCGCCTTATCAGATTTTCACAAGTTTGATGAAGAAAACACTATTGAAATGGAAATGGTGTTTACTAAAGAAGCTGGTGATGAGGCTGTATTCGAGCGTAAGGGACTTAACCGATGGGTATCAGAACAAAACGAAATTAGGTTTCGGAAAACGTGGACTCGCGCAGGTGCTGAAGGGCAGAAAGAAACATTTGACCCCGTTGAAGGTGATTTTGTAAATAATGGTTTTGGTGGTTTTGACTCACACTTGGCAAAAGAGGCTCCTACTCCAATAGTCATACCTGCTATGCCAACTCCAGAAGATTTAAGTAAGTGGATTACTGAGACAATTAAAAAGCAGGTATTGAAAACTCTCTCTACAGAACATGCTGAAACTTATCAAGAAGCACTTGATAAGTTGAATGAGCTTCAGGCTCAAATTGAAGATACTGACTTAGTAAAAGGATTTTCAGATAAAGCCAACGCTAACTTTCAAAAAGTTTTCCCAGAATTATCACTATCTATATCACCGCTGATTGGACAAAGTGTCGATGTAACGAAAGCATTGGATAAAGAGTTCTGCGTTGCTATCAATCATGAAGGGCAAGATGGTAAGAGCGAGTTTAACTCTCACGGGCATGGCGTAATACGCCAAGCTATGTTTAACTTCTTGGGCTTATCTAAAAATGACTATGATCCCGAAGACGCAAATGAAGGAGTTAAAAAGGAATTTATCATCCTTTTTGAAGAGCCTGAGTTGTACCTACACCCTAAGCGAATTCGCTTACTAAAAGACACACTTTATTCTCTTTGCCGAGCATCAAAATTTCAAATTTTATGCGCATCACACAATCCTCAACTAATTGATTTATCTAAGCCTCACACGACATTGGCTCGTTTGACGGCACAAGAAGATGGAACGACTATTATTCATCAAGTGGGGGATAATGTGTTTGATTCTCAGGGCGAAAACCGAGACCGTATTCTAATGCTCAATCGCTTTAACCCACACATCTGCGAAACGTTCTTTGCGGATGAAGTTGTTTTGGTTGAGGGCGACACGGAAGCTATAGTAGTAAGACAACTCTTACATGAACATTACCCTGAAAAAGATATATTTGTTTTAAATACTGGTACAAAAAACAACATGCCCTTTTTTGTTAAAGTGCTCTCACACTTTAAGATAAAACAACATGTAATCCACGATAGTGATTGTAGGTACCAATACGATCGAGAAGGTAATGTGCTTTTGAAAAATGATCAAACACCGAAAGCAAACAGTGCTTGGACCCTTAATCAAACCATTTGGGATCAGATGGTTACTAGTAATGAGATATTTCCAAATATTGTAAGGCGTTACGTGTCAGTTCAAAATTTCGAAGATTCGCATAATTACAGTCATGATGCTAAAAAAGGGAAACCTTTATCAGCATGGGAATTTGCGCAAAATCTCGACATTGCAGGTGATGCATCAATTACCAGCTTTGTTAGACAGATAGCGAGTATTGATCCTCGTACAACCGAATTTACCCAAGAGAACTTAGAAGAAGTTGTTGTTGAACGATACCAGCTAGAAGCTTGAAACGTATAACAAACTGTTTAAGAGTGATTCGCAATGCGTGGCATTTTTACTATGCGTTGGTTTTAGTGTTTAAGGTGGTATGCGGCGGCTTCGGTATTGCGTTGTTCACCCCTTAAGCGGGCGTTAGTTCCCAAGAGGAAGCAATCAATCCGTAGGGAATTTTTGTTTCTGGTGGAGGACACGCATAATTCGGATGATATCGCCCTCGACCCAGTAAGAGATAACCATCGAAATCTTAGGAATAATGAGTAATCGACCGCGGATGCTATCTCGTTGTACACCCATTAAAGGTTGTTCAAGCAAGTTTTCTACTTTTGCTTCAATGAGATTGTCAGTTTTTTCTGCCGCATCAGGGTTGAAGTCATAGAGAAACTCGAAGATCTTTTCACGATCATTAAGTGACTCTTCTTCCCATAAAATCATTGCTTACCTCGATTACGGATTCTGGCTTTGCGCTCTTCCATTCGAGATTTAGCAGTTTGGTGCTCAATGAAAACGGATTTTCCTGAGTCAAACTTCTCAAATGCTAGATTTACTTGTTCAGTTAGCCATGCATCGTGAGACAATGTTTTTCTTTGTTGTTCAGCGAGTTGCTCAGTAAGTTCACGGCATGCGTCACTAAGAGTGCGACCTTGGCTCTCAGCCATTTGTTGAGCTAGGCGTTTTGTTTCTTCATCAACACGAAATTGAATTCTAGTGTCCATGATTTGTTCCTTTGTTGGTGTGTGTACAAATGTTAGCACTAGGCTTTGAGATGGGCAACTAACAAACAATTTAAGAGTGATTCCCAACGCATGGCATTTTTCATTCCATTGTTGGATTTTGTATTTACGGTGGTCTGATTAGGTTTCGTGATTGCGCCACCCACACCTTAACGCGGTGTTAACTGGCAATTGGTCGTTATTTTAGAGAGGGTAATGTGGCAAGAGTTGTTAGTCTGTTTTTTTGGATTGTAAGTGTCAGCTGTATCTCTTTGAAAGTGTATGCAGAGAGTCAACTTACTATTTTAGAAATGATAGATGTTCCAAAGGGTAACGTTGATCTTTATACATGTCCTGATGATGCGAGAATTTGCAGCGAACCCGAGTTTATATTACGCAATATTGCAGTTCCTTCTTTTCGCATCGGTAAATTTGAAGTCACAATGGAACAATGGGACACCTGTGTTTCTGATGGAGGCTGTCAAAAGCCTAAATCTGACTGGGCATATAAAAATCGTCCTATAAAAGCGCCATGTGTAGAGGGGGAAGTCTGTCAATACCCTGATGATATGGGTTGGGGTAGAGGAACTCGTCCCGTTATCAATGTAAGTTATTCTGATGTGCAAGGTTATATAGACTGGGCTAATGCCAAGTTTGGTAAAAAATACCGCTTACCTACGCGTGCTGAGTGGGAGTATGTTGCGAGAGCAGGTATGTCGGAGAGTTATGATTGGGGAAACCCACCTAAGGCCAGCAACGCTAACTGCAATAACTGTGGCACAGCTTGGAGTAATAAACAAACCGCACAAGTAGGCTCTTTTCCTCCAAATCGGTTTGGCGTTTTTGACATGCTAGGAAATGTAGGAGAGTGGGTAGAGCAATGTTTACCTAAACGAGAAAAAGGAAGTCAAGAATGTGCAGTTTACTTGTTTGTCGGCGGAGGGTGGTTTTTACCGGGACAAGATTTAGTTCCTCATACCTACTGGGCACGACATATTGATATTCGAGAGCCATACGTAGGTTTTCGACTTGTTGAAGAAAAATAATATGATCATGCGTTCTTGCCATTCGTGAGCGTGAATAGTGACGCGCTCAGTTAACAAAGCATTTAAGAATCCCCAACGCATCCTCACATGCGTTGGGCTTAGAACTCAAATCGGCAACCCCCACATCACTACATACACGCCCTGCGGTGTGGTCTCTGTCGCTTTCATGTGACCAAGCAATCACTATGCGCAACTGAGAACTTATAAAATGGCTAAAATTCCTAATATTAGAGTGCGTTATGGTTTTTACTAGCAAAGTTAAAGTCGTTATTTCTGCCATTGCTATCGTCTTGTCTTCCATTTTGATTTCGATTGATATGTTTGGTGTGATCCCGTTTTTGGTACTCGTAGTGTCGCTTTTTACCCTGATCATTCAAGGCGGTTTATGCTTATTAGGCTACAAAAATGGCGATGCTTTTGACGCATACCAAGATCTTGAGCGGACGGAAGCAACGGCACTTACAAACTTATTCAAAGATAAAAAAGAGTGTGAAAAACGTTAACCACCGCTTCACAGTGGCGTTGTGAAGGCTTCACTCAAAACACATTCCCCCACTAGAGAGTTTTTACAGGATTTACAATGAGTGAGATTGCTCGTTTCATCTCTGGCGAAGCGCCAGATAAGTTTGGTCGCAACATAAAACAGTTGCTGGCTTACAACCACTTTTGGTTGGAGCACGACCACAAATACATACAAGTGCTGTTTCCGATTGACGAGGGAACCAAGTTCAATCAACACGCTCCTCTTGTAACAGTGCAAGACAGAGAGCAATTTGCCAGCTCTTTAGCCCTTCGCACCGCGCATTTGAAGGCTCTCGACCTTATGCTCGAATTTTGGGGCATGGTGAGAAATGGCGATGAAATCTCATCGTTACTGCCGCTCAGCCCTACTAATCATGTTTGGCTCAAACATCACGATCACAACCAACTGCGATTAACGCGGGTAATTCGCAGCTTGTATCTATTGGGTAATGAGCGCATTGCACGCAACCTGTGTGATTTCCTCCTCTCTGCCGCCAAGCAAGTGGGTAGTGTCTCGGAGAAAACGCAGCAGTATTGGTGCTATGCTCTAGAAGAGTGAGAAAAGCGAAGCATATCGATGGATGACAACGAAAAAGCGCCCCTTTCGGAGCGCTTTCGTTGTTTTTGGCTAGGGCCGATTATTCCCAATCAAGAATCACTTTGCCTGACATGCCGCTGCGCATGATGTCGAAGCCTTGCTGGAAATCATCCACTTTGAAGTGGTGAGTGATGATTGGTGTTAGATCAAGGCCAGATTGAATCAAGCTTGCCATCTTATACCAAGTTTCAAACATTTCACGGCCATAGATGCCTTTGATCACCAAGCCTTTGAAGATCACTTGGTTCCAGTCGATACCCATGTCTGATGGTGGAATGCCAAGCAGTGCAATGCGGCCACCGTGGTTCATGGTTTTCAGCATTGAGTTGAATGCTGATGGGTTGCCCGACATCTCTAGGCCCACGTCGAAGCCTTCTGTCATGCCTAGCTCTGCCATCACATCGTCAAGTTTCTGCTCGGCAACGTTCACCGCGCGAGTCACGCCCATTTTGCGTGCGAGGTCTAGACGGTATTCGTTCACATCGGTGATCACGACGTGGCGCGCACCAACGTGCTTCGCGACCGCAGCCGCCATAATGCCGATTGGGCCAGCGCCGGTGATCAGTACATCTTCACCAACCAGATCGAACGACAGTGCAGTGTGTACTGCGTTGCCAAACGGGTCGAAGATAGACGCAAGATCATCAGAGATGTTTGCAGGGATCTTAAAAGCGTTGAACGCTGGGATCACAAGATATTCAGAGAAACAACCTGTGCGGTTTACGCCCACACCAATGGTGTTGCGGCACAAGTGCGTGCGGCCACCACGGCAGTTACGACAGTGGCCACAAGTGATGTGACCTTCGCCAGAAACGCGGTCGCCGATTTCAAAACCACGAACTTCTTGGCCAATGCCAACCACTTCACCCACGTATTCATGACCAACCACCATAGGTACTGGGATGGTTTTTTGTGACCATTCGTCCCAGTTGTAGATGTGTACGTCGGTACCACAAATCGCGGTTTTCTTAATTTTGATCAGCAGATCGTTGTGGCCAAGAACAGGCTTGTCCACTTCGGTCATCCAAATGCCTTCTTCTGGCTTTAGCTTTGATAGTGCTTTGATTTTCATAATTTAGCCTTAAATAAAGGTACTAGGTACTAGGTACTAGGTACTAGGTACTAGGTACTAGGTACTAGAATCCTAGATGATACCCATGTCTTTGCCCACTTCGATGAAGGCATCGATCGCGCGGTCTAGTTGCTCGCGTGAGTGCGCCGCAGACATTTGCGTACGAATACGCGCTTGGCCTTTTGGTACCACAGGGAAAGAGAAACCAATGACGTAGATGCCTTTTGCAAGGGCACGCTCAGCAAACTCTGCGGCCACTTTGGCATCGCCTAGCATGATTGGAATGATAGCGTGATCGGCACCACCCATGGTGAAGCCAGCCGCTTCCATACGCGTGCGGAAGTGCGCTGCGTTTTCCCATAGGCGCTCACGTAGATCGCCACTTTCTTGTAGCAAATCCAATACGCGAATTGAGGCGGCAACAATGGCAGGTGCCACTGAGTTAGAGAATAGGTATGGACGAGAACGCTGACGTAACCAGTCGATCACTTCTGCTTTTGCGGATGTGTAACCGCCTGATGCGCCACCCATCGCTTTGCCAAGCGTACCAGTGATGATGTCGATGCGATCCATCACGTTGTGGTACTCGTGCGTGCCTGCGCCGTTTTTGCCCATAAAGCCGACGGCGTGAGAGTCATCCACCATCACAAGCGCGTTGTATTTGTCCGCAAGGTCACAAATTGCTGGTAGGTTCGCAACCACACCATCCATTGAGAACACGCCGTCAGTGACGATCAATTTGTGGCGAGCGCCAGCGGCATCCGCTGCGATCAATTGCTCTTCTAGCTCAGCCATGTTGTTGTTTGAATAGCGGAAACGCATTGCTTTACATAGGCGCACACCGTCAATGATAGAAGCGTGGTTCAGTGCGTCAGAGATGATCGCGTCTTCTTTGTCCAGCAAGGTTTCAAATAGGCCAGCGTTGGCATCGAAACAAGAGGTGTAAAGGATGGTGTCTTCTTTACCTAGGAATTGAGAAAGCTTTTGCTCTAGCTCTTTATGGATGTCTTGTGTACCACAGATAAAACGCACAGACGCCATACCAAAACCGTGGCCGTCCATGCCCTCTTTTGCCGCTTCAATCAGCGCAGGGTGATTCGCCAAACCTAGGTAGTTGTTGGCACAGAAGTTCAACACTTCTTCGCCACTGGCAATCTTAACGGCTGCTTGCTGGTGAGAAGTAATGATACGTTCAGATTTGTAGAGACCTTCCGCTTTCACATCTTCAAGTTGATCGCGAATTTGCTGGTAAAATGCAGACGACATGGAGAATTTCCTTCCAGTTTGATTGGCCAACCTTGAGGTCGGCTGATTATAGGGCAGCCTTTATGTGACAAGGGTCACAGGCGAATGCGCGTTATTACTTTCAAGTGTAATCCATGGCAGAGAAAACGATTATCCCAGTATTTGGAAAAGCATTAGTGAATTTCAGGCACAAATGAAATTTACTCCCCTCCCCCCCCTACCGAAAAAGAAAACGGAAGCACTTGGCTTCCGTTTTCATTGTTAACGTTAAGAGATATTAGGCTCTGTTGACCTAAAAATTAAAGCGTTGCATGCCTGCCCCTGGTGCGAGCATTTTCTCAGCGATGTACTTGTGCACTGCCGTGGTGGGATGCGTCACACCCCAGAATACGTATTTGTCTGAGCTGTGAGTGGCACAATCGTTGGTCAAGCTGTGGCTGTATAGGTAGTCCGCAGAAGAGGCACGATTGATGTTTAAGCAGGCGTCGCTGGCGTTTACAAAACCATGTTGCTGTGGGTTTTGCGTCAGTTGTTCAAACAGGCCATGTGTATCGTAAAGGGTAATGTTGTAACCCTGAATGATGTAAAAGGCCGCTTGTGCTTTGATGAACTCGTTGAACTCGACGATCTTCGCGCGCACTTTCTCTATTTCCGCTTGAGTGGAGTATTTGAACTGTGGCGCTTTGGTTGCATCAGGCAAGGTCATCAGCATGATGTTCTTCGCCCCTGCGTCAGTGAGTTTGATCAGCGCGGTGCTGAAATCGGCTTTCACATCCACCACTTCGCGGTTGTAGTTCATGAAGTCGTTCAAGCCAAACTCCAGTGTGAACAAGGTGTTTTCTGGCTTGTAGTTTTTCGCCATTTTGACGTACGTGAGGTAAGAAAGAACCTGATCTTTCACGCCAGTTAGCGCCACGTATTGGTTGGAACCGGCCGCGCCGCCCACTGCCCAGTTATAAAGAGGCAGTTTCTTCGCCTGCGCGATGTATTCCGTCCAAACAAAACCGTTAGAGAAATGGCCAAGGAACCAGGTATCCGGGTTCGGGAAACGCCACTGCGCCGCGTTGAAGATGTTGCCGGTATCAGAGAGGCTGTCACCGAATGCGACAATCTTGTTGATTTGATCGGCTTGCATCACCGGATCATTGGTCCAAATGGTGTGGTTGTATGACCAACGGTTGTCCGCAGCAAAATAGGTGATGTCTGCGGCATCGTGCGTGACGCCTAGCGTTTCTTCACAACGTTGCTTAATCACATTTTGTGATGTGTTGGTGTAGAACATGTTTTTCAGGCGAACCGAGCTCCACCAGTAACCGTCGATGGTAAAGTAGCTGCCGTCCGGATTTTCCGCCCATTCCCAATCGGTCGCCGATTCGTCATGAGAGTTGCCCGTTCGATACCAACAACGTACATATGTATACGTTTCTTTACTTTGCGTACTGAACACCTGTGCTGAAGTGATCGCTTCAGGAGAGAGAGCTGGCTCATCCGCCACTGCAGATGTGAAGGGCAACAGAGCACCCAACAGAATAGTTATCTTCTTCATAGAACTATCTTCTTATTATTTCATTACAATGATTTGTTAGACGTTGCCTCGTAAGAGTGCAATTTAGTTTTGAGTAATTACTCTACCATGTCAAACAACTAAATATTCACATTCAGAAAATGGCAGCAACATCAAATAACATTCATAAGATTTATTTGTTCTTCATGCTATTCGACTCAAAACAACCTATCCTAACCATCATTTATCATGATCAAAATCTAATTAAGCATATGCTTTATAAGTGTTTTTAAATTCAACTCCATTCATTTTTCCAATTATCTTGGTTCGGCAGAGTCCTACTCGTACCGGTTCGACACAACGAAAAATGAGTGCTTTTTACTTGTGCCCCCTCTAATTCAGCGACGGTATTACAGAAATAAAAAGTGAATTAAATAATGGGGAAATGAATAGAAATGCAATCAAGACAAGAGAGGGAACAAAAACGCCCCAGCATGTTGGGGCGTTTCGTCTATTGTTGGCCACTGTTTATGGTTCTTGGCCGCTGCTTATGGTTCGCGGCCATTTATTGCACCTGTCATATTGGTGCCTGTCATAAAGGGTCACTGCGCGATGGCTTGTTCTCTTTCCACATTATCTTGGCTGTTTTCGGCAAGCCAGTAGAGCCAAATCATCATTAGGCATAGAGCGAAACAGAGCCCAAATAACCAGTTTGAGTTCAGCGAATCGATCACCATACCGCCAACCAATGGGGACACCGCAAAACCCAACGAATAAAGTGCCGATGCTCCAAAATAGGAGCCGCGCAAATGCGCCGGTGCCAAGCGGTCAATCTGCACATTCAAGGTTGGGAAGGCTATCACTTCGCCTAAGCTCATCACAAAACAAGCCAGAGCCCAGCCCCAAGGTAAATCCGCTGGCGTGAGCATAAATCCGATTTGTGCCAGCGCCATCAACATCATGCCAATACGCGTACGTAAAAAGAGCGGCACGTGCTCTAGCCATTTCAACATCGGAAACTGAAAAATGATGATGGTCAACGTGTTCACCAGCACCAATCCGGCCACCAGCGTTGCCGCATCGGTAATGTCCGAACGTACGATGACCTGCGGGATAGACGATTCCAACTGGGCATAGACAAACATCATCAAGAAGTTGGCAATCATCAATTTAACAAAGATGGCATCGCGACTGATGACCTTCATCGTGGCACGGAAGTTAGGCAACAAAGAGGGATCGGGCTTGGTAAAGGTCTGTTTGCGTTCAATGCCAAAAAACAGCCACACGGTGTAAACCAAATACGTCACACCGGTGATGTAGAAAAGATGTTGTGGTGAGCTCAAACCAATCGTCACCCCCAACAGCGGGCCAATCGCACCACCTAGGTTGAGTAAAAAGTAACGAATGTTCAGCGCCAGTTCGCGGTCTTTCACGTTGGCAAGATTATCGCCAATCACCGCTTTGGCGGGCGCTTCAATCATCGGACGCATTAGGCCCGTCACCAGCATCAGAAAATAGAAGTGCCACAATTGATCCGCTAAGGCGATGCCAGTGTACGCCGCAGACGCCACCAAACTGCCGATCACCATTACCCACTTGCGGCCAAACTTATCGGACAAATAGCCCGAATAGAGCCCTGTCACTGCGCCAACAATCGCTGAGCCAGCCAGCATGCCGCCGATTTGCGCCGCACTGGCGTTGTAATCTTGGTATAGGAAAACAATTAAAAATGGCCACGCCATAAAGTAACTGGTGCGCGCCAATAAAGTCCCACTGAGCACCGTCCAGATGGAAAAATTAAAACGCCTTATTCTCTCTCTTTGAAATAAACTTTCTCTTTCCATACGCCTAGCCTCTCTCGTCCGTTTTTCTGTTTTTTTTCTTTTTTAAGTTTGTGTCAACCTGCCCATCACAGTACCCATAGCAAGCATTGAAAGCGCGCCCTTTCACAATCGGTTGCTGATCACAATTTGGCCAGTATAGAGAGCTAAGTCACAATATGTAACCCCATTGTTAATATTATTTTTCCCTCTTATACCGCGAGCTAACGCACTGCCCGAAATGCGTTTTTTTAACAAAGCAAACGTGAACTGTTGCGCGCGAAAACAGGCGGATTTCTGTTACACTGCCAAGCTAAATGGTGTTGTAAAAGAAGCGCATTCTCATGGTTAACCCGAAACTCATCGCCCTCCTGCCCGATCTTGCCAGTTTTATCTTGGTGGTGAATGAGGGCAGTTTTACCGCCGCAGCAAAAAAGCTCGATGTGACCCCTTCCGCGTTAAGCAAGTTGATCACCCGCTTAGAACAGGCATTGCAGGTGAAATTGTTTGAACGCACCACGCGCAAATTGCTTATCACTCAGGCGGGACAAAAGGTGTATGACCAAAGCATTGCGATGGTGAATGCCGCTCAGCAAGCGATTGAGATTTCAGCCTCTGACCACAGTGAGCCAGCAGGAGCCTTAACCGTGGCGGCACCTGAAGCGTTTTTGAATTCCGTGTTGCAACCCTTTGTGGTGCCCTTTTTGCAGCAGTACCCGAATATCCAACTCAAACTGCGCGCCGCAGACGGCGAGATTGACCTGTTCCGCGACAATATTGACGTGGCGTTTAAACTGACCGACAAACCGGATGAAAATTTGGTGCTCAAAGAGCTCAGTAAAACCCATCTGGTTTTGTGCGCCTCTCCGGATTACCTAGCGCAGCGCGGCATGCCCACCCACCCGACCGAACTCACCGAGCATGACTGCTTGTATCTGGCGGAAAACGACAAAGACAACCTGTGGTCATTCTTTAAAGATGAAGCGTTTTATTCGGTGGCCGTTTCTGGTCGCTATGCCGTTAACCATTCGCAAATGCGCCTCAACGGCGTCAAACAAGGACTCGGCATCGGCATCTTCCATGATTTTGTGATTCGCGATGCGCTTGAACGCGGTGAAGTGGTTAAGGTGTTGGACGATTGGATGATCAAAAGTAATTATCACGGCGCGATTGCCATGCAATATCCGCAAACCAAATACATGCCCGCTCGTTTGCGCGTGTTTATCGATTTTATTAACCAGAAGTTGGTGTTGTGATGCTGAAAACCGTTCATCATGTCGCGATTATTTGTTCCGACTACCCTCGCTCAAAGCAGTTCTACAGTGAACTGTTGGGGCTGACGATCATTGCAGAAAATTACCGCGAGGCGCGAGATTCTTATAAGCTTGATCTGGCGCTACCTTGTGGTACGCAGATCGAACTGTTTAGTTTTCCCAACGCACCAGAGCGGCCCAGTTTCCCCGAAGCGCAAGGGTTAAGGCATTTGGCGTTTGTGGTGGAAGACATTGTGCAAATGAAAGACTATTTAGAAAGCCACGATGTGCTGGTCGAGCCGATCCGGATCGATGAATTTACCGGTAAGCAGTACACCTTTTTCGCCGACCCTGATGGCCTGCCGTTGGAGCTTTACCAACAGTAGCTTTACCAACAATAGCTTTACTAACGATAGCGTTATCGCGCTAACCAAGGTGATTTGGGCGCGAATACCCAAATCACCTAAGAACGCGTTCTGCGATCTATTTAAAACGCGCTATTCAAACCTCTCTATTTCAAATAGATCGATTCAAATCGCTCGATTCAAATAACTCGATTCAAACCAATGAGCTTAACGGCTAGCTAAACACCGTTTTCAGACGTTCAACACGATTAAACAGCAGCCAATCGAGTAGCAACGCCACCACAATACTTGCACCCGCCAGCGGGAAGAGCACGCCGATCACCACGAGCGTCACCAACGCTGTTTTCCACACGCCATCGCTGGCAAATTTTGCGGGCACGCCAAGCTTACCCTGACCAACAGGGCGACGAAGCCACCACATGATTCCCCCTGTCACGGCAATCACCACAAAGCCCAAACACAATAACGCGTTGGCCACTTTATTGAACACACTGATGTCTCCTTGGTGCAGCGCAATCCCTGCTGCCATGGCTTTGGCGACGAGGTTGTAATCTTCCCATGTTACATCGGCCAATAACGCACCACTGTATTGATCGAAATGGCTGGTGCGATCCTGCGTTGGGTCGATAATGTCACCGCTCATGGTGTTGGCGGAAAGGGTAAAGACGCCTGTCTCTGAGCGAGGAAAATTGAGTTTGTAGTGGGTAAATCCTAACTCACGCGCTTTGCTCACCATGGCATCAATGCCAATGTTTTCCATCATGGTGTGATGCTCTGAATCCGCCATGTTGCTGTGATCGTGAGAGGCTGGCAGTGGCGTTTGTTCCAGATTCCACGGCATTTCTTCTTCGCTGCCGTGGTTCAGATCTTGGTGTGTGAGGGTAGAAAACGGCACATCGTCCCATTTCTGCGCAGGAAAGCTACTCCAAGGTTGCACAAACTTGCCTCCCCAAATGCCTGCCCACGCCAAGCCGGAAAGCAAGAAAAAGAGCAGAACAACGCTGGTTAGCCCACCGAGGTTGGCGTGCAGATCTCGCATCATCACGCGCTTGCCTGAGTTCAAACGCAGGCGCAAAAAGCCCGCACGGCTGGCATTATCTCGTGGCCACCACAAGTAAATCCCCGTCACCAGTAACAAAATAGACAAACTGGCCGCCACTTCGATGAGGTAATCGCCATACTCCCCCATCAGCAGCTCTCCGTGGATATCATTCGCCAATTGGTACCAACTGTCGCTGCGATCAATCGTGCCAAGCACCGCGCCAGTGTAGGGATCCACCGTGACAAAACGTGAGGTGCCGTCGGCAAACTTGACGTTAAAACGGTTGGCCAAATCGACCTGTTTCGCCGGCACAAATTGGGTAACGGTGCCCTCGGGATAACGCGCTTGCACGTTGGCCAGCTGAACAGATGGCAATACCTCATGATGTTGAGGCGTAACTTGAAGAATAGATTGATAGCGAGCAAATTCGATTTCATCATCAAACAGCATCACAAGCCCAGTGACACTGAGCATCAGCATAAAGGGGATAACAAATAGCCCGGCATAAAAATGCCAACGCCAGGTGAGAAAGTAGCGAGATTTTGCACTCGAGCTGGGTTTGGCGGTCTTAGAGTGATCGCTCAACATTTTATAAATTCCTTTTGCGAACGCTAAAAAACACCGTGACCGAAGAGGAAACAGTGCGCTTTGAGCGTGTTGACTTTACTTAAATGAGTGTTGTTTTAGGTTTTGTATTAAGTCAGCGTCGTGAAAGGAGGCGCGCGCGGAACTTGTCTTTCAAATCGTACACTTAGAGCCAAAAAAGTGTAGCTGTCTGAAATAACCAAGCTCTGTCGTGTAAGAACAAGTGCAGTTGGAAGCGAATCTTGGTGGAAGGTAGAAAAATGGCTAAATGGAC
The DNA here is from genome assembly GCF_021852965.1 of Vibrio floridensis. Lineage (NCBI taxonomy): Bacteria > Pseudomonadati > Pseudomonadota > Gammaproteobacteria > Vibrionales > Vibrionaceae > Vibrio > Vibrio floridensis. The sequence goes on along the minus strand of NZ_JAKGCY010000001.1, from coordinate 233,653 downwards.
AAGGCTTACCACTGTGGGTAGGCACCTCTTCGCCTTCTTCTATTTGAACCAGTTCAAAGCCATTAACGGTACACAGCGTCGCCCATACGCCTGCGCTGCTACCATGAGCATTGATAACAGGCATTAGCGTGACTAGTACCCAGCTTAACGCGGTCGCCACGAGCATTGAACGATGGAAAGAAGAGAAACGCATCATAACCGTTGTTTAACAATTTGCTCGAAATGTTATAGCAAAGCGTCAATACTTGCAAAATGGAGGTGAATAAGTGATTCGTTTATCACAACAAATAGAGGCCAAAAACGAGATTGTCTGCTGCAAAAGGTGAACCCTTTTCTGAGTCCCACAAAAAAGAGCTCATCCGTTATGAGCTCTTTCGGGTTAATCAGGACATTCAAGAGTGGAGGTTAGCTAAACAACTTACCCCAGATGCTGGTTTTCTTCTTCTCGTGGTACTCTTTACGCAGCTCATCCACTTCAACCAGTGCTTGCTTGGCGGCCTCAAGATTTCCCTGAGCCAGCTCACCGTTGACTTTGTCCAGCGCAATGGTCAGCTTGTTGAAGCCTTCTTGGTACAAGTCATTTTTTTCTGGTGCGTATTCACCGGTTTTTGAGTTTTCCACCAAAGTGATCAGCTGCTTAACCGCCGCTTGCATTGACTCAATATCCTGCGCTTCTGCTGCTTGACGAAACTCCAGCTTCATCTCTTTCATGTTGGCTTTCAAATCGACTTTGGTTTCTTCGCTTGCCAATCCTGAAAAAGAGGCCAATACCAAAACTGAACCTAGCAGCACTTTACTTAACTTCATTACTTCTCCGAGTTTTGTTGTGGTTATTTTGCGCTGCAAGTGTACTCTATGAGCCTCGATAATAGGGTAAAGAAATTGTAAATATCACTTACGGAGAGAGGCAAATTCTTCAATCACTCCACGTCCCCTCAACTCAAGAAAGTTCAGGAACTGCTCTGGGCTGTGCGTGATCACTTGACGGGAATCGATATCGAGTGAAGTCAGTAGCTCTCTAGCGAGATCCAACTTGCCAACATCGTGACAAAAATGTGCATCACTGCCCGTTGTAAAGTAGACGCCAAGCGCTTTACCCACTCGCGCAATCTCATAACAGCGCTCAACACTGCCGACTCGGCTATGCCCTTTCAACGTGGAATTATTGATCTCGATGGCCACGTTATGTTCTTTAGCGCAGAGCAATACCGCATGGAAATCAAAATCAAAGTGTGGATTACCCAAATGCCCCAACGCATCAACACGACCAGATTGAATCACATTGAGCAATGCTTGGGTGTGCGCTTCTTTATTGGAAGGAGCAAAAACAGGCTCATGGAAACTGGCTATCGCCCAATCCAAATTGGGGTCCACGCTGAGAGGGAGGTCAATCTCTCCTTCGGTATTGAGAATATTGGCTTCCACACCGCGTAAAATCGCCACGCCTTCGAGGAAACGAGGCAAGACACGTTGGTTGGCGAAAAACCAATAGTGAGGCGCTCCGGGCATGGATTCTGCATGGTCGGTGGTACAAAACATCGCCAAGCCGTTTTCTTTCGCGCTACGCGCATTTTCAATCAGCGTGCTATAGGCGTGGCCACTCGCATAAGTATGGCTATGTGTGTCGATCTTCAGTTCCATTTCACTTCTCTAGTTCACTTAATCGGATTGACATCGATATTGTACGACACTTCGTAGCGCAACGATCTGATGTGAAATAAGTTTACTCTTCACTCAGCGCTTTTATCAGGGGAAGCGCCTTTTCCCAACCATGATTGAACATGGAAACAAAATCGCTGTGTGTCGTGATGGTCACCATCAACAGTAACCTGCCGTCTTTCGGGCGAAGTTGGTAACGTTCCGTAGAACCAATCCATTTCATCGCCACATCGCTGTCGATATCTTGAATATGGTCAGGATTAAAGATGGCAACATGATGAAATTCGATGCGTTGTTGAGGCTCTATTGCGTCAATGACCGCTCGCGTGCCGCCCATGTCTGGGTCAAAAAATTTGATATCTTCGCCCTCGCGCCAAACACCGTCGAACTGCGATTGTGGAGAAAACGCTTTAGCCCATTGCTTATAAAGCTCAAAATCGGTGAGCACTTGCCACACTTTTTCTGCGTTGGCCTCGATTTCGATATGATAATTCAGTGTCAACATCCTTTTGCCTCCTTGCTTGCCTAGTAAACACGCTAGCGTATATAGGCTAAAAATCAACCAGTTATTTTTTGGCAAGCCGGATAATTTCGACAATACTTATTCAAAGTAACTACCATGTCTCGATTTGACTGAACACCCCCTAATGGTTTGAACGGGTGACAGTAACGAGTTTGTTGATGCGAACCCGGAGCGCTCATGAAGAAACAACGTTACCCTCTGAGTATTCATATCACTAGCCTGTTCCTCTTTCTTACCACTATCGTGGGCGTGGCTCTTATTGCGATCAGCTACACCCATTCCCAAACTCTGTTAACCAAAACGGCTGAAAGTTTAAGTAACGAACACGCCCATAAATTGGAATCGGCTTTTCAGACCTCGGTGGGGCCCATTTTGACCACACTCGATTTTATGTCGGTCAGCTCCTTTCTCGAGGACTATAAGCAGCCAGAGAAATTCAAGCCTTGGTTAGAGACGCTTGCACACATTTTTGAGGAAAACCCAAATCTTGTCGCGCTTTACCACGCCTCCGAAACGGGGATGTTTACGCAATATCGAATACTGAGCTCACCGGAAATACGCAGCAGTTTTGACGCGCCAACCAATACCTTTTTTTTGATCAATAATACAGATGTCGATGGCACCAATGAGTTCATTTACCTTGATGATCAGTTCAAGAAAATCGCGCAAAAGAAAACCAGCGACAACACGCTTGACCCACGAGTGAGGCCTTGGTTTATCAACGCTGAACGCGACGGAGAAATACGACTCACGGAGCCCTACTTCTTCTTTTTTCTCAAAACCAACGGCGTAACCCTATCGAGACGATCAGCAAATGGTCAATACGTCGTTGGTGCAGATTTCACATTAGCCAGCCTCTCGAATCAAATTAAACAATTGGCCTATTCTCCACAAACCCGCTTGGCATTGTTGGATAAAGAAGGCCGACTACTGGCGCAACATCAACTGGACATTGACCCATCGACAGCGTTTGAACAGCAGCAAACAGCACTCAAACAGAGTATTTTTTCCCCTTTGCTCGCCAACCTCGGCATGCAGGACCCTCAATTCAAAACAACGGAATTCGACGGAGAGGATTGGTCGGTAACTTTAACGCCCGTGCATTTGACCAACAAAGTGCAGCTTTTCCTAGCCGAAGCTTCTCCAACAGAGGAAATCTTGGCGGATCTTCTCTCGATGCGCGACAAGCAAGTCATTACCGCCGTTTTGCTCCTTGCCGTCTGTTTTTGTATCGTCTGGTTGGTGGCAAACCGCTTAGCAAAACCCTTGCAGAATTTGGTTTATCTGACCGATAACATTGCTCGTTTCAACTTCAAACGAACTCGTTACCCGCAAAGTCTAATCAAAGAGGTATCCAACCTAACCAGCTCCATAGAGCTGATGGAACACACACTGCACGACTTACTGCGCTTGCTGCGGGATACCGCTGGTAATCAAGAGTTTGCCGTACTAGCGAAGACCATTGCACATCAGGCCTATTTAGTCACCAAAGCCGAAACCATCCTTTTGTACATCAAGTCCGAAGAGGAAAATAAGCTGGTACTTGCGGCCAATCATGCCATCATTCCGTTCAAGGTCGATATTAACGAGTTTGTCAGCGAGACCCCTTGGCTGATGGCGCAGCTTAAGGAAGGCGATACGATTCATTTAGATAGAGACACCAACGCCCTGAAACGCCATCAAGATACCATTTTCAACTCCGATGTTTTCCTCTTTCCGTTACTCAACCGCGAGAAGCAGCTCGTTGGGATTGTCACTGTGGGTTACGAGCGTCCACCGAGTGAAACCCAACTTGCCAAGCATGCTTTTTTAAGAGAGCTACTCAGCTTTGCGGAAATCGCCAAAGACAACATCGACCAAATGCAGCAACAAAAAGAGATGCTCAATGCCTTTATTGAGCTGATCGCATCCGCCATCGATACCAAGTCGCCCTACACTGGTGGCCATTGTCAACGTGTGCCGCAGTTAGTCACTTGGTTAACCGAAGTCACCGAAGGTGACAACAAGTACTTTCCAAACTTCCATGTCAACAATAAACAGTGGGAAGAGATCAAACTCGCTGCTTGGATGCACGACTGCGGTAAAGTCACCACGCCGGAATATGTGGTGGACAAAGCGACCAAACTTGAAACCATTTACGATCGCATCCACGAGGTGAGAATGCGCTTTGAAGTGCTGAAACTGCAGGGTGAAGTCGACTATTGGAAGGCGAGATACAAAGGCGAAGACCCCGATGCCGCGAAAGCGCACCTCACCACCTTACACCGCCAGCTGGATGAAGAGTTCGCATTTGTCGCCCGCTGTAATGTGGGCGGAGAATCGATGGACGAAGCGGATATCCAACGCCTAAAAACCATCGCGGGAAAAGAGTGGAAACGAACTCTTGATGACCAACTCGGTATCTCTTGGATAGAACAGCAGCGCCACACCCACAAACCTGAACTGCCTGTCATGGAACCACTTTTAGCCGACAAAGAAGTGCACAAAGTACCATGGGAAAACAACATCAACCCAACACAAAGTTGGCAACGAGATTACGTACTCACTCCGGGTGAATATAAGTATGATCGTGGCGAATTACACAACTTAACCGTGCGTTACGGCACGCTCACAGATGAAGAGCGTTTCATCATCAATGACCATATTATCCAGACGCAAATTATGCTTAATCGACTGCCTTATCCTGAGCATTTGAAAAACATTCCGGAGATTGCTGGCGGTCACCACGAACGCATGGATGGCAAAGGCTACCCGCTTGGCCTAAATGAAGAGCAGCTTTCTGTGCCAGCACGCATCATGGCCATTGCCGATGTGTTTGAAGCGTTGACCTCCAGCGATCGCCCATACAAAAAAGGCAAATCATTGGCGGAGTCACTCGACATCATGACCAATATGGCCACATCAGGTCATATTGATCCTAAACTCTACGTGCTTTTCCTCATCCACAAGCTCGACCAAAAATACGCCAATGCGTTTGTTGACCGGAAACAGTGGTCTGAAATTGACCGTGAGACACACATTCAGAAAGTAAAAACGTATATGAGGCATCAGTTTTAAGATTCGTAAGTCAGAGGGCGAGAACATCTACACTCGTCTTTCTGGCCCTAAGGGTGCTCTAGCGCGCCACTTTGGCCAAAAAGCATTCACAACCGTGGCACTGATGATCATTGCAAGTCCACTGACCTGCCACACTGTGAATGTCTGTTCAAAAAACAGCCATTGCCATATCGCGGTAAACAGCAAGTTTGTAAAAATCAGTGGCGCTAATTCGGAACCACTTTGAGCCAATCGATACGCTTTTGAACGGTTCACCTGCGTATTGATGATCAAAAACGACATCAACAGCAAAGATGCAATGACTGGCGCATTCCACCACGCCTGTACTACCTCCATACTTGCCCCCCATTCATAAGCAACCACAACGGGAACAAGCAAACCGGCCGCTGCACTAAAGGTCCAAAAGTTGATCTCTTTGGGTGTCATACTGCTTTTGCTCGCCCGATACAGAGTGAGCTGCGAGCCTGCATTGAAAAGTCCACCCGCGAGCCCCGCCAAGATCTCTGGTCGCCATTCAATTTCACCATTGTGACCCGCCAACAAAATTACTCCCATGAAAGTAATCGCTAACAAAGTCAGAGTCATGAACGAAAGGGGCGATTTAAAAAACGCGCGCTCCAGTAGCGGCATGAAAAGGGGACCAGTGGCAAACAACACCACACTTTCCACTAGACTTAAATGCTGCAACGACCAAAGAAAAAACAGTTGGCACAAGGCAATGCACGCGGCACGGATCAACAGCGCAGATATCTCCTCTTTTTTCGGCCACTTAAGTTTAGTAATTCTTAACATAAAAAGCAGGATAACAGCAGGAAGTGCGAAGCGAATAAAACTAAACCACTCAACGGGAATAAATGTCACCAATGCTTTGGATATCAGCCCTGTCACCGATAAACTCATTGTTGACAAAAGCATATAAATGACAGACTTTTCTAGTGTAGGCATAGGACCACTCCTCATAATGTGGCCAATTTTAGGCACAAAGCGTCTGCGTGAATAGCGAGTAATTTTGACCATATCTGTAAGGAAAACTAACAATGAGAAAGCAGATTCCTTTGAAATCTATTTACGCCTTCGTTGCTGTCGCTGAAACTGGCAGCATGACAGAAGCGGCTCAGGTACTGCATGTTAGTCATTCTGCCATTAGCCAAGCCATCAAATCACTTGAAACACAACTCAACAGAACACTTTTTGAACGAGTAGGGAGACAGGTCGCGCTTAATGCCAGCGGTAGGAAATACTACAAACAAGTGGCCCCCGCATTGGAACAAATCGTCATCGCAACAGAACAACTGGCGGCAGAAAACAACCTTGGCCGACTGACCTTAAACATGGTCAACTCACTGGCTCTGCATTGGTGGATACCTCGTTTGGGCGATTTTCAGCTACATGCCCCACAGCTTGATGTTCGCCTTTCCAACTTACCCGGTGTGTTTAGCTTAGAGCAGCAGGGCATCGATGTTGCTTTGGTTCACGGCACACCAGACGAATGGCAAGAATACTATTGCGAAAAGCTGGCAGATGATGAGTTGATTTTAGTCTGTAGCCCAGAGCTGGCCGCTCGTTCCTCGTCAGTCGACTTGGCAGAGATTTTACGCCAATCAAGAATCATCACCGTGAGTAATGAACGCCGCAAAAACGACTGGGAAATTTGGTGCCAAGCACAGCAAATCACACTACCGGCAACCGATAGACATTTGCAGTTTTTGGTTTCTGCGCAAGCCGTGCAGGCAACGATCCGCCGCTTGGGCGTACTGGTGACGCACAAACTGTTTGTAAAAGATGACATTGAAGCGGGTTTACTGACCCAAATAGGAGAAACCGTGTGCAACCCTTATCAAGCCTTTTACTGGGTTTGCTCACCAAACAAACTGAAACAAGAGAGTACGATGGTGTTAAGAAGTTGGGTAAAACACGCATTTAGTCGTTGAGTCGATTCCATACTTGCCATTGCCTAGCAGTAAAGCTAGATTGGTTCCCATTTCCTCCATGAATATTTTAAAACCACTTTTCAACCAATATAGAGGGAAACACGATGATCGTAACCACAACTCAGCACATCGAAGGCAAACGCATTATTGCTTACAAAGGGGTTATAGCGGGCGAAGCGATTCTCGGCGCCAACTTGTTTAAAGATCTGTTTGCGGGCATTAGAGACATGGTCGGTGGGCGCTCTGGAACGTATGAAAGAGAACTCGAAAGAGCAAGAAACATCGCCTTCCAAGAGCTAGAACAGAAAGCGCGGGAGCTGGGTGCTAATGCGATAGTGGGGGTTGATATCGACTATGAAGTCTTAGGCCAAAGTAATGGCATGTTGATGGTATCTGCAAGTGGCACCGCGGTTGTTATCGAATAAAAATTCAGAATTTCCCTAACAAACCGAGATTCTACTCCAAATAATTTGAATTTTTTTTGAACTTTAATCTTAGGGCATTTACATCTAGGAAGAAAACCGATACAACGTCGCTATATCCAATGCGATGCACATTTACGGCGCTTTCGCTTGCGCGTCTGGAATAGGCCGAGTTCAATTGAACTCGGCCTTTTTACTGTTCAATTAGCGAGCACGAAGCTTGTTGTGTTTTTTCACTTTTTTCATCGCCATTTGCTGCTTCAGTGGCGACAAATAATCGATGAAAAGATTACCAGAAAGATGGTCAATCTCGTGTTGCATCACGATCGCTAGAAACTCGCTGGTTTCGATTCGCAATGGTTTACCATCACGATCGAGCGCTTCCACGACCACCGAAGTGTAACGCTCAACATCGGCGTAGTAGTCTGGTACCGATAGGCAACCTTCTTGACCCATCTCTTTATTGCTGCCGCTGACCACTTTTGGGTTCACCAGCACTAGCGGCTCATCGCGATTTTCTGACAAATCAATCACCACAATGGCTTCTTCTCGGCCAACTTGCGGCGCCGCTAAGCCCACACCATTATCCGTTTCGTAAAGCGTCTCTAGCAGATCGTCGATTAGAGTTTGCACTGCAGCAACATCCGTTACTTCTTTAGATTGAACGCGTAGTCGTGGATCGGGTGCGGTTAAAATTTCTAAAACAGCCATGGGGTCCTTGAATTATCCGTTGAATAAAAATAACGCGGCGTAAGATAGTGGTTTCTCCCGCCGTTGTAAACCTCAGGTTAACGCCAAATGCTTTCGCCAACGGCATTGAACACACATCATCGAAGCGAAAAATGGCACAAAAACTTGAAAAATGAGAAAAAGAAAGCCAGTCGTCGAGACTGGCTTGATTGGTACCACTAACTCATCATTAGAACTGGCCTAAATAGGCCCACTGATGGTTGCTTGAGTTATTCTCCGTTGGCCAAGGGAAGTAACCGTAACTGGTGGTTTTTAGACGGTAGTAATGGTAGCCGCCACGGAAAGCGTATTGATAAATATCATTCACTTTGCCTCGTTGACCATCACTGCCCCAAACGCCCATCGCATCTTGTTGGTACCATTCCAACAGAGCGCGTTCAAAACTCGCCAAATCACGATTGAGTTCATCCAGATAAGCTTTAATGGCGCTGTCACTACCCAAGAAATACCAATCTTGGTTTGATGCAGCGTTGGTTGGGAATGCCTCTCCTTCGCCAGGGCGTTTCTGGATGAAGTAGTGATTTTCACCCTCGATTTGCCCAACAAAAACGGCGTTTTCCGTACTCCCCCACGCGGTGCTGTGGCGCTCTTCCCAACTCAATAGACGAGAGGCAGAAAAATAGCGTTTCACGCGCTCTTCGATGCGGAGACCTTCTGCACGATCGAAGGCAATCGGGTTGAAGGTGAAGTTCACGTAGTCATCTGCAGAGCCGAGGTATTTCCAATCGCCATTGCTGGTTTGATTGGTCGGGAAAGCCTGAGCCTCCACGGTGCGCATAACAAAATAGTCGCGGCTGCCCGTTTCTGGATTCGCGAACACATACAGCGCGCCTGCTCGACGTTCAGCGTGAGTTACGCCATTGTTGAGCAATCCACGGCCATAATGCTCAGCAACAAACGCATCAAACTGAGCAATGGTCGCGAAGTCTTCGTTTAGGAGCGTGTCGTTTTGCGCAAACGTTGGGGCCATGTCGACCACTTGGCTGTAACCATACTCTTGGCCAATGATGATCGGCCCTTTGAGATCCGCAATCGGTGGATTTTGCTCAGGGGTGAAGCGCGTTAGCTCAGTCTCACCATTTCTGTCTGAACAGCTTAAACGGGCCTGCGTTGGCACACCATTATCCATCGCTAAGTTAACGTGAAATTTGTTGCTGTCATTAACGCTATGACGAGAGGCATTCAGTACCACTCGCTCACTGGCACCATTAGCAAACTCGACATCTAACTGGCACTGACCTTGAGTCTGGTAGCTAGGGCGCAGCACTTCATCACCACGTAGCGCGTAGCGCCAGGTCTTGCCATACTTATGCATCACGCCTGAGATTTGCTCACAGTTGTTACCCACCACAAAACCCGCACCATCGTGATCGGTGCCTGACTTATTGAGTGTACAGAGCGTCACTTCCCCCACCTCTGGTGTAGGCGTGTACGTGACCGCACCACGACCGTACTTGGAAAGCAACTCATAGTCACCTTGCGCCGATGTCATGTTGGAATTAATGTGCCATTGGAGATCACGGCCAGATGAACAACGATCGGTGCTTTGATCCACACCGCCAACAAAGACAGCGCTGTCACCGTTTGCCGCTTGGAAGGTAAACTTACACACACGTTGCTGCTCACCATCCATGCGCAAGGTTTGCCAACTATCACTCTCAAGCTCCGCTGGGGTTAAATCTGCCACAGGCTGCCAACCCTCTGGCTGGAACGCCCCTTGAACGCCTTGCGGCAGTTCAAACACATTGCCGTAATTGGAGTAAACCAGCGGATAAATTTGGCTTGGGTTTTCGTTATATGGGTCATAAATACCCAATAGCGTCATCACAGCTACACCCGTTTGTTGTGGTTTAGGTGTGTCGGTCTCGACCGTTTGATAGCGCTGCGCGGCCTGATCCCACTGCACATAACCGCTCGGGCTGCTGTTATCAAGATTAAAACCGTTATTCATCCAACGCTGCGCTTTGCGCGACTGTGCAGGGTGCTCAAGGGTAAAACGGCTAATCGTACCCACTCTTTCATTTTCACCACCATTTTGCGCATCACGCATAAATCGGAATGCATCTTTGAATGGCGGTACAATGTCGTCCCCTTGTTGTTGGGTATACACATCGCCTGTCCAATGTAGGTTGCCGATAAAACGTTGATGGAAAGCATCCCAACCCCAGCCCGATTCCATATCGTGAATCGACGCCATATACGGCCAATGCCCCAATCCATAGTTGTGGCCAAGTTCATGTGACCATTCATTACCCGTGGTGGCTTCTAGCGTGACAATACCACCGCCACCACTGCCCCCATGCACAATCACTTGCGGTAAATCGGTGTCTTTTTTGGTGTAAACCCCAACGTTGGTATGGGCAGTAATGTGATTGAAGCGTCGGTTGTACTGCTGTGAGTAACCTGCGCTGGTTAAAATGCCGACGTTGGCATTGTTGATGCCCGTTGAAACCATGGCTTTACCAATCGCTTCGCGCATATCGCCACTGTGCCAACCACCAGTGCTGGCACTTTTATCGGTGTACACCACGCCGTTTGGCATCGTCACCATCGGAAAATGCGCTGGCGTGTAATCGGCCATCACCAACTTGGAGGCAGGGATCTTCTGGAAGTAATCCGCTGCAAGCGTCGGTAAGTTTTGGATCATGGTATTGCGATTGCGCGGCTCGATAAGCATGCCCATGTCGATGTTTTGGATCACCAACTCTGGCGCGCCACCAAATTGGATCTCCCCTTGGCTCAATACCCCTTCACGGCCTAAGTTGTCGGTCAAGCGCAGCGATAGACCCGGCTTCATCCAGTTCCATTGCAGTGGCAGCGACCAAGCATGATGAGAAAACACCACTTTCATGCGTCCATTGTCAGGCTGATCCGACGCAGCCAGAGCGCTTGGCGGCAACATCAAGCTGCTGTGAATCACCTCGCCATCAAGGAGCACTTCTGCACGCACTTGGTTGATCTCTTCGCCTTGCGATGGCGTGAAAAGCAGCATCGCTTCGCGGTTCATGATCACATCCAAATGGCCTTGCCCTGTCAGCTCATTGCCATTTGGCGCGACCGAAGTGTGCGTTTGCGTGATGCCCAAACCGCCTTCTAAACTGCCTTGCAAATGGTTAGGCGTTGGGATCTCATCGGCAAAGCCAACGCGAGAGGCTTGAGTGGTGAAACGCACCACCTGTGGCTCGGCGCAATCCACTGGATTGCAAGAACGCAGCGCCATCTCATATTGTGTTTCAGGCTGGAGCCCACCGATGAAAAAACCCGCCGAGACGGCGTCATAATGGCGAACATCCTTGCCGTCACTCACATTGGTCAAGGTCAGCTGCGTCGTGTCCGACTCGTTTTGACCTAACCAATCAAACGATACGCCCACATCCGAGACACTCGATACCGTGACAGAATGGATGGCAGGCTTCACCAAAGCACCACAATCGTTGGTTTCTGTTCGGTAAATAACATCACGCTCCCAAACGTAACTGCCATCTGCACGCTTCGATCCGTGTGCCGCAGGTATGTATTCAACAAAACAGCCTTGCTCATCCGATTCGTAAACACCGAATTCAAGGCTCATCAGGTAAAAACCACCGTCGTACATCATGAATTCCCAGCTTTGATCGACAAAATCGATCACATTACGATACGGTGTGTCATCGCCGCCTTGGTAGGGCAAAAATGGGAACTTAAGATCATTTTTGTAGCTAAGACGGTACTCAAAACCCCGGTAATTGATCCAACGTTCGCCATTGCGTTCAAACACGCCTTCGCCGCGTTCAGCCATCGCTTTGATCGATTCCAGACGCTCGACGGTTTTCTCTCCGATCTGTACCAGCGTCAACTCAGGTTGCGCCCACACAGCAGTGCTTCCCAATAGCCCCGCTATGAGAAGTGTCAGTGGTTTTTTCTTCATGATTGGCTTATCTCATTATTATTTGAATAGATTGAGCCCAAATTTAGGCAACACTAACCCACAATATCTCTCTGAAAATCTAAGAAATATCGTTATTAATAAGTAGGTTAGGATTTAATTATCATTTATGAGACAAGCAACTTAAAAATGAAGATTGAACGGAATGAGAGTGCAGTTCCAAAATGCCATACTGAAAAGATTCAATCTGAGAGGTTCAGTCAATAATTCATTGGATTTATAAATACCATGCAATTCAATAATTTATGTTATTTTAGCGCACAAAAATCACCATGAGAAATGGGTGAGCAGCTTCATCTCTTCTCGGCTTAGGTATAGAATACCAAGGCCGAGGCGAACTCGAACCAATAAGCAGAAACAGCCAGTATCTCGCTTGCTGAGTATCCCGTCCGAACCTCTCATTTGTTTAGCAGACAGACCACGCCCTTTCTCTCCCATTCATTCGGTGTGGTAACCCTGAAGAAAACTTGGAAACTCGCCATGAGCCTATTTGAGAATCTCTCCATCATCTTTGCCTTGATCTTAACCAGCTGCTTTTTTTCTATGTCGGAAATTGCACTTGCCGCCGCCAGAAAAATTCGCTTAAAGCAGCTTTCTGACGAAGGCGATGTGCGCGCCACCAATGTGCTTGAACTGCAAGCCAATCCGGGTAACTTCTTTACTGTGGTGCAAATTGGCCTCAACGCTGTTGCCATCATGGGCGGTATCGTCGGTGAATCTGCGTTTACCCCTCACATCCGAGCCGCTCTTGACGGTATCGTCCCTGCGGCTTGGTTGGCACAGGTGAGTTTTTTCCTCTCCTTCTTTTTAGTCACCAGCATGTTTATTTTGTTTGCCGACTTAATGCCCAAACGCATCGCCATGGCGGTGCCAGAAAAAATCGCCATGACCTTGGTCGGCCCGATGTTGGTCTGTATCACCATTCTCAAGCCATTTATTTTTGTCTTTAACGGCTTAGCCAATCTGATTTTCCAACTGCTGAGCATTCCTGCTGAGCGTAACGACGACATTACCTCTGACGATATTTATGCAGTGATGGATGCGGGCGCTGAAGCGGGCGTGCTCGATCGTGGCGAACAAAAAATGATGGAAAGCGTGTTTGAAATGCAGTCTGTGCCCGTCACCTCAGCCATGACGCCACGCGAAAGCCTGACCTTCCTGTCGCTTGAAGACGATGAAGAGACGCTGAGAAAGAAAATCGCCGAAGATCCTCACCACAAGTTTCTGGTGTGTGATGGTCAACTCGATGCCATCAAAGGGTACATCGATTCCAAAGAACTGCTTACTCGTTTGATTAACGGGCACACATTAAACGTCAAAGACAGCAGCATGGTGCAGAGTTGTCCGATTATTCCTGACACTTTGAGCCTCTCTGAAGCGTTGGATTACTTTAAAAATACCCGCGCTGACTTTGCCGTGATCATGAACGAATACGCACTGGTGTTGGGCATTGTCACTTTTAACGATCTGCAAAGCGCCGTTATGGGCACTTGGGTGCTGGCCGAAGGCGAAGAGCAAATCGTTGCACGCGACCCGAACTCTTGGTTAGTGGATGGCGTGACGCCAATCACCGATGTGATGCGTGCGTTGAACATTGATGAGTTCCCACACCCGCAGAACTACGAAACCATTGCTGGTTTTATGATGTACATGCTAAGAAAGATCCCACGTCGAACGGATGCCATCATTTACTCTGGTTACAAGTTCGAAGTGGTGGACATTGATAACTACAAAGTTGACCAACTGCTGGTTACTCGTGTGGAAGTGGAGACTCATCCAAGCCACGAGGAGTAACGTCAACACTCACAACCCATTTCATCAGCCATTGCCCTTCGCTTTGGCTGATTTTTTATCTGGTGTAAACGACCACAATAAGAAAGAAGCCCCATTCGTCAGGGGCTTCTTGGTCGTATAAAATGCCAGTTCGCTTAGAAGAAACCTAACGGATTCACATCGTAGCTAATCAGCAAGTTTTTGGTATTTTGGTAGTGATTTAGCATCATCTTGTGAGTTTCACGACCAATGCCCGATTTTTTGTAACCACCAAATGCGGCGTGTGCAGGATATGCGTGGTAGCAGTTGATCCAAATCCGGCCCGCTTCAATGTTACGCCCCATGCGATAGGCTAGGTTTTGATCGCGAGTCCACACACCAGCGCCTAAGCCATACTCAGTGTCATTGGCAATGGCCAGCGCTTCAGCTTCGTCTTTAAAGGTTGTCACCGCGATCACCGGGCCAAAAATCTCTTCTTGGAACACACGCATTTTGTTGTGACCTTGCAGCAAAGTCGGCTGGATGTAGTAACCGGTCGCTAGATCGTTTTCTTGCTTGGCAATCTCACCACCAAACACCACTTTTGCCCCTTCTTGGCGACCGATTTCCAAGTAGCTCAATATCTTATCAAACTGCTCTTGCGACGCTTGGGCACCCACTTGAGTGTCGGTATCAAGCGGGTTGCCCTGTTTGATGCTCTTGGCACGCTCTGCCACTTTGGCAATGAACTGATCGTAAATCGACTCATGAACCAGCACGCGTGAAGGGCAAGTACACACTTCGCCTTGATTAAAGAAGGCAAGTAGAGTGCCCTCAATGCATTTGTCCAGATAAGCATCTTCATAATCAAACACATCAGGGAAGTAGATGTTTGGCGACTTACCGCCGAGTTCCACCGTTGATGGAATCAAGCTTTCCGCGGCACATTTAAGTATGTGATTACCCACTTCGGTTGAGCCGGTAAACGCCAGTTTGGCAATGCGATTGCTGGTGGCTAGTGCTTGGCCTGCTTCTGCGCCAAAGCCGTTGACCACGTTGACCACGCCAGCGGGAATGAGATCACCAATCTTTTCCATCAGCACCAGAATTGAGGTCGGTGTTTGTTCTGCTGGTTTAAGAACCACGCAGCAGCCTGCCGCTAACGCGGGTGCCAGTTTCCATGCCGCCATGAGCATAGGGAAGTTCCAAGGGATGATCTGCCCAACCACGCCAATCGGCTCTGGGAAGTGGTAGCTCGCGGTATTGGCATCCAGCTCCGCAGCGCTGCCTTCTTGCGCACGAATACACCCGGCGAAATAGCGGAAGTGATCGACCACCAGCGGTAAATCTGCCGCCAGCGTTTCACGTACAGGTTTGCCGTTTTCCCACGTTTCCGCCACCGCCAACTCTTCGAGATGCGCTTCAATGCGATCGGCGATTTTCAGCAAGATATTGGCACGCTCCGTCACGCTAGTTTTCGCCCATTGATAACGAACGCTGTGCGCCGCATCCAAGGCCAAGTTAATGTCCGCCGCGCTTGAGCGAGCCACTTTACAATAAGCCTGACCGTTAACCGGCGAAATATTATCGAAATACTCACCGCTCACCGGTTTCACCCATTCCCCGCCAATGTAGTTGTCATAGTGGCTTTTGAAATTCACGACAGCGTTTTCACTACCTGGTTGTGCATAAATCATAACTCGTCCTTTTGTTTCTCGTTTGGTTTAAAACACAGTGTCGATTCGCACTGCTTTACCTAAGCCATAACGCAAGTCACAGGCCAGAAACACAACGCTTGTTGTTAATTAAATGTAAAACTATGATTACCAAACGATAACAACTTAGGTTTGTCGAGAATGGAATAACGAGTGGCGTGATACGCGCTGTTCAACTGTTCCAAATTGGTACACCCAAACTGTGGCAGAATGGAACAGTATGCAACTTCAACATGTTAGCAAGCCCAACTGGCTGAACAGCTCGTGGGACAGAAGTGAACAAGCCGGTTTAAAACAGCGTCGTCGCCCTGAGGATGTTCGGCTAACCCCTGCAATGCTAAAAGATCGCCAGCAACAGCACCATGGCCTCATTGAGGCGGTAACACAGCTTGCTCTGCCTCTGTTTAACCAACTGTTTGCTCACACTGATAGCCGTTTGATTCTAACCGACAACCAAGGCGTGATCATCGGCAGTTGGGGACAACCCAAGTTTCGTGAAAAACTCACC
The DNA here is from genome assembly GCF_021852965.1 of Vibrio floridensis. NCBI lineage: Bacteria > Pseudomonadati > Pseudomonadota > Gammaproteobacteria > Vibrionales > Vibrionaceae > Vibrio > Vibrio floridensis. The sequence continues at coordinate 217,411 of NZ_JAKGCY010000001.1, read as the reverse complement.
GAGATCGCTCTGAGCTCCGGCGCTTGTTGGCAAGAGCGATTGAAAGGCACCAACGCCATTGGCACCGCTTTGGTTGAGGCAAAACCAGTAAGCGTGATTGGAGATGAACACTTTATCCAACATCACCGTTTTATTAGTTGCTCAGCCAGCCCACTGTTTGATCATACGGGTACGCTCATTGGCATCTTGGATATTACCAGCGAACAGCAACAGCACGATTTCTCTACCCAAGTATTGGTACAAAACATGGTACAACTGGTTGAAAATCAGTTACTCAATCAGATCCCAGATGGTCATTTTCGAGTGGATCTTGCTTGTGAGAAATCTCTGCTCAACAGTGGCTGGCAGGGCATCTTGATTGCCGACGAATCGGGACAAATTTTGGCTCACAACCAAGTGGCAGGACAGTTGCTGGCACAGGAGATTGTCATCGGACGCTCGCTGGAGGCCATTTTAAACCAAAACAAAACCACACCCACTTTGGTCTTTGAAACAAAAACCCTCATACGCCAACAGCGCCGCAGCCGCACCATTAGCCCATCAAACGATCTGCACTTCGGAGATAGCCAAGTAGAACACTGTTGGCAACAAGCCAATCGCGTCATCGATAAAGACATTCGCTTACTGATCCTTGGCGAAACGGGGGTGGGTAAAAACGAATTTGTCAAAGCACTGCACAAAAATAGCCAAAGAAAGCAAGGACCGTTAGTTGCCGTTAATTGCGGGGCGTTACCCAAAGACCTAATTGAATCCGAACTGTTTGGCTACGCCGCAGGGGCGTTTACGGGGGCAAATAGCAAAGGCTACCAAGGTAAAATTCGCCAAGCAGACAAAGGCATTCTTTTTCTCGATGAAATTGCTGATTTGCCATTAGAAGCACAGAGCCGATTACTGCATGTGCTGCAAGACAACACCGTACTGCCGATCGGTTCGAATCAAAGCGTACAAGTAGACACTCAGATCATTGCCGCCACACACAAAGATTTGGATCAGTTAGTGCAGACTGGTCAGTTCCGCCAAGATCTTTACTACCGTTTAAATGGATTGGTCATCGAACTGCCTCGCCTTGCCAAGCGCTGCGACAAACAAGCTTTAATTGAGCATATCCATCGTCGCTACAGCGAACCAGAGCAGCAACTTTGCCCTCACTTAATGACTCTTTTACTCGCCTATGATTGGCCGGGCAACCTACGTGAGCTCGACAGCATGTTGAAAGTCGCTGCTCTCATGGCACAAGGGGAGCACTTACTGACGTTTGACCATATTCCACCTCATTTGGCCAATAAGCTTGGACAAATCCCAGCACTGACGGCCACTGAGGAACAACACGTCAAAAACATTCGATCAACCGTCGAAGAGTCACTGGTTAACACCTATCAGGCCACACAAGGTAACATCAGTAAAACATCACGACTGCTTGGCATCAGCCGGAATACGATCTATCGCAAACTCAAAGCACTTGGGATGCTGAGCTAAACATCGCTCTTATGTTGGTGCGCTCGTTCGGGATCTGGACACAAGGATGCTTATTTGTCTGTACGGGAAAATTGCTCGATTGGGTTCTCCCCCGAGTAAAACATGTAACAGTTTTTCCCAGCGAGCTTCGCTTGATACATGGCTTGATCGGCTCGGCGAATGAGCACATCAGAATCGAGATTTTCTTCGCCAAAGTACATCGAAACACCAATACTGGCGGAGAGAGAAATCTGATTATGGCCAATCGAGATAGGGTGACACACCGATTGTAAAAAACGCTGCGCAATGGGTTCAACGTCATAACTGTCACGCACATCGGGCATCAAAATGATGAACTCATCGCCACCCAATCTCGCCAACGTGTCGCCTTCTCGTACCATATCTTTCATTCGTGCGGCCACGTGATAGAGCACATCGTCACCCGCATCATGGCCATAAGTGTCGTTCACTTGCTTAAAGCCATCAAGATCGAGAAACAATACCGCTAAATGGTGTTTATAACGGCGTGAACGCTCCATCGCATTGAGTAATCTCTCTTTAAGCAATAAGCGATTGGGGAGCTCTGTCAGAGGATCGTAGTGAGCGATTTTTTCTAACTGAGACTCATGCTCTTTCAACGCGGAAATATCCGAGAAAAGCGCCACAAAACGAACTTCATCTTCACGCCTGTCTTCTACTTTGCTGATGGTCAGCAGATCGGGGCGCACCTCGCCATTTTTACGTCTGTTCCAAATTTCGCCACGCCAGTAACCACGTGAAAGCAGCAACTCCCACAGGTCATGATAAAAATCTTCATCATGCATACCCGATTTCAGCAACTTAAGCGTTTGGCCTTGCAGCTCCGATTTTTCGTAGCCCGATATATAGGTAAACGCCTGATTCACATCAACAATGCTGCCTTTGCTATCGGTAATCACAATGCCTTCATGCACATACTTAAATACATTGGCAGCCAACTCGAGCTGCCGTTCACGTGCCTTACTTTCGCTGATATCCACATGAGTGCCAAACATCTCGAGCGGTTTGCCATCTTCATTCCATTGCGCCACTCGACCACGATCCATCACCCAAACCCAATGGCCATCTTTGTGCTTCATTCGCACTTCACATTCGTACATATCGGTTTTACCTGCGAAGTAGTCCGTCAAACGGCGTTGGGACATTCTGAGATCGCTCGGATGCACATACTTGAGCCAAGTTTCGATCGAAACCGGTGAAATCTCTTCTAGCGTATAACCAATGATTTCTGCCCATCGACCGTTAAAACGCGTCTCTCCCGTTTCAACGTTCCAATACCAAGTACCCGCGTTGGTGCCACGAATCACGTTCTCTAGCCGTTCATGCTCCACATGCAGTTTGTCTCTTGTCGCGGAGATGACTTCCAACATGCCGTTGACGGTTTGCGTCAACACTTTCAGTTCAGAGTAGGGTGACACTTTAAGCTTATTGAGGGGCAATCCATCGCAATCACGTTGCGTCAACGAATGCGAAAGTTGATTCAGCGGTCGAATCAAAATCCACTTGATACCGAATAAAGAGAGGCAAGTTTGCAACACCACCAGTAAGAAGATGGTGGCGACAATGTTGAGCAAAAGATGGCGTTTTTCCAACAACAAAAGCTCTCCCGTCACATAGACATCAACACGCCCAATCGACTCTCTATTCTGGTTATAAATCGTCACGCTCTTTTTGTACAAAGCGTTGTCTAAGATGGGCTGTTGTTGAAGTAGATTTGGTTGATACTCGACAATTTCGGAATACGGTAATTTCACGTAGCCAGTCACGTAACTCTGCTGACCAGTGAGTTCCGTCATTTGGTAGTTATCGACCAAGATGGCGAGTAACGCATAGTGATTGGACGTGGTCAGTTCGGTATAAAGCAGTTTGTCATATTCGTGGATCTGATAACTTTCGATGTAACCGGCGATGGTTGAGCTTAAACGTGTGGCACTCTCCTCCGCTTGGCCACGAATTTCATTTTCCATATGCTCGCTTCTTAAGGAGTAGCTGTACACACCATAAAGAACGAACACCACAGATGAAGTAAAAATCAGGCTGACACTGAGAAACAGGGTTAGTGAACGTTTACTATGAAGAGAAGCCAGCCAATCTCTCATCAGTCACCCTCATCTTGGCCAAGCACATTGCGCGTTATGGTGGCAAGTAACTGTTCCACATTGGTGCTCGACACCGCGAGTACGTCGATTAACTGCTTTTTGTTGACGGACATTCCTTCTAGATGCATGTGCATAGCCATAACGGCCTTCTCTCCCATCAGAAATGGCTGCTGCATGCCAGCACCGACCAACTGGTGCTTGCGAATCATCTCGACAAATTCAGGTTCTGCATCAAAACAAATCAGCATCACTTGATCCTTTCTCGCCAATGAATCAATGGCATCGATGGCAGCTTGGTAGCGATCCGAGCCTTGCAACCAGATTGCTCGTATCTCTGGGAAGTCATGCAGTAGCTTCTGGGTGTAAATGTAGGTCTCTTGATAACTGAAATCGCGTTGCTGAAAGATAGCCGCCACGCGTAAACCTTCCTCTTTCGTCGCCTCTAAGAATCCGTCGGTACGCTCCATGCCGTTGCGCCTTTTTTGCGGAATGGCGATGACCCCAACTTGACCATTCGACCAGCCTTTGTTTTCCATCGCACTGGCGAGGATCTTGCCCAGTTGATACGCACCAGAATAGTTATCGGATTCGATGTAACTGACATACTGGCCGCTCTCTGTGCCAATATCGCTAATAACCACTGGAATGTTCGCTTGTTCGGCCATTTTAAGAATGGTGACCGCCGCAGAAGAATTGGTGGGTGAAACAATGATTCCAGCAGGTTTCAGATTGATCGCTTCAATCGCGTTTTCAAGCTCTGTCTTGGCGTCGTTTTCGGCACTAAACACCACCGAGTGATAACCCAGTTGCTGAGACTTATCCTCAATCCCTCCCCACATGATTTGCCAAAATGGAATGCGCATGTCGGAAACCAAATAGACGAGGGTTGGATTGCTTGCACTAACCCAAGATGAAAAGAACAACAGGATCATTAGCATGAGATGGCGCATTCCGATGCTTCCTCCGAGCAACTTAGTTATAGGCACGACGTACTGCTGACCTTTTAACTATATACCCTGCCCCAAATCAGCTCGGATTTTTTAACCACAATTTGACATACATCATAAAGCAATCGGTTTCATATCTTTTTTAGGTGCATTTTTAAGAAAAAGCACCCTCTTTAGCGGTGTTTACCAGATAAATAACCGCACAAAATAAATGGACTTAAAGATAAAGGGGAGGAGCTAGGGACTAGGGGCTAGGGGCTAGGGGCTAGGGGCTAGGGGCTAGGGGCTAGGGGCTAGGGAAGAAGATAGAAGATAGAAGACAAAAAGAAAAGCAGACAAACCGTGTTATCTGCTTCCATACTAGCGATACGAGAATGGCGACTAAATCGGCTCTCCCGCTTCATCTTCCTCCACAATATCGGTTTCCAACGCTGCCTCCGCCAACCAACGTTGGATTGGCGCACTCGCCAGCACCTTGTTCTGATAAAGCTGAGCGGTTTCCGAGAGCGGGATTTGATACGTTTCAAAACGCAGCGCCACAGGCGCGAACATCGCATCGGCAATTGACCACTCGCCAAACAGCCAAGCATGAGGGTGAGCCGCCATCTGCTGCGACCAAATTTGATCAATGCGCGCAACGTCTTTCCCAGCTTGCGCTGAAAGCATCACTTTGCGTTTTGCCCGACAGTTCATCGGCAGCTCATTGCGCAGAGCTTGAAAACCCGAATGCATTTCACACGCAAGCGCACGTGCTTTGGCTTTTGAGGCGCGATCGTCAGGCCACGCTTTACCCGCCAGTTGTGTTTCATTGACGTACTCCAAAATGGCCAAAGAGTCCCAAACCGTGCACGGCCCATCCACCAGCGTCGGTACTTTCGCCGTTGGCGTAATGCCTTCCAGAGCTTGATAAAACTCAGGAGTGAACAGCGCCAGTTTTTCCACTTCCACCTCAAGGTTGTAAGTGGCAAACATCACCCATGCTCTGAGCGACCAACTCGAGTAGTTTTGATTTCCTATGTACAACTTCATCGTCATTCCCTGCTATTTCTGTTAAGTTCAATCGCAGATTAGGTCAACTTCCTTGCCACGACCAACGGATAGTTTTGATACAACCTATTTAAAAATACGATGGATTAGACTCAATATGGATATTGAAGCACTACGCAGTTTTCTTGCTTTTGTTGAGACGGGCAGTTTTACCCGCGCAGCCAAACAGATCAGCCGTACTCAGTCGGCGTTCAGCGCCCAAATGCGAAAGCTCGAAGAAGAAATCGGCGCAGAGTTGTTCATCAAAGAAGGGCGTTATTTAGTACTGAGCGATGCGGGTATTCGCCTCACTTCTCACGCTCGTCAACTCGTATCGCAACATGATCAAACCCTCTCGGAGCTCAAACATTTTCAAGATAAACGCCCGCTGCGCTTGGGCTGCCCTGAAGATTACAACGAGAAAGTGCTCCCCAGTTTGATTGCCCTGCTCCATGAGGCACAACCCACATGCTCTATCCAAGTCTTTAGTGAGCCGAGCATCGAACTGAGAAGAAAGCTTGATGCGGGCGAGCTGGACTGCGCCATTTTAACTCGCGCGCCAAACAGTGAAGAAGGCTATTGGCTCACTTCCGATCAAGGGGTGTGGATTGCCAGTCAAACCTTTTGCGTCGAAGCCCACTCAGCCCTGCCCCTTGCTCTTTTTCAAGCGGATTGCAAATATCACGCGGCGGCGATTGATGGCCTCACCAAACGCGGCCAAGCTTTCCAACTACTGGCTTGTTGCAATACCGCATCGGCACAGCGCGCTTTGGTTGAGCAAGGGCTTGCGATTGGTGCGATGGGAAAACTCAGCATGGGTGACAAAGTGAGGCTGTTAAAGGATTTTCCACCACTGCCTAAGGTCGACATCGTGTTGGCCGTGTCTGCAAAATCGCACCCATTGTTGAGTCAAACATGGCTGAAACAGCTTGAAAAACAGTTCTCTGACAAATTGCTTGCTCGTCATTAGGGGAGGCGTTTTCGCGTCACAAAAACTCGGCTAATTCATTCCTGGAAGCAAAAACAAAAATATAAAGAGACTTGAGCCACGGTGGTGAATCGGTAAAAATCAGTGTTTAGTCGATGCGCAAGATGGGCACAAAGCGAGATGACGATGGATCTAAACTTACTGAAAACCTTTGATGTGGTGATGAAAACGCGCAGCGTAAACGAAGCAGCAGAAACGCTCGGCATTACCGCCCCAGCGGTCAGCCACGCTCTGAACCGTTTGCGTGATCAGTACCAAGATCCGCTCTTTATTCGCCAAGGTCGTGGCATTACGCCAACGAATTTTGCCATCGAGCTGCATGCCGAGATCCAAGAGCCCCTTAGCCTGCTGCTTAATGGCGCTAAATCCCGTCAGCAGTTTAATCCTGACACCAGCCATCGTACTTTTCGTCTCTCCAGTCATAAAGACATCGATTTAATGCTGCTGCCTCCCTTGATGGATCACCTCGCGCAGCACGCTCCAAACGTCAAGCTCTGTGCCGATGTGGAACATTTAGACGAGCGCGATCGCCAAGCGGATTTGCGTACCCGCAAAGTGGACATGATTCTCGCCACTGTGCCGTTTGATGAACACGGTTATCACAACGAATTGTTGTTCGAACTGCCTCTGGTGATGGTGTGCCGCCAAGATCATCCACGCATTCAAAACGCCATCACTCATCAACAGTTTTTTGCCGAGCAGCACTTGTTGTGGGAAACCAAAAGGCAAAACCAAGACATCGTTGACTCACTGGCGCTGGAGCCACAACCACAAAGAAACATCGCCTATAAAACCGGTTCCAGCTGCAACGCCATCATGCTGGCAGCACAAACCGATTGGATCTGCGTCACTGGCCAATGGCATGCCGATTTGATGGCCAAAGCGCACCAACTGCAAGTGATGCCGCTGCCGTTTAAGCTTAATAAGTTGCCTATCTACATGACATGGCACCATAGCCAGCAACAAGATTCCGGACATCAATGGCTTAAGAGTGCTCTGATGCAAGCAACTGCGACATTTCGTTAACGATGTTGAAGGCTAACGCCAAAGTGGATTAAATAAAACTAAATTTACTTTTCAGGTTTAGTCTATCGATTGTTTAATCCGCACTCATTAATCTCTCCTTAACGACGGATGCTCAACGCGCCGCTTTCAGAGAGAGATAAACCATGAAACGACAAAAATCGATTGTATCGCTCGCGATTATCGCCACTCTATTCCCAGCTCTAACGTTCGCTGCCCCAACCAGCAGCGAGCCTAAACAAGCTTCTTCGTTCACCATCGAGAAAAACAACCAACTCAAAAGCTACCTCGACTTCGCCAATCAAAGTGATTTTGAAGATGCCTCACGCGGTTACATTGCTACTTGGCCAGAAAAAACCATCAAAGACGCCAAAGGCAATGTGATTTGGGACTTCAGCAAATACGACTTTGTTGAACAAGAGAAGAACATTCAAACCGTCAACCCTTCACTGCTGCGCCAAGCAAAACTGAACAACATCGATGGCTTGTTCAAAGTGAAAGAGGGCATTTACCAAGTACGCGGTTTTGATCTCTCGGTGATGACCTTTATCCGCGGTGACAAAGGTTGGGTCGTGATCGACCCACTCATTTCACCAGAAACCGCCGCGGCAGGGCTGAAATTGCTGCGTGACAAAGTGGAAGACGCGCCGGTAACGGGCGTGATTTTCACCCACTCACACGTTGACCACTTTGGTGGCATCCTTGGCATCACCAGCCAAGAAGCGATTGATGCTGGTAAAGTCGATATTCTTGCGCCAGAGGGCTTTTTCTCTCACTCGATTGCCGAGAACTTGATGGCGGGCAACACCATGTCGCGTCGCGCTTCTTACATGTATGGCAACCTGCTTGAAGCGAGCAGCCGAGGTCAAGTGGACGGCGGTTTGGGTAAAACCACCTCATCCGGTGCGCCCGGCATCGTGAAACCAACGCACATTGCCAATATCACCGGGCAGAAAATGGCGGTCGATGGTGTGGAACTGGAAGTGATCATGGCACAGGAATCCGAAGCGCCGTCGGAATTTATGTTCTACTTCCCACAATACAAAACCATGATGGCGGCGGAAGTGATGACGCACACCATCCACAACATCTCGACACTGCGCGGCGCGAAAACGCGTGATGCTTCTTCTTGGGCTGAATACATTGACCAAGCGCTGAAAACTTACGGTGACAAAGCCGATACTATGATCGCCTCTCACCACTGGCCAACCTTTGGCAAAGAGAAGATCCAAACTCAGCTTGAGAAAACGCGCGACATGTACAAGTTTGTCCATGACCAAACCCTGCGTCTCGCCAACAAAGGCTATACGCCAAATGAGATTTCAGCGCAAATTACCCTGCCAGATTCGCTAGGCAAAGAATGGTACAACCGCGGTTACTACGGCACGGTATCGCACAATGCTCGCGCGACGTACGACTTCTACTTTGGTGCATGGTGGGATGGCAACCCAGCCAACTTGAACCCGCTGACACCAAGTGAACAAGGCGCAAAATACGTTGAAGCGATGGGCGGTGAAGAGAAAGTGATTGAGCTGGCTGAACAAGCGGTGAAAAACGGTGAGTATCGCTGGGCAGTGACACTGCTTAACAACGTGACTTTCTCCAACCCAGACAATATGGACGCTCGCTACTTAGAAGCGGACGCGATGGAGCAATTGGGTTATCAGGCGGAATCAGGCCCTTGGCGTAACTACTATCTTGGCGGTGCGAAAGAATTACGCCAAGGCATCAAACCAGTCGCAACGCCAGACACGGCCGCAATTGCTAAGAATATGCCGTTTGATCAGTTCATGAAGTACCTCGGCGTGACGGTAAAACCTGACGCGGCGAATGGCCTCGATATCAAAGTGAACATCAATGTCAAAGGCGACGGCCAATACTCGATGGAGCTAAGCAACTCGGTATTGAAATCGTACTCTGGTAGCCAGTTTGATAACGCGGATTTGACCATTAACTTAACCCGCCAAGCGTTTGAGAAAATGCTGACCAAGCAAGCGACACTGCAAGATCAGGTCAAAGCCGGTGAGTTTAGTGTTTCAAACCAAGCGCAGTTCCAAACGCTGATGTCGGTCTTTGATAAATTCGACATGTGGTTCGGTGTGGTAACACCATAAGAGTAGCCCTATAAAGGTAGCCCCACTCTAACGACAAAGCCCGCGAGTCACATCGCGGGCTTTTTGTTGTTCTTAGCCATTCTTCGGCAAGGAGTCTCACCACGGATTTACAGCTTGCTCATGTTGATCTTTTTTCCAAGATACACAACGTCTACATCGGCATAGCCCAGTCGAACTGCTTCAAACTGTTGGCTCATCTTCAGGGCATGCTCTGCATCTTGTGCTAAGACGGCCACCAAGTAGGTCGGACGAATCACGTCAGTGTTTATCGCTTGCGTATTAATATAAGACGACGTCACCGTACCCACTTGATTGAATGTTATTACACGCTGGAGATCGATACCCAAAACTCTGTCTATTTCCAACGGCTCAATCCCTTCCTTCCAAGTGAAAGTCAAACCATAATTATTGTGCTCTGGCGTATTGTCTAACCACTTCGCCCCTAACAGTTGGATAGCATTAATTTTCACTAGCTCTTGTTCAAAGAAAGGTAACGTCGCCAATTCATCACGCACAGCCTGTTCGCTCTCACCTTGCATAACAAATTGCAGTATCTGAAATTTTTGTTCGCCAATTGCTGAATCACGTACAAACATATCTTTTATTTTTCCCTCTTCAATGAAACGGCTAAACGCAGCTCGTTGTTCCGGAAATTGGGATAGAACTTGTGAGAAATCTTGCGTATTCCATTTGAGTTCAACGCCATAATCATACGCGTAAGCGCTGTTTAATCCTGCCAATAGCATGGTGGTTAGCAAAACAAATTTAGTGATAATTTTCATAACTTTACTCTCTATTTTATATTGTTATTACCAACGCAAACGATACGTTCGGTGGCAGCTTTGACATGTTGCTTGCGCCGTTTTTAGTCCTTTTTCGGCCAAGTCAACATCGTGGCTCTGGCTGGCTTTCAGCACGATGGCATAACCTTCGCGCATCTCAGAGAGCAGCTGTTCAAACTTCCCTGGATTACGCCAAATGCTCTCTTTTGCCTTACTGCCTTGATGACTATTCGCCACAAAAGTGGCTGGCAACAACTCGCTGTTAGCCACCAAACGCTCGCTCACTGCCAATAATCCTTGCCAATCGACATCTCGCTCATTGAGTTGTCTTTTGGCCGCTTTGGTGTCGTTTTCGATCGTTTTGAAAGCCTGTTGTCTCATTTCGATAGATGATTCCACATCTCCAACACTGCTTTGCTCGGCACTGACGGTGGCAGCGGTCAGTGTCAGAGTGAGTGCAATACCAACGGTTTTTTTCACATTTTTAAAACTCACGTTCTTCTCCTTGATGATCCCCAATACATTCGATGAAACTTAATTTACACAACAACTGTTGCGTATGCAACAGTTGTTGTGTAAATTAACGTCAATATCAACCACAGCGGAAATCAACACGATGAAAAAAGTTACAGTTTGGGATCTTGGAACACGCTTATACCATTGGCTTCAAGCGGCCATTTTCATTGGACTTATGGCCACAGGAACTCGCGGAGAAGGACCTCATCTTCAACTTGGGCTAATTCTCTTTACGCTGTTGCTGTGGCGAATCTGCTGGGGATTTGTGGGCAGTGATAGCAGCCGATTCAGTCATTTTGTTACCCGTCCACGCAAGGTAATTCTCTATTTGCTTGGCAAACACGAAAGTACCATTGGCCATAACCCACTGGGCGCGTTGATGGTGATCTCTTTGCTTTCAATACTGATGGTTCAATGCCTAACAGGAATGATCATGAGTGGCCTATTCGATGGGTTTACGGTAATTGGACTTACTCTGCCAGAAAACATTTACGACATAGCAGCGCTGATTCATCACCAATTGGCAAACGTTTTGCCTCTGCTCATTGCTGTGCATGTGGCAGCCATCATGGTGTACAAGCTAATGGGGAAACCGATGTTACTGGCGATGCTGACTGGGAAGCAGCACTCTGACACGACCTCTCAACCCGTTTTGTCGAGCAACTTCAAAGCCATACTAGTGCTTATCAGCGCAAGATTAGTTACCATAGCAATAGTTGCTACTTCAATGGTGTCATCATGAATCAAGAATTTAATCGCCAGTCCAGTTTTGGTTGGCTTATCAATGTCATCGCCAATCACGCGACAAAAGAGTTCGATAAACGTCTAAAAGAGCATGGGCTCACCGTGGCTCTATGGCCAACATTGATGTGTTTGTGGGAAAAAGAAGGCGTGACTCAGCGCGAAATTGCGCAAATGTCCAAAGTGGAAAGCTCCACAACCACCCGCACTCTCGACAAACTGGAAGCGCTTGGATTAGTCGAACGCCAACCCGATCCAGAGAGTCGCCGCTCATTTCGCATTTTTCTCACTGACAAAGGAAAAGCATTAAAGAGTGAAGTGATCCATCTGCCCGTTGAGGTGAATGAATCCTTATTATCAACGTTAGCTGATAGCGAACAGGAAGCTCTACTGAATGCGCTACAGAAATTGGTTGATGGCATTTAACGTCTGGCCAACACCACGCAAACAGCTCGCTATAATGCGGGCTGAAGTGAATAGGTACAGTGGCTAATACACATTTATCATGCATTACACCATTCCCTTGACCGTCATCATCAAGAAACCACAAAAAGCGGCATTGTTGATCGCCAAGCTTGGGTCGACACAATCCCTCATCGCTAATATTTGCTCACGATAGCGGCAATAGAACGCATAGCTTGGATCCGGTTTGTAGATCAAATCTGGCAGCTCAAAGAAGCCGATCACGCCTTTCGCTGTAGTCGGTTTGACAAACACTTCATCCATCGGGGCATAGTAGTTGGGCAAGATCGTCATCAGTGACCACTTTGCTAGCTGCGCGGGTTTGAGCAAAGAGTGCATCATATTAAAGCCATACTCCTTATCACCATGCAGCATATCTTTCAGCGCATAGGCATAGCTTTCTCGCTCGTCATGGCTCATTCCCTTAACCCAATCACGGAGTTTAGGTTTTTCAAAAACCGACACCATGGAGGAGCGAGTGATGGTTTTCACCATATTCTCGGCCACTAACTGAGGCTGACTGAACGCTTCTGGCGCAAAGAACGCTTGCGCCTGCTGGACACGCTGTGGCATTTGGTGCTTCTTGCCGATTTTCACCATTTCGGGATGCTCAAACCCGCCCGGATAGTGAAGAAGAAACGCCTCCTCGGCGGCTTTCAAACGCTTCATATTCATCATTGTTCCTTTTTATCGCGTTAGTAACTGGATTACCGATCACCAAAATTGCGGATCACAAAACGCCGCCACACACGTCACAGGCCCTTTTAAAACGGGCAGTGCTTCACCTGTTAGCGACTGTGCTTGCCAGCCGTGGGGAAATTGCAACGAGTACGGCGCAGCGATGGTTTGGGTATCAACAGGGACAAAACCTGTCTTGTGATAAAAGTTCGGATCCCCATACGTGACGGCAACTTCAACGCCTTGTGCTTTGATCTCCTGCAAGCCGAAAGCAATTAACGCTTGTCCAATTCCTTGACCATGATAGGAAGTGGCCACCGCAACTGGAGCCATCACAAACACGGGCGTACCACAGGGGTAATGCAAGCGAGTAAACAAAATCGCGCCCACCACCGCTTCACCCTCCGCTGCGATATAGATAAAAAGATCGTCATTGTGCGTTCGCTCGATCAAATTCGACGCCAGTTGGCCAATCAACTGCCCTTCAGCTTCACCTTCCGAATCGGTAAAGGTTTGACAAAAAAGTGTTTTTATCGCTTCAATCGCGCTCTTATCTGCTAAGGTATAGTGCATCGGGGGATCCTGTATCACAACAAACGTGCCGTCATTATAGCGGATTTCCCATCCCAAATTGGGACGCTGCACACCATACTGACAGTGATTGTCAGTGGGTTGTGACACACTCTGCCCTCAATCACCTACAGGAGAAAATCGATGTCCAACATTGTCTACATTGCCACCAGCTTAGATGGCTATATCGCAGGACCAAACAACGAAATGGACTGGCTGCATCAAGTGCCAAATCCTGATGGATCGGATTTTGGCTTTGCCGATTTTATGGCCAGTGTTGATGCGTTGGTGATGGGCAGAAACACCTTTGAAATGGTGCTCAGTTTTGGCGTGGAATGGCCTTACAACAAGCCGGTTTTTGTGTTGAGTAATACCTTGAAAAGTGTGCCAGAAGGCTATCAAGACAAGGTATTTTTGGTGCAAGGGGCGTTGCCAACGGTTATTGAACAGCTACACCAACAGGGCTATCAACGCCTTTATATCGATGGTGGAAAAACCGTACAGAGCTTTTTGGCCGAGGATTTGATTGATGAGATGATCATCACCACCATTCCTGTGCTGTTAGGTGCTGGTATTCCCCTGTTTGGCCGCTTACCAAAGGCGTTGAACTTTAAGCATATTCATGCTGAACGCTTAGCGGACCACATGGTGAAAAATCACTATGTCAGAGTGCGTTAAATAACATACAAAAAAATCAACAAGAAGAATTGATGCGAAAGGCAATCTCCCCTACGATGGGCGCGTTAAAAACACCAATAAGGACATTCAATTTTGGAACCACAAGGAGATGACAACAAGACGCTATTTGCTGTACCGGAAAACCAGCGTAGCAGAACGTCAGATGTCATCGTTGAGCTGATTAAACAAGCTCAATCTCCCGGAATTACCTTGAGAAACTTAACCGATCGATTGGGTGACCGAACCTTCGGTATGTTACTCATGCTCATCGCATTATTTAATGTCCTTCCGCTCGTTTCGATTATTGGCGGAATCTTGATAGCAACACTCGGGTTGCAGATGATTTTGGGGCGGAGAAAAGCGTGGCTACCAAGGGTCATTTTGGATAGAGAGCTGCCCAACGAAAAAGTACAAGCGATTCTTCGAGCGTTCGAGCCCAAGGTACGTAAACTTGAGCAGTATATCTACCCTCGAATTCAGTACATGGAAGCGCCCGTCGTCGATCAAGTGAACGGTTGTATTATTCTGCTACTCGGTTTACTGATATCGCTGCCTTTCCCATTTACCAACATCGCGCCGGCCTTTGTAGTGATGATCATGGGGCTTGGTTTGATGGAACGTGACGGTTTATTGCAAATTGGCTCATTCTTACTGGGGATGCTGTCCATCGGTGGAATTGGCTATTTTTTGATTCTTTCTTAATAAAAAAGAGGACTGTACTCAGTCCTCTCTTACTGCCGATAAGGTCAAAACCAAGCGCAACTCTTATAGCGTTTCTTCAATCGCTTGTTGATATTCGCTAGATTGAACAAGCTGCTTTGCACTCATCTTGCCTTTTAGATCTTCTATCGCTTGCTCTGCTTCTTCATAACCATAATCGTAGGCAATGTTGTACCACGCCAACGCTTTGACGTAACTGCGATCCACTCCGAAGCCATTGAAATAAAAAGAGCCAATCATAAACTGACTGTATTCATCTCCCCACTGAGCGGCCTGTTGGAAGTACTCCATCGCACGCTTGTAATCCGCCGCTTTGATGCCGCATCGCGACATATAGCGAGAGTCCGAATAGACTTTACCCATCATAGCGTAGGCATTGACTTCCCCATCTTGCTCAATCGCATGCTCGAATAAGGTGATGGCCTTTTTACAATCAGGAAGCACACCTTCGCCATCCAAATAGCTCACCCCTAAGTTATACGTCGCTAACGAATGACCCAGTTCAGCCGCACTCGCGAACCAGTGATTGGCAGCCTTAAAATCTTGGGTAACCCCTAAACCATCGTTGTACGAAAATGCCAGCTGGAACATGGCCTCTGCATTCCCTTTCTCTGCAGCGGCCAAATAGTATTGGTTCGCCTTTTTTTGGTCCTGTTCAACACCTTCACCATCAAAATAGATAACGCCCAGTGAATAGAGCGCGTTTGCATCCCCTTGCTCTGCCAACTGCAAATAGAGAGGAAGTGCTGCTTGATAGTTTTCTTCACCATAATAATGTTCTGCCAACGCACTGATGGCGTCTGCGAACCCCATTTCGGCAGATTGTTTTAAATACTTCAAACCTTGATCCGCATTTTCTTGCATGATCGAGTCGTACATTAGAATCTCTGATGCTTCGAACAACAAAGCGGGTTCTTTCGATCCTTCTGCTTTTTTAAGCAAAACAAGGATCTCTTCATCAAATTCTTCTATTGAAAGATCATAAGCATAAGTGACAGGAACAAGCAGAAGAGGGAGAGCGGCAATCCACGCGGTACAACGACGTGTCATAGTTAAAATCGTCCATAATGATTTTAGAGAGGAAGCTCATTATAGCCTTAATGAAATATTAAACTGAACTCTTATTGTAACAATTGCTTTTCATTTGGTGCTCTGCACAGCTCGCCTCTAACCTGCGTACTAGAGAGCGTGAAAGAAATCGGGGCGATGTTTTCTCAGCGCAAGGCGGCTTTTTCCTTCGTGCAAACTTGCCCAGCCACGTTCCGCAAGCAGAGAGCTTGAACAGAGCGCTGGCTCTGTCTACAATGGCGCACTTTTTAGCGATTTCAGGTTAAAGAACATGAACGATACAACTGCAAAACCAGCACTTCCAGACCGTCTATCGGGCAACGCACGTAGCCCATTCTTCGTAAAAGAGTGCTTTGATCACCAAATCGGTATCCGTTTTAACGGCAAAGAGCGTAACGACGTTGAAGAATACTGTGTTAGCGAAGGTTGGATCAAAATCGCTTCTCCAAAAGCGAAAGACCGCTACGGCAACCCAATGCTGATCCAACTGAAAGGTACGGTTGAAGCGTACTACGTGTAATTCGCACGTTTCACGCGAACGCCTCAGTTCCAATGCAAAAGCCCAAGTGGAGAGACTTCTCAACTTGGGCTTTTCTATTTGTGTATCCAAATAACTCATGTTGTCGTGAGTGAATCAAGGTTCACGCCAGCCATTGCCAATGTTAGAATTCCCGACTATTTCATTTGGTAATAAAAGGAACTGTGATGAACCCGATTCTAGCAATGTTGAAAGAGAACAATATCAGCGACGAGCAAATCAACGAGCTATTTCAAACCCTAACGCAGAACCCACTGGCCGCTATGGCGACCATCGCGCAACTCGGCTTACCTCAAGAGCAACTGCAAATGCTGATGACGCAAGTGATGCAAAATCCTGCGCTGATTAAAGAAGCCGTGGAAGAACTTGGGCTTGATTTCTCTAAAGTGGAAGAAGCGAAAGCAAAACTGCAACAGCCTCAATAAACCACCCGTGTTCAGGCTGCTAACTAATAGAAAGCGGCCTGAAACAGCCGCTTTTTGCCCTACCCCAGAGTCGATGTTATTCCGAAAGGCTCTCTTCTCCTTCAACTGAAACGACAGCCGATTCTGTCACACTGACGCTTGATGTTGCCAATGGCGTCACCGCTGAACATTGGCATTCCTGACCTTTGGCTTTGCTGTTTTTATGGGGTGCATACCAATCTTTCAGTCCATTTTCTAAGCGCGTTGCCGCCGCTTTCGGTGCCATTTTACCGAGCAGCACCGCTTGGCTTACTTCCGCCAGTTCATCCCCTAGCTTAGGCTGACCACGGGAGAGAATTTGCGTGGCCACACGTATGGTGGAATCACATTGATCGCGCCACTCCATCATTTCGCGCGCCGCAGGATTGCTCACCTCAAAGAAGTGATTTGAAAGCGAGAAAAAGCCCGGCAAAGAGTTGGTATAGAGCTCTGCAAACTGTGGCGTGGTCAGCCATTGCAAAAAGGCCATTGCCGCTTGCGGATTCTTACTGGCCGGATTCATCCCCATGCCGATGTCGGTATGGTCAGTGAAAAAACAGCCATCACCCTGGTTGGCCACCGGTGGCGGCATCACGCCAAAGTCGAGTTTGTCGGTAAAAGGGGCGATCTCCCACGAGCCTGCGAGATAAAACGCCGCCTTGCCGGAAGTAAACAGGTCATTGGTGGCGCCATAATCTCGGTTTTCCCCACCCGTTCCTAAGTAGCGACGCCAACGCGCCAACTCTTCAAACACCTGCACGTATTGCCCATCATCGAAGCGCTCTTGACCATTAATCAGCGCTAAGCGGCCATCTTCGCCTTTCCAGTAATTCGGCCCGATGTTTTGAAAGCCCAATTCGGATGACACCCAACTCTCGCTACCGCTCATCGCTAACGGCACGTAACGCCCATCGGCTTGCACTTTATCGAGGACAGAGAAAAATTGGTCACGCGTTTTTGGCACACTCAAACCAAGCTGATTGAAAATCTGCTTGTTGTAGAAGAAACCGTGAATCACCGATGCCATTGGTACACAAAAAGTTTGCGCGCCAGAATCGGTTTGCCAAGGTGCTTGCGCAAAGCTCGGGAAATTCTCCATCCCAGCCATTTCGGTAATCTCGGCCAGATGCCCCGCTTTAAAGAGCGCTAAGGAATCATCAAAAGGACGGCAAGTAATCAAATCACCCGCTTTCCCCGCTTTAAGGTTTTCCCACAACGTCGGCATGTAGTTGACGTTTTTCACCGGACGGAAGGTCACTTTGACGCCCGGATGTGAAGCTTCAAACGCTGGAATGATTTTCTGCTCCCACAACGCCTTGTCATCCGCTCGCCAACTTTCAATCACCAACTCACTGGCCATGACTTGGCTACACAATAGGAGACCCAGCGCTCCAATCCACTTGTTGATCATACGCCCTCCTAAACCTTGAAATGTGCGATCAGTTGTTGCTGTTTGGCCGCGAGATCCGCCAACACTTCGCTGCTGCTGGCCGATTCTCTCGCTTCACGCTCTGTCTCGTGCGCCACTTCTGAAATGCCCGTAACATGGTGTGCAACGCTCTGGCTCACCAAAATCTGCTCTTGTGCGGCATGCGCTACTTGATCGGCCATCTCTTTGATCGCGCTCATGCGCTCGGCGATCGATTGCAGCGCCGTGTCCATCTCTCGCGTCTGCTCCACACACGTTCGCGTTTGATCTTGGCTGCGTCCCATCACCTCAACCACTTCCTTACTGGAGTGTTGAAGGTTCTCAATCATTTTCTGGATCTCTTCGGTTGAGGTTTGCGTGCGTGTTGCGAGGGCGCGAACTTCATCGGCCACCACTGCAAAACCGCGCCCTGCATCCCCCGCACGCGCCGCTTCGATCGCCGCGTTGAGTGCCAGTAAGTTGGTTTGCTCCGCAATGCCACGAATCACATCCAAAATGCTGCCAATGTTGTTACTGAACTCACCCAGTTTGTGCGTGATACCCACCGCGGCTTCCATGTCATGAGCCAACTGCTCGGTGATTTTGCGCGTGTTGGCCACTTTCTGGCGGCCATTTTTCGCTTCGGCATCGGCGCGATCCACTTCATCTTTCGCCCCATCGGTTGAGCGAGCCACCTCCGTTGCGCTCACCTCTAGCTCGGTAATGGCCGCAGCCACTTGGTCTGTCTGACTTTTCTGCTCTTGCACCCGCGCCATGGCCCGCTCACTGATTTCCGCCGAACGGCTCGCTTCCTCCACTAAGTGACGAGAACCGGCGGTAATTTGCGACAACAATTCCCCCGTTTTGTCCGCCAACATGTCGATGGAGCGTGAAAGCTCACCAAACTCACAGCCCGTTTGATAATTGATGCGCCGCGTCATATCCCCTTTGGCCATGTAGGCGAGCTCTTTGTTGATCTTCTGTAGTGGGTTCTTGATGCTCATTGCGGTGGTATAACCGATGATCAAAGCCACGGCGGCAGAAATCGCCGAGACCGCCATGATCCAGAAATTGGCACTGCTCACCGCTTCATCCGCCAACGTTCGGCTTCGCTCTGCAATGGTGCCCGCCGCTCTGGCCATGTCATCCAATTTTGCCAAGCTGTTGGAAAGGCTGGTATCCACCTGCTGGTTTTGAATCACAAGATCGTTTTCCAGTTGCTGAGCTCGGCGCATGGTTTCAAGTAAGCCTTGCTTACCCAGCGCCAGCTCTTGCAAGCGATTGAGGTTCGCCACATAGCGTGCTTTGACATCTTCTGGCACTAATACGCGCTCAAGGCGTTTGCGCGCCATCTCAATATCTTTACTCAGTACCTTTTCAAGTGCATTGAGATCGGTTTTAGCATCGGCACGGCGAATATTTTTCAGATCTCGCGCAATCCCAGAGGTGATCAATTCCGCTTTATTGCGCATGGAGCGTTGGCTCGAGCTCTGTTGCAAAAGCAAATCCGCTGCCCATTGGTAGGTATCTTCAAGACGAATAAACGCAATTTCGAGCTCACGACGTTTGACTAAGGCATCCACCCACTCGCCATGTTTCGCCAGTACCTTATCCGAATCGGCGTAAAACTGATTGGTTGCCTGCAGCACTTGCTGGAACTGCGCTTGGCTTTCTTCTGCCGAGGTAAACTGGTTCATCTCTTGGCTTAACTCACGAAAACGTGCCTGCTGAGATTTAAATCGACTCGAGAGTTGTGGCAACTCTGCCGCCTCCTCGCTGGCTCGATACTCCAAAACCCAGCGGTTACTCTCTTGCAGTGCTTCCTTCAGCCCAGCGACCGCCACCACCAAAGGGGTCGCGCGATCAGAAACTTCAGACAAACCGTCATTAATCCCTTGGATTTTAAGGGTACTGATAACCCCCAACAGGATGAGCAAAAGGAGCATTAACACGAATCCAGCGGAGATCCGCTGCACGATAGATAAGCTCATGAACATATCCTCACTGATGCATGAAAAGATAAATTAAACATAGTTGTGATTTGCCAAACTGGTGGGAAGAAGATCAAGATTTGTGATGTTTGAGCCTCCAACGACAAAACAATCAAAAACAATGGCAGGCATCTCTTTGGCCCCCAAGTAAAACGCACTCCCTCACTAGCACTGGTTAAACTTTCGTCTATACATCAGTAAGTTAACTTCCTGAACATTGCGACGTAACTCGCAAAATACATACGGAAAACCTCTCGTAGCGAAATCTGGGCAATGAAATTTGATCGCTGATAGGTTTGTTAATAAAAGTTTTGTTATCGTCCAGTTCCATTGAAGGAAACAATGAATAGCGTTCGCCCATCAAAGCGAGCGTGATAGAAAAAGAGATTTATATTGATGAAATTAACGATGAGCCCTCAACGTTCGATATTGGCTATAGCGGTTGCTTTGACATTGGCAGCGTGCAGCAGCGAAGACAAAGACGCTACGATTATTGATAAAACTCATACTCAATCATCACTGACCGCCCGAGCTGCCGATGGCTACCTTATTGGCGCAAATGCGTGTTTGGACCTCAATGCCAATAAAACCTGTGATAGTGATGAACCTTCCACCATCACAGGGGAGAATGGCGAGTTCACCTTAAACAATTTGATCCCTGAGCAAATTGCCACTGGCAGTGTGTTGATTGAAGTCATTGCAGGTCAAACTAAAGATGCTGACTACGGTGACGCGCCTCTCACCAAGAGCTACCGCCTCACTGCACCTCCTGGTTCTCACTTTGTCAGCCCATTAACCACGCTGGTACAAAACGAAATTGAAAATGGCCTGACACTTGAAAAAGCAAAAGCCGCTGTGCAAGCCAAGCTAGGAACGAAGCTGGATTTGGCCGCCGACTATGTGGAAGGTAAAAGCCCACAAGCAGCAAATACTGCGAATCAGCAAGAGTTCGCAAGACTGCATCGCATCGCCCAAGTGACTGCCACCATCATGGCTGAAAACACCGATAAGTTAGAAGAAGCCGCCTCTGGGGCTGGTATCAGTGTCGAGAAACTGACGTCATTGATTGCAGAGGAAGTGCTCAAAACGATCTCGAATGTTGTCACGAGCGTAGACAATGCTGGTGAAAATTTTGACCCAATCAAAATAGGACAAGACATTGATACCCAGCACATCGGCATCAATGCTGTAAATCTAGAATACAAAGTCAACACCAACGAAGCGGTAAAAAGTGCGGCTGAAACGAACCTCGCAGAGTTGATGTTGACAGAAAGCTTGCATTGGTTTGCTGGAGAGGAAAGCGATGACACAACCAGCCTTAGCTTTGGTTTAGTTAAGCTGGACAAAAATAATCAAGTGGTTGATCAAGAATATGAACTTGATAACACGACCCATACCTTCATCCCAGTCACCGACATGACAAACACCGAGCAATTGATTCTCGACAAAGACGGATGGGAAGCGGAGAGCGACGCGATTGTTAAGATTGTCCTTAATGAGGATGGCTCAATTATTCTTCAAACCAATAACACAGTGAAGGATGCAAAAGTCTCGGCCAAAAAAATGGACCTCAGCGGCTTGAACGTGAGCACAGTGCTTAAGAAAAGTGCCGATGATGACGTTTGGGCAAGTGTGACACCACAAGATTTGAACTTCCCTGCTAACACTTATGCTTACATAGTGTCATCTGAGAACTTAGAAGGCGGATTCTATAGCTTCAACAGAGGCAGTTGGTGTAAAGACGATGGCAGCGATCGTTATTCCACATTGAAACAGATGTGTAATGGCATCAGTGCGATCAAGAACCAACAAGATACGTGGATTACTTCTTTGGCGGATACGGTCGCAACCAATGCAAACAGTCGTCAAGGTACACAAGACTCTGTCGATCTGATCCCCATGGCGGGTCTGAATGACGGTCTGGTATTTGCACAACTATTGGCCAATGGAACCGTGATCTATTACTCACGAAGCGATGACTGGCATGGCAGCTTTACTCAATACGCTGATAAGGGTGCATGGCGTGACATCACTCAGCATGGCGAGACACTGCGTGAAGTCGGTGTCCCCAATTCGATTGCCGAAGAAACCACTTGGAGCAACTTCAACCAAGATGATAACAAGCTGTACTTGGCAGAAGTCGAAGGTTTTGTTCGAGTGACCCACTTTGTTGAGCAAGACGACGACGCTGAAACCGACTATCTGTTCGATGCCACAGCCGCTCAGCTGATTATCGACAACGCCGAGAAGCCAACGCCGCCATCGCTTTAAGTCCCTCAGCAAGTCTGACGCAGTCTTGATGGCGCAGTGAGACGGGTTCGTTTTAGCGGCCATCTTTTTTGCGATACCCAAAAAGTAAAACCACCATGCCGGTGGTTTTACTTATTTTGCCATTGTGTTAAGTCACGGCATCCGTTACTTCGGGGTGTGAGCAGTTGGCCGCTTCACCTTACTTTGAAACTGCTTAACGCTCTTTTTATTTTGCGTGCGGCGATTGGCTTTTTTGTCGCGTGGCGCGCGTTTGCTCTCGCCTGTTGACGGTTTGTCTGTAACTGGAAACCCTTCCAGATCTTGCACTGGTAACTCACGTTGAGTCAGGTGACGAATCGCGCTGAGTGCGTCCATTTCGCCGTGGCAAACCAATGACAACGCCACGCCTTGTTCGCCGGCACGGGCGGTGCGCCCTACGCGGTGAACGTAGGTTTCCGCATGCATCGGCAGTTCAAAGTTGATCACCACGGGCAGTTGTTCAATGTGAATGCCGCGCGCCAGTAGATCGGTGGCAATCAGCACCTGTGTTTGCCCAGATTTAAACTGCGCCAACGCTTCTTCTCGCTCTGCTTGGCTCTTATCACCATGCAGCGCATTGGTTGAGATGCCCGCTTTATTCAGCTTCTTCGCCAAACCATCGGCGTTCTCTTTCGCACCAATAAAGACTAATGCCTGAGTCCACGCGTTTTTTTGAATCAGTTCAATCAATGCCTTGGTTTTACTGCCTTTGTTGACGAGGTACAGCGTTTCAGCAATATCTTGGTTGGTGCTGTTTTCTTGATGCGCTGCCACCTGCTTTGGTGCCTGCATAAGCAGCTTCGCTTTACCCTTCAACTCATCAGAAAAGGTAGCCGAGAACATTGCGGTTTGACGCTGGTTTGAAATCAGCCCCGCAATATTTTGCACGTCAGGCCAAAAGCCCATATCCAACAGACGATCCGCCTCATCCAACACTAGGTAATGTATATTGCTTAGGTCTAAACCGTTGTTCGCCAGATCAACCAAACGACCGGTTGTCGCAACAAGAAGATGAGGGTTTGTCGCTAGTGCTTGCAGTTGTTGCTCTTTATCAACCCCACCGCACAAACACACCGCGTTAAGGCCAAGCGCTTGACCAACCTGGTTAAGCGCCTCGCTCACTTGTGTCGCCAGCTCGCGCGTTGGCACTAGAATCAGCGCTTTTTGCTCTGGATTGACCCTTAGCTTTTCCAACAAAGGCAAACCATAAGCAAGAGTTTTGCCGCTGCCCGTATTTGCCAAAGCCAATAGATCTTGACCAGCCAACAGTTCAGGAATGGCCAACACTTGAATATCGGTCGGCTTCTTGAAGTCTTTTGGCAGGGCGTGAATCAGCTCAGACCTCAAAGAGAGAGTAGAAAATGGCATTAGCTTAACCTTGTGCTTTTGGTTGAAGAGGCAGTAAAAACAGTCACACTGCGCTAAAAAACGCAGGCGCGGACTTTACCACAATCTAGAGGACGAACCATCCCATTTCACAGTGCAGGGAAGAGAATAACAATCTCAAATACACCAATAAAAAGCGCAGAGCAAAGGCTCTGCGCGATGAAACGATGACGTTTGGTGTTTACAACACCGCTTTGCGTTTAGGTAAAAAGACTTCCCCAAGCATGCAGCGTACTGAGCCGCCGCCAATGTCTTCAATGGTCGTCACGTCAAACGGCAGCAGCTTACCGTGCGTTGCCAGTTGATTGCGCTGCGCTTCTGAAAACGCATCATAAGCCGATTGCGACATCGCGATCACTTTGCTGCCATTGACCGTTTCCAGTTGCAGGATGTTGCCGCAAAAACGGTTCATCTGCTCAATGGAAATGGAGATCACCTGCTTGTCTTTGGCCAGTGATTTCAAGACGAAACGGCGCTCAAATTCCGGGATCACTTCATCGCAAATCACACAGAATTGCTCACCAATCGCCATCATTACGTTGGTGTGGTAAATCGGTTTTCCCGATGGCAACAGCGTTTGGAAGGAGATCACACGCTCGTAACCGATGCGTTTGGCGTACTCTTCTAATACGAGGCGATCACAACGCTGCGACAATGCGGCATAAATGGTGCGATTCAGATGGTCAATCACCATCACGCCTGTGCTTTCTAAGAACGCCTCTTCCGTCACGTAATCGGTCAACGAATCTTGGCGATGCACTTCGCGGCCTGCGGCCGTCAGTGCTTCAATCAAGGCTTGTGGGCGCACTTCTTCGCGGCGGTTTTCACACGCCATCGGGAAGGTATAAAAACCCCCTTCCGCCGTGGTACTAAACCAGTTGTTGGGGAATACCGCATCGGGGGTCGCAATGTCCGATTCAGGGTAGTCAAACTCCACCACTTGCACCCCTTCCTGACGAAGTTTGCTCACCATTGCGCGGAATTCGGCCAATGTTTTGCTTCTCACCTCTTCCTGAGAGAGGGCGATCTGATTCTGAAATTCGTTGTCACGCGCGGTTTCTTCATTAAAGCGAAACTCTTTTGGCGGCACCATTACCACACAGTCTGCATTTTGGGTCGCATCAAGCTGAGGTCGTATTGTCTCATTCGGTAACAGCATCTGTTCATTCCTTATCAGTAGATAAGGCAGATTGTAAATTTATTGTTAACTCTGTTTTTACTGAATTTCAGCTTTCCCGACACGGGGGAAAGTAATAATTACCACATAAAAGGCATTTGTCAGTAATTTTTATGGTCACCATTGCTATATATTGCAACTTCACTGCACACTTCATCGCGATAAGGTTGAGAAATCCCTTAGGATATGCCGCAAAGTGATAACCAACTGGTTACATTTAGCCCATCAATCCGTTAGACTACTTTTCGCCCTTCCACCACTTCTTTTTTTACCCGCACCTTCTGGCAGTGTGGGCGTTGTTATTTTTAGGAAGCGTTATGTTTAAACGATTTGAAAGCTTTACCAATCCGTTTCCGGCCGGAACGCCGGAACAACCACCTGAAGGGTTACTGGCTTTTTGCCGCCACTACACTCGTGGGTTTGAAAAACCGCTGATTTTGATGTCATTGCTGTCTACCATCGTCGCGATTGTCGAGGTGTCGTTGTTTGGTGCCATGGGACAACTTGTCGACTGGCTGAGCAACAGCGATCCACAAACGTTCCTTGAGCAAAACCAAAGTGAGCTGATTTATTACGGCGTGATACTTTTAGTGGTGATGCCAACCCTGATCGTTGGCTACTCACTGCTGGTGCATCAAAGTCTGCTGGGCAACTACCCGATGTCGATCCGCTGGTTGGCGCACCGCTATTTGCTTAATCAAAGCTTGAACTTCTATCAAGATGATTTTGCTGGACGTGTCGCCACCAAAGTGATGCAAACCTCGTTGGCGGTGCGTGAATCGGTGATGAAAACCATGGACGTGTTTGTTTACGTGTCCGTCTATTTCACCAGCATCATTGTGATGCTCGCGGCGGCCGACTGGCGTTTGATGGTGCCGATGGTGATTTGGCTGCTGATCTACATCGGCATTCAAGTTTACTTTGTCCCTAAGCTCAAAGATGTCGCTTCAGCGCAAGCGGACGCCCGCTCTACCATGACCGGTCGCATTGTCGACAGCTACACCAATATCCAAACGGTGAAACTGTTTTCGCACAGCAAACGCGAGACCGAGTATGCCGAAAGCGGCATGCGCGAGTTCTTAGACACGGTTCATCGCCAAATGCGCTTGGTAACCGGCTTCAATATCGCGGTGCAGGTGACCAACTATGTGCTGGTGTTTTCGATTGGCGCGCTCTCCATCCACCTTTGGTTAGGCGGTGCGATCAGCATTGGCGCGATTGCCATTGCCGTGAGCTTAGCGTTGCGTATCAATGGTATGTCGATGTGGATCATGTGGGAAGTGGGTTCACTGTTTGAAAACATGGGCACCGTGGTCGATGGCATGAAAACGCTGTCCAAACCGATTGATATTCAAGACAAACCACAGGCCACTGAGCTCGTAGTGAAACAAGGCGGCATTGAGTTTGACGACGTGAGTTTCCACTACGGTGAAAACAAAGGCGTGATTAACCATCTCAATTTGCACATCAAACCGGGTGAGAAAATTGGCCTAGTGGGGCGCTCTGGCGCGGGCAAATCAACGCTGGTTAACCTACTGCTGCGTTTCCACGATGTGGAGAGCGGCAAGATCAAGATCGACGGCCAAACCATCTCTGAGGTGACGCAAGATTCGCTGCGTGCGCAAATTGGTATGGTGACGCAAGACACCTCACTGCTGCACCGCTCGATTCGCGAGAACATTCTTTATGGTAATCCGGATGCCAGCGAAGAAGAGCTGTTGCGCGCCACCAAGCAAGCGCACGCACATGAGTTTATCGAAACCCTCACCGACCCGTTTGGCAACGTCGGCTACGATGCGCAAGTGGGCGAGCGCGGGGTGAAACTCTCGGGTGGTCAGCGTCAGCGCATTGCGATTTCTCGCGTGCTGCTCAAAGACGCACCACTCTTGGTGCTGGATGAAGCCACCTCAGCCCTCGACTCGGAAGTGG
This sequence comes from Vibrio floridensis, assembly GCF_021852965.1. NCBI lineage: Bacteria > Pseudomonadati > Pseudomonadota > Gammaproteobacteria > Vibrionales > Vibrionaceae > Vibrio > Vibrio floridensis. The sequence goes on along the minus strand of NZ_JAKGCY010000001.1, from coordinate 190,344 downwards.
AAGCGGCCATCCAAGAAAGCTTGAACGAGCTGATGCAAGGCAAAACCGTGATTGCCATTGCTCACCGCTTGTCGACCATTGCACAGATGGATCGCCTGATCGTGCTGGATAAAGGCAATATTGTTGAGCAAGGCACGCACCAAGAACTGCTGCAAAACAACGGCATTTATGCGCAGCTATGGGCGCACCAAACCGGTGGTTTTCTTGCCGACGACTGCCCAGAAATGGAAGAGAGCCAAATCGCGTAATCGCCGTTAAATACCATCAAATCAACGCCCTGTTCATCACAGGGCGTTTTTTTGTCTGGTTTTCGGTTCAGCTATCGCGTGCCATACTCGGTTCCGCTTCGATATCCACCAGCACGCTTTCGCCCAACTTATCAGGCAGCGCCGAGGTTTCGATGGTCACTGCGAACGCTTGACCGCCTTGATGCAAGGTGATCTGCACCTTGTCGGCTCTGCCCGGCGTCGACAGAGCCAAACGAAAGCCAACCGATGTGCGCTCACAAAGTAGCAAACAGGGTTTGTCCACTTCCAACGCAAAAGCGGGTTGATGAGCGAAGCTTGCCAGCTCTAGGCGGCCGGCTTGGCGAAACACACAGCCAACTTCATGACGAAACTGAACCGCTTGCAACTGAGGCAAATTATGCAGCACTTGCGCTTCGGGTTGAGCGGCATACTGTTGGGTTTTCGCCAGTGTCGCTCCCGGTAACAGTGTGTAGTGATAGCCGGCGTCGTGCGGCTGTACGCCATGTTCAATCCACAGGCTAAACACCTTGCCAGCAACTTTATCATCACTCAAATGCGCATTAATTTTCTGCCAACTGCCCTGTTGTTCATCACAACGCAAATACGCCTTACCCTCGCCAAGCAGATAACCGACATTGGCATGATGAAGCCAACCTTGAACGGCAACACCATCACACCGCTCCACCCCATTCTCATTCTGGTGAAAAACAGGCGTTTGCACATGGCATTGATTGATCGCGGTGACGATGGGGCTTTGATGTTCAGAACGAATGCCAGCCCCCAGCGCCACAATGGCATCACCACAGAAAAACCACGATTTCAAACCCTGAGTTTGCTGGACATCCAACTCAAAGCTGGCTATCCCCCATCGACCATTGCTGACGCCACCAGTCCACTCGGTGTTTTGCTCGATGCGCCCCCATTCGTGCGCGGGCATGGCCACGCTGGGTGAGGTAACCCCAGGGATTTTTGCCCAATCCCAGTAAGGATAAATATCGTGGTATTCGTCGCCCGTCACGCTGATGTTCATGCTGCCAAAACCGAGCCAGAAACCGAGTAAGTTCTCTTGATTGCCCGTTTCAATCGGCTTGGTGCGGCGTGAATTGGTTTTCACCGTCACCGAAAAGCGATGGTTCACCATGGCAGAATAGTCTGAGCGCCAAAAGTGTTTAAACCCTGCAAAGGGATACGCACGGCCATCAAGGTGCGCGAGGTAACTTTCGAGTGGCAAGCGATGTTGAGGAAACAGCGCCATCAGCATGGTCGCTTGCGCTTTCAAAGACGCGCGACTGTGCGGTTTCTCCAAATCAGGCTTGGCGATGGCTCGGCCACACACGTTGTAATCCCAGCGCCCGGTACGCGTCATCCACATCGAACCTTGTAAGAAATAGCTGAGCAGTAAACGTTGCTGATCACTTGAAAAGCGAAAGCAGGTATCAGCCGCCGCATACACCCACGGCAAAGCGACATTTAGGAAAGATTCACCATAACCGCCGTTTTGTAATTGCGGCCCATGCTGTTGGTAAGAGAAATCGGCTTGTATACCCTCCTCTTGCGTCAACACGATAGTGTCAGCGATATCGGCCATGGCTTGGGCAAAGCGAGTTTGATTGTTTTCAAGCAATGCACGATACGCCACCCCATTCGCCAGATCGGCTTTGTTCGCCCCCGTCATGCTCGCTTGGGCGGGCAGATCATCCATCAATTTTTGCTGCAATGCTGGCGAGAGCGCATCGCTGAGCAACAAAGCAATCGGTCCCAGCAGCCGCTGTTTGCCAATTTGATTCCACCACCAGTTCCAGTGGGTCGGATTGTGTCTATACCAGTGCGCCAACGCTTGTTCAATCGTTTCCAAAATCGAGGCACAAGGTCGTTGGTAGTGTTGGCAAGCTAGCAGCAATACGCGCTGCAAATAGGCAAAAATACGCTCTCCATCTTGCTCAGCGTCCGCAAGTGGCGCATCTAGCCAGCCAGTTTGGTGAGAAAATGCGCTTTGGTATTGAGCGATGGTTTGATGCCAATCGTGCTTGTGCAGCATTGAAACTTGTAGCTCGACGATGGATTGTGACAGTTTGCTGCGGATCTGCATCAAATGTTGCGAGTGCATGATGCGAGTCATCTCCTTGGTGAGTCTATCGGAATGAAAAGAAGGTGCTTTGACAGCACCTTCTACCTTCTTTGCTTGGTTTAGTTATCGAACCAACGCCATTCATAGGGTTTCAGCGTTATCGATTGTGGCTCACCATCGGTGTTCAATACCGTCACCTTCTGAGTCTCATCGGTAAAGTTCACCGCTGTCGCTTTGTTGGTTTGCGGGTAGAACGCTACGTCAACATAAGGGTTATTGGACAGCCAGGCATGTGCCGTTTCTTCCTGCTGCGTTAGCCACAACAAAATGTGTTGCAACAGGCGGGCATTTTCCATGCTAAATGGCAGATTCCCCAAGTACACCGCGCGGCCGGAGCCATAGCCACGCGCCGTCAACGCCAAATGTTGCCCTTGCGCAGCCAGAACGGTGAGGTCTTGCGCTTGCGGGTACACATAACTTGGGTTACCAAAGTCTTCATCACCCTGAATAAATTGGCTGAGGTAGTGATGTTTTTCGATCTGCAACGGCATCGCCACGCGCCCCATGGTCAAAGAGGTCTCTTTCTCTAACCCGAACACATCCCCCAGCTGGAAATAACGGCCATTTTTTTGCCATGCCGAAGGGTCGGACACGCCAAGTAGACCGCCGCCTTCTGCGACAAACCGACGCAATTGCACGATGACATTATGATCATCCCAACACTCGCCACCACTCCAAGCCGAGTTGGCATCGCCGGTGTTAATGATCACTTTGATGTCTGGATCGATGCCCTTCTCAGCGATGTCATCGAAGCTGATGAACTCCACCTCAAATGGCAGACCAGACAAACACTCCAGCAAGTTATTGCCGACCAGCTCCATCACATCAGGGCGTGGTGGCACGTAAAAACGCTGGTCTCGTGCTTGGTTTTGCAGCCAACTGCGCGCCGTTCCCCAAGCACTCAACACCGCCACTTTGCCCGGCAATTTTTGCGATTCACTGCGCTGCGTGTTGTCGAGATACTCACCGAACTGACGAGAAATATCCGTCACATGGTCGATAAAGTGCGGGAACTGATTTGCAAGTGACAAATAGCCGCCATAGCCAATGCGATCCAACGGTTTTTGCAACATCGCGCGACGAATCTTGGTCCAGTTCGACATCGATTCCACCACAGGATCGTTGCCCTCGCGGAACACATCAGGGAAGAAGTAGGGATAAAAACGTGCTTCACGAATTTGATCGCCACCGGAATCGGTTAAACGGCGCAGCGCCACACCATCTTCCACCGCACCAACGTTAATATCGATGCCAATCTTCTGATAACTCTCAAGAAACGGTTCGGTGCCAATCCAGTGATCGCCTTGGAACATCGCGGTTTTCTTGCCCGCTTGGTGCGCCATGCTGACCAACTCGGCGGCAAATTCGACCACGAAGTCTTGCACGAAAGTCATCCAATCGCGGTACTGCTGAGAAGGCACTTTATAGGTACCGTTGTAGTAACCCGCATCAACAAAGTCTTCCGGAGAAAGCTTGTAGCCAAAGCGTTGTTCAAAATCTTCTAATGCGCGTGGGCTAACCGTTTCGCCATAGCCGGTCCAATCGCGATAGATGTCTTGATTCTTCTCACCGGTATCGATCACGAATAGGAAAGCGAAGGTGGTAAAACGCACCACGGTGGTGTTTGGGTGCGTCTCCAACCAATGGGCGAAGTGCTGCAATAGATGCGCGCGACATTCTGGGTGGTACGGGTCAAGGCTCTTGATGCGCGGCCCTTTCCAATCGTTGGTCAGCGCGTTGTACATCGACACGCTGTCCCACACTTGGCGCGCCATGAAAGTGATGGTGTATTCGTGATACGGGATCGCATCTTCAATATCAATACGCTGATATTGTGCGTCAAAGGTCCACTTATCCGTCGGGATCACTTTGTTCAAAGTGCGATTTCGCACTTCCCACCACTGTTTTGGATCGCTGTCATCGTCCAGTTCATACTTGTCTTTGCTGTAACCATCGAGTGGAAAAATCGCCACGCGATCACTCATCGCGGTGACAGGGAATGACATCAAATATTTACGGTGTAGGTATTCTGGATGTTGATTGGCATACGCTTGATCCGCACGCACCAAACACATCACAGAATAGATATCGCTGTCTTGCTCGGCCAATGAATCAGGCATGGTTGTACCATCGCTATCGCGCAGTGCATCGGCTTGCCAGCGCTGATATAAATCCAGCACGACGTCTTCCTGTCCTTCTTCAACAGGCAGGGTCATATGACCTTTACGAGAGGCAAATTGGGTCATGATAGGCTCCAAAAAGTTGGGATAGACGGGGGAAAAGGCTCCCCCGAATGAGTTATTGAGTTCGGTTTACCAGAAGAAGCTCTGGTAGCCGTTAGCGCGCATTAGAGCTTCTAGGTAGTAGTAATCGCCGTAGGGCAACATGTTGTCGCACAAACCCACTTTGACAAACGACGCGCCGTGCGCCAAAAGCCCAAGGGCTTGCTCATCGGCGGTTAAATCGCAGCTCTGCATTAAGCCTTGCAGTAGATACAAGCCCCAATCGCGGTATTGTTTGGCCTCTTCGGCATCGTCAATGCACTGTGCAATCAGCAGCAAGCCCGCCGCGGTAATCGCACCGGCTGAGCTGTCTTTGTACTGGATCTCATCCGCGGGCAATGAGTAATCCCATACGGGAACGCCATCATCGGTGATCTGCTCGACCGCATAGCGCGCGAGCTTTTTCGCCAAGGTCAAAAACTGTTCATCTTTGGTGTAAAGATAGGTTTGTGCAAAGCCGTGAATCGCCCAAGATTGGCCGCGCGCCCAGCACGAATCATCCGCAAAACCTTGGAAGGTCTCGCCTTTGATGGGCTGCTGAGTCACAGGGTGGAAGTTAAACGAGTGATAGGTGGAGAAATCCTCACGCACAATGTGTTTCGCTAACGTTTCGCTGTGGCGCGTGGCCGCTTGCGCATAAACCGGAGAACCGGTCACTTGCGATGCCCAGAACAACAAAGCGGTATTTTGCAGCGAGTCGATGATCGATTTGCCTTGCGTAATTTCAGGGCCGAGCGGATGGGTATCATTCCACGCCACAATGTAACCACCAATTTTTCTAAAGCGATGAATCAGATGGTCAGCAGCGCGAATCGCCATCATTTTCGACTCTTCATCACCAGTCAGCTTGTAATCCGCCACGCAGCTCAAACTGTATTGGAAACCCAGATCGTGATCCAACCAAAACGGGTCCAGCAGCATGTCTGCAAAGTAACGTTTACGCAGCTTGGCGCTGTTTTTGAACGATTGCTCAGCCGTCATTTGATAGCAGAGCCATAACTCGCCTGTCCAAAATGAAGAAACCCAATCGAACTGGCCACAGTACTCCCACTGATTGTTCGCCGTACCGATCTTGGGGTTACGTTCCCCAATCTTTGGAATGTTTCGTTTAATCGCTGCCACCACCGTGGATAAATGGTTGACTACTTTTTCTTCGTCTAGCGCCCTTGGCAATGGACGCAGCGTGATCGCTTCACTCATACCGAAATCTCTCAAAACCTTTGTCGTGCAAAGTGGGTGTTATGCTCAATGATATATCTATAGTTTACAGTGATACTTTTATATAAACGCATAGATTGCTCACATTTTTCAAAACACCTTTTCAATTTAAATTTTAATTTCAAAAAAAAGCTGACTAGCAGCTTTCTCTTGCAACCCATTAACGGGCTAACCAACCACCATCAACAGCGATGGTGTAACCATTTACGTAGTCAGAAGCGGACGATGCCAAGAACACGACAGGGCCAGCAAGATCACTGGGCAGTCCCCAACGCTGCGCCGGAATGCGTTCTAAAATCGCTTGATTGCGTTCAGCATCGGCTCTGAGCGCCGCCGTGTTATTGGTGGCCATATAGCCTGGAGCAATGGCATTGACATTGATCCCCTGCGATGCCCACTCGTTAGCCAGCAAACGAGTGATGCCCATCACGGCACTTTTCGACGCAGTATACGAGGGAACACGAATGCCGCCTTGGAACGAGAGCATCGAAGCGATGTTGATGATCTTGCCGCCAGACTGCTGCGCTTGAAACTGGCGAGCCACCGCTTGAGCTAAGAAGAACACGCTCTTGGCATTGAGGTTCATCACGTCATCCCAATCTTGCTCACTGAAGTTGATCGCATCGTCACGACGGATAATGCCCGCGTTGTTGACCAGAATATCGATGCGTCCTGCTTGGGTAACCGCACGATCAACGACGGATGCAATCACAGAGGCATCACTGAGATCCGCCACAATCGAGTGAAAACGGCGGCCTGTGGCTTCTATCAATGCGGGGGTTTCATCCGGCCCAGCGTAGTTCACCCCAACAATGTCACAACCCGCTTGCGCCAGCGCCAATGCCATGCCTTGACCAAGACCTGTATTGCACCCTGTGACAAGCGCCACCTTACCGTCTAAATTGAACGCCTCTAAAATCATTATTCCTTTCCTTTTTATTCTGCTCCCTTCAAAAAGAAGAAAACCTCTTCAAATAAATCAAAACCACTTTTCATCCCATTCTCAGGCGAAAATTTTTTTGCGCATTGCGCGGCAAATAATCTGCCCGCGAAAAACTAACTTTGCTTGTCGTGACCTTGCTTGTAGTGAATGTCGGCTGCATTGCGCAGGCGCTCCGCCGCTTGCTCTGGGGTGAGATCGCGCTGGCTTTCCGCCAACATCTCGTATCCCACCATGAATTTGCGCACCGTTGCGCTACGGAGTAGAGGGGGAAGGAAACTCGCGTGCACTTGCCAATAGGCTTCCGGCTCCCAAGCCACAAATGGCGCGCCGTGCCAACCCATGGAATAAGGGAAAGAGCACTGGAAAAGGTTGTCATATTTAATGGTGAGCTGTTTGATGACTTTCGCGAGATCCGCTTTTAACTCATCGGTCAACTCGGTCAACCGGCTCAGTTTCACTTTCGGTAACAGCAGCGTTTCAAATGGCCACGCCGCCCAATACGGTACTAATGCTACCCAAAAGTCACTTTCTACGACGATGCGCTCACCGCTTGCTAACTCACGCTCAATGTAGTCGAGTAATAACGGAGAGCGATGCTGTTCAAAATAACGCTGCTGATGATGATCTTTTTTCTCCACAATGGTGGGAATAAAGCTGTTGGCCCAGATCTGCCCGTGCGGATGGGGCTGAGAGCAGCCCATGCTTTCGCCTTTGTTCTCAAACACCTGAACCCAAGGGTAACGCTGGCCAAGCTCTTCCGTTTGCGTCATCCATGTGGTGATGACTTGCTCAATCTCTTCCTGAGCTAGCTCTGGCAAAGTGCGGCTGTGATCCGGCGAGAAACAGATCACTCGGCTCTCCCCTTTGGCACTGTGCAGTTGGAACAGCGGATCGTCACTCACCGGAGAATCCGGCGTGTGCTCGGTCAGCGCCGCAAAATCGTTTTTAAAGACAAAGGTGCCTTGGTAATCCGGGTTGACATCACCGCCAATGCGCGTGTTGGTCGGGCACAAAAAACAGGTTTTCTCATAGCTGGGCAATGACTCAACATTGAGGGTTTCTTGTTGACCTTGCCAAGGTCTTTTCGCTCGGTGTGGTGACACCAGCACCCATTCCCCCATTAGTGGGTTATAACGACGATGTGGATGCTCGGCGACATCAAATGCGTGAGACATAATGTTTCCTTTCAAACTAAGATTGGTAACCGTTTGGATTGCGCTGCTGCCAGTGCCAACTGTGCTCAACCATATCCGTTAAATCGTGCTGTGCTTTCCAGCCCAGTTCCTGCGCGGCCTTGTCGGCTTGGGCAAAACATTGCGCAATATCACCGGCTCTGCGTGGCTCAATGCGTACTGGCAGTTCGCGCCCCAACACTCGGTTCATCGCGGCCACCATCTGCAACACACTCACCCCATTTCCAGTGCCTAAATTGTATGTGTGCAGACCACGGACATTGCCCCGCTTTTCCAGTGCCGCCACGTGCCCTTCCACCAGATCTTGCACATGAATGTAGTCGCGCACGCCGGTGCCATCGGCTGTTGGGTAGTCGTCGCCAAAAATCGACAATCTCTCACGGCGACCAATCGCCACTTGAGTAATGAAGGGCATCAGATTGTTCGGTATGCCGCTCGGGTCTTCACCAATCAAGCCGCTGGGGTGCGCACCAATAGGGTTAAAATAGCGCAGTAAGGTAATGCTCCAGTCGGGGTTGGCGGCGGAAAAATCGCTTAAGCAGCGTTCCACCATATGTTTGCTGGTGCCGTAAGGATTGGTGGTGGCACCCGTTGGGGCCGCCTCCGTAATGGGTACCGCTTTGGGGTCGCCATAGACGGTGGCCGATGAGCTGAAAATCAGCCGACAAACATGCGCCACACGCATCGCGGCAAGCAAGTTCAACGTCCCGGTCAGGTTGTTGTCGTAATACTCCAGCGGTTTTTCGACCGACTCCCCGACCGCTTTTAAGCCAGCAAAATGCATCACGGCGCCAATCTCGTGTTGATCAAAAATAGCATCCAGCACCAGTCGGTCACGAATGTCGCCCTGATACACCACCAACGGTTGACCAATCAACGTTTCGATTCGTGCCACCACATTGGGGTGGCTGTTGCTGAAGTTATCCAGCACGATCGGCTGATGCCCCGCGCGGACCAAAGCGACACAAGCGTGACTGCCAATGTAGCCACAGCCCCCCGTCACAAGTACTTTCATAATGACCTCTTACAAATTTGATTTAACAGCGGCGTCAATCGTTCGGAAAAATGTTCTTCTCGAACCGATGATGCCCCCTTTAACAGGGACGCTTTGGCGTTGGCTTTAAAGCGACAAAAATAGACAGCTCGACCGCTGGTAGAAACATAGTCTTCAAGCATTTGCACCCCAAGGTGATCAATAAAGTTGATGCCTCGACCGAGAATAATCAGATGCTTGGCACTGACGTTCTGCATCTCTTGATGAAGATATTGCACGCAGCCAAAAAATATCGAGCCATTAATACGGATCACCGCAATGTCGTCCTGCTGCTCAAGGTTCAGCTCATCGTGGCTAAGCCGTTCAATCGCTGGGCGCGAGGTTTTACGTAGATAAAAAAACAGCGAAGCGCCAACGCCGACATAGATGGAGAGTTCAAGATGAAGAAACAGCGCCGCCAAACAGGTGGCAACCAGCACCACCGCTTCCTTTTTGTCGTGTTTGACGATGGTGGTAATGTGGTGAACATCGACTAAATGCCAAGCAACCACTAAGAGTAAGCCGCCCATCCCCGCGATGGGAATGTAAGCCGCATAAGGGGCAAACAGCAGCATGATCACCAATAACAAAAGCGCAGCAAATACCGCCGCTAACGGCGTTTTCGCACCGCTGCTGTAGTTAACGCCACTACGCGTAAACGAACCGGAAGAGACGTAACAAGAGAAGAACGAGCCTACAATGTTGGAGAAACCTTGACCGACAAATTCTTGGTTGCTGTCCAGTGATTGACGTGACTTGAGCGCGACTGAGCGGCTGATTGAAATCGCTTCGACTAAACCGAGCATCGCCACCGCGACAATCCCTCCTAGCATGGGTTCAACATGGCTCAATCCAGCAAATGGCGAGGAGAGGCTGAGAGAACGGCTGCTCACCTCGCTCACCATCAAAACTGGGTATCCTGCGTGATTCATCCACAAGGCAAAAGCCATTGAGGCTAGTGTCGCTAGTAGCATATGGGGGAGCTTCGGCCAAATTCGTTTGCACATTACGCACACCACGATGGTGACCATACCGACTGACAGCTCTTTGGCATCAAAGTGAACAACATTACTCCCCAGCAGCAGCAAGTTTTCAATCGCGGTTTCGCCAGAACTGTACTGCAAACCCAGTACGTGTTTTAACTGGCTCACGCCAATCACAATCGCCGCCCCAGCGGTAAAACCCAGCACCACCGAATGGGACACAAAATTCACCACTGCGCCAAAACGCAGCAAACCAAACAGCAACTGAATAACGCCTGCGCATAGGGTCAAGGTGAAACAGAGCTGGATATAAAGCGGTGTGCTCGGCTCTGCGAACTGGCTAACCGTAGTAAAAACAATCACCGAAAGTGCCGCCGTTGGGCCAGAAATAAGATGATGGGAAGAACCAAACAATGAGGCCAAAATCGCCGGAATGATGGCGGTGTACAAGCCAAACTCAGCAGGCAATCCTGCAATCATCGCATAAGCAATGCCTTGCGGCAGAACAATAATCGCCCCAGTCAGGCCTGCCCAAAAATCGGCTTGCAACGATTGAGCGTTGACCTTTGGTAACCACTTTAAAAAGGGAAAAAGCAGCGATAGTTGGCGGTGTTTCACAGCGCGCATCACTATTCCTCTAACAACTGTCGATTTCAAAAAGGAAGATGAAAGCGCGCACTGGTGGGGTAACGCGCTTGCCAACGGTTAAGCAGCGGCCTCTGCTACCATTGGTTGGTCCTCACAAAACACCGTCATTGCGTTGCTTAGCAGGTAGCAGAGGCATGCTTAAAAGTGGTTAATTTTCACGTCAAAACCGCTGTCATGGCGCTTTCCACCACGACGTTGGCTTACTTTGTTCACATACCCCAACACGTTGAAGTAGCCGCTATTCCATCGAAAAGGCACACATAAACAGCGTGAATGCCAGAACTATAAACAACCAAGCCAAACCAATCAATAGAAACGAAACATCTTTTCATTTTTAATGATTAATTGATTTGAATTATGTGATTTTGATTATAAAACATCATTTCAAAATGGATTAAATGGGTAAGTGAATGCTAGCATCGGTCAAAATTTGAGAGATTACTGCACAGATTAATTGAAGCCAGAGCAGAAGCATTCATCAATAAAATAAAAGATACAATCACACTATTCATTAAAAGGTATTGCATATCGATTATTTAGACGTGACAGTAGAAACATAAAAGAGCAATCACTCTATTCAAAATTTGCAAATAAAATCGTCGACAACTCCACGCGAATTTTCATTGATATTGGCCCTATGAAAGTAGTTATTAGTGAAAATTGGATATAGCTGACAGTTTTCCTAGATATTGTTTGCAATCTTTAAGAGCCCCTTATGGGGCTCTTATTCTTTCTCTTTTCCACACCCTCAACAAAACCAACAAACAAAATAAAAATCAAAAACTTAACAAAAATCCAAATTCATCAAAAAATCACTTCCAACAGATAACCCTACCTACAGATGAATCACTGTATTTAAACGAACCGCACAACAAAGTCGTCTTATCTCCCTATTTATCCTTGCTCAATTTTTTAATTTAAGACAGAAAAACCATAAGAAACAGAGAGCATAAACGAAAATCACAATAATCTTTTATTTTTGATGAACATCCGGTTTTTAAAACACAAAACGATGTTTCAGTTTAAATAATCACAAATATCAATAATATTCACATCGCAAATAGAATTCTCCTCTACACAAAAATGGAATATATGGATATGCAACATAGAATCAATCTATCTCTGATCTCTACCGCTGTACTGGCCGCCCTAACTTCCGGTACTGTTTTCGCCAATGATGTCGACCCAAACGATGTTCGTAACCAGAGTGTCGCGGCGGTTGACCTAGCCGCTGAAGCCAAACAGGCGTTTTACGACGGTTCGACCTCTCGTCTACACTCATTTCTATACATTCGTGACCGCGAACAGAAAAACATGACCACGGGTGAATGGTCGCCAAACATTGAAAACCAAACTCTACAACTGGCGTGGGACTACAAATCAGGCTACTTCAAAGACACCATCGGTCTGGATATCTGGGCGAACACCAACTTGCAAATTGGCAACACCACGGGCATGTCGGAGATCCTTTACTTTGATCATGAGTGTCAAAACAACCCAGCCTACGATGGCAAAGCATGTGACAAATCTTATGCCGCTGTTTCTGTTGCCGCGCTGAAAGCGAAATTTGGTAACGACGATGCTGGCCTTGCTCTGCGTGGTGGTTACACCCAAATCAACATTGGTACCATTCGTTCTAGCTGGGGCCTGAACCCGCACGCTTATCGCGGCCTAGAAGCCAAAGCGCATTTTGGTAACTTGATTGTCGGCTACGCGATTGCGGACCAGTTTAAAAACGATTGGCGCAAGGAGTTTTTGCCGATAACCACCAAATGGCACCAAAACCAATTGAAAGGTGCTAACACCACCAACACAGCGATAGACCACATCCAAACGCTCGGTGCGATCTATAAGTTCGACCAAGGCCAAATTGACGTCGGTTACGGTGTGGGTAAAGACTTCCGCCAAAACTGGCAAGCTCTAGGGAAATACGATTTCGATCTTGGTTCGGCCAAAGTGGGCTTAAGCGCGTTTTACCACGGTTCAATTCTCGAAAAAAATGAGCTAACGACGAGTTACAAACAAAACAGAGAAGAAGCGCAAAGCTACCTAGGCCTTGGCGCCAACATCAAGCACGGCGGCTTTACTTGGATTGCGGGCGTCAGCAGCACCGATACAGACGGTCAAGAAGTAAGTTACAACTTCCGCCTCACTCCATGGGCTAACTCGGATAACCGTAACTTCCAGCAAACCACCTCTGGCCTAGAAGACTACAGCGTAGATGGCACCAAAGCGGTTAAATTGGCACTGAACTACAACTTTGCCAGCTGGAATCTGCCAGAGCTGACCGCGGGTATCGGTGGTAACTACGGTACCAATGTTCGCTCAAGCTTAACCGAGAAAGAGTACGATGGCTCTATGCATTCTTTCGATTGGAACATCGGCTACAAGTTCATGGATGGCGCATTGGAAGGCCTAAATATTCGCACCTTCCGCAGCAAATTCCGTGGCGACGACATCGTACACAAAGCGGATCGTAACGATACAAAAGTGCTGATTTCATACAGCGTAAAACTCAAATAATTTAACCTCTCATTCCACTGTATTTTGCCCGGCTCAACGCCGGGCTTTTTTTCATCGTATCCGTTTGTGCTTCATCGTTGCAGTCGATTGAGGGTGTTTATGCATTGCGCCATCACCGCGTTTGTTGGGCTATTTTTTGCTTACTAGACAGGGGGGAACCCCGTAAGCTTGGCGCTCGCGAGCGGCCTCGCCGTCTCAGCAATGCTGCTGACGAAAACCACGCACCCACGTGCGGGTGCGAATCCGTTGCTGATTATGATGACAGGGCAAAATTGGGACTTTTTACTGACTCCGGTTCTACTTGGAGCAGTGATCAGAGTCGTGATCGGCAAGGGAATGCAAAAATCCCCCAAAACCTACGCTTAGTCGACGAGAAAGTAACAACAAAGGGGCAAGATTGCGCCCCTTTGATATTTTGCTATTGTGCTATTTGAAGTAACAAGGAGATGAAGCTTAGCTTGCCGTTAAGCCTTTTCACACAACGTATTGAGCGACCAATTTTTGCTGCTGAGCAGCCATGGTTTGCAACTCGTTTCCTGCGGTGACCAAATGGCTAATTTGGTCTAAGTTGGTCTGTGAATCGCTTTGAATTTCGGCAATTTTCGCCGCGATTTGCCGCGTGAGGCTGCGCTGCTGCTTCGTTGCTGCTGAGATGGATTGCGCAGTTTGACTGCTCAGATCTAGGCACGTTTTCACACGGTTGACCGATTCAACGGCCTGTTTGGCACTGTTCATCGAATCCTGCATCTCTCGATTACAATGTTCTATCTGCACCACCGCGGTGTCTACGTCATGATGAAGCACATCGATAATATCTCGCACTTCCACCACCGAGCCAGAGGTGCGCTCGGCTAAGGTTCTCACTTCATCGGACACCACCGCAAACCCACGCCCATGCGCGCCCGCCCTCGCGGATTCAATTGCCGCGTTTAACGCCAACAAGTTGGTTTGCTGGGCGACTTCATCAATAAATTTCATCGCTAAATTTATCTGTGCGGCACTCTGCTTTAGACGATGCATGGTCTCTACCGCCAATTGCAGTTTGTGTTCTAACGCCAAATGACGCTCAATATTTTCATTGACGTTCAAAGAACCGTTATACGCTTCTTGGCTTGCTAGTGTCGCCTGACGTGCTCCGGATGCACTTTCATCATCAATATCGCCAATAAACTGCGTGAGTTGATGTGTGTGATGAACGACGCTCGCTGTTCGCTCGGCTTGCTGTTGCAACGCCTGAGTTAGGCCTGAAGTTCGCTGGCCATTCTGTTGGATGACTTGGTTTAATTTCGTCGAACTGTGGGTAAGGGTGTCAATCATCGCCAGTTGAGACTGACGCAACTGCTCTAAATGGCGGGCTAATCGGCCAAACTCAGCAGGCAATGAGTTGGGCACCGATTGGGTCAGATCACTCTCCGCCATCCGCTGAATAGTACCAATCAGTAACCGCAGGCTACGTTTGAGTGTGTTTGATACATTCACTGCCATCACGGCGCTGACGCCACCAACAATCAGCACAAAGCCGACAAGCTGCATGTGATAGCGGGATTGATCCGCTTGTGTGGCTTCAACCATGAACGCCACTTCTTCCAGTAACTGTCGATTCACGATTTCCAGTGTCTCCCCCAAATGGGTTAAACGCATCGCTAGCTGCTGGGCTTGTTGCTGAACGAGTTGCTGATTTTTAATAACAGTGAGGTGTTCGTGTACCACACCAGATGGCTCAAATGCATCCACTAACACTTTCTCAACTCGCTCCAGATCACTTTGGCCATATTGACGACTGCGGGCTTTCAGTTGTTCGCTTTTGGCTCGAATCGATACCGCCAAAGCGCGATTCTTTTCTTGCAGTTGCTCAATCTCTGTCGGTTGATGACTGGTGAGTGCTCGATTGGTATTAAAGTCCAACCCATCTATTTCGCTACTCAAACTGTCCGCCAACATCGTGGTGTTCATATCATCAGAGCTGACGGCCAATGCGTAAATTTTGCGCTTCACCTTAGTCACGGTGAGTTGATTCACCTGACGTTTTTTCTCCAGCTGCACTCGCAAACTGGTGCCCAATTGCGCCAGCTCAAGTAAGCCTGCTGTTTGGCTGTTCAGCTCGTCTGTATTGGCATTGAGCGATTGGACAAAACCGCTTTGCCGCAACCAGGACATCTCTTGCTCGATCTCCGCGGCAAGCCTATCCAGCTGATCACTCTGAGCCGTTGGCACTGAGAGAATACGGTTCTCCACATTACTCACGACACTGAGTGCCTCCGCTTGCGTTTGCATCTGTCGCATGGTGTTGTCAGAAATGTGATCTAATTGATGGATGAGCTGTTGGCCCTGCCAAATCGACAAGCCAGAAAGTGAAATCAAAACCAGAGTCAACAACACAACCAGCCACTGAATGCGCTGAATGATCGAGGTATTCTTCCCCATGATTTAGGTCCTTTTCGTTTTGCTTAGACAAAAAAAGCCTCCTGGGTGACAGGAGGCTGTTTGTAGGTGTCACCCCATGATTAACAAGGAGCTATGCAATCTTTTTTGCCGCTGCTTCCTCCGGTGGGAGCTCTGCAACTGGCACCGCGGCAATGAGCTGCTTGGTGTAGGCTTGCTGCGGGTTGAAAATGACCTGCTCAACGCTTCCCTGCTCAACAATATGACCATGTTGCAGCACCAACACGCGGTCACAGAAATATTTCACGGTTGCGATGTCGTGAGTGATGAGGATAAACGCCGTGCCATAGGTATTTTGGAATTCAATCAGCAGATCCAATACCTGAGAACGCAGCGACACATCGAGTGCTGCGGTCGCTTCATCGGCAATCACCACTTTAGGAATGGTGACCAAAGCGCGTGCAATCACGATACGCTGACGCTGACCGCCTGAGAAAGCATGCGGGTAGCGACTGGAGAATTCTGGCGGAAGCCCTACCCATTTCATGATGTTGCGCACTCTTTCTTCACGCTGTGTTTTGTTCATTTCCGTGCGTAGCTTAAGTAGTGGCTCTTCAATGATGTCAAACACTGTCATGCGCGGGTTCAACGACGACCATGGGTCTTGGAAAATTAAACGCAGATCGGCAAACAAAGGATCGCGTTTCTGACGCTTGTAGTTAGACAGTTCAATTTCGCGTCCAGACACTTCGTCTACATATTGAATCGAGCCCGTACTCGCCGGTGACATGCCCAAAATCGCACGACCCAAGGTACTTTTTCCGGAACCCGATTCGCCAACGATGCCTAAGGATTCCCCAGGGTAAAGGGTTAAGCAGGCGTTATCGACCGCCGTCATAAACCGCTTTTTCTGGAACATTTTTGCCGGTTTTTCAAAAATCTTACTCACGCCATTCAAATCTAGAATCGGACGAGGCGGATTGTTGACATCCAGCGCAAACGGCACTTTCACTTTGGACGGTTTTTCCAAAGCGCGCGTTGCTTCCATTAACTTACACGTGTAGGGGTGTTGAGGGTTCTCAAAAATCTGCCGTACCTCGCCACATTCGACCAATATCCCTTTTTCCATCACCGCGACGCGATCGGAAATCTGTGCCACGACACCCAAGTCGTGGGTAATGAACAAAATCGCCATGCCAAATTGCTGTTGTAGCGCGGCAAACAGGTCGAGAATCTCCGCCTGCGTGGTCACATCCAGCGCCGTGGTTGGCTCATCGGCAATCAAGATATCTGGATTAGAGGCAATCGCCATGGCAATCACCACACGTTGACGCTGCCCCCCAGAGAGTTCAAACGAGTATTTGTTGATCAAACTTTCCGGCTCTGGCATTTGCACTTGAGTCAGCAGCTCCAACGTGCGTGAATGTGCTTGCGCTTTGGTGATGTTCGGCTCAACCAAGCAGAGCACTTCTTTAATTTGGTCGCCCACAGTATGCACTGGGCTGAGCGCCGCCATCGGTTCTTGCGATACCAAGGAGATGTTGAAGCAGCGCATGTAGCGCATCTCTTTACTGCGCGGATCCATTTGTGCAATGTCGATGATCTGCCCTTGCTCGTTATGGTAAAGGATTTCACCCGAATCAATGCGGCCCGGCTTGTCCAGTAGCTGCATGATGGCGGACGACGTCACCGATTTGCCAGAACCTGACTCACCAATGACCGACAATGTTTCGCCGCGATAGAGGTCAAAACTGACCCCTTTAACCGCATGAAAATGTTCCGTACTGGTCGGGAAGCTTACGTTGAGATCTTTTACTTGAAGAATACGTTGTTTCATTATTATTTCGCTCCCTGATCGTGGTATGGGTCACAAGCATCGCGTAAACCATCGCCCACAAAGTTCATTGCCAAAATCACCACAATCACCGCCGCGGCAGGAATCAACAGCCAAGCCGCTTCCGCCAATGCGCGAATGTTTTGCGCTTCTTGCAGCAGTACGCCCCAACTCACCATCGGCGCCTGTAAACCAAGACCAAGGAAGCTCAGTGCGGTTTCACCCAGAATCATCGCGGGAATCGCCAGCGTCACCACCGCAATAATGTGGCTCAGGAAGTTCGGCACCATGTAACGGCGGATGATTTCAAACGGCGTGTTGCCATCGAGCCACGCAGCCGCGACGTACTCTTCGCTGCGCAATGACATAAAGCGGCTGCGCACCACTCGCGCCATGTCCGGCCAAGAGACCAAACCTAAAATAATGGTGATCAAGAAATACTTGGTGAGAGAACTCCATTCCGCTGGCAATGAGGCCGAAAGGGCCATCCACAAAGGCAGGGTTGGAATGGACTTCATAAACTCGATACTGCGCTGAATGAAGTTATCGATCGCCCCTCCGAAATAACCAGAGACACCGCCAATGACAATGCCGAGCACAAAGGTGGTGAATACCCCCATCAAACCGACCGAGAGAGAAATGCGCGCCCCATAAATCAGGCGAGACAACATATCGCGCCCCATTCGGTCAGAGCCGAGCACAAAAAATGGCTGCTTCGGATCATGTGGCACCACAAACTTGCGATTCATTGGGATAAAGCCCAGCAAGTAGTAACGCTCAGTCTCACCGAAAAAGGAGAAATACACTTTTTTGTTCTCATTTAGGGTGTAGTGACGTTTTAACGTGCGTGGATCGGTTTTGCTGTTATAAAACTCAAGGTGTGGCGCCCAACGCCATCCATCCTCCGTGGATTCAATCAAGCTCACCGCTTGTGGTGGCGCATAGGTGTAACGGCGCCAGTTATCACTGGGATCAAACGGAGCAAAAAACTCAGCGAAAATGGCAATAAAGTAAACCCACACGAGGAACCACATGCTGTACCACGCCAGTTTATGCTGACGCATTTTGAGTCCGATGAGCTGCCATTGGGTCGCGGTGGCTAAATCAAGCGTGGCTTTTTTGCGACCAAACAGTCGATTAAATAGATGAATTGCTTGTGTCGTCATGACTAAAACTCCTTCGCTACACCAACACGCACACGGGGATCAACCCAGTAGAGCAATAGGTCTGAAATCAAGGTACCAATAATGGTGAGAATGGACATGATGAGCAGGACATCCCCCGCGACATACATATCTTGAGCCCGCAATGCGGAAAGCATCAGTGGACCTAAAGTGGGGATGTTCATGACTTGGCTGACGATGATGTCCGCACCCAGCAGGGCTGGCAGCATCCAACCAATGGTGGAAACAATCGGCAAAATGGCGATGCGCACTGGGTACTTCATGATCAATTTGGCTTCGGTTTGCCCTTTCGCTCGCGCGGTTTTCACATAAGGCTTTTTCAGCTCATCAAGCAAGTTGGCGCGCATGATACGGATGATGCCTGCAAGGCCCGCCGTGCCCACTACCAAGATATAAATCCAGCTGCGAGATGCCGCATCGAGGAACTTGGCCCACGACATCGGCTGGTCAAGAAACTCTTCGGAGTAGAGCCCTGAGACCACCGTATCAAAGCTGTAGTAACCGATCAGCAGCGCCAGAATCGCAATCACAAAGTTGGGCGTCGCCATGCCGATAAAACCAAAAACCGTCGCCACATAATCACCCCAAGAGTATTGGCGTAGCGCGGAATACATACCGATAGGAATGGCAATCAAGAACTGGAAGAGGAACACCGCTGCAGCAAGAGCGACCGTTGGCCAAATGCGTGGTTCAATGGTTTCCCACACAGGTTGGTTGTTGGTGAGAGAGATGCCTAAATCCCCCGTCAGTAAGCCACCAACCCAGTCGAAATAACGTTCAAGCAGTGGTTTATCCAAACCATACATTTCACGCAGGGTATAAATCATTTGTGGGTCGACGGTTTGGCCCATTGACTGTAACTCCGCGATTTTGGACGAAGCAAAATCCCCCGGCGGCAAATCGATCACCGCAAAAATAACGATAGATACGGCAAATAATGTCACCAGTATCGACATCAAACGCTTACCTATAAACAGAAAAAAACTGCTCATTGTTGTTCCTTAATCCCAATCCTATTCGGAATATTTACAATGGTTGATGAAGGTCGAAACCTTCATTGTTAAGTGAAGAAAATTGGTTACCAAAACTGCTTAAGTGCAACCAATTTAATAACTCAACCCTATATTCATTTTTATTAGAACGCATCGTTAGTTATTTTTAAAACGCTTTTTCAGTTTTATGATAACAAGATCATCACCAAAGCGTTGAAGCGTGATCGAAGCCAAATTATTTGCATTGCAAATTTACTTTTAATTAACCATTCACCTTACAGATAATTAAAGTTGCCACGCCATTTGCCCGCAAATTGCTTAGCGTATCGCTGGAAAAAACTGAAGAAGACCGCCACCAATGGGTGAAAAAAATCAAATGGGGGGAACGATGCGGTAACGTGTTAGTCAAATTACTCTAATTTGTCACAAATCGAACATACGCTCAGACCTTTTCGAAAAAGGCCTTAGTGCCAAAGTCGATGAAAAGAGCGAGCCTCGGCAACGCTCTCCAGCAGGAGGAAGTGAGTCAATCGAGCGTGGATAATTTGACCAGTAAAGAGGCCTAGAAGGCGTTGCGCGGCCCTGAAGGTGTCGTAAATATCTGCTTGTTTTATCGTCCTATTTCGCATCGTGATGTGCGCAATCATTCGACAAATATTCAGCTCCATCTCGGCCCAGTGACGAAATGACTTAAAAACCATCACAACGAAGGGAAATAACGAATCCGATGACGAGTTCGCCCTCACCAAGTTACCTAGAAGCCGTTGTTACTCTTGGCTAGAAACAATTAAAATTCAGGTGGTTAAATAAAATTAACGCGAACTATCTTGCAAGTTTAGCCTTATATTTCCCATTGATGCCTTATTTAGAGAAATAAAATAAGGCCCAGCATTGAGCGCTGGGCCTGACAATATTGCGTTATAGAAACTCGCCGTGGATTACTGCTGTTTCCAAAGCTGACTCATGCGCATTGGCCCAGGGGTTGGGAAAGTCCAAGACTGAGGCATGTTTTCTGGCACGTTCTGCAGCTTGTTGTTCACCACCACGCCTACCGGCAGCGCTTCTACTGTACCAATCACGTAGAAGTGCTCTTTCGCGATGTCGAGGATCTCGTCCATATACTTAAACTGCGCTTCTTGCGAAGAGGTATTTTGAATCTTGTTCCACAGCTCCAACTGCTTCTTCACATGCGCAGGTGGCTCTACAGCAAATTCATTGCCCGGCTCTGAAGCCCACAAGTAGTAGCCTAAACCCCAAGTCGATTCTGGGCTAAACGGCATGTAGTGACGCGCTTCATCAATGATGCCCACACCGCCATCACCGACAATTGGGATCATGTCGAAATCGTTGGTCAAACGAATGTTGGTGACATGGTTGATTTCCAGAACGCGAATATCTAAGAACACACCCACCGCTTTCCACTGCTTCTTCACCAGTTCCAGTGAATCGGCCAACACGCCTTTATCGTTGGTTTTCGATACCGCTTCAACACGCAGACGTTCACCATTTTTCATTAAACGGTAGCCTTCTTTGTCACGTTGCGTCAGACCCAGCGAGTCCAACAACTTATTGGCTTTTGCGAGATCAAACTCCGTGTACTGCGTCGCCATCTCTTCATCGAAAAATGGCGAGATTTCAATCGGTGCCGCTTGATGTGGCCCAACCGCACCCGAGAAGACGGCTTCACTGATCTCTTCACGATCAATCGCATGAGAAAGCGCAACACGGAAATCTTTGCTTTGGAACAGTTCACGTTTCACCGGATCTTTGACCGTTTGGTTTAGCGCAATCGCCAGTTCCGTGCTTCGTGTGTTTGGTCGGAACTCATAGGTGTAACCACTCTTCTTCTCGTTGTCGATCAGCATTGGGCGGTAACTTGGCTGACCAATGTGACGATGTTGGAAGTCCGCTTCACCGGCAGCGGCACGCAGCACCATCTCTTCTTGGTCTTCACTGTAACGCCAGCGAACGCTGTCTAGGTAAGGCAATTGGTTACCTTCGGTATCGACTTGCCAGTAATACGGGTTACGCTCAAACTCGGCAAAACTCGCGTTTGGACCCGGTGCCACTTTCACTTTCCATGCTGTCAACACAGGGCGATCAACGTTGTTGTAATGCTCGATGAAGTAGTGGGCATTGCATTTGGTCGACGCGTACTGACGCCAAGAATCAAAGCCTTCGGCTTTGGCCATTTCTGCCGCTTTCGGATTGAACTTTGGAATGAACTGTTCACAGTAATGTTTTGGATAGGCGGTGAAGCTTTCACTATCTACGGTGGCCAAGCTGCGAATAAACAAACCATTTGGTTTGGCCAAGGTGATTTTCACAGTGTACTTGTCTAGCACTTCCGCTTTCGCGGCATCGTGAGTCGGTAGAGCCAGTGGACGGTTACCTGCGTGCTCTGGGTCACCCACAATGTCATTGATGTAAAACGCAATGTCCTCTGCGGTAAATGGCGTGCCGTCAGACCACTTCACCCCTTTGCGCAAAGTAATGGTGTATTCGGTATTTGCCTCATTGGAAGTAAATCCAGTGGCTAGGTTTGGCACCACTTTTGAGTAGTAAACATCGAAATTAAACAGGTTGTCGTAAGCGATGGTACGCGCGCGGTGACCGTTATCGACCACTTTACCGACCAAGTTCAACGTGCCGCCGTATTGCCCCACCGATTCAAACGGTTCAACCACTAGCGGATTTTCCGGTAAACGTTCGATCACTGGCGGTAATTTTCCAGCCGCAACGAGCTCTTTTAACTGTGGGGCTTCATTGTAGGTATCAGCCCAAGTTGAGAAAGAAATAGACGCAGCCACAGCGATTGCGACTTTGCCAAGTAGAGGTAAGCTATTCTTATAGTTCATCAGTCACTCCCTGATGTGATTTACAAATTATGGGTAAAATTTTTCTGCTTCGCATAAACCATCCAGCTCAGCGAGGCCATTTGCCTGCATTCACCGCAATCACATACTGGTGCGTACCGGGTTCGATACGCCCTGTGATGGCAGGAACACTGGCGTGGGGATAAAGCAAATTGGTGTTCGGCGCACATGGGTAAACGCGCGTTTGTCCTTCACCTTGTAATAAAATCAGTTCACTGAACAATCGCTCTGAGCTCACCTTCGCTGGTTGAATCACCTGATGGCTAAACCACGCCGACCAGCAATCCACCGCGTGCCCCGTCATGACAAAATTCAGTTCGATGTCGGTGGTGATCTCATGGCGGCGGATTTCACCTCGTTCAGACCACTGCTGACGCGTTTTCACCACACAACCTTCAAATGGTTGCCACAGCGAGACCAAGGCATCACCATCTCGATAACAGTCAGTGTTGCGGTGACGGCTAAACCATTGCCCCGTCTGCGGATGGGCAAATGCGACGATGTTGTCACCCGCCCAACCTTGATCGAGCCAGCGGGTTGATTCGACACACAAGCCATGCAACGAGCTATAAGCGAACTTGCTGTATTTGTCTTCACAGTGGCGCAGCTCATTGGCTGGAGCTGCGTTGGTCAGCAGATAACTGCCTTGGCGTCGTACCATTTGATGGTGTTCGCTAATCCAAGTCGCTGGCAGCTCACTAGCCAAAGGCTGTTCGGCTGCACGCCAAAACGGATGCTCTTCCGCAAGATTGAGGGCATTAAAGGCTTTGAGCGCCAGCATCGGTGATGCATAACTGGTGTAAAACTCACTGCTTAAGAGATTCGGGTAAGCAAAACCGGGCAACAATTGCGCTTGCTGATCGCAAATCGGTTGCTTTGCCCACCAGCGCATGGTTTGCATCCAGTAGTTTTTGGCGGTCACGATATCCATGTCTGGGTGATCGTGTCGGGCAAGCTCTGCCCAAAAAGCGGCGCCTGCAAAACGGTAGTTGAGCGAGCGGCCATAGCATAGCGGCTGTCCGTCATCACCAAACCAATACTGGTAGCCATGGGAAAACGCCACCGCACGCGCCAACAAACGTTGGCACAAATCACCTTCGCCTTGCTGCCAACGCACATACACCAATGCATAAAGTTGAAAAGCAAACGGATTGTAATAATCGAGCGCACCGCCTTCGCCATCTTGATACCAACCATCATCGAGATAGAGCGCATCGACAAAGGCGAGATCATCGGCCAGCACTTGCTCGTTAATCTGCTCGCCCAATTGCTGCAAGGCACTGAGGATAAGAATACGAAACCAACGCCAGTTGTTCGGAGGGAGTTGTAAATCCGTCACCGCACGCAGCCAATTCACCAAGTGCTGCTTTTCTTGTGAAGAAAGAGGCAGCCAATAGCATTCCTTTGCATCCACCAGCGCAACGGCAATGGAGGCCATTTCCACCACACGTTGATCGTAGTTTTTCGGCTGCTGCCAATAGTGTTCTGAATCTGGATCGCAACCCGCCACCACCATCTGACGTAAGGTGTGATGCGCTTGGTTGAGCTCATGCGTTGCAGGAGCCGCGCCCCATAGTAACCGACAAAGGTGCTCTAGCTTCGCCACTTCGGTGGGGTAATGCGCGGCACTGTTGTGCGTCGGGCGATCACCACTCTGCTCGGTTAATACCGGAAGTTGACGCTGCACAATTTCATTCAACAGTTGCAGCGTTTCTGCTCGACAGCTAAATGTCACATCCTGCTTCACCAATTGATTGAGGCTGATGGCCACGGGCTACTCACTTATCAATAATTTCATCAATGTGGCAATTAGAACTCATCACCACTAATTATTGAAACGCTTTTTTATATTTATGATATGAAGATCAAAACTCTGTTTCATTTTTTATATTCAATGCATACATAGTTCACAAAAATCGATAAGATTCGGCAATATAATTGAACCATCATTTCATTTAATGGGAGTTGCGTGTGAATTTTGCTCTATTGCTCATGGACCAGACCCGAGCGGATATGCTTGGTTGTTATGGTCATCCTGTGGTCCAAACCCCCAATATGGACAGCATTGCCGCGGCGGGGGCACGCTTTGAACAAGCGTTTTGCGCCTCTTCTGTCTGCACTCCGTCAAGAACCTCTCTATTCACTGGCAAGATGCCTTCTCACCACGGCGTGATGTGTAACTCGGATAAAGAGGGCGACAAATGTGACGTGCCGCTTGAGGACGCTAACCTGATCAGCGAGTTGCCCAACCACCAGCACATTTACATTGGTAAATGGCACATCGGCCATCAAAAACTGCCGCAAGAATACGGTTTCGTTGGCCACAATTTTGATGGCTATGCCTACCCTGGTAGTGGTGTTTACCAAAATCTGGCCTTTGATAGCGTGCCACTCAACGGCAACCGTTACCAAGAATGGCTACATGAGAAAGGATTTGCCCTTCCCAAAGTCAGCGACTGCACCTTCGGCAACAACCCCAATCTGAAAATCCAAGAGTTCTATGGTTTGCTCCATGCCCCCGTTGAAGCGTCGATTCCGTATTTTTTGGTGGATGAAGCCATCTGCCACATTGAAAAGTGTCTGCAGCAAAATCAGTCCTTCACCTTATGGATGAATTTCTGGGGTCCGCACACGCCTTGCATCATCCCAGAACCCTACTTTTCAATGTACCAACCTGAACAAGTGACCTTTGATGAAAGCTTCTACCATCCTTTGATTGGCAAGCCGGAGCACTACCAAAACATTGCCAAAATGTGGGGAGTATGGAGCCTAGATGAAGAAATCTGGCGAGACATTGTCTGCAAATATTGGGGGTACATTACGCTGATTGACGATGCCATTGGCCAATTGCTCGACTTCCTTAAACAACACGATCTCTACGATGGGCTGTTTTTGTCCATCTCCGCCGATCATGGTGACGCGATGGGTGCACATCGGATGATCGAAAAAGGCGAGTTTATGTTTGATCAAACCTATCGCGTGCCGCTGATCATCAAAGACCCCAATGCAAGCCAGATGGGCGCTCACTATGATGATTTGGTTTACCTGCACGATCTCACCGCCACTTATGCCGACATCGCCAGCGCTAAGGTGCCGGAGAGTTTCGATGGCCAATCACTGCTGCCGATCTTACGCCAGCAAGCAGGGCAAAGCGTGCCCGCTCGTGAGGGCATTCTTGCTCAGCAAAATGGCCACTTCACTCCCTACCCACAGCGCATGTGGCGCACCAAAGAGTACAAACTGGTGTTTAATGCCAGCGGCCGCAGTGAGTTGTATCATCTGCGCCACGATCCGCAGGAGATGCACAATCTGATTGATGATCCAAACTATGGCGAGATCAAACAATCGATGATTGAGGCCATGTATGCGGAAATGCAACGCTACCACGATCCGTTGTGCACCTGGTTTTATCGCATGAAGGCGGTGATTTAGTCACCGCCAGGCCAGAGTGGCATCATTGTTCACTCTGGCGTAAAAACTGACGGTAAGCGGAAGCGGGCAATTGGCGACGCAGGCACTCTCCCATTGCGCGAAGGTAAGGCTGGATATGCGAGAAAAAGGCAAAATACCCCGCGCAGAGGTAGTGTTTCGCCGTTAACGACAGTTCGCCATTGTCATCGATACGTTGGGCTGGGCAAGCACCATGACACAAATAACGCTGGCTGCACCCTTGGCAATGCAGTTGGCTTCCCATGGGTTTGCGCAGAGAAAACTGCTGCTGAATGGGGGTTTCAATCAAGTCGGGATAATCTCGCTCACGCACGTTGCCCAGCTTAAATTCAGGGTAGACGAAGTGATCGCAACTATACGCATCGCCGTTGTGTTCAATCACCAGATTATCGCCACATTGCGGTGCATGCACACAAATGGATGAAGGCATCCCCAGTTGCATGCCCAAAGCGTTATCAAAATGACTGACAAACACTTCCCCCATGTCGTGCTGACGCCAAGTTTCAAACACATCAATCATAAATTGACCAAATTGCTCGGGGGAAACGCTGCGCGAAGAGACCCCCTTACCTTTGACCGGCTCGACAATAGGAATGAACTGAATAAAACGTGCGCCCAATGCTTTTAAATGCTGGTAGACCCTTTTGCCATACGCACCATTGTGGTTTTGCACTACCGTCAGCACATTGAATTCGACTTGATGCTTTTGCAACACCCGCAAGCCGCGCACCACCTGATCATAAGAACCTTTGCCACTGCGTGTTTTTCGATAGTGGTCATGCAGCTCTTTATCCCCATCAAGGCTAATGCCCACCAAAAAGTGGTGGCGACGAAGAAAATCCCCCCACTGATCATCCAGCAGTATCCCATTGGTTTGTAAGGTATTGACGATCTGCATGCCTGCCCGCGCGTGTTTGCGCTGCAACGCCACCGCGCGTTGGTAGAATTCGACGCCTCTGAGCGTCGGCTCACCGCCTTGCCAACCAAAAGTCACTTCACCACACCCCACAGGCTGACTTTCAATGTAACTTTTGATGTGCGCTTCCAAAGCGTCATCACTCATGTCAAAGCGCTTGGTTTGCGGGTAATACTCGGTTTTGTCTAGGTAAAAGCAGTAATCGCAATCGAGATTGCAAACCGGACCAATCGGTTTGGCAAGAACATGGAACGGGCGTTTTGCTCGTGGCTTGGTAACGGGGATGTGTGCTGGTTGCATTCGCCTATCTCAACAAGTAAGTAACTTTGTTAATTTTACTTATTTTTTTTAAAACATCTTTTTATTTTATTATCACTGTGATCAATGACAGGTTTTTGAAACATCATTTCAATATAATAAATGCCCATATAGAAAGTGCATAATATGGCCCCTAAACCACCATGAAAAAACCGAACTTACTCTATGTTTTTCCTGATCAGTTTCGGCTGATGTCCCTTGGCATATGGCAAGACCCACACTATCAATCGCTGCTGCCAGGCAAGGGCGACCCCGTGTTGACACCCTACCTAGACCACTTTGCCGAGCAAGCCACCTTGCTCAGCAATGCCGTCAGTAACTGCCCAGTTTGCAGCCCTCATCGCGGCAGCTTATTCACCGGCCAGTTTCCGTCAAAAAGCGGAGTGCCGCTCAACTGCCATTCCGATCGTGTTGCCTCCCAACTGCCTGAAAAGGCACGCTGCTTTACCGATGTGCTCAGCGATGCCGGATACTACCTAGGTTACATTGGAAAGTGGCACCTTGATTGGCCAACGGAAAACGACCCTGCCAATCCTGGGCAGTATGTGGATAGTAAACGCCCCGCGTGGGACTCCTACACCGAGCCAAACCGTCGCCACGGCATTGATGAGTGGTATGGCTATGGCACGTTCGATCAACATTGCAATCCGCACTACTACGACACCAATGGGCAGCGCCATGAACCGCGCAAGTGGTCGGCAGAACATGAAACCGACAAAGCGATTGAGTTTCTCACGCGTCATCAACAGCAACGCCCAGATCAGCCCTTTGCTTTGTTTGTGTCGATGAACCCGCCACACAGCCCATACTCGAGTTTGCATGACTGCCGTGAAGCGGATTGGCAGCGTTACTGCGATCAGCCTTTAACGTCGTTACTCACGCGAGACAACGCCGACCATCACATGGAAAAAGCGCACAGTGCCCCGTTCTATTTCGCCAACGTGACGGGCGTCGACCAAGAGTTTGGTCGCTTGGTCGACACATTAAAAGCGCAGGGCGAATGGGAGAACACCCTTGTGGTCTTTACCAGTGATCACGGTGAAACCTTGTGTAGTCATGGCGTGACCGACGCCAAAAACAGCATTTATAACGAATCCCTCTGTGTGCCCTTTTTACTGAAAGACGCAATGCAAAACCAAGCGCAGCAACACCCTGCGTTTTTGAGCAGCGCAGACATCATGCCCACCGTATTGGGATTGATGGGTCTAAGCGATTTGTGCCCCGATGACATTCACGGTCGCAACCTAGCAGAGGTGTTTCGCTCCCCCTCTATCGCGGTAGGCCCAACTTGCGCCCTCTATTTAAAAAACATCGATAGCCCACCCTGCGCGGATGGCAAGATCCGCGATTACTTTGCCGTCTCACGAGGGATAAAAACCGAGCGTTACTCGTTGGCGCTGCACATTGACGCCTTTGGTCAACTCAGCGAGAGCCAATTTTTCGACAATCAAACAGACCCCTATCAAACCAACAACCGCCACTTTGATCCGAATGATCCTGTCGTGCGTCGCTTACTGCACGCCATGGCTCAAGAACTGGTTCGAGTGGATGATCCGTGGGCAGAGGAGCAAGTGCTTGCTCACATTCTCCCCTATGATTTGTTTGCCCAGGTTGGCATCAATAAGGAATTTTCATGACAGACCACACGCCCCCAAACGTTATCATTCTCTACGCCGATGACCTTGGCTTTGGCGACTTGAGTTGCTACGGCGCCAATGACATCCCAACCCCCAACCTCGATAAGTTGGCCCAAGAAGGGCTGAAGTTTCATCAAGGCTACGCCACTGCTGCGACTTGTACTCCTTCTCGTTATAGCTTGCTCACGGGCTCCTACCCATGGCGCAATCCGAAGGCAGCCGTGCTGCCCGGTGATGCACCGCAGATCATCACCATTTCTGATGCCACTATGCCTAAGATGTTCCAAAAGGCTGGCTATCGCACAGGGATCGTCGGCAAATGGCACTTAGGACTCGGCAATGGCGATCTCGATTTCAATCAAGAAATTCAAGGCACGCCAAATGATGTCGGTTTTGATGATTCATTCATCATGGCCGCCACCAATGACCGCGTACCTTGCGTTTACATCCACAATCGTCAGGTGGAAAACTTAGACCCTACCGATCCGATTGAAGTGACATACGATTGGGAGCACGCCTTTGCCGATGTCCCCAATGGCCGCCATAACCCTGAACTATTGGATGTGATGTACGATCACGGCCACGATGGCACCATCATCAATGGGGTCAGCCGTATCGGTCATATGCGTGGTGGGCAGTCCGCCATTTGGAACGATGAAACCATGGGGGAAGAGTTCGCGCAAAAAGCCATGGCGTTTATCGAACAACACCAACATCAGCCCTTTTTCCTTTACTACGCACTGCATCAGCCGCATGTGCCTCGCATACCTAACCCACGCTTTCGTGGCGTTACCCCTCACGGTGTGCGTGGCGATGTGATTGTCGAAATGGATTGGTGCATTGGCCAAGTGCTCGACAAACTAGAGCAGCTCGGACTCAAAGAGAACACGTTGGTGATTTTCTCCAGTGACAACGGACCCGTGCTCAACGACGGTTACAAAGACCAAGCGGTAGAACTCAATGGCGAGCACCGCATGGCAGGGCCGTTGCGTGGTGGCAAATACAGCCTGTTTGAAGGCGGGACTCGGGTGCCGTTTATCGTGCGTTGGCCCAATGGCATTGTCGATGGAGAAACGGACGCCCTGTTCAACCAAGTGGACCTCTACCACTGCTTTGCGCAGCTAACCGGCATTGAGTTGCAAGAGCAGGAAGCACCCGATAGCCAACCGCTACTCGAGACCTTACTGGGCAAAGAACACCAAGGACGCCGCGAAATGGTGCTGGAAGGCATGCAATATAAGAAAGTCTTCCGAGACCAACGTTATGCCTATATCCCGCCACATGATGACGACTTCATCTGCCAGTACACTGGCAATGAAAAAGGCAACCTCTCTCGCCCTCAGTTGTACGATTTGCACGATGATTTGGGGCAGTTAAATAACCTTGCCGAACTCTATCCAGAGAAAGTCACCGAGTTCGCCGCGGCGCTGGAGCGTCATATCACGGCCCCGCGTACACGTTAAATAACCGCACTAAACCAAAGAGCCCGATGAAAACATCGGGCTCTTTCGCTATCACGTTTTGAACTGCTCGTTTTAGCACAACTGCCACTCCCTGTAGCCCCACGCACCAATTAGGATTAGAATTCCGCCATCTGAATAACCAACGATAAAAACGAACACCAAAAATGAACAAAAGCTTATTGACCAACGTGATTGCCTTAGCGGCTTTGGCAGCAGGTTTCGCGCTGAAAAACGACTACCTTCTTTATGCTGGCTTATTTGCCTTCTCTGGCGCCATTACCAACTGGCTAGCGATTCATATGCTGTTTGAAAAAGTGCCGGGGTTATACGGCTCGGGTGTGATTCCTGCGCGCTTTGAGGAGTTTAAAGCGGCGATCAAAAACTTAATGATGGAGCAGTTTTTTACCAGCGAGAACATCGATAAGTTTCTCAGTAAAGAGATGGCCGGTGGCAAGAGCTTCAATCTCGAGCCCATCATTGCCAAAGTCGATTTCAACCCAACGTTCGACTCGCTGGTTGATGTTATCGCCCAATCGCAATTTGGTGGCATGCTGGCGATGTTTGGCGGCACAGAAGCCTTGATTCCCCTCAAACAACCGTTTGTCGAGAAGATGCAGCAAGCCATGGTGGATCTCAGCTACAGCGACACCATCAAGCAGGCATTGAAAGAAGAACTCGAAGCGCCCGCGATGATGGAAGAGATCCAACAAAACATCGAAAACATTATTGATCAGCGTCTCAACGAATTAACGCCTAAATTGGTGAAAGAGATGGTGCAGAAGATGATCAAACAGCATTTAGGCTGGCTTGTGGTTTGGGGTGGCGTGTTTGGCGGCCTGATTGGTGTCATCACTTCCGTCGTTGCTTAGCCACTGACCGCTGCAGAAACAACAGAGGGAAGCCCAGTGCTTCCCTCTTCTATTTTGGCGCTGACTTGCCCCCTCGCTGGGGTATGTCCCGCACCGCTGATCTGTCGCGTTACTTTTGGTACAAGGTCGACAACAACTCTGGGTTCACACCAAAGCCCGTTTTGTGCTCCTCAATCACCACTTCGCTGCGCGTTTGAATCACCCCCGGCAGAGTCCCTAGCTTGCTCGACATAAACTCTTGATACGCCTTCATGCTTTTGACACGCACTTTGATCATGGTGTCAAAATCGCCCGACAATGAGTAACACTCCTCAATCTCCGGCATATCGGCGACAGCTTTGGCAAACTTTTCAAAGATGGAAAAGCTGGTTTGATCAAGACGAATATGAATAAACACCTGGACATCCAAGCCCAACTTTTCGGCATTGAGTTCAGCGTGATACCCCTTGATGTACCCTTCTTTCTCTAAACGTTTGACTCGCTCAGAACACGGTGAGGTGGTCAAGTTGACCTGCTTAGCCAGTTCCACCACAGGTAAACGGCCTTTTAAGTGCAAGATGCGTAAGATTTGCAGATCGATACGATCCAACGGGTAAGCTGACATCTTTCATCCCTTTCTTGTTTTTTGTCAGTGTACTGGTTAACCCAGTATGCCATCAATAGCTGAGAGTTTAATGAGATGTAGTCACTCATTCAGCAAACATATTTTTCCTTATTAAATAAGATTTTTTTCTTATTTTACTGGCACTTATTGAACTTCATGATGAATTTAATGAGCCAGAAAGAAAAGAGTCTTTGTTCCAAACGGAGATAATGCAGGGGAGCGATATGAATCATAATGCACTATACAGAATGATATTCCCATATCGTTTTTGCGCAGCGATATTTATAACAACTCAAGCTGCTGTCAATCTACTTTGCTCGTCAGTTTCTGCCGACAACTCACTTCGATTGAACACAGGAGAAAGCATGCAAACCGTCATGATTAAATACCAACCTTTCGCGATTGGCGAATGGACCACACTGCACGTATCCACCGACGTAGCAAAAGCATTAGAAAAAGAGTACCAAGCGTATGGCTGGCCTGTTGAAGTCAACGACGATGCCAGTGAGGTCGATAGCGAACTGGCGTAATCGGCCTGCCTAGCTGATTGGCTGAACCATTCTCGGAGAAAGGGATTTCACCGTTGCTGTATTATGCGTATTACAGTAGCGGCAGAAATGCTGTGGTTCCATTTGATAATAGTGGTCACCAGAAACAAACTTGGTCATCAGTTGGGTAAAACTTTGTAGCCGACTTGCAAACGTATCACTCTGCTCTACCTGACAACGACGCATAACGACTTTGTGTGCGGTTGTTTTTTTACACGCTGAGCAATAGATTTGTGGCATGACCCTTCCCCTGATGTACGATGCTGCTAATGACAATTGACACATTTTGACCAAATAAATTCCCCACACAAAAAGCGCCTTTTCATTTTTGTGCTTTAGATTCAAAAAATTGCTTCTACACATCAATAAATTGCGATCGCTATCGATCAACGCCCTGCGGATTGGAGGCTAGCATAAAGGACTTTTTTGCTTTTATGTTAGAGCAAGGAAAAAATTTTACTTATTAGTAAAAAGACAAACCCCCATCAGCCTAAGCAGATGGGGGTTCACTATTTACAATGTAAATCGAAAGGAAGTTTCAACCTTTGGCTTCAATCAACCATGAGATTAATCCAACTCAACCAACTTTTTCTCAAACTCTTGGTGCTGCTCTAGAACAGCCTTATCTGCACCACCGGTTAGCTTGCTGACCGCAATAATCGCGATGGTTGAGAAGATGATCCCCGGTACGATTTCGTACACGTCGAACCAACCGCCAGTCAGCTGTTTCCAAACCACGATAGTAATGCCACCAATCAGGATACCCGCCAGTGCGCCGTTGCGGTTCATCCCTTTCCAGTAAAGGCTTAGCACAACGGCAGGACCGAAGGCAGCACCAAAACCAGCCCATGCGTAAGAAACAAGGCCCAATACCGAGCTATCTGGTGTCATGGCAAGGACAAGCGCAATGATGGAAATCACCACCACACCAATACGACCCACCATCACGATTTCTTGCGAGCTTGCGTCTTGCTTGATCACTTGCTTGTAAAAATCTTCCGCTAATGCTGAAGACGAAACCAACAGTTGAGAGTCCGCAGTACTCATGACCGCAGCTAGAATCGCCGCTAGTAAGATACCGGCAATAACAGGGTGGAACACACTGTTCACTAGCAACATGAAGATTTTTTCACCATCACCAAGCTCAGTACCCGGATGGCCGTTAACCCATACAAGGCCAACCAAACCAACCAGAATCGCACCCGCCATCGATAGCGCAGTCCAACTCACTGCAATGCGACGAGCCGTACCCAACTCACGGTTAGTACGAGAGGCTTTAAAACGCGCCAAAATATGTGGCTGACCAAAATAACCAAGACCCCAAGCAACCAGTGAAATAATCGCGATCGCACTGAGTGGCTCACCTTTGGCATCGTTCCACAGCGTCAGTAGCTCTGGGTTAATGTTGTGCATGTCGGTCGTCAGTTGGCCAAAGCCCCCTTCCATTACAGCAATAGGAACAATCATCAACGCCGCCGCCATCAACAGGCCTTGCACTAAATCTGTCCACGATACCGCGAGGAAACCACCAAACAAGGTGTACGAAACCACACACAGGGTACCGATGATCACCGCGGTGCTGTAATCAAGACCAAACACAGTTTCAAACAGTTTGCCCCCTGCAACCAAGCCTGAGCTGGTATAGAAAAGGAAGAACAACAGAATGAAGAAAGCAGAAATTGTCTGAATCAGTTTTGATTTGTCATCGAAACGACGTGACAAGAATTCAGGCAAAGTAAGCGCATCTGTTTGAATACTGTAAGTACGAAGACGCTTGGCACTGACTAGCCAGTTTGCCCAAGTACCCACCAACAAACCACCAGCAAGCCAGAACGACTCGATACCCGCGGCGTAAGCGTAACCAGGTAGGCCCAGCAACAACCAACCACTCATGTCCGATGCCCCAGCAGACAGCGCCGCTGGCCATGGACCTAAGCTACGACCACCCAAGAAATAGTCACTTGAGCTGGATGTCTTTTTGTAGGCATAAAGCCCAATAGCCACCATAAGAAGTAAATAGGCAATAAAAGTGCCCGTAATAGCGAAGCTACTCTCTATCATTAGATAGTCCTCATTAGAATAATAATCCTTCCTTGGCTCCCCCAAACGGCGTGGGGGAGCATGGAAAGGTTAGTGAGTATCGTTCCCCAACTCGAGTAGAGTTGCGTTACCACCCACTGCGGTAATATTTATGGTTCGCGTACGCTCGGTAATAAAGCGCAGCGAGAGATGCGGATCATGAGCAAGCAGAGCGCCTGTTTGATCCGTTGCAGAAACCAAACCAACGATAGCACCGTTACGTTTGGCCAATTGTAGATTGAGATCATGCTCAACCTGCGCATTACCCACGTAACCGACACTGCGTACATCACGGTCGATGAGCTGTAAAACCGCATCGTAGGCGACCATTTGCACTAGGTTGGAAGGGAAATGCGTCTGTTCAAGGGCGCTGCTGAGCAAGCCGTTGAACTCTGAGTTATCACTGCAAACGATGACGCTGTTACCAGCGATCAGCGCGCAGGTCACTAAAGCAAAAGCGTTGTACAGAGCTTGCTCTGAATCGCTTTGCTCGTTTTCAACGATCACCAGCGCCACCCCACGGCCCGCGGTGTACAACTCGTTGGTTTCTCCGGTAGGCCCAACCAAAAGGTGGGCGTCAGCCAATAGCGAAGAGGCTTGTTGCAAGTGGTAAGACACCACCTTGGCAACCAGCGCATGCTTCCCATCCAGAGCGGCTTTAAATGCAAGCAAGTGCTCACATTTGTAATCAAAATTGGTTAGATTCCACTGTTCCCATGCTGAGAAAGCATCCGAAAAACTCGTCACTTGATGAACCATGATGTTGCTCCTTATGCGTTCTCAGTCTGGTTAAATTGCACTTGGGTAAAGCGGTACAAGTAGTGTGGACCACCTGCTTTTGGCCCAGTCCCCGATAAACCCTGACCACCGAATGGCTGCACGCCAACCACCGCACCCACTTGGTCGCGGTTGATGTAGCAGTTCCCCACTCGTGCGTGTTTTTCAATCCAGCGGTAGGTGGTTTCGTTACGACTGTGAATACCCATGGTCAAACCAAAGCCCGTTTGGTTGATTTGTTCCACCACGCGAGTCAGTTCAGACGCTTTGAAACGCACAATGTGCAGGATCGGGCCAAATTGCTCTTCTTTAAGTACATCGATGCCTGAGATTTCAAACGCCGTTGGTGCGACAAAATCACCATGCTGACAATCGTCCGTCAGTGTCAGTTGCGCAATCGGCTTCTGAGTTTGGTTCATCTGCTCGATATGCTGCAGCAGCTTTTCTTTCGCGCGCGCGTCAATCACTGGCCCCACATCGGTTTTGTGTAGATGTGGCACACCAACACTCAGTTCATTCATTGCCCCTTGGATCAAGCCAATCACTCGGTCGGCAATGTCTTGCTGAACAAACAGCACACGCAGTGCTGAACAGCGTTGACCTGCAGAAGCAAAGGCAGAGCGGATCACATCACGCACCACCTGCTCTGGCAGCGCAGTACTATCCACGATCATCGCGTTTTGACCACCGGTTTCGGCGATAAACGGCACCGGTTTGGCTTCACGTTGTGCCAAAGTCACGTTGATGCGTTGCGCCGTGGCGGTGGAGCCCGTAAACGCCACACCCGCAATGGCTGGGTGAGAGGTGAGCGCCGAGCCAATGTCCGCACCACGACCAGGGATCAGTTGAACAACGCCCGCCGGGAAACCCGCTTGTAGCATGAGTTCTACCGCACGCACCGCGATCAAACTGGTTTGTTCCGCCGGTTTCGCTACGACCGTGTTGCCCGCCACGAGCGCTGCGGTCACTTGCCCAAGGAAAATCGCCAGCGGGAAGTTCCACGGACTAATACAGACAAACACCCCCAAACCTTCACGGCTGGCAATGCGTTTCACGCCATCAAGGCCTTCTAACTCAAAGGGTTGCAGATTTTGCGCTTGTTTGGCGTAGTAACGACAGAAATCGACCGCTTCACGCACTTCATCAATACTGTCATGCAGTGTCTTGCCCGCTTCTTGGTGACAAAGCGCCACCAGCTCAGCCAAGTTGGCTTCCATCAAGTCAGCGAGGTTGTCTAGGCAACGCGCTTTCTCCACCAACGGTGTGCGATTCCAATCGGCAAAAGCCGCTTGTGCGATGTCGATCGCTTGGGAAACATGATCAAGGTTAGCAAACGCAATTTGCCCCACTTGGATACGACGATCATACGGCGCTGTGACACTTTCCGCTTGACCGTCCTTGATCATGCTTTCGGCCAGCGATGCGCCGTTGATGATCGGGCCAGCTAACCACTGCTTGCTCAAGAAGGACTCAACCTGTGCTTCAAACGGCTTGGCTTCACTTTCGATATCCACGTTAACGCCATAGGAGTTTTTACGCTCAGGGAAAATCGCCGCTGGCAATGGGATCTTGGTATTGTTCAGGGTTTCAAATGAGGTCAGTGCTTCTACTGGGTGTTTGGTAAGCTCTGCCACTGGGCAGCGCGCATCAACCAAACGGTGGACAAACGAGCTGTTGGCACCGTTTTCCAGCAGACGACGCACTAGGTATGGCAGCAAATCTTTGTGGCTGCCCACTGGCGCGTAAATTCGTACTGGCTGACGATACTGCTCCATAACATGGTTATAGAGAGAATCGCCCATGCCATGCAGACGTTGGAACTCGTAGTCACTGTGAGTCGCCATGGTGGCAATCGAGGAAACGGTTTGCGCATTATGGCTAGCAAATTGCGGGAAGATGTTGCCGCGCACGTCATCGCTTAATAGGAAGCGAGCACACGCTAAGTACGCCACATCGGTGGCTTCTTTGCGAGTGTAAACCGGGTAGTTATCGTAACCACGCTGCTGAGACCACTTCACTTCGCTGTCCCAATACGCGCCTTTCACCAAACGCAGCGGGATCAAATCGCCTTGCTCTTTAGCAAGTGCATTGAGCCACACCAACACCGGCAGAGCACGTTTGGAATACGCTTGCACCACCAGACCAAACTTACCCCAACCTTTGACCGTTTCACTGCGGTAGAGTTTTTCAAACAGTTTGAGAGAGAGCTCTAGGCGGTCGGCTTCTTCCGCATCAATGGTAATCGCAACGTCTAGCTCGACAGCGCGTTTCAGCAGCTGTGCTAACGTATCAAACAGCTCGCTCATCACGCGGTGTTCATTGGCCACTTCATAGCGAGGATGCAAGGCAGAGAGCTTGATCGATACCGACGGCGCGGGGCTGGTGTCATTACCATACGTTTCACGGCCCACCGCCTCAATCGCCATCAAATAATCTTTGAAGTATTTATTGGCATCCGCGGTGGTCAGCGCCGCTTCACCCAGCATGTCAAAAGAGTAAGTGAAACCTTTATCGCGCATCGGGCGGCCATTTTTCTGCGCCTCTTCGATGGTGCGACCACGTACGAATTGATGACCCATGATCTTCATCGCCTGATACATGGCTTTGCGGATCACCGGCTCAGAAAGTTTGTTTACCAAGCGATTAAGCGCTTGGCTGGCGCTTTGCGTCTCTTCGTCTGCAAGCCCAATGACTTTGCCTGTTAACATCAAGCCCCAAGTCGAGGCGTTAACAAACACAGATTCTGAGTTTTTAAGATGCGATTTCCAATCTGCCACGCTCATCTTATCTTTGATCAGAGCGTCAGCCGTGGCCGCATCCGGAATACGCATCAGCGCTTCAGCCAAACACATCAGCAAGATACCTTCGTGTGTGTCTAGGCTGTACTCCAACAACAGAGCATCGATCAGTTGGATCGACTTCTTGTCGGCACGAATCGCTTCAATTAGTTGAGTCGTTCGAGTCGCGATCGTTTGTTTTTCTTCCGCTGAAGGGGTAGCCAGTGGCAAGAGCTGCCCAAGCCATTGAGATTCATCCACCATATACAATGGGGAGATCAATGCCCATAGCTTGTCGAGCGGCTGCGCGACAAACTCCGGCTTCAACACATCTGTTGCTGTAAACATGCGTTTTCCTCAATCTCATCCCCGAAAACCGCTTCGGGGCTACACAATGGCAGGCAGTGTATTTTGAGGCCGAGAAGAATACTTGTCAAAAACTCCGAGCTTTTTGCTAAAAACTCGCTTTTTTAACAAAACAACTACATGATCACACGAATTTAAGCAAAATATTGTATCGCAAAAAGCAACTTATTTAACGCCAAATTGCTTTTTGTACTGAGAAGGAGAGATACCCTGCAAACGAGCAAAGGAGTGGGTAAAGGTACTTTGGCCAGAAAAACCGGTCAGCTCGGCAATTTGCCCCAAGCTCAAGGTGCCTTTTTCAATCAGGTCTTTGGCCATGTCGATGCGCTTACCGAGCACATATTGGTGCGGTGTAATGCCCATTTGCTCTTTAAACAAGCTATGAAAATGACTTTCACCAAGAAAGACACTGCCAGCAAGCTGCGCCACGCTGATCTTATGGCTTAAGTGCTTTTCGATATAGCGATCAATCGCTTCGAGATCAAAACGCGACTCTTTTCTTGGCGTTTCAAATGCCGATATATGACGCTGAAGCAGCGCCATCACCGTATCGTTGCACGCGCGACTCAACAGCAGATCTTCCGGATTGGATTGCATCTCGTGTACCAACATCTGGATCAGCTTTTGAATTTGCGCATCCAATTGAAAATAAAGGTGAGATTTTTCAATTTGATTGATTTTTTGTAGCAGCAGCGGATCATCGTCACTCGGTATCGGCATGTTCAACACCAGAATATCCGATTGACCAATCACGCCGCCAAAAGCATGGTCTGAACACGCCGTAACGACGCACCCTTGCCCCGGTCCGACCAAGTTTCCTTGCCCTCGCACCTCAAACTCGGCTTGCCCCTTCAAACCAATCACGATTTGCGTGTAATGATGATCATGGCAATCCATATAAGAAGGCAAAGTGACCAACTCTGCCGGCTTGGGCAGCTTCAAACTAGCAATGATCTCGGGCTGAGGCTTATCGGTTTCGGTCATAGTGATGCGTTGTATACCAAGGACTAGAGAATGATACCTCACCTCAACTCGCATGCAAGTCAAACTGAGAAGCAGCATAAAGATCTTTTGCACATCGCCGTTGATCATTGTTCCGGAACGATGATCATGTAATGCCATCCTACGGCCTATGTACTACGAATGAAATCATGGGCAAACGGAGCAATATCCTTAATAAATAGAGGGTTTTCCCTCCTTTTACAGCACATGGATTTCTCATAGAGTGCTTATATGAGTCCGCAGCAAGTATACGTTGCCTACTCTAGGTGTCCTATGATGCCTCTAAATTGACGTAGCAGACCCTCGCTATGTGATTTAGAACCTCTTCTACACGTCGACAAGATGAATATCTTGTATTGCCAGCCCTCTTCAGGCTGGCCTTTTTTCTATCGCTCCGTTTTACCTACTATCAAAACAAATAAACTTGGTAGAAAAAACCAATTTCGAGTAATAATTTAGCCAAAAACAAAGAATTGCATACAAATTACATGCATATTTTCAGGTTACCACTGAGCGATATAGGTGAGTTACACGGTGTCTAATGATTTGAGCAATGTCGAGTTTTCCCTTTTTAACCAACTTCCGGGCTGTTGGGGCTGTAAAGATCGCCACTCAGTCTTTCGTTACGCTAACCAAGATTATGCTTGGCTGGTTGGACATCGTCGCCCTGAAGATTGTATTGGTCTCACCGATTTCGATATGCCGAGCCCAACGGTAGAATGCGCAGCCGAGTTTCAGCGACAAGATCAATATGTGATGGAAAGTGAACGAACGCTGAAAATTCTCGATATTCATCCTTACCCAGATGGCCGCTGGCGCGCACATATTTTTACCAAGTCTCCTTGGTACAACGACAGCGGTGAAGTGCAAGGGACGATTTTTTATGGTCAAGAGCTCACCGACACCGCGGTATTAGAGGTAGGCTACTGGATATGCCGCGCAACGGGGATCACCGATGGGAATCAGCCTTCCTTCCGTTTTGATGACGCCACTCTCTCGATGCAAGATCTCACCGCCCGCGAGCAAGAAACGCTGTTTCTGCTGCTTTATGGACGCAAACCGCAATACATCGCCAACATCATGGGGATTTCGATTAAAACCGTCGAAGGTCACGTGGCAAGGCTGCGCACCAAGTTCGCGGCAAACAGCAAAAATGAGTTGATTGATAAGGCGTTAGAAGCAGGATTTGGATCTTTGATCCCAGAAAGCTTGCTGAAAACTCAGCTTTCTGTGGTGCTCAATGGCGATCATTTAAGTGAATGATCGCCATCAGAATGGCGCTAACCGTGCAAGCTTAACGTGCAAATAGCGCTTAAGGCGCAAGGCGATCAATGTGCCACTCGCCTTGTTCTTGACTGTAAAGGAAACGGTCGTGCAGGCGATGCTCGCCACCTTGCCAAAATTCAATGCTTTGTGGTTTGACGCGGAATCCACCCCAGAAGCTCGGCACGGGAATTTCACCATTGGCAAACTTCTGTTTTAGCTCAAGAAACTTACCTTCAAGTACGCCACGAGCGGAAATTCGGCTGCTCTGACGGCTGGCCATTGCTGCAAGTTGGCTCTCTTTCGGACGGGAAGTAAAATACTTCATGTTTTCCATTGCGGTCAGTTTTTCTGCCACGCCAGTGATGTGCACTTGGCGCTCAAGCGGGTGCCAAGGAAAGTGAAGGCTGATTTTGCTGTTGTGCTCTAAGTGCTGCGCTTTACGGCTGCCCAGATTGGTGTAAAA
The DNA here is from genome assembly GCF_021852965.1 of Vibrio floridensis. Lineage (NCBI taxonomy): Bacteria > Pseudomonadati > Pseudomonadota > Gammaproteobacteria > Vibrionales > Vibrionaceae > Vibrio > Vibrio floridensis. The sequence goes on along the minus strand of NZ_JAKGCY010000001.1, from coordinate 149,342 downwards.
CACAAAGCCATTTTGATCGACGTTTTTCAGCAAAACGATACGTTGGAAAGGCATGCCATCTTTATCTACTGTGGCAACCGTCATCGCGGTTGGATCACTCAAATTCGCCTTGATCGCTTGCTCTAGCCAAAAGTTAAATTGATCAATTGGATCGCTTTTTAAGTCTTTACGACGCAAACCACCTTTGGTGTATTCACGACGAATATCAGCAAGTTCCATCTTCACTCCTTCACAGAATTTTTGCCGATTGTGCGCCCGAATGTCCGCAAACTCAAGCCTAGAAACCATAAAGCCATACCGTGTGCACACTCAAAATCACCTTTAGCCAGCAAAACTCAGATCAATTTCGCGTTGTAGTCGCGGTTAGGTTTATCTTTTTTATACCACTGGTAAAGTAACGTCTCATTCCAAATTTATATAAAGGCATTGTGTGTCGTTGAATACCCGTTGGTCTGGCTACCGTTTTTTTCTTTTTTTGCTTGTCTTCGGCAGTATTGGCCTCACCATGACACATTTATCAGCCTCCCACTATCAAGAGAAAAAGTGGCGCGCCATTTTACAAAACTATGCCGAGCGAGCTAACCAACAACTGGGGTTAGAACTGGCCAAATTTGAACAAATTCCCAACCTACTCAGCCATGACCCACGTCTGCTCACATACTTAAGCCACCCAGAGGAGCGCCAACGTTTAAACGTACTGCTTGAGGAATGGTCAAAACAAACCTTAGCAGACACTATCTATTTACATGATCAAAATGGGGTTGTGTTGGGCTCAAGTAACTATCAGCAAGACGATACCTTTGTTGGGGAAAATTTCTCTTTCCGCCCCTATTTTATCGACGCAATGAACGGTCAAATCGCTCGTTACGTCGCACTCGGCATTCGCTCCAATAAACGCGGCTATTTTTACTCCGCTCCGATTTGGATTGGCGAGCACATCGCCGGTGTCATCACGGTCAAAGTGAGTTTAGAAGAACTGGAAAACAGCATTGCGCCTGAAAGAGCCGACATTATGGTGCTCGATCAAAACAATGTGGTCTTCTTAAGCAACAATGCTGCGTGGCGTTATACGGCGTTAGCGCCCATCGACCCAGAGCAAGTTGAGGCGATGGTACGAAACCAACAATATGGCGTAAGCGCCCCTAAATCTCACCCTTCCATCCAATTACCCACGCTGAGCGAGAGTTCGGTCAACGAACTGATGATGCCGCTTCACCAAGTCTATCTTGCGGCAAGTAATGCCCGAGGTTTCCGTGTGGTCACGCTCGCACCACATCAACAACGTTTAATCGCGGTACTTCAGGCCGATGTGATTTTTGCGCTGATATTTAGCTTACTCAGTTTGATCGCCTTTGCTTGGCAGCAAACACTCAACAACAAACGTCAGTTGGCACTGCTTAACAAGCAGTTAGAATCCAAAGTCAAACAGCGTACTGAAGTGCTCAGCGAGAGCAACCAACGCCTGCAACAAACCATTATTCAATATGAAAAGACGCAGCAAGAGCTCAAACAAACCCAACAAGAACTGACCCAAGCGGTGAAGTTGGCACTGCTTGGCGAGCTTTCTGCCAGCATTAATCATGAAATCAATCAACCGCTGGCGGCGCTGCGCACCTACACCGAAAACAGCTTGAAGCTGATGTCGATGGAAAAACATCAGCTGGTTGAGCACAACTTGCAACAAATGCTGCAACTCAATGAAACCATCAGTGAAGTGATTGCGCGCCTGAAAATATTCACCCGTAAATCGACCCCGGATGAACGTCACTATTACGCGAATTTGCATGACGCCGTGCACAACGCAACGCGTATCCTCAGTAATAAACTGATCAAATCGGGCGTGACGTTAAAAATCGCGACCATTTCACCTTCGCTCGCCGCCAATATTCACCATATCGAGCTTGAGCAAGTGCTGATCAACCTCATCCACAACGCGATACAAGCCTTGGAAGGACAAGCCGATGGCCAAATCATGATTGAATGTGCCATTGAGCATGATGCTTGCCAGTTGATTGTCAGCGACAACGGCCCAGGGATTGAGGCAACCAAGCTGGCACATCTTTTCGACCCGTTTTTTACCACCAAGCCAGAAGGTCTTGGGCTTGGTTTAACCATTTCCAAACGCATCATAGAAAGTTACCAAGGGCAGCTTACGGCAGAAAACCTATCACCATCAGGAATGCGTTTTACGCTCTCCTTGCCCACGCTCTCACCAAGTGCTCTCGCTACACAAGATAGATTATGAAAAACCGTATTTACTTTATCGATGACGAACCCCATATCCGAGACTCCGTCAGCCAAGCGCTGATGATCGAAGGGATCGACGTTATTTGCTATCCCAACGCAGTCGAAGCGCTCAAGCAAATTGATACACAACATGCCGCCATTGTGGTTACTGACATCCATATGCCGGTGATGAATGGCTTAGTTTTTCTTAAAGAGCTGCGTTCTCGCAATCCTCATTTTCAGGTCATCGTGCTGACCGGCTATGGTGATGTCAAAACAGCGGTAACAGCGATGAAAGAAGGTGCGTACGATTTCCTCGAAAAACCATTTACCACCGATAGCTTGATGAAAGCCATTCGCAATGCCGAAGACAAACTCGCCTTGCTACAAGAAAACATCTGGCTGAAAAAAGAGCTCGATATGCAGACCCATGCCGGCTCAAAACTGATTGGCCACTCTCAAGCGATGGTGCAGATTCGTCGTGCCTTGATTAGCGCTCAAACCGATCGACCGTTAATTTTGCTTGGTGACAAAGGCACAGGCAAACGGCTATGTGCTCAGTTTTTCTATGATATTCATAACCGCAACGAAGGTGAACTGGTTCCTATTTCCGGTTTCTACTTTAGCGATCTTTCACCAGAAGAGATGGTGAATAGATTGGCTGAGTTGCTCGCACAGCATGCCAACGACACTCTGTTTATCCATGATGCCGAAGTGCTCAAACCGAAGCAGTGGCAAACATTATTGGAAACGCCACTCGGTAGCGGCAAACTGGTATGTGCAACAGTTGCTTTGCCGCATGCGCTACAGGGTGAAGTGCAGAAAGTCGTATTGCCCACACTCGATCGACGCAAAAACGACATCCCAGCCCTGTACAAACACTTCGTGCGCAATGCCTGTAGCCGCTACCAAGTTCAGCCACCGCGCATTACCGCCGAAGAGCTGGAAACCGTGCAGCAACAAACCTGGCCAGAGAACATTCGCCAGCTGCGCCAGTTTGCCGAGTTGCGCGCACTCAAATCACCACAATTCCTGTCGGCAGATGTCAATGAACTGCAGCAAGCTCAGGCGCAAACCATGACACAACGACTGGATTACTTTGAATATACCTTGCTGTTTGATGCGCTAAAACGGCATGGCGGACGCTTAAAAGAGGTACAACAAGAGTTACAGGTATCACGTAAAACCCTGTATGATAAACTCAAAAAGCATCAGCTAGATAAATCTCAGTTTAAAGATCAGTAACATGTTCGACGCCAACAACCATTACATCGTTTTAACATTTACCTAAACTGAGCTTAGAATCAAAATGATAACAACGAACCATATTCAAACAAGGACAGTGCATGAGCAGTGAAAACTACAATAAGCTCAGTCGTGAAGAGCTCGATTTTGTAGATGACAAAACCGCCGCTTTGCTTCTCAATACCCCGACCAATGCCCGCTTGATGTTGTGGGTGATTGTTCTGTTTTTTGCCGTTGCCATCGGTTGGGCCGCTTGGGCTGAAATCGACAAAGTGACCGTAGGCCAGGGAAAAGTGATTCCTTCTTCTCAAATCCAAATCGTGCAAAACCTCGAAGGCGGATTGGTGAAAGAAATTTTGGTCAAAGAGGGCCAGTTGGTGCAAAAAGGCCAACAGTTATTGCTGATTGATGATACGCGTTTTCGCTCAGATTATCGTGAACGTGAACAACAGGTCGCCAACTTAATGGCGGCAGTGATCCAGCTCACCACTTCCATCGATAGCGTGGAAATCGACGAAGAGTTCAGCAATGACGAATGGGAGAAAAGCGTAGTGATCCGCTACAGCCAATTAAACTTCCCGACCGAACTTGAACAAAGCCAACCGGAACTGCTGGCACGCCAACGTGCGCAGTATCGTCAAGATCTCAACAATCTCCGTAACCAGATTTCGGTACTTACTCAACAAGTAAAGCAAAAACAGCAAGACTATGTCGAAATCCAAGCTCGCGTACAAAACTTAAGGCAGGGCCATCAATTTGCCAAAAAAGAGCTGGAAATCACGCAACCACTGGCTGATGAAGGCATCGTACCAAAAATCGAACTGCTCAAGTTGCAGCGCCAAGTGAACGACACACGACGTGAGCTCACCTCGACTGAACTGAAAATTCCTGTGCTTCAGTCATCCATTCGAGAAGCGATGCTTAGCCGAATTGATGCGGCACTCAAATTCCGTTCGGAGCAGCAAGATCAGCTCAACAAAGCACAAGATCAACTCTCTGCGTTAGTGGAATCCACCGTGGGTTTACGTGATCGCGTTAAGAGAACGGTTGTCGTCTCTCCAGTCACAGGCAAAATCAAAACCCTCAACATTAACACCGTCGGTGGCGTCATCCAGCCGGGTATGGATATCGTTGAAATAGTACCAACGGAAGACTCTTTATTAGTGGAAGCAAAAATCGCCCCGCAAGACATTGCTTTTTTACGTCCAAATCTGCCTGCTGTGGTCAAGTTCACCGCGTATGACTTCACCAAATATGGCGGCTTGGATGGCGAACTGGAGCACATCAGCGCCGATACCACCCAAGATGAAGAGGGAAACAGTTTTTACATTGTTCGCGTTCGAACCGAAAAAACCAATTTTGGTCAAGATGCGGAGCTACCGATTATTCCCGGCATGACCGCATCGGTAGACATCATTACCGGTAAACGAACCGTTCTTGATTATTTACTCAAGCCAATACTTAGCGCGCAAAGCAATGCACTTAAAGAGTAAACGCCATAGCGCGTATCCCCCGTGTCTCCGGATGATACGTCGCTTAAAGTCTATAGCTCACTGGGTACTGCTGGTGGGGCTAAGCATGACTGGATTTTACTCGCAAGCACTCAATACCACAGAGCAAAAATGGATTGATGCCGTCACCAAGACCTATGGTGAACGCGCTGGCCAGCGTGTCAACACTTGGCGCGAATACATTGATTTATTTAAATTATTAGATGAACAAGAAAAACTGGAAGGAATTAATGATTTTTTTAACCAACTCTATTTTGTCAACGATATCGATTTATGGGGGCAGAAAGATTATTGGGCCACGCCGTTAGAATTTTTAGGCAGTAATGCGGGCGACTGTGAGGACTTCACAATTGCCAAGTATTTTTCTTTGATCGAACTGGGTGTCTCAGATAATAAACTCCGTTTGGTATACGTTAAAGCAATAGAACTCAATCAGTTCCATATGGTTTTGGCATACTATAAAACACCCAGTTCTGAGCCTCTGATTTTGGATAACATCAATCCAAAGATTATGCAGGCATCAAAACGTCTAGACTTACTGCCGATTTACAGCTTTAACGGTAAAAATCTTTGGTTGATGAAATCTGCCAATACCAGCGGTCAATTAGCAGGCGATTCATCCCGACTTAGCCTTTGGAACGATCTCCGTTCTAGAGAAAAAACACTCAAATTGAATAAACCCCTTATCAATTATGATGAGTAATGAGCATGACACTATATAAACAACTCGTTGTTGGTATGATAACTGTCTTCGTAATACTGATGGCATCGGTTTTCGTCATCGAGTTCAATACGACTCGGAACAGTTTAGAACAGCAGCAACGCTCAGAAATGAATAACACCATCAATACGGTGGGGTTGGCTCTTGCGCCTTATCTGAAGGATAAAGACCGTGTTGCGGTTGAGTCCGTGATCAACGCTTTGTTCGATGGAAGTTCATATTCTGTTGTTCGATTGATTTTCCTCGAATCTGGTGAAGAAATCATCCGTACTTATCCGATTAAACCGTCTTCTGTACCCACCTGGTTTAGTCAACTTGACCTATTCCAGCGCATTCATGATCAGCGCATCGTGACCAGTGGTTGGTTACAACTGGCCGAGGTCGAAATTGTCAGTCACCCAGGCGCGGCCTATGAACAGCTTTGGAAGGCCTTAATTCGTCTACTCACAGCGTTTGCTGGTGTCTTTCTAATTGGTTTGATTTCTATCGCGTATATCTTAAAACGTTCGTTGAAGCCGCTGACCGCAATTATTCAGAAGATGAACGACATCGCCAACAACAAGTTTGGCAACCCGCTTGACCGCCCTCATACCAAAGATCTGATTGCTGTGGTTGACGGCATCAACCGCATGTCCGCACAGATTGAAGTCTCTTTTAAAGAACAAGCGAAAGAAGCCCAACGCCTACGTGAACAAGCCTACATTGACCCAGTATCCAAACTGGGCAACCGTTCATACTACATTAGCCAATTGGATCAGTGGCTTGCTGAAAGCTCACCGGGTGGTGTGGCGGTGCTCAATGCAGAGTACATCGGTGAAGTGTACGACAGCAAAGATTACCAATCGGCTGACCGTATGGTGGCAGAACTGGCGAAGCAACTCGAGAGTACGATATCCATTCCCGGCGTGACGCTTGCGCGTATTTCCAGTGATGAGTTTGGTTTGATCTTCCCACATATGGATGAAAGTGAACTCAAAATTGTCGCCGACAGCATTGTCAACTGCGTACATATGATCAATACCGATCCAACCGGTACTGCCGATGCCAAAGTCTCACTCGGTCTTGCTTACATTAAAGAAGGTAAAACGCGCTCAGAAATGCTTTCTATGGTGGACAACGCCCTTTCCAAAGCAAAAACCTCTCCAGAGAAAAAATACGGCTTTGTCGGCAGTGATAGCCAAGGCAGCATGATGGGTAAACAGCAATGGAAAGCGTTGGTGGAAGAAGCGATTCACCATCAATGGATTCAGTTCCGTTTCCAATCCGCCAACACAGGCAGTGGACACACCTTCCATCGCGAGGTTTTCTCTAGCATTGAGAAAGATGGCCAAATTTACCGAGCAAATCAGTACCTTTATGCGCTAGAGCAGCTAGAAGCAACGCACATTTTCGACCAATACGTTATCTCTGCAATGATTGATAAACTGCAAGGCGGCATCATCGCCGAGCCACTTGCGATCAACATTGCTCAGAGCAGCCTCTCTCAACCTAGCTTTATTCGTTGGCTCACCAACACCTTAGAGAAAAATCGTGAGGTGGCTAATTTACTCCATTTTGAAATTGCAGAAGAGAGCTTTATTCAGCAGCCTCACCATACGGCGTTGCTGTGTCATGCTATCCGCAATGCAGGAGCCGAATTTGGTGTCGACAACTATGGCCGTAACTTCCATTCATTGGATTACATCAACGAGTATCGTCCAAATTACGTAAAACTGGATTACTTGTTTACCCATAATTTGGACGACGAAAAACAGAAGTTCACACTGACGTCGATTTCGCGTGCGGCACACAATTTAGGCATCACCACCATTGCCTCACGCGTGGAAACGCAAACTCAGTTGGATTTCCTAGCAGAGCATTTTGTTGAAGTATTCCAGGGCTTCATCGTAGATAAAGAGTAGTAAGGTTATCTCATGAAAGATCCATTGTTAAACTCGCTGATTTACGTCAGTCGTTATTATGGCTTAGCGAACTCACCGGAAGCGCTGATTAATGGGCTTCCGCTGGCGGATGGCAAACTGACACCGTTTCTCCTGCCTCGTTCCGCAGAGCGTGCCGGACTGGTAGCTAAAGAGAATCGTGCCGAGTTAGACGATATCTCCACGTTAGTGCTCCCAGCGATTTTACTATTGAAAGGAGGTGATTCCTGCGTTCTTAACAGCGTCAATAAAGAGGCTGGTGAAGCAGAAATCACTACGCTCGAAAGTGGTATGGTGCCGGTACTTATCCCGCTCGAAGAGTTGAAAGCTCAGTACACTGGGCGTTACTTCCTCGTCAAAAAGCAGTTTCGATACGATGAACGTTCACCAGAAATCCTCAAAACACGTGAAGGACACTGGTTTTGGTCAACGTTATGGCAGTCCAAACACATCTATCGTGATGTGCTGATCGCCTCTATCCTGATCAACTTATTTGCCATCGCCGCGCCGATGTTTACTCGTATTGTCTATGACAAAGTGGTGCCGAACCTCGCGTTTGAAACGCTATGGGTGTTGGCGAGCGGGATCTTTGTCGTCTTCCTATTCGACTTCATCCTCAAAATGCTGCGCAATTACTTCATCGATGTGGCGGGGAAAAAATCCGACATTCTCATCTCATCGAAGTTGTTTAGCAAAGTGATGGGCATTCGAATGGAATCCAAACCAACGTCCGTCGGAGCATTTGCGCGTCACTTGCAAGAGTTTGAATCCATTCGCGAATTCTTTACGTCGGCCACCGTCAGCGCGCTGATTGATTTGCCGTTTGCCTTACTCTTCCTCCTGCTTATCTGGCTGATGGCTGGCGATTTAGTGTATGTGCCGATCGCAGGCGTGGTGATTTTGATGATTCACTCTGCGCTGATCCAAGGTCCGCTGCGCCGCTCAATTGAAGAAGGTTCACGCTTGGCATCGCAGAAATACGCCAACCTGATTGAGAGCTTAGCGGGTTTAGAAACCGTGAAACTGTTTAGCGCACAAGGCCAGTTCCAATACCGCTGGGAAGAAGCCGTCGCACACATGGCGAACTGGAACATCAAGACTCGCCGACTCACCGACAGCATCCAAAATGCCGCTGGTTTTGTGCAGCAAAGTGCCAACGTGGCGATGATTATTTTAGGCGTTTATTTGATTTCGAACGGCGACCTTACCATGGGTGGCTTGATTGCGGCCACGATGCTCAGTGGCAAAGCGATTGGTCCACTGGTTCAGCTTTCACTGCTTTCGACTCGTTATAATCAAGCCAAATCCTCCATGACCATCATTAACCAAGTGATGGAAATGCCCGACGAGCAGGAAGAAGGCAAACGCTACATTCACCGCCCTATGGTGCAAGGCAAAGTGGAGCTGGATCGCGTCACCTTCCACTACCCAGATGCCCCCGTCGCCTCCATTCGTGATTTGAGCATCACCATCAACCCAGGTGAAAAAGTGGCGATCATTGGCCGAATTGGCTCAGGCAAAACCACATTAGAGCGCCTGATCATGGGTCTTTATCAACCCACTGCCGGGCACGTACGCATTGACGATACCGACATTCAACAGCTCCACCATGTCGATATCCGCCGCAACATCGGCTGTGTACCGCAGGACAGCAATCTGTTTTTTGGCACCATTCGCGAAAACATCACCTTAGGCCGACCTCTTGTGGATGACCGTGATGTGCTTGATGCCGCAAACCGCGCTGGGGTCACCACGTTCACCCAAGCCGATCCTGCTGGCCTAGAGCGCCAAGTTGGTGAAGGGGGCGCCATGCTCTCAGGTGGCCAGCGTCAAGCGGTATCCATCGCTCGAGCCTTCCTCGGCAGACCACCGGTGTTGCTGATGGATGAGCCCACCAGCGCAATGGATAACCGCTCTGAAATGCAGATCAAATATCAGCTTTCTCAGCTCAAGCCGAGTGAAACACTGATTTTGATCACCCATAAAACCTCGATGCTAGACGTGGTCGACCGCGTAATTGTGATGGAAAAAGGCAGCGTGATTGCCGATGGTCCAAAAGCGCAAGTGCTGAGTGATCTCAAACAAGGCAAAGTTCGCGCAGTCAGCTAACCAATACTTCGTCTCACCACCAACGCCCTGACCAGAACCTGTTCAGGGCGTTTTTTTATCTGCAAAAATTCGCTCCCGCCTCTTGACCTCAAGTTAACTTGAGGAATTAACCTTGCGCCACTTGAACATAGCAAGCCATGAATATCCGCAACTAAGGAGCATATTTTGAAGAAAATCGCCGTTGTTTATTTCAGCAAAACCGACATCACCCACCAACTCGCCCAAGCCATCATCGACGGCATTCACGCGCAAGATGTGCAGGTCATCGAACACCGCATTGAGGGTACTTCCATTATTGAAGGTCGTTTTGAACACCCAGAACTGTTTGAAACGCTCCTTAGCTGCGACGCGATTATCTTTGGCTCGCCAACCTACATGGGGGGCGTTTCCGCCCAATTTAAAGCCTTTGCCGATGCCAGTAGCGAATTCTGGGCCGATCAACGCTGGGCCAATAAACTGGCAGCAGGGTTTACCAGCGGTGGGGGTTACAACGGTGATCAATCCAGCACCCTTCAATACCTAACCACTTTCGCCGCTCAACACGGTATGTTGTGGGTCAACTTAGATGTGGCTGGCGGCTTTAGTCCACAAGGGTTAAACCGACTTGGGCAACAAAGTGGCATCGTGGCACAAGGTATGGAAGGCCAAGCGCACCCGAGCGATTTGGCCACCGCTCAATACCTTGGCGAACGCGTTGCACAGTGGGTAACGCGTTTGCGAGAGTAAAAAAGGCCGCGTGGTTTGCGGCCAAAAAAGAGAGGGGAAACACAGAGAACCAAGAGAGGCGTTAATGGATAACGCGTTCACCAGCTCGCATCAGTTGAGAGACATCAATGGTGAACACCACCACTCTGGCCGGTTTTGTTAGCCCCTTCTTAATAGAAAACTCCGGATGACCTTTAGTGACGCGGGGAAAACAGATCACACTTGGCCAATCGGTATTTGAGCAAGCTTTTCCCGTCTCACGCACTGAAAACGACAATGATGGCAAACGTGTCATAACATCAACCTCATCCTATTTGGCGGGCGTTTGCCCGCCAAAGTCTCACTAGATTTCAGACGATGTGTCTGCGACGTGATCGGTGATCATCGCTTCGGTGGTGATCATCAAGCCGGCGACAGACGCAGCGTATTGCAACGCAGAGCGCGTGACTTTCGCTGGATCCAAAATACCCATTTCGATCATGTTGCCATACTCGCCAGTCGCGGCGTTGTAGCCATAGTGAGCGTCACCCGCTTTAACGGCGTTGGCAACCACCGAACCTTCATCACCTGCGTTGATAGCAATCTGACGCAGTGGTTCTTCCATGGCACGTAGCGCCACACGAATCCCCACATTTTGGTCGTCATTATCACCTTTCAGATCCGCAAGCTCGCTGGCAATCTTAGTCAATGCCACGCCACCACCTGCGACAATACCTTCTTCAACCGCTGCACGAGTCGCATGCAAAGCGTCATCCACACGGTCTTTCTTCTCTTTCATTTCCACTTCGGTTGCCGCGCCGATCTTAATCACGGCCACACCACCAGAAAGCTTAGCAATGCGCTGCTGAAGTTTCTCTTTGTCGTAGCTTGACGTGGTATTTTCGATCTGCTTTTCAATGGTCGCCACACGATCGCGGATAGCACTTTCTTGCGCCGCACCACCAACAATCGTTGTGGTGTCCTTGGTAATGGTAACTTTCTTCGCACTACCCAACTGTTCAATTGTCGCTTTTTCAAGCTCTAGGCCGATCTCTTCCGAAATCACAGTACCAGCAGTGAGCACGGCAATGTCTTCCAACATCGCTTTGCGGTTATCACCAAAGCCAGGGGCTTTCACCGCCGCAGCACGCACAATGCCACGTAGGTTGTTTACCACCAGCGTTGCCAACGCTTCACCATCAATATCTTCTGCGATGATCAGCAGTGAACGGGAGGCTTTCGCTACCGACTCCAACACTGGAAGCAACTCGCGAATACTGCTGACTTTCTTATCCACCAACAAGATATAAGGGTTATCGAGCTCGACCGCACCAGAATCTTGGTTGGTGATGAAGTAGGGCGACAAATAGCCACGGTCAAATTGCATCCCCTCGACGACAGAGAGTTCGTTGCTAAGACCTTGGCCCTCTTCCACGGTAATCACACCGTTGCGACCCACTTTTTCCATCGCTTCGGCAATGATGTCACCGATCGCACGATCGCTGTTGGCAGAGATAGAACCTACTTGTGTGATCGATTCTTTGTCGCTGCATGGTTGAGCCATCGCACGTAATTTCTCGACCGCCGAATCAACCGCTTTGTCGATCCCGCGTTTGAGATCCATTGGGTTCATACCAGCCGCAACGGCTTTCAACCCTTCGTTGATCAAGGCTTGAGCCAACACGGTTGCGGTGGTGGTGCCATCCCCGGCTTCGTCATTGGCTTTGGACGCCACTTGTTTCACCATTTGTGCGCCCATGTTTTCGAACTTGTCTTTTAATTCAATGGCTTTGGCGACAGAAACACCATCTTTAGTGATGCTTGGCGCGCCATATGACTTATCCAGCACGACATTGCGACCTTTGGGACCCAGTGTCACTTTCACTGCATCAGCCAGTAGGTTGACCCCTTTCAGCATCTTTTGACGTGCGTCATTTGCAAATAAAACATCTTTTGCAGCCATGATACTCTCCTCTTTTCACCATAACTAAAATGCATTACTCAACGATGGCTAACACATCAGATTCAGACAGGATCAAGTACTCTTTCCCATCCATTTTTTCTGTTTTCACGCCATAGCCGTCATTAAAAATCACCACATCACCGACTTTTACTTCCATCGATGCGCGTTCACCATTTTCAAGACGTTTACCTAGGCCAGCGGCGATCACTTTGCCGCGATTGGATTTTTTAACCGATTGAGAGGTTAAAACGATTCCCCCTTCAGATTTGTTTTCCACTTCTTGTCGTTCAACAATCAGCTTGTCATTTAAAGGACGAATGTTCATTGAGATTGCCTCCTACTTAATTCTCAAAAAGATAAAAGACAGGTTGATAGATAAAATTCTGGCGAGAGGCTATCCAGCGCTCTCGCAGAAAAAAATAGGGTCAGTTAGAGAGAGTTCAAGGGAGAGTTTTGATAAAAATTTTTTATCAACCAACAAAAGTTGTTTATCAAATCGTGGCGTCCAACGTCCGAATCACACGACACGGATTGCCCGCCGCAACCACATTGGCAGGCACATCTTTGGTGACCACCGAGCCTGCGCCGATGACGCTGTTATCACCAATCGTCACGCCAGGGCACACAATCACGCCGCCACCGAGCCACACATTGTTGCCAATGGTAATCGGTGTGCCAAACTCAATGCCCTCTTCCACGCGGCTTTTTACGTCCAGCGGATGACCCGCCGTGTATATTTGCACGTTGGGGGCAAACAGCACATTATCGCCAATCACCACAGGAGCAACATCCAGCACCACACAGTTAAAGTTGGCGTAGAAGTTTTTGCCTAAAGTGATGTTTGCGCCGTAGTCACAACGAAACGGCGGTTCGAGATAGGCACCTTGCGATTGGGGGATCAACTGGTCGATGGCTTCTCGCCATTCGGTGCTATCAGGGATCGCATTGTTCAATCGCTGCAAGGTTTTACGACACTCAATTCGCAGCCCATACAGCTCTTCATCCCACGCATTGTAAGGCTCTCCAGCCAACATTTTTTGCTTTTCAGTTCTGTTCATTTCGCATCTTCCAACGTTCACAACGGGCATTTTCTGCTGCGCACTATCGCACATTTCCCCTCCTGAAATGAGGAGAATCTCGCCCTAAAGAGAAGAGTCGGGTGCCCAGTCACGCTTTGCGCAATGGCGACGTAAGCAGGCTGTTAGCATTCATTCAGCTGATCAATCTTCGCCACAGGCGCTTCGCTCGTTCCAATAAAAAAAGCCAGAATATCGATTCTGGCTTTTTTATCACGGGTCAATCGCTAGGTTATTCTGCGATGCGCTCTAAACGCGCTAAGTAGAAACCATCAAAGCCGGAATTGGCTGGGGTGATGTTCTCATCATCGATCAAACGGAAATGTGGGTTCGCCGCTAAGAAGGCATCCACCTGACCACGGTTTTCACATGGCATGATGGAGCACGTCGCGTAAACCAACATGCCACCCACTTTCACCATACGGCTATAGCTAGCCAAAATGTGGGCTTGCAGCTCCATCAATACTGGCAAACGCTCTTCGGTGTCACGCCATTTGGCATCTGGGTTACGTTTGAGAACGCCAAGGCCTGAACACGGCACATCGAGCAACACGCGATCCGCCGACAGCTTCAAACGCTTGATGGTCTTGCTGCTGGTGATCAAACGGGTTTCAACGTTATGTGCACCAGCACGGCGCGCACGCTCTTTAAGGTTGTTGAGCTTCCACTCTTCTACATCCATCGCCAGCAAACGGCCTTTACCTGCCATCATCGCGGCCAAGTGTAAAGTTTTGCCCCCTGCGCCCGCACACGCATCGATCACGCGCATGCCCGGTTTTACCTCCAATGCCGCCGCGACTTTTTGTGAGCCAGCATCTTGCTGCTCAAACCAACCATCAGCAAAAGATTGCGTCTTAAATAGGGCTGAGTTTGACGTCACTTCCAGCGCACTTTCCACACCGTCCACCGGCACGGTGCTCACACCTTCTTTGTTCAAACGTTTGGCGAGATCATCACGGTCACACTTGAGTAAGTTAACGCGTAAGTAACGCTTAGCCGGTTTCGCCAGCGCGCTACGCTCTGCTGGCCATTGTTCGCCTAACTCACGCTCACCCAACACATCAAGCCACTCTGGACAACCATCCCAAAGGGCGGGTTGCGCTTTGGCTTCTTCCATTTTTGCTTGGAAAAGATCGTCTTCAATCGCTTCTGCGTAATTGGTTTTTGGCAGCGCTAAGCCGTGGAATTTATGCCAAATGTGAATCAAACGCATGCTCTCGCGGCTGATGTTCGACGCATCGATATCGGCCAAAAAGCAGTATAGGTTGAGGCGGCGCAGCACATCGCCAGTCACCATCGTAATACGTGCTTGCTCTGCGCTGATCAAATTCAACTCAGAGAAGTGGCGAGAATAGGCTCTATCCAGAGGCGAACCTTCGTTCAACACCAAATCAAGAATGCTAAGAACCAGATTGGAAGAGGAAGGCGAAAGAGACGATTTGAGCATAAAAGCATCCAAAGAAGAGAAAAACCGCGACATGATAGGAGTTATTGTCGGGTCTAGCAAGCGAGGCGCACACCATCGCAGCTAACTTGCTGATTTCGCAAGACACGATGGTTCACAAAATTGTTAAGCAATTCACCACTTGCTCGGGGTGAGCGCAATGAATCGCGCTGAGCTACAAAATCTGTCGAATATCAGAGGAGATGTCACTGATCATCTGCCTTGCGCTCTCATCACGCAGTTGCACCAGAATGATAAACAGCAAATCGGTGATGACGTTTTGTGCGCTGCGTGAAGCAATCGCCGAGCTGCGATGTTCGGTTTCATCGGCAATGGTGTCGAAGGTCATATCGGCAATTTGGCGTAGTCGGCTTTTTTTCGGGGAGCTGAGCGCAATCACTTTCGCCCCCTGCTCTTTGGCCGCTTCGGCCGCCACCAAAATCTCTTTGCGCTCTCCTGAAAACGAGATGGCAATTTGCACATCTTGTTCGCTCAAAGTGCGCGCCACCGCGATCTGCACATGGCTGTCTTGCTCGGCCAAGGTGGTGATGCCCAATTTAAGCAGCTTATAACTGAGGTCTTTTGCCGTTAGCGCAGAGCCTCCAATGCCGACGATCTGCACGCGCCTTGCCTCACTCAACCACTGCACCGCTTGATGGCACGCTTCATACGAAAGCGCATTGGTGGTTTGAAACATCGCGTCGGTTTTGGCTTTAATCAGCTTTTGTGCAATCACCGCCAGCGGATCATCGGCCAGAATATCGCTGTGCAACGGCGTAGCCTGCATCGCTTGTTTGCGACCAATTTCTTCCGTCAGGGCAAGCTTAAACGCACTGTAACCTTTAAAGCCAAGTCGCTGAGTAAACTTGACGATGCTCGATTGGCTCACTTGTGCCTGCTCTGCCAACTCTTGGCTGGTTAATTGCGCCGCTTTTTCTGCATTTTCTACAATCCAATCGCCAATCACTCGGCCACTTTGCGACAAATGAGTTCGTCTTGCGACGATTTTATTGATAACGGACACAGTAAAACCTCAAAAAAGTTTAAATAAATTATTCCAAACGAGAAATAAAAACCGAAAACAGCAAACCACTAATTAAAAGCGACTTTTCTTTAAATAACGGTCATTATTACCTTTGAATTAGTCCCATTATTCCAGAGTTTATCTGCCTAAAGAATAACCTTAAGTGTGATTTTTATCACCAAAATAGAATATTTTATTCCATAGAATCGCCCTCAGTTCAAAACCTATTATCGAGAAATGTCCACCATGAAAATTGATTTAAGCCGTTTGGTTACAGAAAGCCGCAACCCAGCCAGTGCAGAGATTGATACCCTGTCCACCGTCGAGATGCTCAGAGTCATCAATCAAGAAGATCAGAAAGTCGCACTGGCGGTGGAAGCGGTTTTGCCGCACATCGCCCAAGCGGTGGATGCCATCACACATGCGTTTGCCCACGGTGGCCGTTTGATTTACATGGGCGCAGGTACCTCGGGCCGCTTAGGTATTCTTGATGCCAGTGAGTGCCCACCAACTTACGGCACTCCGGCAGAGCTCGTGGTTGGCCTGATTGCCGGTGGCCACACTGCCATTCTAAAAGCGGTGGAAAATGCCGAAGACAACCGAGAGCTGGCGCAAAACGATCTCAAATCACTCAACCTGACAGCCAACGATGTGGTGGTCGGCATTGCCGCAAGCGGACGCACACCTTATGTGTTGGGCGGTTTGGAATACGCCACCTTAATGGGTGCAACAACGGTGTCGATCGCCTGTAATCCGGTTTGCCCAATGGCCGATGCGGCGCAAATCGCCATTTTGCCGGTGGTGGGCCCAGAAGTGGTCACAGGCTCTTCTCGCATGAAAGCAGGCACGGCGCAAAAACTGGTGCTCAATATGCTGACCTCCGGCGCGATGATCCGCAGTGGCAAAGTGTTTGGCAATTTGATGGTGGATGTGGAAGCAACCAACGCCAAGCTGATCCAACGCCAAACCAACATCGTTGTAGAGGCCACTGGCGTGTGCGCAGAAGAAGCAGAAGAAGCGCTCAAAGCATGCGATCGCCACTGCAAGACCGCGATTTTAATGATTCTTTCTGGCCTAGATGCCGAGCAAGCCAAAAACAAATTACAACAGCACAACGGTTTTATCCGCGCTGCGCTGAACGACAAGTAACCATTAAGGTTTCAAGGAGACCGTTATGGCAAAGATAACCCAAACAATGATCTCGCAGCTGCTGGCTGCGGTGGGCGGCAGCAGTAATGTCAGCAAATGTGGCAACTGCATGACCCGACTTCGCTTAACGCTGGCCAACAATGGCGTGGCAGATCAGGCTGTGATTAAGCGGATCCCCGGCGTCATGGGCGTGGTGGAAAGCGATGAGCAATTTCAGATCATCCTTGGCCCCGGCAAAGCGCAGCAAGCGGCCGAGCTGATGAACAAGCTGATTGAAAGCGTCATTAATGGCGATGTGCAAGAACAGGCTATTGCCAGCGACGCGAACGATCTCTCCAGCGTTGCCGCTGAGCAGAAAAAGCAAATGAAGAGCAAACAGACCAGCGCGGTGCAACGCTTTTTGAGCAAGTTTGCCACCATTTTCACCCCGCTGATCCCCGGTTTCATTGCCGCGGGTTTGCTGCTTGGTTTTGCTACGCTGCTTGAGCAAATGTTCGTGCTGGAGCAAACCCCAAGCCAGTTTATGCTCGATCTGATCGCCTACATGAAAGTGTTTGGCAAGGGGTTGTTTGCCTTCCTTAGCATCTTGATCGGCTATAACGCGCAGCAAGCCTTTGGTGGCTCTGGTGTGAACGGCGCCATTCTCGCGTCACTCTTTGTGCTGGGCTACAACCCAGATGCCACCTCTGGCATCTACTCGGGCATGAGTGAGTTCTTTGGCTACACCATTGACCCGCGAGGCAACATTATCGGCGTTCTGCTGGCGGCGATCATTGGTGCGCAAGTGGAACGCAAAGTGCGTGAATACATGCCCGATGATCTCGACATGATTCTTACCTCAGTGGTCACGCTGCTGATCATGGGTGTGGTCACGTTTGTGGTGATCATGCCTATCGGTGGCGAGCTGTTCAAAGGCATGTCTTGGCTGTTCTTAAACCTCAACGACAACCCGCTGGGCGCGGCGATTCTTGCTGGTCTGTTTTTGATTTCGGTAGTGTTTGGTATCCACCAAGGCTTTGTGCCTGTTTATTTTGCGCTGATGGAAGCGCAAGGTTTTAACTCACTGTTCCCCATTTTGGCGATGGCGGGCGGCGGCCAAGTGGGGGCTTCACTGGCACTTTATTTCAAAGCGAAGAAAGACGCGGTGCTGCGCACGCAAGTGAAAGGGGCGATCATCCCGGGCATTCTCGGCATCGGTGAGCCATTGATTTACGGCGTCACCCTGCCACGCGTCAAACCGTTTGTGACGGCCTGTATTGGGGGCGCGGCGGGCGGCTTCTTCATCGGCTTGGTTTCCTACCTTGGCTTACCTGTCGGTTTGAATACCGTGTTTGGCCCTTCTGGTATCGTGGCGATCCCACTGATGACATCGCACAGCGGCATCTTCGCTGGCATGGCGGTCTTCGTGGTTGGCCTGATCATCTCCTACGTGGTCGGCTTCCTCGCCACCTACTTCTTTGGCAGCAAAGACGTCGATTTAAGCTGATTCATTCTTCCCCCTATAGGAATGAACTGGCCGCGCCTTTGAGCACTCAAGGGCGCACTCCTTAACCCAACCCTACAGACACCGCTTTTAGGATTTCGAACCATCGGAAGGGGCGCTGCTGTGTCTGAAAAACGGAAAACTTCCCATCTCATTGAGGTTATGAAAATGAAAAAAACGCTTCTCTCTGTGCTACTTCCTGCGGCATTTATCTCTAACACCGTTTTGGCGGCAGAAATTTATCAAGCAGAGGATGGCTCAACGGTCGATCTCTATTCTCGTTTGGGCTTCAACATCACCAACAAAAACAATACACATGGCGATGGCAAGGGCGAGTTTGATGGCCGTATTGGCCTGAGCGGTTCGCAAACCATTAACGAGCATGCGTCGGTGATCGGCATGGCGCAGTATCAAGTTGGCGCGGCAGAATACGCCAACCAAGTGAACGACAAACCGGCTCTGACTGCGCGTTATGTGTGGGCGGGGATTGATGCCAAAGAGTATGGCCGTATCACGGGTGGCCGTGTTTCGTCGGGCTTGATCATGTTCACTGACATTGGCGATGTGTTTGCTTCTTCCGACGTTTCGATGGCGCGCCAAGCCAACAAAGTGGACAAAACCGCCACTCAGGTTTTCCGTCAAGACGGTACACTGCAATACCAAAATCAGTTCGGCAATCTTGATGTTTCTGCCGCTTACATTCTGGGCAACAACACTTCCGAGCTCGATTACGGCTACAACGCCGCGCTGCGTTACACCATCGACATGGGGGACTTTGGCCGCCTAGCGCCCGTGGTGGCGATGCAGAAAAACAAAGGTGACGCACGTGAAGGCAACGACACCGATTACACTTTTTGGGGTGTCGGCACACGTTATTACTTGGGTGATGTGATGCTCGGGGCGCTCTATTCTGAAGATGAACTGCAAGGCTTCTACGCACAAACCAGTACCGATAAAGTGACGGAGCTGACGGCGGTGTATAACCTGAGCGACAAATGGGCGCTGCGTGCAGGTTATCGCTCATTGCAAAACAGCGGCGGCGACGAGCTAGAACTGAACGATACCACCTTAGAAGTGCAATACAAGCTGACCGCTCGTTCCTCCATTTACACCAGCTATGTGGATCGCAACGGCGAGCGCGGCTACAGCAGCGGCCAAGAAACTTCCTTTGGGGGAGCGCATGCCGATGAAAGCTACTACCACTTCGGCTTACGTTACGAGCTGTAAGCAACTGACATAGCTTAAGTTTGATGTAATATCACCGCATAAAAACCACCAACCAGAACCGTGGGCTCTGGTTGGTGGTTATCGAAGCCTTGCCATACACTAAGCAGGCATCGCTAACGTCGCGAGATCGACAAGTGGGCAGTCTACACGCTCCACCTGGCCATTCACGATCTTAAAAAACGCATCTTGCGGAAGATCTTGCTGCCATACTTGTTCATAGTCCAAATCAAGCAGCATACCGCGAAGCACAATACCCGTTAAACCATGACTCACGACCACAAAGCGCCCCGTTTCTGGCAGCGTTTCCAACCATTGTGATAAACGTTGTTGTACTTGTTCATAACGTTCACCGTTGGGTGCTTGCAGATACCAATCCGCCTCATCGAGAAGATCCGGCCGTGTCGCTTGCAACTCGGGCAAGGTTTTTTGCTCCCAATCCCCTAACGAGAACTCTTTTAATCGGTCGTCGGCGATGATCTCTTCTACTGCAAAGCCTAACTGCTGACAAACGATCTCTGCCGTTTGCAACGCTCGGCCCAACGAACTGGAATAGACGTGATATGAGCCTGACTCAAGATGGGCTTGCAATACTCGACCCACACTCAATGCTTGGCGCTGACCTTTTTCCGTTAATGGTGAATTGCAGTGCCCTTGTAATTTTTGCTCGGCATTAAACAGGGTTTGCCCATGTCGTAAAATAAAAAACTGTCTCAAACGTTGACTCCTTATTCACTGGTCAAACACGTTACCGCAAACTTTTTCCCGCTGCAAAAGCGTGTTTTTGAGTCAAAGTTGACTCTGTTTATACGTTACTTCGTTCCATTTATTTAATTTTTTATTAACGTTTTCAACGAGTAAAATTCGTGCCGTCAGATCTATAAATTAGAGTAATAAATCTATTTTCTGAACTGAGCTCATAAAATTTATGAGACAAGTTTCATTTCATAACGCGCAGGGCATATAACACACCGCTCAAATCATTTTACTAATCAATGAGTGTGGTTATGTCTCTTCTTCCTTTCCCTCGTCGCCGTTTGGCTCTGGCTTGTTTACTCGCATCGGTCTCTGGTGCTTCTTTTGCACAAACCCAATGCGATGTTGCCCAATTGCAGCAGTCGCCCGATCTTGCCGCTGCCATCTCCAGCGCAGATTACGCCTGTTACAGTAGTTGGTTTTCTGCCTCAGCTGACACGTTGAACAACATCTACAGCGAAGCGAGCTTAAGCCGCATTCAGGTGGCACTACACCAAGCGGTACAAGCGTATCAAGGCGAAGCCGAGCAAGCGCGCGCCATTGAAAACTTGGGCGAATACGTTCGCGCAGCCTACTACGTTCGTTACAACGCAGGAAACGTGGCGGCCTTTTCCGCTCTCTTGGGCCAGCAGTTCGCCCATACCATCAACGCGTTTTTAGCCAACCCTCATGCTCTTGATCAAGGGCGAGAGCAAGTGGGGGCTTACCAACTTAGCTAACTCGTTCGAATAGGCCGTCTTATTTCCATTTTTTAACCTACCGAAGAAACGTGTTCTCTGTTAGAGTCACCGTCAACTACGCTATTGAATAAAGACCCCCACAGATCGCATGTCATTGATGGTTTTTTATTCACCCTTAGAACTCATTTTAGGAATCCCTAGTGACTAACAACGAAATTTTACGTCGTATCCAACACGCGTTAAACCTTAAAAACGCACAGATAATGAAAGCTTTCGGGCAAGCCGAAGTCACTGTGGCTCACGATAAAGTGGAAAACTGGTTAAAAGATGAAAGCGACAAATCTTGCGTTAAGATGAAGGATCAAGAGTTAGCGGTATTCTTAAATGGCTTTATTAACCTCAAGCGAGGAAAAAAAGATGGCGAGCAACCTAAGCCAGAAGTCACGTTGACCAACAACATGATTCTCATGAAGCTGCGTATTGCGCTAGACATGAAAGCAGAAGATGTGTTGGACGTATTAGAAGTAGTTGGTATTAGTTTAAGTAAATACGAAATTGGTGCGTATTTCCGCAAGCCAAACAATAAAAACTACAAACAGTGTGAAGACCAACTGCTGTGCGACTTCTTAAATGGTGTGCAGTTTACCAATCGTCCCGATTCTGATGAGTTTACTGGGTAATTTTTATCTCGAATCGAACGTGGTAATTGATTAAAAAAGCGAGAACATTTTATTTGGCTACTCGCTTTTATCATTCTAAATGACCGATATTAAAGCTTCACAATCACGTCTATTCTTTGTCTTTCTTCAGTAGATACCTATCAAACCAAGCTGAATTCTGGTCGGCTTTTAGAATCAAGACACACACCGCCACCTATGACCCTACCAAGATAAACCCAAGCTAAAACCTTAAGACAGTTAGGGGCCACTATTCTGGTCAAGATGTTCCAGACATCTTGTAGCATAGTGGATGAGCTGGTTTGGCCACCAAAATAGTGGACTTGCAACACCCATGACAATCCGTTAATTGCTAATTTAGCAAAACCGATGACTCATTTCTGTCCAGAGGCGTTTCACGATGCCTAGCTTGGGGGCAGAAGCAATTTAGTGTTAGTAATCTAATTGCCTTGCCTATTGCAAAGGGTCACTGCAACTGCCATTTCGATTTGGAGTGAATGCTAATACCTCAAACTATTAAGGCTGCTGCATTGCAGTGCCAGATTACTTATCGTTGTAAAACTTCCAGCCGTCTTTTTTCAGAACTTCGACCCATTTGTCACAGCCAACCAGTTTATCGACTGAATCAGAGGTTTCATTAATTGCTTCAAACAGGTATCCCTTATTACCGTTGTGTACGAGGTATCTTTTACTTCTCCCCGCCTTATCTGTGACGTTACCAATGAAATGACTTCTGTCGTCATAAGAAATAGAAAAGGTTTTAAATACCTCTGATGCTACCAATAATGCTCGGTATGCAAATGCTGGAAGCTTTGTACTGTATTTTTCGTTACCGAAATCGAAAACAAGCATCGCATCTCGGTATCCGGCAAACTCTTTTAAACCATCCATGTCAGACATAGATTTAGGGTATGTTCGCATTGGATACTTCACACTGTCCCAAACAGCCGTAATTTTTGTGATAGTGTTTATTTTGAACAGAAGTTTATATACATCCAGTAGACAGCGTGAAACTCGAATACTGATAATTTCCGGTGCATAAACAGGTAGATAGTTTTTATACTGGGTGTAAGAGACTGGATAGGATTTAACTCTACAGTAGTTCCCCAAAGTTTTTCCATTTTGTTCGAGTACACTGGAAACTATATTATCTTTTTCAAATTCTGTAGGCCATGAATATAAGCTTTTCGCTTTTTCTCCAGATAAAATCGAATAGCTTTCTACACAGCGCACCTTACTTAGCAATGAAAGTGCTTGTGCACCACTTTGTATAGTTTTTAGGATGTTGTCCATCATTATACCTTCCTCATGCTCCTGTTTTTGTTAAGAGAGAACTGGAACAAGGTTTTTCTCTTGCTCAGGAGGTATTCTCACTCAGTACAGACATGTAAAAAGGGACATTTCGCTGAAATATGTTTACCACACTTTCTGACCGAGGAATTATATTTAACGGTCTTTTCGGATTCTTTCGGGTATCAACTAAAGATATAACGTCAGATTCCGACGCATTCGTCAAACTAATGAGAATGCTGAAAAAAGATCCCAACATTACTCATGATCAGCAGATGTTCAGGGACTATCGTAACGGAGATTCAGAGAAACTCATGCGGGAACTGATGGCAGAATGTCGTCTAAAAGGATTTGACCTCGACAGTTGTTTGAGTGAAGTCGAGGGTTATGAACTTAGGCACTTAGGTGCTTGGTTCGGGATGAAGGTAGCGGTCGCATCATTCAGGAAGGCTCATCATAAATACGGTTGGTTTGAATTAGATGAGTTTTTTAGTTTCCTTCTGGCTCATTGCGAGATCGAGTATTTGTGTCTCAAAGGTAGCGATGAAAAAAACAACCACGAGGTAATTCAAAAATTTGTAAGAGACTGGCTGCGTATAGATAGTCTGCAACTCCCAGAGCCGCCAAATGAACAGGTAACTGAATATGTAATCAAACTTGTGATGTACTGGGCTGCTTTGTTTGACTTAATGATGGAGCTATCGCATCAGCCTTCTCCTACATTGAGTAATTATCTGCCAAAACTAGATGAAAAACAGGGTAAAACTTTCGTTGTTCCTTCTATGGAGGTGTTCCTTAAACGCTTAAAAAGTAACTGGGCCGAGGATAAGTACCAAAAGGATCGTATAACGTGGACACAGTTATACAGAGATATTCTGGCTGCTCAGTGTACAGATGAAAGTTACTGTCGTTATCGACAGGAGTCTTTCTTAAACGAGAAGGAACTGAAGCTTTGGATGGTTGATCCTGATACCAATGCTATAAAAGCAAGATTTAAGCGCCTTAAGGAAGGGGGGCTATTATCAGCAGATGAGTTTAAAAGTGATATCGCCATCTTGTATGTTCCATTTTCTGAAGCTGATTCTCTTGTAGATGAAATCAGTCTTGTAAGGTTCATCAACATATTTACCTATGTACAGCGTGAACTGTGCCACTCAGGGAGAGACGCAGAGGAAATTGTGCGCTACTTCAGTGAGTATCCGGGATACCGTAACTTGGTAAAGGATCGTTTCGAACGATTCAGGCAGTCTGGAGAGCTAACCTGCTGACACTCAGCTTCTAATCGTAGATCTGGAGTGTATTGTTTTGAATTGTTCAGGATGAGCTTGTTATCACTCTGATTTTCAGCTCAATCAGGGACAAGAGCGACTTAGTGCCACGACCCTAAAGCGTTTCTGCCCCATAGTTTGTTAGTGCTAATACTCACACGAGCTTTATTTATTTGAGCTTTCCATATAAAAACTAATGTGTGTTCAATGGATAAGACAGAACTCAGTACACCTAATGGGGAGCTTTGGAGAGTAAAGTGTCAGCAAATTGTTGGAAAGTAACTCGACACTCAGCAAGCTTGCTTTATGTTGACTACCTGTAACAGACTGATTATACGCATATTGCTTAAAGACATTACCTAAAAACTCTGTTAGATTTTTCGAGTAATTCTACACCCTTTTACCTCAGGAAAATGACTGCTGCCTATGTGTTCGAAGCTATATTTACAGCGTAGACTCTCAAATGAAAACAAGACTTTCTCAGAAGTAGAGCTCTTAGCTATTTCAAATTACGTTGTCGTGTTAGCCGAACCTGGAGGTGGTAAAACCGAACTTCTTGGAAGTTTGGCTCAACAGTTGGGTACATCTTCAGTTACCGCAAACATGTTCGTACAATTAGGCGCTAGACACGAGAATACACCACTTGTTATTGATGCTTTTGATGAACTGGCCAAAATTGATCAAAGTGGCATTCATAAACTTCTGGCAAAGATAACGATAGCGAAGCCCACCCATGTCGTTATTTCTAGCAGATCTAGTGAGTGGGATATATCTGCCACAAATGCAATTAAGAATTTTTTGGGAATTGAACCATTGGTGGTTAGGCTTTGCGAGTTAGGTGATTCTGAGCAACGTGCGATCTTTGAGCACCATGCACCGGGAGAAGACTTCGCTAGATTCTATTCAGAAGTATGTAGATTTGATCTGGAAGCCCTTCTGCCGAATCCTCAGTTCCTGAAAATGTTTGCTGACGCTTATCTTGAAAGCGAAAGAAACTTTGCAGATAAACAATCTATCTTCAAACTTGCAGTGGAACGTTTAGCTAGAGAAGTAAGTCAAACGTCCTCAAGAACCAGCCTATCACTTTCCGCAAGTCAAAAAGTCGATATTTCGTCAGAGGTATTTGCCAAACTGCTATTGTCTGGAGCAGAAGGAGTAAGCGTCAGCGAAATCGAAGAAAACCGCATATATCCTTTACTTACATCACTTGCTGGTAATGATCCATCAGTTTTCAATGTCCTTGCAACTCGGCTTTTCAAGCTAGGGGATAGTACTGACCAACACCGTCCAGTCCACAAAATCGTAGCTGAGTATTGTGCAGCCGCCCACCTTACAAAGCGAATAGTAGACCCAGCAGATGCTCTAACGCTACACCAATGCCTACCAATTATTGCGCCCAATTCTACCGTAAGAGATGAACTTCGTGGGCTACTGGGCTGGATGGCTGCTTTGGGGAATAAAGCTGTCCAGCATGCTGCAATTGAACTCGACCCTTACACAGTTCTTGCAAACGGAGACCCCTCTCAGCTAGCCCCGTCATCAAAGCAATTACTTTTGACTAAACTGAAGGAAATCGAGGAAACGGATCCATATTTTAGGAGAAGCGATTTTTGGCGTAGGTTTAGTGTTGCGGGCTTTTTCACAGAAGATATTATCGTAGATATCAAAGCACTGCTTAACAACCAAGGCGATGGGCAACTACGTAATTTAATTCTTGAACTATTGATTGAATCTCCAATCGTTCACTTATTGATAGATGAGTTGCGTCAGATCCTCTTGGATTCTCAAGGAGACAAGTATAATCGCATTTATGCAATTAAATGTCTTTTGGGTTGTACCACCTATGCGTATGAATCAGACTTAACGAAGCTTTTATCTGAAGCCAGTCCAGCATCACTTGAGGTGGTCGCTAAAGGGATGGAGATCCTTGATTTAAATATGTTTGAGTTAGCGTTTCTTGAAAAATTATTTTTGGCTTGTGCAAATTTATATCCAAGTAATAAATATCGATTGGAGCTAGTAATTGAAGGGCGTTACTTTATAAAGCCTCTAATTCAAAAATTAGACAAAGAAAATATTGAGAATCTGTTAGATATATTAACTAGGGTTCTTACCTGTATTTGTGGTTTAGAATCATATAAATGCGAATGTCGAAACGGTATAAGTAAGATTATCGGTTATATGCTTGACCATTATTTTGATATGGTATTACCGCCTTATGACCCATTGCGTGTTTGGAGCTGGGTTGAAAATTTAAACTTCCATAGAGGTATTGGGCCCAAAGACAGTAGTTCTGTTCAAGCACTATATAAAAATAATGAATTACGGCAAGGTATTATTACTCATGTTTTCAGTGGACTAACTGAACGTGACCAAATATTTGAGACTAAGCGACAGAAGTTCGGTCTTCAATCACACTCAGGTCTCCGCTTACTCAATGAAGATTTTAAGTTTATAGCTGATCTAGCATTTGATACAGATAACCCTGAACTATGGGTAAGCTTTATTGCAAGACATGATAGATACCGTAAACCAGAGGAAAGAGGCCCTGATGATTTGCGAAATCACATGCGAAATCAGGCGTTGGAGAAGCCGATGTTTATGCGAGAGTGGGCCAAATGCAATAGGGCTGATTCGCAGTTTACGAATGAAGAGCATAAACGATGGGTAGCTAAAAGTAATCGAAGATCTCGCCGCTATAAAAAACGAAAAAATGATATCCATGCCGAAAATGTTCAATATATCCAAGAAAATCGAGAACTAGTAGAGAGTGGTCGTCATTGGAGATTTTTGTTCCATTTCGCGCATACCGTGCTTAATAAGCCAGAAGATGTTGTTCTGAAATTTGGCGACGAGGAAATTGTGAAAAACGCTCTTAGGAATTGTCATAAGGTCATAGAACCAGAAGTTCCTAGCTTGAACAAGCTAGCTGAGTTGCGATGCTCCTCCAAAGTGTTATATGTTGAAACGATCCTTTTCGCATCTTGCATTGAAATAATGCGTGAATTCGGGAACCTAGGCAGTGTTAAGCCAGAAGTACTCCTTGCTCTAAAGGCCAACTTAAATGTTCATTACGATGCGGTTAGTAAAATCGAGCACGATGCTCTAAAAGCGGAAGTTGATCGCTTACTTTTTCCTAATAATGAATCTATTGAACAGTTTCTTCGTTCCTATGTCGAACCTCAGTTGGCAAATTCTCAGTGTTCTCATCCTAGAGTAGATATGTTGAAGTATGATGAGATATTCAAACCCTTGCGGGCAAAACTACCGATTGAATGGCTTGAACGTTTCGACGAGTTAAGTTTTTACGCGCTTGATACGCTGTTTGATCTCGCAGCACAGTTTGGAGACGGAAAGTTACTTAATGACATCATTCTGACTCGCTGTTCTTATTATTTATCAAAATTTCCTGTACAGACGGATGATGAAAATATCGAACAAAAACGCAAGTTTTGGTTCGTTAGAGCTTTCTATTTTCTGGACGTAGAAGTTGCGAAACCATATTTTTCTTGGCTTAAAAGTGATAGAAACTCACTGCTTTTGTTTGAAGGGCGCTCAAGTAGAATGAGTAGAAATAGTTCTTCTTACTGGCCAAATCTAACATCTACTAAGATCGAATCTATTTTATTTTCTTTTTTTAATCAATGGCCGAAGGTTCACCTCCCTAACTCTTGGGGGACTGGTAGCCCTGTGGGAGAGACTGCATATCGTTTCCTCACTGAAATTATTTGGTCAATAGGTAGTGATACTCCTGATGAAGCGATTCCGGTCCTTGATCGCCTTATTCAAGATGACAGATTTAGTGATATTCAGAGAGAGTTGAAAAGCATAAAAGCTGAGCAGCTGAGGAAAAAATCGCTGAACGACTTTGAGCCTCCTACTCCAGAAAAGATCGTGGACTTACTGGACAATAACGCAGTTGTTACAGTGGAAGGACTACGCCAACGTGTTATTCAAGAGTTGATAAACTATCAAAAGGATATTTACGGAGGCGAGTTCAATACGGCAAGTCGTTTTTATACGAAAGATAAAAATGGATGTGATATACATTTAAATGAAGTTAATTCTGTCGAGATCATTGCCGAACGACTGAACTTGGTACTCCACCCTCAAAGTATCTTAGTTACGTCCGAACATCAGACCAAGAATCAAAATAGGATTGATATAACTGCAACTAAGATGATTGAAGGTAAAAGGCGGTTACTCGTTATAGAGGCAAAGGGACAATGGCATAGTGAGTTATATTCGGCTGCCTCTGCTCAGCTATTCGAACGTTACTCAATCCACCCTGATGCTGAACATCAAGGTATTTACCTTGTTATTTGGTTTGGTGTAGATGAGGAGGTTGCAGGGCGAAAAAGGCATGAGATAAGTAGTGCTCAGGAACTAAAAAGCAGTATTGAAGAACAATTGCCCGCAGAACTAAAAGGGCTAATTGATGTCTTTGTTCTGGATGTTTCTAAACCTAAGTAAAACTGATGTAGCTTGTAGGTTTTTCCTCTGGCTCTTTAGTTTATTGATACTTTTTCTAATCCATATAACTAGTTATTGAGCAATTAATCTATCACGTTTGTGTCCAAAAACGAGTTAGAGCATCTATCTCTAACTCGCTCGTACATCGCTACACTGCGACGTCCTCTTGCTCAAGGGCGGAAGAGACTTTGATTTCGTATTGGTTGAAGCTAAAGATGCTACCACCGTGGGTGCGCTTGGTGATCACTTGTTCGTCGCCAAATTGAACCGTCACGCGGGTGAAGACTTTTTCCGTCGCTTCTACTGTGTTGAGCTCCAGTAAGGCGTTGAACTCGGCATCGAGGGTTTCTAGCTGGCCTTTAACGGCTTCCAGTTGAGCGTTGTTTTCCGCTTTCATTTGCGCGATGGCTTCTTCCACGCCCTCTTCGCGCTGCGATTTCGGCGTTTTCTTAAACTCGAGTTCACGACGGATGACATCCATCGTTTCTTCTTGGGCAAGCTTGTACTGCTCCTTAAGCGAAGCGAGTTTGTCTTTGTACGCACCAAAACGGGCAAAGGCTTCCACTTTGGTGGCGGTATCTCCTTCCACACCCAGTTGAACACAGCGGACTTTGCCGCCGACTTTGGCTACGCCACCACTAAGGGTGCCGTTTCTTTCATTGGCGTCGATCACCAGCAAATCGTGCCCACAACGAATATCGTTGTTGAAAGAGTGCACTGCCAGCTCGATATTCCCACCTGCTTGCAGCTCACTAAACTGGGCATAATTGGCGACTATTTTGCCTTTGGTTTTCACCGAACAGCTGCGAGGCTCGCCATCACTAACGGTATGGCCAATGATGCCCTTACCGACTTCAATATCGCCTTGCGCTTGTACGTCGGCAGATTCGATAAACCCACCGACGGTAATCGAACCGGTGGCACGAACCATCATACCAGCTTCAATATCGCCAGATATCACCACATTGCCTTTGAACTTCACGTGCCCCGTGCCCACGCCAACGTTGTTCAAACAGAGTGCACTGTCCACTTCGATGGTTTTATCTTTGATGAGCGGCATGCCCGATTGGCTAGCAATGAGAAGATTCGGATCATAGGAAGCGATTTCCGTGCCTTTGCCCGGTTTGAGTGCCGCATCTTTCCCCGCTTGAGGTGGAATAATTTTACCTTGAACGGTAAAGCCTGGAGTGCCTTTGGTTGCGGGCTCACGACGCATAACTTCATCGCCTTTATCAACGGTGATGGTGGCCCCAAGGTTACGCATATCGATTTTGGCATTGGCAGATTTGCCTTTTTCTGGTTTCAACACGCGTTTGCTGATGTCTTCAACCAGAGGCACAAACTGAGCATCTTTACCTTTGATGGGTTGCTTGCCTTGTGCCACTGGCTGAACAAACTCTTCGCCAGCTTTGAGTTGATTACTCACCACCAGCACTTTTTTCAGCGCCAACTTGTTGATGCCTTTGGTGACTCTTGCTTGCGCCAGTGCATGGATAATTTCGTTACCGCGTAAACCTCGTCCACCATACGCGCCAGTGACTTTCATGCTGGCAAGCATGTCGCTGTCCGTCAATTCCACTACAAGCTGAGCGTTGAGGCGCTTAGCGATCACGATGCCTTCATACGCTTCCGACTTACGTTCACGAGCACAGTTAAGGAAACGAACCACTTCAGCGTCATCGAGCAACAGCTCTTTCGCTTCCATCTCGACAAGTTCAGCATCGAGTTCTTTTCTGGCAAGCTCACTTCCCAAGTCTGCCTCAGGCAGTTTGGCCGTGATTTCAGTCTTCTTTTCATTCCATGAAAGGCAAAGTTTCCACATATAGACGGTCGCTTACTACAACTAAAATACAAATTCTTGAACCAGTCTAACTAATTAACGAATGAGTGAACATCGGCAAAAGAGAATAATCAGGCTCACATCACTAAAGCGCAACGCGTTGTAATTTACGCCAAATTTGTGACGATTAGACTCTTTTTTGGCATTACTTTTACACTGTAAATTTGTGCGAAAAGCTCAGCCCTTGTTACCTCTTTTGTCGTTTACAATTGGTAGGTTGCAACAACGCACTTACCACCATTGCTGTAAGAAACTGATTTACAAAGTTCATTGAGCAGAATTCGTCCTCGACCGTGCAGTTGACTCTCTTGAACGTTTTGCACCGGATTACTGTAATCAAACCCTACTCCGTTATGCTCTATTATTATAGCTAGTAAAGCGCTTTCTGGCTGGTAGCCAAACTCGATCATCAGGTTAGCGTCTTCGGCGAGTTCTTCGAGTTTCTGTTCTCGCGCTTGGTAGTAGACAAAGAATCCATCAGCGTCTTCTTTGAGCTTCGAATCTAGCTCAAGTAACCCATGGTCTATGGCATTCGCCAAAAGCTCAGACAACACTGAGCAGATGAGGTCGAGATGCGGGCCACCACTGACCATGCCTTTCAATACTTCACGCAAGTCGGGTAACAGATGGTGAGAAGCGATTTGAGGTTTATTGAGGGATAAGCGACTTGTGATGGGTAGTTGCGACAACAGTTCGCTTTCACATGGGCCATGAGCGCACTCGGGTGAACTTGACAATACTGGACACCTTAGGGTCAATATCGATAAGTCATCATGGCGCTGACGACAAGAGAACGCCGCCACGGCTTTTTGCAGTGCCTTAATCGCATCGAAGGGATCGTTTTCGATGACGCGCAGTAAGCGCATTTCACCAAATTGCTCTCCCTCTTCGTTGGGCGACTCGGTCACCCCATCGGTGTAAGTGATGATCGATTGCCCATCTAACAACTCAAAGCTGATTACACTCGCATCAAACTCTCGCTCTTCTAACACGCCAAGAGGCATGTGAGTAGACGTCAACCGCTCGGCAACACTACCATCGTGATTAATCAAAAACGCATCGGGTAGGCCGCCACCCCACCAGCGAATGTTACGGCCGTTACCACTGATTTCAAACAAGCTCGCCGCCAACATCATCCCCATCGGCAAAAATTTCACCAAAGCACTGTTGATCTCGCTAACAATCTCACCAAGCGCCATGCCTTTCGCGGCCATAGAGTTAAATGCGCGTGTAGCAGGTATGGCAGAAATAGCGGCTGGCAAACCATGTCCTGTGGCATCAGCAATCATGGCATAAATGCCACCATGAGGCCGCCTTGCGACAATGATTAAATCACCGTTAAACACGGTCGAAGGAGAGGAAAAATAGTCCACGCCGGAGACACTTTCCAAGCAGCTATCCATTTCCTGTTTAAGATTGGCGAAGATGCTTTCGGCAATGGTGTAGTCGTAACGAACTTGTTCATGAAAATGACTCAACTCTAAACGCTGCTGCGCCATTTCGTTGTACATTTTGGCAATACGTACGTGTGCCCGTACTTTGGCTAACAGTACATTTCTCTGAACGGGCTTAGGGATAAAATCATCACCGAACGCCAAGCATTTACCAAACGACTCTTGGTCATCCAAAGCGGTGAGAAAAATGATGGCAATATGCCGATTTGGAAAGGCTTCACGTATGATTTGCGCGGTTTGAAAACCATCCAACTCCGGCATCATCACATCCAGCACAATCACATCTGGCAGCTCATTGACTTCTTGCAGTGCTGAGATGACATTCAGGCCACTGTTAAAGGTGCTGATTCGGGCATCGAGATCGCCAAGCATCATCTTACACACTTCGATATTGCTGGGAGAATCATCTACGATATAAATCTTCATACCCGACCCGCTCTCTATTCAATCTGAAATTTTTTATCGAAACGGCTGATCAACAAAATTTTGCGCACTTGTGGCAAGGTATTGATGATCTTAATTCGGCCATCGGCGCTGTTGAGATGTTTTTGCATGTTGAGCAACATACCTAAGCCAGCGCTGTCAATGTAGTCTACTTTACGTAGGTCGATAATAAACTGACTATTGAGATGTGGGCTGTAGGCGTTTCTAAACTCTTGCACCAAGTTAAATCCAAAGGCCCCTTCGATTGCTAAGGTGACCGTGTTTTTTGCGTTATCGACTTCTTTCATCACTGACATATTTGCCTTCCCCTAGCCCATATCTGCATGCTTTCTTTTTAGAACAACTCTACTTCACCTTCATCAATACTGACTTGGTTGGCAGCGCCTTCGCCGCGGCCACGCTCTTGCTGCTCTAACAACTCAATCTGTGCAATCAGTTCTTCACTGCTGATCTGATTGGCAGCGTACTGTTTGATCAACTGCTGGAGTGACGACAAATTAAGTATCGTTTGCGTGGCAAAATCGCCCTGCTGAACCACAATGTCGGCAAATTGCAACGCACGAACCCCAGAAGCCACTTTCTGCGCCAGTTGCGCGCCCAACTCATGAATTTGCTGCACTTGCAATTCAACCATATTGTTGACTTTTTGCACCCCACGCAGCATTTCATCCACTTCTTCTTTGGATTCAATCGCCACGGTCATATCAATCGAAGCCATTTCCCCTACCGTATGGTTTGCCTGTTTGACGGTCGCCAAGGCAATATTGATTTCGCGTTCGATCTGATTGTTCAGCGATTCCGCTTTGACAGATAAATCTCTCACTTCTTGTGCCACCACGGCAAAGCCTCGTCCTTGCTCGCCCGCACGCGCCGCTTCTATTGCTGCGTTCAGTGCTAACAAGTTGGTTTGATCAGAGAGTCCGCGCACTTGATTGAGCAGCTTAAACACCGCGTCCAGTTTGTCTGACATGTCGTGGATGCTGTGGACCGCAGAAATACTCTTCTCCGACACATTAATCAAAATATCGATATAACGGTTGATGATCTTTTCGGTTCTCGGCATCACTTGTGCAATGCTATTTTCACTGTTTTGGTTAGCGAGCAGATCGTCCACCAATTTTTCCGAGATCTGGCTCTGTTCTTCACAACTGCGCTGTAAACCAAAAAAACTGTCGTTCAACGTTTCGACTGAGGCTTCAATCACGCTTTTCTGTTTCGCTAGTGGTTGTTCTACTCGCGGAAGTGCGGTTTGTAAAAAATGCCCCACTTGCGTCCAGCCCTGCTGAGCATTTTTTTCAACCACATTGGTTTTGCTGGAACTATCCTCGGTATGAGAAGAAAAATAGGACGGAAGCACCAACCAAGGAATGGCCGCCGCCAAAATCATCAGAGCAATGTTGCCCATTGAATGAGCCAGCACGGCGCCAAATGTCAACACCACAACCTGACAGGCCACAGCGATAAGATAACGAGATCGATAATTTGCTTGCGCCAACTTTTCCATAATTGCCTACCTGACCAAATCCAATATGTGACATTTTGCTTATGTTTTCTTTTAGCTTAGTAGATCGCACAAAAACTGAGGAAGTTTATTGAGTGGTTTGACATGCATTGCCGCGCCACATTCCACCGCAGCCCGCGGCATGCCATACACAACGCAACTCTGCTCATCCTGTGCGATGGTCATCGCACCTTGCTCTTTCATCCGTAACATCCCCTGGGCACCATCTTTGCCCATACCCGTTAAGATCACGCCAATAGCTTGGTTTTTTAAACTCTCTGCCACCGAGCCAAACATCACATCCACTGACGGCTTGTGGCGATTCACCGCTGGGCTGTCGTCTAAATGAGCATAGAGCTGTCCACCGCGACGAAACACCATCATGTGTTTATCGCCCGGAGCAACGTAAGCGTGATTGGCTTTTAACGCCACTTCCCCTTCACTCAGCTCAGAAACGGTCAACGCGCACGATGCGTTCAGACGATTGGCAAATGGGCCAGAGAACAGGGCGCTGATGTGCTGCGTAATCACTATAGGTGGCATGCTGGCAGGTAAGGCGGAAAGCAAGTGTTTCACCGCTTCGGTTCCACCCGTCGATGCGCCAATGGCAATCAATTGATAGCGATTGGTTTCTGTACCTTGTTTGCTGGTTGCCACCGCCTGCGCCATGGGCGGATTTCCTCCGACCTGCGCCTGTGCAGCCATACGAATTTTTTCATTCACCAGAGTGCGATACCCCAACATGTCAGCGGTGTTGGCCACCGAAGGTTTGGGAAAATAGTCCACCGCACCCAGTTCAAGCGCCATCAAGGTGGCATCCGCACCGTGCTGCGTTAAGGTTGATATCATCACCACAGGTAAAGGATGCAAACGCATCAGATTTTTGAGAAATTGCACCCCATTCATTTTGGGCATTTCGATATCTAGCGTGATCACTTCTGGCTTTAAGGCTTTGATCATCTCGCGCGCTTGATAGGGATCTTCCGCCGCACCGATCACTTCTAACTGAGGATCCGAGTTAATGATCTCCGTGAGCAATGCACGGAAAACGGGAGAATCATCGACAACCAAAACTTTTGTTTTCTTACTCATCAAAATAGCTCCACATCTGATCCTTTATGCGTTTGCTTCTCCAAATCGTGCGCATAACGCTCTTCTTCACGCCGTAAATGGCTAATCTCGGCAAAGGGAATGCGCTTCAACCACGCTTTGCCAGTGAGCGGATCGAACATGATTTTTCTCGGCTCTAACCCACCCAAATCATAAGCCACCACCTCTAAGCCCTCTTGCTCAGCGTAATGCAGAATGAATTCGACGTTTTTCTCACCAATCATCGAGTGAAAACCCATCATTTGCGCGCCACCAAACAACTTCATGCGCAAGCGTTCACGGCGAGCCCCGAACGAGAGCAGTTGGTTAAGCAGCATCTCCATCGCGTAGCTCCCGTAACGAGAAGCGCCAGAAAGCAGCTCATCGGCATGCCAATGTTTCTCTTCAAAATGGTTATGAAACGGCAGTAAAAAATGGTTCATGCCTCCAACGCGTTTGACGGGATCCCAAATACAAGCAGAAACACACGATCCTAATCCGGTACAGATCATTTCTTCTTGATTACTGACATACACCCCACCGGGCAACACTTTGATCATGTGTAACCCTTTTTGTTCGTTGAAAAAGCGACTGTAATACGCTTGTGGTTGTGCTTGAAAATGGTGATTCGTTGAGTCGAGCATGTGGCAGCCTTAGCGCAATCACGCTTTGATATAGATTGTTTTTCCTAAATGCTTAAACAGCTGACCATTGGTGCCGACACTTTCGGAATGACCAATAAACAACACACCATCATCATGGAGCTGATGATAAAAGCGTTCGAGTAAACGCTGCTGAGTTGGTTTATCGAAATAAATCATTACATTACGGCAAGAAATCAGATCAAATTTCTGTTTCATCGGCCAATCGTCTAACAGGTTTAACTGACGAAATGTCACGTGCGTCTTCAGGATTTCTTTTACTTTGATTTTGCCCGCTTGAGCGCCTTTTCCGCGTAAAAAATTCCCTTTTAAGTAAGGTTGAGGGATGCTTTCCAGCGCGGTGTCATCATAAACGCCCAGCTGTGCACGGCTCAGCACATTGGTGTCGAGATCCGTGGCCAGCAACTTACAATCGATGACACCATCGAAAAAGCCACTGCGATGTAAGCTGGCCAAATAACTGTAGGGCTCTTCGCCAGTAGAACACCCTGCCGACCATATCTTCACCGCTCGTTTACCTTGCTCTTGCCAATAGGGAACTAGGTGGCTTTCAAGAAACTCAACGTGATGAATTTCCCGAAAGAAGTGGGTTTTATTGGTCGTCAATGCGTTGATGAACGCCATGCGATCTTCTGGATTGTTCTCAATACACTCACGATAGTCGCAAAATCGCTTGAGCCCTTTTTCTCGAAGCTTTCGCGATAAGCGGCCATAGACCATGGCACGCTTATGATCTGACAGATAGATACCAACATGTTTGTGGATGAACCACTGAACATATTTGAAATCTTTGTCAGTGAGCTCGAACTCTTGTGAGGGTTCGAGGTTCACTTCACTGGTTAAAATTCTTCCCATTCGTCGCTCTCCTCCGCCCTCAATCCGGAATTGGCTACTCTTGGCTTTTTCATTTCGCTGATATTGGTTCGTTTAGGCATGGCGGTCACTTTCGCTGCCGCTGCACTTGGTGAGGCAGGGCTCGATGTCTCCAAGGTGGTAATGCCGCTATCGGTGCTAAAGAAACTCATTAAGTTGAGCAGCTCTTTACCTTCCGCTTTAAGCGATTGGCTTGCGGCCGAGGTTTCTTCAACCAAAGATGCATTTTGCTGCGTCATTTCATCCATCGTCGACACGGCGCGGTTAATTTCATCAATCCCTGTCGATTGTTCTATGCTCGATTGGGCTATCTGGCTGATCAGTCCGGTCACTTTTTCCACCGCAGCGACAATGTCATTTAAGGTTGCACCGGATTCATCCACTAAGCGCGAGCCCTCATCGACTTTCTCCACGCTGTCTTTAATTAATCCTTTAATCTCTTTGGCAGCAGCAGCACTGCGTTGCGCTAAGTTGCGTACTTCACCAGCCACCACCGCAAAGCCTCGGCCTTGTTCGCCTGCGCGCGCGGCTTCAACAGCGGCATTGAGGGCCAACAAATTGGTTTGGAAAGCAATTTCATCTATCACGCCAATGATGTCGGAAATCTTCTTACTGGCACTGTTGATTTCTGCCATCGCCGCCACCGCTTGACCAACCACATCGCCTCCTTTGCGCGCTTTTTTCGCTGCGTCTTCAGAGAGCTCGTTGGCACCTTTGGCGTTATCGGCATTTTGTCTCACCGTTGCCGTCATCTGTTCCATGCTGGCTGCGGTTTCTTCCAAGTTGGAGGCTTGTGCTTCAACACGTTGGCTCAAATCGTTATTGCCGTCGGCAATCTCGGTAGAAGCGGTCGCTACGCGAGCAGAAGAGACGGTAATTTTGTCCACCATATTGCGAATGTTCAGAATCGATGTGTTCACCGCATCGGCCAAACGCCCAAACTCCCCTTGGTGTGTGTCGCTCATTTGCGTTTTGAGATCGCCATTGGCCACTTTGCTCATTACCTGAATGCACTGATCCAAAGGCTCAACTAAGGTGTCCAACAAGCTATTAATGCCGTCACCCAACTCTTTCATAAAACCACTGTAGACAGAGGTGTTGATGCGCTCTCCCAGCTGCCCCGCTATCGCTTTTTGGATCAAGCTTTCTACCTGACGTTGTCCATCTTGCTGTTCCGTAATGTCAATCCATTGCAATGCTGGCCCCATGTAGTTACCACTGCCATCTCGCATTGCGATACAGGTAAGGTTGAACTCCAACGAGCCTACCTTGATGTTGGAACTGAAGGGCAAGCGATCAGGATTAGCGATAATCGCCTGTTGATGTGCTGGATTTTTGTGGAAAACATCGATGCTTTTCCCCACCAAATTGCGCGAATCAAAACCAGGCAACACCTTCTGCAGTTCACTTTCTCGGCTACGGAGCAAATTGGCAAGAGAAGGATTTAGATAGCGAATGATGCCGTTTTTATCGGCCATCATCAGATTGGTGGTCATCCCCGCCACCGCAGAGGCCAAACGCCCCACTTCTTCTTCATTGGCACGCTGCTCAGTCACATCACGCCACTCGAGGCTGTTGCCGATGTATTCGCCTTGTGCGTTTTTCACCGCGGCAACATTGAGTTCAATACGAACATCCCCAACCGCAATGTCGGTGCGATAGGGTAAATTATTCGGATCGCTGAGCAACTTGCGTTGATGTGCAGGATTGCGGTGAAACTCATCAATGCATCGTCCCATCAACCACTCTTTGCTGGCAGTAAAACCAGACCAAACGCCCCGAAAGGCCGCTTCATGGCGACGAAATAAGGTCACCGTTTCTTCGTTGACGTAGGTAATGAGGAAATCACGGTCAATCATCACCATTGCAGTTTGCGCTTGGTCGATAGCGGCTTGCAAACGAGCAATGCGGTCTTCTTTGCGTATGGCTTCCGTGACATCTTGCCACTCCAATGTGTTCCCCACATAGTTTCCCGATGCATCAAGCATCGCGCCAACATTCAATTCTAATCGCACGTCGTCAATAGCGATGGTGGTGGTGTATGGCAAATTCGCTGGCGTCGAGAGCAGTTGCCTTTGATGGGCAGGATTGCGGTGGAACATGTCGATGCACGCGCCCATCAAAAAGGTTTTATCAGCACTGAAATTGGGCCAATGTTTACGGAACAAACCTTCATGCTGCTTGAACAACGACATCGATTGTTCGTTGATGTAGGTAATTTTAAAATCACGATCCACCATCATTAACGCGGTTTTAGCGGTGTTCAATGCCGATAGCAGTTGTTCTTTACTGAGCTCTTCTTGCTCTTCCACCTCATTTAACAAGGTATCTCTTGGATGAGATACTTGTGGACGAAAGCTGTGTTGCGTTTCCTTGTTGCGATTCCAAAATGCCATACCTGACCTCACATTAGCGCTTCTTCTACTGTTGTTCTGCTCAGCTCTGCCACATCAAATAGAGCTTCCAGATTAATTATCATCAAGTGACCATTGGCCGTTGCTGCCAATCCTTTGATGTATCGTTGTTCCATTTTCATGGTTTGTGGCGGCGGTTTAATTTCGCCGTCATCTAAGGCATAGACCTCCGCCACGGCA
Organism: Vibrio floridensis; assembly: GCF_021852965.1. NCBI lineage: Bacteria > Pseudomonadati > Pseudomonadota > Gammaproteobacteria > Vibrionales > Vibrionaceae > Vibrio > Vibrio floridensis. Next base: position 109,963 of record NZ_JAKGCY010000001.1, on the reverse strand, counting down.
TCCACAATGATGCCCAACGGGTTATGTTGCACATCGTTAAGCACCACCACCACCGTGGTATTACCAATTTCAGATGGCGAAAGATTAAAACGCACGCGTAGATCGGCAACAGGGACATACTCTCCGCGGATCTCTAACACACCCACCAGATACTTCGGTGCGTTTGGCACTTTTCTTACCTCGCTCCAACCTCGCACTTCACGCACATCCAAAATCGGCACACCGTATTCATCGTTATCCACTACAAAGCTCAAATACTCTTGCTGTTCCATCAGCTTGCCTCCTGAAATGACTCTATGTCCATCAGCTCAGACGTATCAAGCAACGTCATTACATGCTCACCAACGTTCACTAGACCAAGCATAAAAGTGGAAACCGGGGTGTCGCCGACTGGCCTGTTGATATCGTGGGTGCTGAGGCTCACCACATCGGAAACAGCATCCACCACAATGCCCATGAGACGCTGCTGTTCGAGAAAGCGATGACGAAGCACAATCACTACCGTAGTGGGCAGATAGACACACTCTCCGACGGAAAAACGCTGACGCAAATCCATCACGGGCACAATCATGCCACGCAGGTTAATCACCCCTTTCACAAACAAAGGAGAGCGAGGGATCGGCGTGGGTCTTTCCCAAACGCGGATCTCTTCCACATCTTCAATCGCAATGCCATACAGCTCATTGGCCAAGTTGAAGCTGAGGTACTCCACTTTTGTCGTACTGTCTTGCTCATCGCTCTCGGCCAACATCCTATTTAACGGTTGAACTGCGTCCATGATTGCCACCTACGCTGCCATGCCAGAATTGCCACTCTCGGCACGGCGTTTTAAAAAGGTTGTAATGAGCCCCTGCACATCCAAAATGAGCGACACCGAGCCATCACCCAAAATCGTTGCTCCTGAAATACCGGGCACTTTCTGATAATTGGATTCCAAACTTTTGATCACCACTTGTTGCTGATCCAACAGCTCGTCAATCAGCAGCCCGACTCGCGTACCCGCAGCTTCAACAACACATAAAATTTTGCTGCGGAATTCACGGCTGTTTCCCATATCGAACTCATGCTGCAAACGTAAAATCGGGATGTTTTCTTCACGTAGACGATAAAGCTCAACACCACCAGCGGCATGTTTGATGTAGTTCGGGTCAATTTGGATGGATTCGATGATGGTAAGCAGAGGAATAACATACACTTCACCCGCCACTTTCATTAACTGCCCGTCAAGGATAGCCAGAGTCAGTGGCAAGCTAATGGTGAAGTTACTGCCTTGTCCGTGGAGGGACTCCACTTCAATATGGCCGCCCAATTCTTCAATATTGCGTTTCACCACATCCATTCCGACACCACGCCCAGAGATATCGGAAACTTGATCTGCGGTCGAAAAACCGGGGGCAAAAATGAGATTGATGATCTGTTTGTCGCTCATCTCTTCGCGACGAGAATCGGCAGGCAGTACTTTTTTCTCTACGGCTTTTTGCCAGATGCGATCGCAGTTTATGCCTGCCCCATCATCTTTCACTTCGATAATGATTGAACCACCTTGATGGAAAGCATTGAGCGTGAGGGTGCCAAATGACGGTTTTCCCTTCTGCTCTCTCTCGTTTGGCATCTCAATGCCGTGGTCGATGCCGTTACGCACCAGATGCACCAAGGGATCGACAATGCGCTCCAAAACGGTTTTATCCAGCTCCGTGTGTTCTCCATGAATTTGCAAATCCACCTCTTTACCAAGGCGTCCACACAAATCTCGCACCAAACGTGGGAAACGGCTAAACGCAAAGCTCATCGGCAACATACGAATATTGAGCACATGTTCTTGCAAATCTTTGCTGTTTTGCAGCAGTTGATCTAACCCTGCTTTGAGCTTGTCCAGTTTGTCGATGGAGAAATCACTGCCAATTTCGGCCAACATGGATTGGGTGATCACCAACTCTCCAACCAAGTTGATTAGGTTATCGACCTTATCGATATCAACACGAATCGACGTCACTGCCGAATCGCTTTTGCTGTTTTTACTGCTTCGTGATACGGGTTTCGCGGCATCAGCAACCACCGTCGTTGGCTCAGTTTGCGCCACCTCGCGTTCAGGTTGAACGGTGGGCGTTTCTTGTTCGATATAGGTGGACACGGCAGGTAAAGCGGTAATCTCTAAATCGCATTCATCCTCCACCCACTCGAATATCTCTTCGATTTGCGATTTTTCGACCTCTCCAGATAGGGTGATAAACCAATGGGTATAACAGAGCTCAGGGTCAAGTGCTTGAATGTCGGGAAGTTGACTCGTATCGCAAGTCAGTTGCGCGTGCTCATCCAACTCGTTGAGCTCGCGTAAAATCCGCAGTGGATCGTTTCCGCTATAGAAAATTGTAGGGTGTGGACGAAACTTCACTTGCCACTGACTGGTAGTGGTGGCGCTGGTTTCTGTTTCAAACGGCGCGATGGCAGCTTGAGACTCGACCTCGTTATCTGACGTTTCGCCCAAGGCATCACTGCTGTTGCTATCATTGCCAAGAAGCAACTGAGCAAGCTCCTGGCTGACTCCTGCTAAGCTGTCGCTTTCCACCGCTTCCCCTGACTCGTGACCTTCAAGCAAAATTCGGATTCCATCGCAGCTGCGCAGCAAAACATCCACGCTTTCTCGTGTCATCACTAACTCACCATTGCGTACTTTGTCTAAATACGCTTCGACGGTGTGCGTGAACTCACTGATATCCAACAAATTGAAGGTTGCCGCTCCACCCTTGATAGAGTGAGCCGCTCTAAAAATGGTGTCGATGAGATCTTTTTCTACTTGAGCTGGGTCGAGATTAAGCAGGATATCTTCCAACACTTCTAAATTTTCACGACACTCTTCGTAGAACATTCTGCGCAGCAGTTCCATGTCCAAAGCCATCTGACGCTCCTTATTCCGACATTTACTCGCTTGTTAAAGTACGCGTTTTAAGGTTTTGAGTAATGTGTCGGGATTGAATGGCTTCACCAGCCACCCTGTTGCCCCTGCGGATTTACCTTCCATTTTTTTCTCAGGGCTGGTTTCCGTGGTCAGCATCAGTATAGGAATGAACTTATATTGGGGAATGGCTCGCATGGCTCGAACTAACTCAAAGCCGCCCATGTTGGGCATATTGACGTCGGAAATCACCACATCGAATTTGGTGAGTTTTGATTTGTTGAGTGCATCACTACCATCGTTCGCCGTTTCTACATCATAACCCGCGTCTTTTAGTGTATGACTTACCATTTGACGAATTGAGACAGAATCGTCCACTGCGAGAATCTTCACCATCTCGGCCCCCTAGATTGCAAACTGACACTAATTAATTGAGCTCGTACCCGAGAAGCGCGATGGCATCCTCAAGCACTTCAGAGAAATCTTTACACTCCATGATTGAGCCTGTTTGTTTGACGCTAAGAATAAACGAAGCAAGGGCCTGAATGCCTGCAGCATCCACTTTGCGCACCGCGCTTCCCATCAGTAGAAGAGGTTGGTCAGATTCAAGCCATTGCAAGTATTGTGCACGGCATTCATGTACCGAACTTATGTCTAAGCACTCAGCCAACCAACATTCCATCTATTTATCCTTATTGTCTTTTTTATAAACATAGGCTCATATTCTGAGTCTAGAAAGGATTCATTAATACGCAAATTCAATAAGGGTTCTTTTCTTGATCTGCTGAATGATTAATAACAACGAGTACGAATTTTCACAGATAAAACAAACAGCTAAGCTTGGGGAGCTTTGGACACGAGAGTGGTACGGTTTTGATCGGTTTGTCTGATTTACACTGTAAATATTAGTGGTGGCAAAACAAACAGTGGGGAGTAAGTCAGGCTGAACTCTCAACGACATCAACCCGACGTTGGTGATTTACAGTGTAAATCAGTGTTGTAAAAGCAAAGTCGCAATCACTTGACGTAATTGCCCTTCTACCTGTTTACGTCCTGGCAACGAAAATTCGCGGGCGCATTCCGTCCACGAGCGATTTTGCAATACTTTACGAATCAGCAGTTCATCAACTTGTTGAGCTTCAATCGTGAGTAACCATTGTCGAAGCCAAACTTGCACACTCTCAAAACTGTTGCCACCTTTAGCGTAATAACGAACAAGATTAAGTTGAGCAGAAGAGAGAACTCGACCGTTGAGTGAAGGCAACAAAGCGCGCACAACATCGGTTTCGAGATCGCGAAGTGAAGAAGCCAGCCACTCTGGCACACATTGGTCAAACATCTGTTCGGCTTTAATCAACCAAGATTGAGTGCGGCCAGAGAGCGGCTTTACCATCATAAATGAGTGGCAACCACTAGCCGCATCTCGAGAAAAGCCAATACGAACACCTTGATATTGGCTACGAGACCAAAAGCGCAATAGCGCATCGGTAGCGCCGAAACTGGTTGAGAGGAAATCGAACTTCTGTCCAAACTGTCGCTTTAGCTGTAACTCTAACTGCGCCAACATTGCATGCCCAATACCTTTCGATTGGTGTTGAGGATGAACAGCAATCCGCATTATGCGTAAAGAATGTTGCTCTGCCGCTTGAGATAAACCAAGGTGATTAGCCAACGATATGGGAACTAAATGACCTGAGGGGCGGCGTTTGCCTAACTGAATTTGCTCAATCAGATCGCTCGGTAAGCCGCCCTCTTCTACCGTCAGCAAGCAGCCGACAACCACATCATTGCTTTGTGCCAGCCACAATTGGCTTGCATCATCAGAAAGAAGCTGCATCAAATCATTCGGTGAGGTTTGATAATGCGCATTGACCAATAAGGCAAAACATTCACGCAAGAGCGAACTGTCTTGCAACAACTGGGACTTACTCACCAAGCGCAGTGACAAGTTCGAATAATCGACCGTTTCTGGCTGTGATATGTCGGCATCGAGCAAGAAGGTCTGGTTTAACCACTGCTCTAACGCATCGTTTGGATTCCAGCGAATAGGATGATCTAAGTGGCAATGCTTCATCCCTGGTCGATGAGTTTCTAGCCACGGCAGAAACTTCGTCGTAAAACCTCGTCCACAACCTTCATAACCATGAATCGTGGTGGAAAAGACACAGCGATGATAATGCTCAACCATGCGTTTTAACATTGGCAGTGGAATCGCAGCCGCTTCGTCCACCAACAACAAATCGCAGCTAGGCAAGCGCTGTAATAAATCATCAGGGGCAATAAATTCCAACGAGGCATCCTCGGTCGTCGTTTTACCGTGCGATACGTGGCCATTTGTCAGAGTGTTCTGTGCATGTTGGAAAACGGGTTCAACCGCACCAAGACTAGGCGCCGTTATCACAATATGTGTTTTCCGCTTTAACATCAGTTCACCACTGGCGATGCCTAAAGCACTGCTTTTGCCACGTCCGCGATCAGCCGTCAGCAACAGGGGGCGTTTCCGATGCCCCGTGACCACACGTTGAATGGCTTCCACGGCAAAATTTTGCTGTTCAAAACGGAGGGAGTGAATACCATCGACGCAAAATAGTGATTCGGTAGGCTCAAAAAGGTGATCAGGTAGAAGCTGAATGAGTTGCTCCAGCCGTGAAGAAAACCACTGATGCCACACCGATTCTTGTGAGAAATTCGGAGGTAGAATCAGTAACAGCCCCCCACCACAGAGCGAGCCGCAAGCTGCGGAAAAACTGTTGGCATCGAACTGCTCACGGCAATCGATGATCAACAGTTGACACTCTTGACCTAAAAGACGTTGGCCTTGTTTAATGGAAACCACTTGCGTCACTAAAGAAGGTTCAATAATCCCCTCCCCCATCACAAACACACGTTGCTGATTTGGCTTTTGAAGCAGGTTACGAAGCAATGCATGCTGTTCGTTTTCATCGCCGTGTAATACCACGCCATAGCGTTGGCCCGTTAAGCGCGCTTGTTGCTGAAGTGACAAAAGTGATTGTAGTTGCTTGTCCATCATCGATTCCGAAAAATAAAATCACGCTATGGTAGCACAAGATCAAAAAAAGCCGCATGAGCGGCTTTTCGTTATTATTTCACTGAAAATCAGTTTAGCTTACTGGCCAAGAACTGCAGAATTTCGTCCATGGTTTTGTCATCCACTTTTTTCAAGTTTAGTGACAAGTTGCTGCCTTTGCGGCTGTAGCTTGCGCGATCTTTTACGAGTTCAACTTTCTCAGCTTTAGCCTTCGCTTTCACCGGGCTCAGTTCCGCAATCCACGCTTCGATGTTTTCCGTCACTTCTTTGGTTAAACGAGCCACACCTTGCGCTTGGCTGCGTTGCCAAACAAAGCCTTCATTGGTGCGGCATTTATTAAGTAGAGCTTTTTGCTGCGGTTCTGCCAACGAATTGTATTGCTTGTGCAGCTTGACGATGGTTGGACGGCCAAGGTCACTCACATTTGGATACGCTTGCAGTAACTCAAGTGGCAATGACGCCGCTTTTAATGCGCCACTGACGAGGGCTTCGCTGCACTGGAACATTTTCGCCAGCGCTTTTTGGTCTTCCGCGTCGCCTTTTTCCAGTTTTGCCAACATCTCTTTGCCTTTTTCATACAAAGACAAAGGCTTGTGGGCATTCGCCACATCAGATAGGAACTTAGCATGTTCCGTACTGATGTTATCCGCCACATAGACTAAGAAATCTTGGCCCGCCAAAATACAAGACATACGACGGCGACTACCGTCCAGCACTTCAATTTTGCCATCCGCCGTACGACGACCCACCGCAGGGTATTGCTGACCACGTTCACGCAGTGTTGCCAAAACATCAGACAGCGCGTGCTCGGTTAAGAAAGATTGTTCACGCGCATTTTCTGCAAAAACTGAGGTCTTTGAGGCCACTTGATCCGCCGCAATACGAACCAGTTCAAACGTCACGGTTTCTTCACCCGCCACTGCCAGCTCAATCACCTGAGCTTGTTCTTTTGCCGCAGTTTGCGCTTCTTGAGGAGTTGCAACGCGGCGTTTGTTTGCTTTGCCAAACAGTTTCGCATTGAGATCGGAAGTTTTGATTGCCATAACTTAATTACCCTTAATTCAATGAGGACCAGTAAGAGTGAAGAACACGCTCAAGTTCTAATGCGCTCTTTTGCACCGCATCTTGCGCCGTGGCGAGGGTCTTTTTACCCCCTTCGAAATCACTGGTGGTGAGGTCAAATACCGTACTGTAGGTATCAGCACACGTTTCAAACGCTCGGCTGCGTGGAATCGTCGCCATCATCACTTGGTCACCCAACAAGTAGTTCATTTCTGTTAGCACAGAGACTTGCTTTTTGTTGTCGTCTTCAAACATGGTTGGCATTAGACGCACAAACTCCAAACCTTTCCAATCCTCTGGGAACATTTCATACACCGTAGGTAAATGCTGGAAGAAGTTCACCGTTGATGCCCAGTCCAAACGCTTGGCCGCACAAGGGATCAACAGTGCATTTGACGCATACATGGCATTCCATACTAATGGATCAACGTGCGGTCCCGTATCAATCATGATGATATCGAAGTCATCGGCAATTTTGTCAATCAGCTTCTCTTTGAGTAGACGTACAATATCTAGCGATTGATTTTGAGAGAGATATTGCCATGCTTCTGCGTTGAACATTGCATCTTCAGGGAAGGCAGAAATGGTTTTCAGGTTCGGATATTGCGTTGGTAACAACACATTTTTCTGTAGGAACGTACGATCAACGTCGACATTTTCCGGTACATTGTCCAACATAATATCGACCGCAGAATAAATGTTGTCGTGCTCTGCAATACTAATTTGTGGATTCAAGAACAGACGTAGCGACCCTTGAGGGTCCAAGTCAATCAGACAGATACGGTAACGCTTATCCAAATTCAACGCCAAGCAAGCAGCCAAATGCACTGCCGTCATGGATTTACCCGTACCACCTTTTTGGTTCTGCACGTTGATGATCCAAGGTTTACCATTACCACCATTCTTACGCTGGTGGAATTTTGGCACGCCAGCAGCATCCATCAGCATGTGCGCTTCTTCAAGAGTGATCGAATAGTGATTCGCGTTGTTCTTGGTAAATTGGTGACCTTCAGCCTCCATCTTACCAATCGCGTCATCCAACTTGCGACGAGTTAATCCTGAACGTGTTTCCATTAATGCCTTTGACATTGGTGGGAAATAATCATCACTGCGCTCTTCTAGCACAATCTCAATACGGTCTGCTTGAACCTGTTGGGTAGATTCAGCCAACTGAATGAGATTTTCGATCGTTTTTTCTCTTTTCATTGTCTATTCCTTTGAGAAATATCTTTCTCCAGATTGTACAGCACTTACAACTTAAAACAACAAAAAGGTGAACGTTCATTTTGAAGAATAATCACATAAAAATGAATTATTCACGTCATAATGATGTAAAAATCAACAAAGACTGGTCAATCGACCATTTCTTCATCATGGAATTTCGTTGATAATGGCATTCAAACAGGGAAACTTTTAAAGTGTTACAGCATCACTTATTTACATTGTAAAGTGAAAAATCACGGAACGATTGACATACATCACTAAATTACGGCCCATGTAAGATGAATATTAACGGAACGTTGGAAAATCGCTGCTAAGCTCAATAAAGCGCCAGCACAGACAATAAATGACACAACATAACTATGCTCGCTCACCATCGCACCCAATTATTCATGATCATGCTTCTGGCACTAGCAGGCCGCTTTTTCACCACAACATTGGTAAATTGATATAGGAAGAATGATCAAGTGTAGCGTTGATCATTCTTCCGCGACATTCATCCCTCACGAAACGATGATCATGGAGAGAATGATGAAAATTGATCGTGAACTCAGCGGAGATAATGATCCTTTTTCTACGGAACAATGATCAAGTACATTTATTCTCGGAAGCATGAAAAAAAACCATCAAACTACGGTCAAATGCAGATAGAATGGGAGATGCGGCAATAATCTGTCTGTGAGAGATAGACACCAATTATCAAGCCAACCAATTCATTTACAGCGAAATATCATGATCATGCTTTCGAGTATTGAACCGTGTTTTCTAAATAAGCCAATAGCGAGCATATTTTCACCTTTATATGGGCATGAGAGAAAAAGTGGCGAAATAGAGAACAACCAGTATAGAGAGAGGCCATTGGTGATCATGCTTCCGATTCACATTGTTGCCAAAGGAAAAGTACGAACAAGCTATTGAATAGCTGCAACTGTGGATAAGTTGTTTATCCATCATGATCATGCTTTCATGTTCACGTTGATCACACTTGGGGATTTCTGATGATCATCTTTGCGGGTCTATTTGATCATGTTTTCAAAGGTTTAATGATCATGCTTTCATTGTTATTATGATCATCCTTCCGACGGGAATATTTAAAAGTCTATTATTATCATAAGGTTACACCCTTCCATTCCTCTAGATCAATAGATCATATAATCAATTAAGATCAGTTTAATCAAAAAGATCAGTTATTTAAAAACAAGCTTTTTTCTTTATTTATGATCTAATTTTCTTTATTCTCTTGGAACTATAGTGCTTTTACGGCCAATGTGATCTGGATCTAGAATGACAATAGAAGAAAAAATACTGATCAAGGCTCCACGTAGCCACAAGGATGGTCATTTATTCGAGGTTAACGAATCGTCAGCCGATTGGGTTGAACAATACCAACATTTTAAAGGGGTAACCAAAAGCATTCTTGAGTTGCTTAACCTGATTTCATTACGAGGTTTTAGCAGTAAAGATGGTCTGGTTTCTACTACGGAACTAGTTGAAGCGACAGATGGGCATCTTACTCGCGCTGCGATTCAGCAACGATTGCGTGCCGCTGTTGCCATTGGTTTATTTACCCAAACACCAGTTCGTTTTGAAGAAGGACTAGCAGGTAAAACCATGCTGCATCACTTCGTTAATCCAAACAAACTGATTTCAGTGCTTGGTGCTAGTAGCCTAGTGACAGAAAAAGTCAAACAGACCGAAAAAGAAAAACGCTCAAAAGCACTAGCACAAACTCAAGTGAACAAACGCCTGTTGAATGAACATGGTCTTAACACTCCTCCAGGAATGAAAGACGAGGCCGATCAATTTGTTGTTTCACCAACCAACTGGGCCGGTATTATTGATCAAGCACTGGCACCACCCCGAACGCGTAAAAGCTATCAAAAGTCCATGGTGTCGATCTCGGGTACGCGGGCCGTGATCGAAACACGATCATCAAAAAACATCATGACGGTCGATGATCTGATGACCTTATTTGCCTTGTTTACGTTGACGGTTCAATACCATGATCATCACAAAGAAGAATATCAGATGGATGCGGCTCATGTTCCCAATAAAACGCCACTTTACATTACGGACATTCTCTCTTTGCGTGGCAAAAAAGACAGTGGTCCCGCTCGTGATTCGATCCGCGATAGCATAGATCGTATAGAGTTCACGGACTTTCAGCTGCATGAACTGACGGGACGTTGGCTGAGCGAAAATATGCCTGAAGGTTTTAAAAGTGATCGTTTTCGTTTCCTAGCACGCACCATCACAGCGTCGGAAGAAGCACCAACGGAAGGGAGTGATGGTGAAATTCGTATCAAACCTAACCTTTACATCTTGGTTTGGGAGCCGTCGTTTTACGAAGAGCTGCTCACTCGCGACTATTTCTTTCTGTTCCCGCCCGAGATCTTGAAACAGCATACCTTGGTGTTTCAACTCTATTCCTATTTTCGGACGCGTATGGCACGCCGTCATACCGACAGCATGCTGCTAAGTGAACTGAACCAAAAATTGGCGCGAAACATCGAATGGCGTCGTTTTTCCATGGATCTGATCCGCGAATTGCGTCGTTTGTCGGAAGGGAAGGGGACCGATGATCTTTTTGTCGTGAATTTATGGGGCTACCACTTAACACTGGAAACGATCGTTGAACAAGACAAAGTGATCGACTACCAAGTTGACATCAAATGTGATGTCGAAGAAGTATTACGTTACTCGCGTGCGCGCACCACCAACGCAGGCAAACGCAATATGGCGCCAACGTTGCCAAACCCACTCCGCAATGAAATGGTGAGTAAACAGAAGCTCGATGAGCTCTCAGGCATTATTGATGGCGAGTTCGAGCCAATACAGCGTAAAGAGCGTTCGCCAAAAGGCAATTTGGGACGTCGGGTAAAGCTACGTAAGCACCTTGTTGAAATCAATGCGGACGAAATCACCATTACGTTAACTAAATATACCTCTTTAGAGGCTCTAGAACGCAGTATAACGGCTTTGTCGGCAATGACAGGGCATCCATATGCCGCAATTAAAGAAGAGTGCCAGGAGCTGTTAGAGAAGCTTGATTACATTCGGGTGGATGAACACATCTTGCCTTATGAAACCCTAAGTAAGGTAGTGGAGCTGTACAACAGCCAAACGGAGAACAAACACCTCTCTATTGAACGACTGATCGCGGGTCTTGCCGTTCGTAGGAAAGTTTGTCGCCAAGTGTTTGAAGGGCATCTTGATGAGACGGTTTTTCGCGCTCTAGACGAAGTTTCGGTTTAAACGCATCGTTCCTTGATCATGCTTTCAGGCTCAAAATTGATCGAGCTTGATGTTCCATCGCGCTACTTTACGTTATTCACGTAACGAATTGTTGCCATTTGCAACAAATTGTATATTGATGGAAATCAGACCGAACGTTAACAATTCGCTGACATTAACGCGAGGTGGTGGGGATAATATCAACAGCGAATAGACAACCTTTTGTCCTTTCTGATGATTAATAGATTGGCTCATATTGTTACATTCATTCTGAATAGATTTCGCGAGTTCGTATGAACTCGCTTTTTTTTATCCAAAAATGTGCTGGTAACTTGTCTTCTCGTTGATCATCGATTCGTGATTGAGTTCGATCAATGCCAAGTGACTTGATCATGCTTTCGTGGTTCATTCCAAGCAAGCGCATCCATCAGCTTCACATGCCCTTCGATAATACTATTGGCTTTGGGTAACCAAATCCTTTGATCACTTTGTTCTGCACAAAACTCCAGACTGAGCACCGCCATATGTTGCAAGCGTTTGATACACCAATCGCGAATCTCAATGTCGGTGGAATAATCGCAACCAACTTGCTCGAGTTTACTGGCGGTATACATTAAGTACTCAAAAGCGCGAGAGGGATTGTGATACCGATAGTGTTGGAAAAGTCGAAGGCATCCATCTAGCCAACAAGCCACGGCCTTGCTTTGATCATCCGTCAGCTCAGGGCCAAAAACCGAATCGGGTGCGGAAAAAACCAGTGCTTCCAGTTCACGTCCTTGATCATGTTTTCGGTGCTGATACCAGTCGGAAAAGCTTGCTAGCCAGATAGAAAGATCCATTACGCCGCCTTAGTCCAAAGTTTGACAAAGTGATTAGGGCCAATCTGCTCGCATTCGTCTACTACGATACTGCTTTGCTGACGAATGGCATCCGCATCCACTGAATAGTTTGGTTCACTTTGAACGAGATTGCCAAACGGCAAATCTGGATCGGGCACCGCCGATATCAACAACTTAGTGTAAGGATGCTGAGGGTTTCGCAAAATCGCTTGTGTATCTCCCCATTCAACAATCTGGCCTTTGTACATGACCGCCGTCTCTTCGGCGATGTAGTGTGCAGTGGCAAGATCGTGGGTGATGTAGAGAAAACCTATACCTAGCTCTTTTTTCATCCGTTGCATAAGGTTCAATACCCCTAAACGAATGGACACGTCCAACATGGATGTGGGTTCATCCGCTAAGATGATTTGTGAGCCAACCGCCAGTGCTCTCGCTAAGTTTACGCGCTGTCGTTGACCTCCGCTAAGTTCATGAGGGAACTTGGCCAGCGTCTCTTCTGGTAACTCGACTTGTTTGAGCAGCTCAGTTAGCCGTGCTGGAATCTCACTATCCGAGCGGACTTGAGCATGAATCTTAAGTGGTCGTGTTAAGTGATGCTCAATGGTGTGGGTAGGGTTGAGTGAGCCAAATGGATCTTGGAACACCATCTGTACTTTACCCCGATAGGCGAGTACATCTTTACGCGAACGCAGTTCTGCAATATCACGTCCATGGAATAGGATCTGCCCATCGGTGGGTGGATAGACCTTGGTAATCAATCGAGCGCAGGTGCTTTTTCCACATCCAGATTCTCCCACCAGCGCCAGTGTACGTCCTGAATAGAGCTTAAAGCTAACGCCCTGCAGTGCTCTAAAAGGTTCGCTGCGAGCAAACCCACCGCCAACGGTAAACTCTTTGATCACGTTTTTCACTTCAATGATTGGTGCATTCATGATTAGGCTCCTTGCTCTGCGGTTTTGTGGACATCATGGATATTGGGGAACGAAGCCCAGAGTTTTTGGGTATAGGGATGTTTAGGGTGATTGCGGATCTGATACGAGAGATCCACTTCAACAATTTCTCCGTGGCGCATAATAGCAATGCGATCGCAGAGTTGGCTCATTAGGGCCAAATCGTGAGTAATGAACAGGACTGAGAAGCCAAACTCTTCCCGCAGTTGATAGATTTGCTGCAAGATTTCTCGCTGCACCACAACATCCAGTGCTGTCGTTGGTTCATCCATGATGATGAGTTTGGGGTTAAGTGAGAGTGCTATCGCAATCACTAGGCGTTGACGCATTCCGCCGCTGAACTGGTGAGGATATTCGCTCAAACGATGGCGCGGAATATTGACCAAATCCAATAGCTTTTCTGCTCTATCTTTGGCTTGGCTGTCGGAGAAGCCGCGATGGTGGCGTAAAACGTCGGCAAACTGCTCTTCAATAGTGAGCACTGGGTTGAGTGAGTTCATCGCGCTTTGGAATACCATGGCAATCTCACTCCAGCGAAGAGCCCCGAGTGCTTGGTCTGAAAGCGACAATAGATTGCGATCTTCAAAGATTATCTCGCCACCAGAGATAAATGCGGGTGGCTTGTGCAAGCGGTTGATGGCAAATGCGATGGTACTTTTACCGCAGCCAGATTCACCAGCCAAGCCAAAAATCTCACCTTTGCCAATATCGAAACTGACCGATTTAACGGCATTGAAATCGCCGTTGTCAGTGATGTAGTCAACACACAAGTTCCGCACCTGCAGCACAGGGTCAGGATGAAACGCTTTTGCGAGAGAGTGAACACTCATAAGACACCTTACAAATATAATGATAACTATTATCATTTACCAGTTGGTGTTGATTTGAAAAAGCTTGCAGTGGAAATTTGTTGAAGTAGCTCGAAAGATTGGTGCTGAATAGGGGCAAAGACGAAAAGGTCTCGACCGAAAATGAGAGCTTGATCAGTTCATTTTCGTTGGGGGAATCTCCTGAATGTACTTTGAAGATTTCGATTAAGCAAAAAGTTAGTGATGGTTTTATAATTTAGTTAGTAGAAGGGTGGAAAAGGTCACAAATCCTCACTGTTTTACTTAATTCACGAAATCGGGTTTGCTATAGATCGGGTGTCAACAACATGGTGCGTTCGGAGGAGATATGTCCATTAATTCAATCAACCATGACGAGATGGCAGATATGGCTCACAAGTGGGAAGTTTCTGAAGAAGAAGTTGTCCTTAGGCCAGAGAAGCAAGTGAAATCAGCAGAGGCAAGACGACGTATTGAAGCGCTAAGAGAGATCCGCGAAAGTGGTCTGAGCATTGAAGAAGCCAAGGAATTAGGATTGCTTCATTAAGTTTTGCTAACGATATGATTTTATAAAACTTGAGGGTAGCGCTACGCTACCCTTTGTGTTTTTCAGCACCAGAAGAACCCTTGTTTGGTTTGACAATCCTTCTGCGCGTTACTAAACACTATATCAATAAGATATGCATTTTATTTCTTATTGTTTGTGTAGTGACGTCAGGAGTAACACCATGGACAAACCGATTTATTTCTATGAGCCAGATGATGATCATGGCTTCCTCGCCAATTTCTTTCCGTGCTCGATTACTGTGTCCGGTGAGGTGTGGCTCAGCAGCGAGCACTATTACCAAGCACAGAAGTTTGAAGATCCCGCCTTGCAGTTGCAGCTTAAAAACGCGGAGTGCGCCGCCGATGCCTTTGCCTTGTCTCGTGTGCATGAAGCGTGTCAGCGACACGATTGGCTTGATATTCGCGTGGAAGTGATGAAATTTATTGTGCGCGAAAAGTTCTTTCAAAATCCTCCACTTGCTCATCAGTTGCTTGCCACCGGAGAAATGGATTTGCTCGAACATTCCCACAAAGACGCTTTTTGGGGCGATGGCGGGGATGGAAAAGGGCACAACCATTTAGGGCAAATTCTCATGACGGTGCGCGATGAGCTACGGCAAACCTCACCATATAATTTGGTGCAGTTTATCGACAGTGCCAAGCTGCCCACCCAATGGGGAACATTTCAAATGTACGGTTTTATCGAAAACGCTACGGGCAAAGAGCATCTGGCGCTGGTTTATGGTGACATTCGTCGTGATCCTTCCCCATTGATCCGGCTTCATTCAGAGTGCTTGACGGGGGATGCCTTGTTTAGTGCTCGCTGTGACTGTGGATTTCAGCTAGCACGAGCGCTAGAAAATATCGTTGCCGAAGGGTGTGGGGTTTTACTTTATCTCCGCCAAGAAGGACGAGGTATTGGTTTGATCAACAAAATCCGAGCGTATCATCTGCAAGATGAAGGGGCCGATACGGTGGAAGCGAACGAGCAGTTAGGTTTTGGCGCTGACATGCGAGATTACACTTTCTGCCGAGGCATCTTGAGTTATTTGGGCATAGAGAGTGTCAGGCTGATGACCAACAATCCTCGCAAGGTGAATGCGCTGAAGATGGCCAATATTGAGGTAAGGCAACGCGTGCCGTTGCAAGAAGGGAACAACCCGCATAATCATCACTACTTGAAAACCAAAGCCAATAAGTTGGGGCACATGTTTGATCAAAACTTCGTTAAACCTTAGCGTGTATAACGGGTAAGTGAAGTAAAAGGGCCATTAGGCCCTTAAATGTACTTGTCGATGATCGCTTGGAGCTCACCGCTTTGCTTGATCTCTTTCAAGCGACGGTTGATGAAAGCTTGCAGTTGTGAATCCATGCTCGGTGAGAAAGCGAGGTAGATATCATAATCAGGTACCACCAGTTCAAATGGTTGCTGTGAATAGTGCGTGGGGTTGAGGCGCAGTTGTCTGATGTTGTAGTTCACCCGCGAAGTCATCTCTACAAACGCGGTTTCTCCCGGGGTTCGGCTGACAACTCTAAATGCCGCTTGATAATCTTTCACACGAATTTCTTCAAGGTAGCCCTGCTCGATATACGGGGTGAGTTGAGGATAATCAAACCCCATCAACAGCACCACGCCTTTGTTTTTTAAATCTTCAATGCCTTGAAATGAAAATGGCTTTTGGCTGCTGGTGACCAAGGTGTGTTTTACAGTGTAAATAGGTTCTTCGGAAAGATTCTCTGATTGTGCCTTGCCCCAACTCGGGCTGCCGTAGGTGAGCCAGTTTTGCTCTCCTCCAGCATCTAAAATCGAAATCATGCGATTGAAAGGGTAGGTGTGATAGTTCACCGTGTGTTCGCTTTGGGCAAAAATGGATTTCACAATATCGGTCACAATGCCTTCTTGATGCTGCCCATCGACCTCAATTTGAAAAGGCCGTGCCTGATTCGCAATGACGTAGTAGTTCACTTCGTCACTGTGGGCCGATGGCGTAAGTGACCAAGCGCAGAGAGAAAGGTAAGTCCATTTGAATACTTTCATATGCCCTCCGTTTACTAATGAGCAGTCAGGACTATATTTATACTAGAACATGTTAAGTAAGGCGCTAGTTTCATATGAGTAAAAATATGAACAGCAGACGTCAGATGGGCATCGACAAACAGCTGATGATTGCTGTAATCCTGTTGAGTTTGGTTTTTACCTTAGTCAGTACAGCGTTCAACGTGTATTGGGACTATAAGCTTGAGCTAAAAAAGCGACAGGCGGATTTGAGTTGGGTGGAGCAAAGTTATCTGCACAGCCTAACAGAAAGCTTGTGGGTGGAAGATCGTCAGCATCTTGAATCACAAGTGTACGGTATGGTGACTTTGCCGTTTGTGGATGCCGTGGAGATCTCCAGTGACAGTGAAGTCATTGTTCAAATTAGCGAATTATCTGATAACGCGCACAACGTTATTGAGCAGCGCTGGCCGATGGAATATCAACTGAGCGGTAAAAACTACTTGTTGGCCAACTTGATTGTACGTTCCGACTTAGAGGCGGTGTACCTAGGTCTGTGGCGCAAGTTCGGACTGCTGTTATTGGGAGAGTCGATAAAAACCTTCCTCTTGATGGTCGGAGTGATTTACATCGCCCTCCATCTTATCGTGAAACCCGTTTCTTTGCTTTCAAGAGCGGTGAGTGATTTTAAAGATGGTGAAACCCCCAGTCGGCTAAGGCTTCCGACCCGCGCGTTTGATGATGAAATTTCGCTGCTGGAGAAAAAGTACAACGCCAGTATTGAACGGCTGCGTCAGAACTACGCTGATCTTCGTCTTGCCAAAGAGCAAGCCGAAGTCGCCAACGTGAAGAAAAGTGAGTTTTTGGCCACCATGAGTCACGAAATTCGCACGCCAATGAACGGAATTATCGGGGTCGCTTCACTGCTCAAAGAGATGGCGCTGTCACAAGAGCAGCAGCAGTATGTTGAGATGATCAACCACTCCTCAGAATCGTTGCTCGATATCATCAACGACATTCTCGATTTCTCGAAAATTGAAGCGGGCAGAATGACCATTCAACAAGAGCCTTTCTGTTTAAGCGACTTAGTCGAACAAATGTGTGCAATCTACAGCTTGAAAGCCCATGCAAAAAATCTGCAATTTGTGGTGGAGTTAGAAGACGCGGTGCCACATTCAATGGCTGGGGATAGCAAACATCTTAAGCAAGTGCTCAACAACTTACTGGGCAATGCGGTCAAATTTACCGAGCGTGGCTATGTTAAGTTGGTGGTGTCTAAATTGACGGATGCGGAGCAGAACACGCACATTCGTTTTCAAATTTTTGACTCGGGTATTGGTATCGCTAAAGAGAAACAAGAGATCGTTTTTGAACGCTTTCAACAAGCTGATGGCAGCACCACCCGCAAATACGGTGGCACCGGTTTAGGGCTCGCTATTTCACTGCGTTTGGTGGATTTGATGGGGGGCACCCTGTCGCTCAAAAGTGAGGTGGGTTTAGGCAGTTGCTTTGAATTTACCGTGCCATGCATTGATGGCGAAGGGCTGTTCACCAAACAGCCCCCAGGTAACGTACTGCACTTTCAAGATCTTGCTCCTCAATCGCAGGAACGTTTGTCGTTAGAGAGAAAAGAACCGAAAAATCGCCCACGAGTGTTGCTGGTGGAAGATACCTTCATCAACCAAAAAGTAGCGAGGTTGATGTTAGAGAAAATCGGTTTGGTGGTGGATATCGCGGAAGACGGCATGAGGGCTCTTGAGCTGTGTGCCGAGCGAGAATATTGTTTGATCTTCATGGATTGCCAGATGCCCGTACTGGATGGTTTTGAGACCACCAAACTGCTCAGAGCCAAAGATTCATGGAGCCGCGTGGTGCCGATCATCGCTCTGACAGCGAATGTGGTTGTGGAAGACAAGCAACGTTGTTTTGATGTTGGCATGACCGACTTCATCGCCAAGCCCGTCACGCAGCAGCGAATGATAGAAGTCGTTAACCGCTATCTCTCGTTTGGGAAAGAGTTGACCTCAAGCCATAAAACGCCACGATAATGATCGCGAGCAACCGCACTATCGGCGCTTAGAGATACGCCAGCGTTGATTACCCGCGTTTTAGGTGTGAAATTTCTATTCTTCCGATGCGGCTTTTTATGCTATATTGCGCCGCTATACTCAAATAGCCTTGGATAACGCGTTATCGTGACGTGTGCCAATCAATTGGTCAGCCAAGGTGGTCATGTTTTAGTACACCAATTTAGTACACATTGTTCGAGGATATGCATGTCGTTTAATCTTTCACTGTTACCTGCGGATGAAAAAAATCGAATTGAGCTGGATAAGCAAGCTTCCTTTTTAGTCTGGCAATTGAAAGAAGCGAAATGTGGCCCTGAAGCGATCATCAAGCAGGCCGAGAAGTTAACCGATCCCAGCGAAAAAGCGACTTTTGAGCAATCGATCGAAAAATATAAACGAGTGATGGGAGTGGCATAGCTCGATTTGTGCCCTGTTTCCTTTATTTAAGTGACCGGTGCCCCATTCCTCAGCTGAGCGAAAATTGAATTGGTTTCGCTTTTTGCTAAAATCCTTCGCGTTAAAAATGTAAATGTAGAGAGACATCCCGATGGGAAGAAGTTTTGAAGTGCGCAAAGCCTCTATGGCGAAAACTGCAGGCGCAAAAATTAAAGTTTATTCCAAATACGGTAAAGAAATTTACGTGTGTGCGAAAAACGGTGGTATTGACCCAGACATGAACTTGTCACTGCGTCACCTGATCACGAAAGCGAAAAAAGATCAGGTTCCATCACACGTTATTGATAAAGCACTCGACAAAGCAAGTGGCGGTGGCGGTGAAGATTACCAACCAGCTCGCTACGAAGGTTTTGGCCCAGGTGGCATTAGCGTGATCGTTGACTGTCTAACAGATAACGGCAACCGTACTTTCCAAGACGTTCGTCAGTGCTTTGTGAAGACAGGTGCAAAAATCGGTACTCCTGGTGTGGTTGCACACATGTTCGATCACCAAGCGGTATTCCAGTTCAAAGGTGACGACGAAGAGTCATTCCTAGAAGCGCTGATGATGGCGGATTGCGATGTGACTGACATCGAGCTTGAAGATGGTGTGATCACTATCTACGCGCCAAACACTGAGTTCTTCAAAGTGAAAACGGCGCTAAACACCGAGTTCCCAGATTTGGTTATCGATGTTGAAGAGATCACTTTCGTTCCACAGAACTACAGCCCTGTGCCGGAAGAAGACGCAGAAAAGTTCCAGAAGTTCCTAGACATGCTGGATGACTGTGATGATGTTCAGCAGGTTTACCACAACGCTGAAATGTAAGATGTAAAAACCGAGCTCAAGTAGCTCGGTTTTTTTTATGCGCTGATTTGTGGGCTCGTCACTTTACTTGCCAGCCATGTGGCCATTTTTCTCACCTGTGGTAATACAGTGAGATTCAGTACCAAGGCGCAAGGCCAAGCGAAGCTGAAACTCTCCAGCCAAATTGGTGGCCAATCGGTGCTAAATCCCATCTTATAGCCTGAAATAAGCCCCGACATCACCGCTGCCATCGTCAGTGAAGACAAAATGGCGGTAAGCCAAAATTGCAGATCTTTTTTCATTGAGTCGTCTCTCTTTCTTGCTGTCTCTATTCGCCTCTAATGTATACTTGCCTATATTTGGAAAAAATAGGCAAATTGAGAACCGTGAATTCCATATTCGGAAACATTGATGACTTGTATCTCTTCTGCTGCGTGGTGGAAGAAGGTTCACTGTTGGCGGCGTCACGTAAGCTGGCTTTGCCTGTTTCGACCATGTCTCGCCGTTTATCCGCATTAGAGGAACGCTTAGGGCTGCGATTATTGGAAAAGCGTGGTCGAGAGTTACTGCCTACTCAAACGGGGCGAGAAGCCTTTGCACAGCTGAGTAGTGGTATGGAGCAGATTGAGTTCGGTTTTCAGCATTTACGTCATCACTCTGAGCGGGTTGAAGGCAAAGTGAAAGTGGTGATGCCACATCGTATTTATGGTGACTTTGTGGGGCCAATCATCGAGCAGTACATGCGTGATCACCCCAAAGTGAAACTGGATCTGATCTTGAGCCAAGAATACGCCACGCCAGAAACCGATCGAGATCTGGTGATCACGTTCGACATTCGAGGAATGGACGAGATGATCGCCCGGCCTTTTTTTCATGCTCGTCACGCCTTTTTTGTTAGCCAAGCGTATTTGGCGCGAGTGGGAAGCATCACCACTCCTGAAGAGATGGCGACATTGGATTGGATATCGATGACGCGTGATACGCAAATTCCGGTATACCAAGGCGAGCAATTGATCACCATGATTGACACTCAGCCTCGTCTGGTGGTGAACGATATCAATGCGTTGATCCGCGCGGTAGAGCAAGGGTTTGGAGTGGCCTCATTGCCTTTAAGGCATGTTGACCCGAGCCGCGGGTTGATCCGAGTCCTGCCTGAATATCACCGTGGGATGCGTCAAGCGTATCTGGTTTATCGCCAACGTGCCTATCAGCCAAAAGCGTTAACCTTGCTGATTGAAGCACTGTTAGAGAAAGTACAACAAGCCGAGTTCCGAGCGCGCCCCTAGCGCATCTGCCCCTTCTTTCAAGCTAACGCGCACTTCATTGTGCGCTTAATCCGTTTGTCTCCAATATCGACCCTTTATCCCGTTATTTTTCCGTTGGTCGCAAACCCCTGCATAGGGGTTTTAGTGCATTTATTCTGTCATCGTCAATCAAAGAAAAGGATACCCTGATGATGCTTATGAATAAGAAAACGTTGGTGACCCGTTTGCTACTTTCTACTGCGCTTTTAACATCGCTAATATCGCCTGCTGTGTTAGCCAATCCTGATCAAAGCCTGATTAACCAGTACAACTTGGCTGCAGATGGGGAAAGTGGGCTTGCTGATAGTGTCTACGACCAGTTGAATGCCTTAATTGCGCGAGAAGGGGCGAAACCCTTGTCATTGGTGTATCTCGGTAGCACACAAACACTGCAAGGCCGTGATGCCTTCTTACCATGGAACAAAATGAAGTTTACGGAAGAGGGATTGGCAACCATCTCTAAAGGGCTTGGTATGCTAAACACCTTGCCAGCATCACTCAGTGAACAGCAGCGCATTCAAGGGTTGCCAGAGGGCTACCTTGCCCGTGCCATGGCGGCCGCCACGTTTACCTCTTTGCCCGATATGTTCAATCACTTCGAGCGCGGTTACGAGCTCTATTTGGATCTGCTCGCTGAGCCCGAGTTTCAGCATCAACCTTTTGCTGCCACCTCTTGGATCTACCGCTATGCCATTCAAGCGGCACTACGAGCTGAGGATTTACCACAGGCTAAATCATGGCTGAGCGAAATGGAGAATATTGATCGCGATAACCTTGATACGCGCGCAGCTCAAGCCCAAGTGAACAGTCAAGGTTGAGGAGGCACTATGATTCAGTTTGCCAACGTACAACGGCATTATCAGCTTGGTCAGGTGGAAGTGCCTGCGCTACAAGAGGTGAGTGGGGAAATTCTTCAGGGCGAAATGGTGGCGCTTTGTGGCCCTTCGGGGTCCGGGAAAAGCACGTTACTCAACATTCTAGGGTTGCTTGACATGCAGTACCGCGGGCAAGTGACGCTGCATGGCGATGATTACCCTCGCTCGGCCTATCAAGCGGCAAAACTTCGACGCGAAAAGCTCGGCTTTATCTTCCAAAAATTCAATCTTGTGCCCGTGATGACGGCACTAGAGAACGTGGCGTACCCGTTATACCTCAATGGTGTTGATAAGGCCAAACAGCGTCAGTTAGCGGCTGAAATGCTCGAACGTGTTGGTTTAGGGGAGAGTTTACATGCTTTGCCGGATCAGCTTTCTGGCGGTCAACAGCAACGGGTGGCCATTGCACGGGCGTTGGTGCATCGACCCGCCTTAGTGATCGCCGATGAGCCGACGGCCAGCCTAGATAGCGTCACGGCCAACTTAGTCATCGACATCATGAAGCAACTTGGCCATGAGCAGGCCACCACGTTTGTTGTGGCCACCCACGATGGGCGAATGGCATCACGTTGCGATCGCACTATTGAACTATTGGATGGCCGCTTGCGTCAGCATCACGAGCCGGAGGTGATCTCATGGGCCAGTTAGTTGCACGTCTGTTTCCTGATTCGCTGCGCTTGGCGTGGCTCAACCTAAAACGCAATGGTCGCCGCAGCTTGTTGTCTGTTCTGATCATTGCCATTGCGGTATTCGCGTTGACCAGTGCGGGTGGGTTTGGTTTGTACACCTACGACAGTTTGAAAGAGTCAACGGCAAGAGACACTGGCCACATTACCATCAGTACGCCGGGCTTTTTTACTAAAGAAGAAGAGATGCCTCTGAGCAATGGCTTAAGCCAGCCGGACGACCTTATTGCCAGCGTCATTGGCCTCAATGAGGTGCGTGGTGTGCAGCCGAGAATAGAATTCAATGGTCTCATTTCCAACGGCAGTAAGTCGGCGATTTTTGTCGGCATTGGTGTAAATGATCGTGAATTTGATATGAAAGGGCCCTTTCTCGATGTTCGAGAAGGTAAGACGTTATCCAACCCACGAGGACAACGCTACGATCCGGCGGAACCGGAAGTGATGTTGGCGATGGATCTGGCGCGAAATCTCAACGTGACGGTGGGGGATTGGATTACCCTGTTGGCCACCACCACGGACGGAGCTCTCAATGCATACGACTTCAAGGTGCGTGGTCTCTACGCAACGGGGGTGCCTGAGTTGGATAAGCGCCAGCTTTACATCCACATTGACAGTGCGCAATCGCTGCTGGCAACAGACAAAGTGAGTGTGATTTCGGTGTTCCTGTTTGAGACCGAAAAAACCGCAGCCGTGCAGCAGCACTTGTCGGCTTTGCTGAGTCAATTCTCTCAAGAGTTGGAATTGACGCCTTGGCAAGAGCGGGCCTTCTTCTATCAGAAAGTGAAAGATCTGTATGACCGTATTTTCGGCATCATGGGGGCGGTGATGGGGCTGGTGGTGTTCGTGGCACTGTTCAATACCATGACCATGTCGGTCACTGAGCGAACTCGCGAAATTGGTACCTTATCGGCTCTGGGCAGCTACCCGCGCGACATCATCATTGGCTTCTTACGTGAAGCGGGGCTATTGGCTTTGCTGGGGAGCCTTGTTGGTGCGCTAGCCAGTGGTGCTATTTCACTGCTTTTAATGGTGGTGGATGTACAAATGCCACCTCCTCCAGGGCGCAGCGATGGCTACCCATTGATGGTCTATTTTTCATTTGAACTGGTTCTGATGGCCACCGCAGGCGTGTTGGTTATCTGCTTAGCGGCTGCGTTTCTTTCTGCCCGCAAAGGCGTCCACAAACCGATTACCGAGGCACTCACTTATGTTTAGTTTACCAACCCTAACCCAATCCGCGGTGCTAAGTTTGACCCTGCTCTGTGCTCCACTCTTCGCTCAGCCGGATCAACTCAATGTCGAAAGCATGATCAAGAAAGCAGACGACTATCGATTAAAAGAAGAATCGGCACGAGTGATCTCATTGGTGAGCCTGTACGAAAATGGCGAGCTCGACAAAACTCGCGAATACCACGTATACACCCGGCCAAACCGCGAATCACTGGTCATTTTTAAGTCGGCCGTGGAGGCTGGGCAAAAGATGTTGATGCTGCAAGATAACTACTGGTTACAAATGCCAAAAAGCCGTCGACCGATTCGCATTACGCCAATGCAGAAACTGCTGGGAGAAGCGTCGGTAGGGGACATTTCAACCCTCACTTGGAGCGAGGATTATCAAGGCAAATGGGTCGCAAGTGAAAAGGTCCTCGGGCTTCAGGGTGAGAGTGTTGCAACACAACGTCTACAATTGACCGCAAAAACAACGGGAGCCAGTTATCAGTTGATTGATTTGTGGTTAACAGAGCAAGAGGATTTTCCCCTCAAAGCGGATCTTTATCTTCGCTCTGGCAAGTTAGCCAAGCAGGCATGGTTTACACGTGGCGAGCGCAACGGGGAGCCGAGCGTGACGGAAATGACGTTGCTCGATCATATTCAGCCAGCGAAGAAAACCGTGATTGAGTACCAAGATATTCAATCTTGGCAGCTTGAAGATAAGTTTTACAACCCAAGTTATTTGCCCAAAGCGAGCTCAGTACAATTCTGATGGAGAACAACTGTGGTGATGAAGGATAAATCGCATTTCAGTTTGTGCAGACATCCGGTTTTTAGCGCGTCACTGGCGTTGCTATCACTCTCGCTATCAAACTTGTGTGCCGCAAACGAGATAAACGCAGAGTGGGATTGGGCACTTAGCTACGAATCTGCCAAGTTACGAGAGAGCACGTTTGTCCGTGCGTCATCGGAGCAGCGTCATCGACTCAATGGTCTGCTGGACTTGCAACTTGGCTACGCATTCTCGAGTGGCCATTTGACTAGCGCGGTGGCGATCTACGCGCAAGATTTGTATTTAGAGAGCGAATCGGAAGCGATGTGGTGGAAGGATCGCGATACGCAGTGGATCGTACGCGAGTTGGCCTGGCAAGGGGAGTGGCAAGTTGGTGAACAAAGCTTGGATGTCAGCGTGGGGAAACTGCAAGTAGATTGGGGAGTGGGTTATGGTTACCGGCCGCTCGATCTCTTCAAGCCTTACCGACAAAACCCTATCAAGCTGGTGGCGGAAGAGGGCGCCGGCGTTTTCATGCTCTCTCACTATGATCAGCAAGGTGAATGGAGCGTCATCGCGAGCGATTCGAGTTGGACGCAAATGACGCAGAGCGCATTGGATAAAGCGACTGCGCAGCAAGGAGCGGGGCTACGTCGATTTCAGCTCGTCGACGACACGGAATGGCAGTGGTTGGCGTATTATGACAACGTGCGTAAAGGAGCCCTCGGCGGTAGTGCTCGCACCGTTTACAGCGACGCACTCTCATTACATGGTTCTTTACTATGGCAGCATCAAAGCGTCACCTATCAAATTCCGGATGAGATGCTTAAACCCGTTGACGTTGGGGAAGATGGAGAAGCATGGCAATTTTTGATGGGAGTGAACTGGTCGACACAAAGTGGCCACAGTGTGTTGTTGGAATATTGGTACGATAGCCGCGCTTGGTCAGATGATGAGTGGCAGATGGCGATGGAGCGATCGCGTCAACTTAAGCAACAACCCCTCACATCACCACTGGCGGCCAGTTACGCTCAAGGATTGCAACACGCCAACTTAGTTCAACACAACATAATGTTTCATTGGCGCTGGGACAGTAATGCTTGGATGGCGTGGCATGGAGTGAACAATGCGCAATGGTTAGCGGATATCACCCCAACCTTAGACGTACTCTTTTCACCACAAGATGGTGGTGTGATAGCGACTCAATGGATCAACTATCAATGGCTTGATACTGGACTATATAGTGTGGAATTGGAATTTGCTGCACGCTTTTTGGTCGGCGATAGCCAATCTACTTATGCTCAAATTGAGGATAAGCATATGATGGTCTTCAATCTAAAAGGGAGGTTTTAGATGTTTTTCTCTCGCATTCCGAAGAGCTCAGTAGAGTCGGACTCATGCGCTACCTTGTCCGATTTAAACGAACGTAGCCAGATGTGCGGCTGGTTGAAAGCGTTTTTAGTCACGACTGTCTTTTGTCTCTTTGTGTCGGTGCTGACGTTCTCCCTGTGGGGGGGGCCTTATTATGTGCATCTCATCATTAGTTTTGGCTTTGGACATTCAGCGCTGTTTTTCTCGTGGTTGATTGAACGCCTGTTCCCCATGATCCCGCGCAATGCTGAGATCCTCCTGTCTCTGACCGCCTGCCTGTTGTTTGGTATTCTCAATGCCCGTTTTTGGGTGGGAGATTACTTTGGCATCACCGATATGGTGCCTGTGGGGCTGATGGGGTTGTTGTTTAGCGGCATGTGCTATTTCTATTTTCATTCGAAAGAGATGCAGATGATCGCCGCGCATGATCTTGAAGTGATGAAACGGGAAAAAGCAGAGCAAGAGCGCGCCCTGCTGATGAGCCAGCTGAAGCAATTACAAAGTCAAATTGAACCTCATTTCCTGTTTAACACGCTGGCCAACATCAGTGCTTTGATGCGTTATGATGTTCCCAAAGCTGAGCTGATGTTAACGCGTTTAACGGAACTATTACGTTCAACGTTGAAGAGTTCTCGTGAAGAAACCACCTCACTATCGAGTGAACTGGAAGTGTTGGAAGCCTATTTGTCGATTCAACAAATTCGTTTGGGTGAGCGGCTAGCATTCCACATCGATTGTGAAGAGGGGTTAAAATCACGTTTTATCCCCCCGATGCTGATTCAACCGCTGGTAGAAAATGCCATTACTCACGGCATCGAACCGAAAGCGGCAGGGGGGCGAGTGGACGTTTCGGTCAAACAGAGCGACCAAAGCATTGTTATTCAAATTCTCGATACAGGCGTGGGATTTGGCCAAGGAGATACTCGAGGCAGTGGCATTGGGTTGAGCAACATCAAACAGCGCTTGGAGACCTTATTCGCGGATAAGGCGAGCTTATCGATCCTAGAAGGACAGCCAAGCGGAGTTTGCGCTGTGATTCAGATACCAAAGGAGTTTACATCGTGACGAGTCGGATGACCGCGATGATCGCGGATGATGAACCGCTATTGCGCCATCATTTGAATCGTTTGTTGGCCGATGTTTGGCCTGAGCTGGAAGTGGTGGCATTGGTTGGCGATGGGCAGCAAGCGCTGACATCGATAGCGACGCTGAAACCGGATGTGGTGTTCCTTGACATTCGTATGCCCGAACTAGATGGTATGGCGGTGGCAAAGCAGCTTAATAGAAGCGATTATTGCCCGATGATTGTGTTTGTGACCGCATACGATGAATATGCGGTCAAAGCGTTTGAGCAACAGGCCATTGACTATTTGATGAAGCCGCTCAATGAAAAGCGGCTGCTGGAAACGTGCCAGCGTATTCAAACTCGGCAACAAACCACGCCAGCGCCTGATATCGGTGCCTTATTGGCGCAGCTGCAACTCATTTCAACACCTCAATCACAACCTCAGTATTTACAATGGATTCGCGCGGCATCTGGGGAAGAAATTCACCTGATCTCAGTCGCCGATGTGCTCTATTTCAAAGCGGATGAAAAATACGTGGTTGTTCACAGTAAGCAGAATAGAGAGTTTTTGATCCGCATGTCATTGAAAGAACTGCTCGCCCAGCTAGATCCGGCGCAATTTTGGCAGATTCATCGCGCTTCTGTGGTGAATGTGGCTGCAATTAAGAAAGTACAGAAAGATTTTACTGGTCGCCTCGTCGTCTGCGTTGGCGAGCAAAAACTGCCGGTGAGCCGTGGATCTCAGCATTTGTTTAAAGGGATGTAAACGTCCGTAATGTGCACTTTTACAGTGTAAACTGAAGATAAATCAGGGCAGTAAGACTGCCCTGTTAAGTCTTTGTCACGTCGATAATTACACGGTAAAGCGACCAACGAGATCGGAAAGCTGGTGTGCTTTCTTGTTCAAACTTTGGCTGCCTTGGCGGTTTTGGTTGGCCAAGTCAGCCGATTGGCTACTTTGATCTGAAATCACCACGATCCGCTCTGAAATTTCCTGACCCACAATACTTTGCTCTTCCGTTGCGGTTGCAATTAAAGAGTTCATATCCATGATGGTGCCAATGGAATCAATGATTTTTAGTAACGCAGCGGCAGCGGCGTTGGCTTCTTCCACCGTACTTTCACCACGAGCTTGGCTGGCATCCATCGCTTTCACCGCCGCA
This sequence comes from Vibrio floridensis, assembly GCF_021852965.1. Taxonomy (NCBI): domain Bacteria; kingdom Pseudomonadati; phylum Pseudomonadota; class Gammaproteobacteria; order Vibrionales; family Vibrionaceae; genus Vibrio; species Vibrio floridensis. The sequence continues at coordinate 81,585 of NZ_JAKGCY010000001.1, read as the reverse complement.
TCAGAAGCGGCTTTCAACTGATTAATCATCTGATGAATTTCACCCGTGCTGTCTTGTGTTCGGCTGGCGAGTTTGCGAACTTCATCGGCCACCACCGCAAAACCACGGCCTTGTTCGCCAGCGCGTGCCGCCTCAATAGCGGCGTTCAATGCCAGCAAGTTGGTTTGCTCTGCAATGTCTTGAATCACTTCCAAAGAGGAGGAAATGTTTTTCACATCGCCCTCGAGGCGAGAAATGACATCATTGGCTTTCGATACTTCACTTGCGAGCTCTCGTACCGACGAAGCCGCAGAGTTGACGATGGTCTGTGCTTCATGGGCATTCTCTTCCGCATAACGTGCTGCTTGCGCTGCTTGGCTGGCGTTGCTGGAAATCTCAGTCGCGGTAGTGGTCATTTCCGTCATGGCGGTGGCCACTTGTTCGGTTTCCTCACGTTGGCCCGCTGCGATGTGATCCACTTCGGTTGCACGGCGAGACATTTTGTCGGTTTCGCTAACCACGTCTTGTCCAACTTCCGTGACGCTACGGATGATATTTTGCAAGCTCGCCACGAATTTGTTGAAGTTTTGACTCAGTTGCTTGAACTCTGGCACGCTGAAATCTTCCATGCGTGCGGTCAAATCGGCGTCACCACTGGCAAAGGAGCGAATCGATTCATCAAACATTTCCAGCGGTCGCATAATGCTGCGGTTAATAAAAACAGCAACAATACCAACAAGAATAGCGATGGCGACACAAAACAGGCCGATGGATGTCAGCGTATCTTCCAGTGCTTGGTGCGCACTCTCTTCCATTTGGGTGATGAGTACATCGATATCATCCGTGTAAAACCCGGTCCCCAAAGTAAGGTCCCATTGTGGGATATAAATCGAGTAGCTAAGTTTGGGGAGCGGCGTACTTTGTCCTGGTTTAGGGAAGTAGTAGGTGGTGAACTCGCCTTTTCTGGCATTATCAATCAAATCTTTGATTAAATAGTTGCCTTTTTTATCCTGCATATTAATGAAATTTTCACCGATGCCTTGAGTACTCTTACCGATAACAATCCGCGTCCCTTTGGAGTCATAACCAAAGACATAACCAGAATCGCCAAACTCCAGCAAACGGAGTGTTGGCAGTGCTTCTTCTAACGATGCCTTGTTGTCGAGAAAGGTTTGAACCGATGATTTTGCAAGCTGGAGGTAGTTCTTCAGTTCTTCTTTTTTCATCCGCATCATATTGTCGCGTGTGATTTCAACTTGCTGTTGATTAAACGACGTGGTTTTCAAGTAGGTAAACCACATCATCCCAAGTGCGATCGTTAAAACGGGCACGATTGAAAGAACATACAATCTTTGTCTTATGGTTAAGTTCATAACAACTTCCTTGCGTTACAACCGCATTGGCGGGCGGATTAGCATAGTAAATGGAGGCGATAATCATGCTTTAAGCTTAGCCAATCCTTTCCAAAGGGAATGTGAAATTGAATGTCTTTATGAAATAAAAAGAATGAGTTTGTTGCTATTTTGTTTTACATCATGATTTCTCTGTCTGATCAAAACACAAAGCGGATTGTTTCCTACCAACAAAGGGTTAGTGATTGGCCGTTTTTAAATAACGATGCCAGTTTTCACTCAACGTTTGATAATTAATTTGGCAAAACTCGGTGCGTTCTTGGCGGTACTCTTTTTCTATTTCATCAAGCAGGTTTGGGTGTCGCTCAGGATTGCTGCCATAGACCAAACAGAGCGTGGCAAAGTAGCGCTGCAAATCAAAGCTGTGTTCATCAATGTATTCATCGAGATCGTAATATTCGGGTTTGTCTTCTGACTCAAAAGCAAACATGTCTGCTGCGCTGATGGCAATCTCATCGCCATTTTCGACGTAATCGACCAGTAGTAAGGTGGCGAAGTTGTCAACGGCGTCTTCTTCTTTGCCCAAAATGGCGATGTTTTGATCGGCAATGTAGGCGTGGCCAGCTTCATGAAGTAGGGTATGCAGCATGGTGTTGATCGCACCGCTTTCCGCGCTTTTTCCATAGTTTTTTTGATACTCATTTTTACGGAAATAATCGAGTGACTCGGTGTAAAACGAAAAAGGGATGTGCACGGTGTGCGTTTCGGGATCATACAGTGGGCCTCGATCGCCACCATAGCTGACGGTTAGGGTCTTTTTGAACGGAAAGAGCGAATGCGAAAGATCGAGCAGGCTTGTATTGATTTGAGAAGACTCGAGTGTATCGATAATCGTCTGCTCTTGTTTGGTAACTTGCTTGGGGTAGAGGATTTGAATGGATTCGGCAAGCGCCCCAGCGCTAAAACAAGCCGCCAGTAATAGACTGAGTGGCCAGCGTTTTTTCTGGCAAGAAGGGTAAGGATGTTTCATGATTTTTCCTTTCAACTGAGGCTGAATGTGTGTTTCATGTTTATGCTAAATGGTTCTGTTTAATCAGTGAATTTGGGTGATATACAGTCTGATTGTTGGAAACTTTGACCAAGATCGGACATTTTCGTCGATTTATGTTATAGTCCGCTTCCATTTTGGCCACTGTTGTAGAGTAAAGCTCAACAATCCGCCCTTTGCCAGTTTAGGTGCTCGCTCCGAGTTGTCGGCAGTTTGTCGATAGAGGAAACCGTCAGGAACGAAAAAAGCGCGGCAAATAGAGGCAAAATGGAAGAGGATTTTGAATGCCAGTTATGGCGTCGAGGCATCTGTATACCGTAACGGAATGTTTGTCGTACAGATTGGCCACTCATCGATTAGGGAGCTAGAAATAGCTCCTTTTGTATTTTGGAAGCTTGCAAAGGGTGTTTGAGACATCACCCAATGATCGCCTTCCATCCCTTGAGCCTAACCAGATGGCTTGTACTCGCTGCCTATACCCCGTTTAGACTGGTGTTTCACCTTAGTTGGCAGCGCATTAGACGATGCAGTAACTGACGTTCAAAAGCAAAATACTAACACTCTGATATTAAGGAAGATAAAGAGTCTGAGATGAAGAGGTTGTATGAATCATTTAATCACGGTCGGTGCACTGGAATCTTTTTTAGTGGCGATTAGCGTGCTGTTTTTAGGGCATTTTATTAATGCCAAACTCCCCATCCTAAGAAAATTCAATATTCCCGAACCCATTGTTGGTGGTTTGATTGTCGCCTGTATCATTACGATTTTGCATTTCCGTGGCATCGATTTGGAATTCAACTTGCCCTTGCAAAATACCTTTATGCTGATGTTTTTCTCGACGGTGGGTTTGGCGGCAAACTACACCCAATTGCTCAAAGGTGGTGCCAAAGTGTTCCTGTTTTTGGCGGTGGCGTCGGTGTACATCGTGATTCAAAATGGCGTGGGTGTTTCGCTGGCGAGTATGCTGGGCCTGGATCCGTTAATGGGCCTGATCGCGGGCTCCATTACGCTTTCCGGGGGGCATGGAACTGGCGCAGCGTGGTCGCAAACGTTCGCAGATAACTATGGCATGTCCAACACGCTTGAAATCGCGATGGCCTCCGCGACGTTCGGTTTGATCATCGGCGGCCTGATTGGTAGCCCAGTGGCGCAGCGTTTGGTCGACAAGCACAACGTCGAGTCCGAGTATGGCCGAGGTTCAAAAACCCACGAAAAATTCCCTGAACTGGTGACTTACAACGAATACGAAGAGGATAAGGTGACGGCAAAGAAAGTGATTGAGAAGCTGTTCTTCCTGATCATTTGTGTGACCGGCGCCAAGTACGTTGAACAGTGGGTCAGCACCTATGAAATCAAATGGTTGATGATTCCAGACTTTGTCTATGCGCTGTTTATCGGTGTCATCATCACCAACTTCCTTGAAGTGACGAAAATCCGTAAGTTAGACGCTGAAACCGTCGATATGCTCGGTACGGTGTCGTTGTCGCTGTTTTTGGCGATGGCGCTAATGAGCTTGAAGCTGTGGAACATCTTCGATCTGGCGATTCCATTTTTGGTGATCTTAGCGGTGCAATCGGTGGTGTTGGCGCTGTTTACTTACTATGTGACGTTTAAAGTGATGGGCAGTAACTACGATGCGGCGGTGATTGCGGGTGGTCATTGTGGTTTTGGCCTAGGTGCGACGCCAACTGCGGTGATGAACATGGGGTCAATCGTGAATCGTTTTGGTCCTTCGCCTCAGGCCTTTATGGTGGTGCCCATCGTCGGAGCCTTTTTTATTGATATTGTTAATTTAATCGTGTTGCAGGGATTTATATCCTTTATCGGTTGAAGAAAATGGGAGCCTGATGAGCTCCCATTTTTATTAAGTCTTTCTCACTTGGTGAGATAATCATGCACTAATGTCATAGTTATTCTCTTTATGTGAGAATTTTACATGGATGCATCAGTGACATTTCTCAGTTGGACGGCACACTGGCCTCTTTTCAAAATAACGCGCGTTGTCTCAATGACCATCACTTCGCTTAACGTTTGCCCTTTCTTTTGCCATCACAATTGCGTGGAGAGTGAACCAGAGGGAGTGGTGCGTGATTAAGTCACTCATGCCACAACAAAAGAGGTTTTATGAATAGTGTTGTTTCTGTTGGTCCGCAGGAGTCCTTTCTCATCGCCGTTGGCGTATTGTTTCTTGGTCACTTTATTAATGGCCAAATTCCGATCCTCAAACGTTTTAACATCCCAGAGCCGATTGTCGGCGGCTTAGTGGTGGCCTTGGTGATCACCCTTGCCCACTTTAATGGCATCACTTTTGACTTTGACTTACCGCTGCAAAAGACGTTTATGTTGATGTTTTTTGCGACCGTAGGTTTGGCCGCCAACTACAAGCAACTGCTTAAAGGTGGTATGAAAGTGGTGATCTTTTTGCTGATTGCATCGGTCTATATTGTGGTGCAAAACGGAATTGGTGTTTCTCTTGCCACCCTTTTGGGGCTCGATCCCTTACTAGGCTTAATTGCTGGTTCTATTACGCTCTCTGGTGGACACGGAACGGGGGCGGCCTGGTCGAACACCTTTGCACAAAGCTATGGATTAGAGAATGCTTTAGAAATCGCGATGGCCTCGGCGACATTTGGTTTAGTGATGGGGGGAATTCTCGGTAGCCCTGTGGCGCAGCGTTTGGTGGACAAACACCAGCTTGAATCGGAATATGGCCGAGAGTTGCAAGCCCACCAACGTTTTGCTGATTTGGTGACGTACAACGAAAACGAAGAAGACAAAGTTACGGCGAAGAAGGTGATTGAAAGCCTAGCGCTGATGTTTCTGTGTGTGATTGGCGCGCGATATTTGTCTCAATGGGTCAACCAGTTAGAGATTGCATGGTTGATGATCCCTGATTTTGTTTACGCGCTGTTGCTGGGTGTGTTTGTGACCAACTTCCTTGAGCTCACCAAAGTGAGAAAGTTGGATTTAGAAACGGTGGATATGCTCGGTACTGTTTCGCTCTCACTGTTTTTGGCCATGGCGTTGATGAGTCTAAAACTATGGAACATCTTTGATCTTGCACTGCCTTTTCTGCTGATCCTCTCCATTCAGTCTTTGGCTATGGTTCTGTTTAGCTATTTTGTCACCTTCAAGTTGATGGGTAAAAACTACGACAGCGCGGTGATTGCCAGTGGGCATTGTGGTTTTGGTTTAGGCGCGACCCCCACTGCGGTGATGAACATGGGGTCTATTGTTAGCCGCTTTGGCCCTTCACCTCAGGCGTTTCTGGTGGTGCCGATTGTTGGGGCCTTCTTTATAGATCTTGTTAATATGCTGATTCTTCAGAGCTTTATTGCATTTTTAGCGTAATTAACTTTCTACTCATATACGCAGCATCGCGGTGGGAGCCACACCGCGATTTCCTTCCGACAAAACAAAAGGTTAGTCACTGCGTTTGTTGAAAATTTGAGCTAGAATGGCGGTCATCATGTGAGCTTTAGCAGCAAAAGAGAATGGAGGCGGCCATGACAGATAAAATCTCAACCACAGCGTTGGCCAAAATGCGTAGCTTGGAAGCCGCTCAGCTCTTTACTGACCTTAGCCGTGCTGGTTACATCAGCCGAGTGGGTGACAAATGGATTTTAACCGAACTGGGCGCTCGATTTGGTGGTGAGTACGTTGATCACCCAAAATTCGGACAGTTTATCGTCTGGCCTGTAAACCTGCATATTGAGCTGACATCCACTAAGGGAAAGCGACTAAGTGCCACGCAGATTGGTGAACAACTGGGCTTAAATGCTAAAAAGGTCAACCAACTACTCAGTGAGCTCGGTTGGATGGCAAAAAGTGATCAAGGTTGGGAAGTCACGGAATCTGGGATTCGCGCTGGTGGCATGCAGAAAGGTGATGGAGATAGCCATCCTTATTATTTGCTCTGGCATGATTCGATAAGCCGCAATAAACGTCTGAAGCAGTCCGTGATCGAGTTTTTAGGTCACGATGCCGAGTCGCATGCGACAGACAAATCCTACTCTAGTTTTCGACAAAAATTTGAAGCAAAGCATCGAACCTTAGATGGTCACTATGTGCGCTCAAAAGGAGAGTTAATCATCGATAACTGGCTTTATATGGCAGGTGTGGTACACGCGTATGGCCGCCAGTTACCGATCGAAGAAGACGTGATCTGTGATTTCTATTTGCCAGCTGGAAAAGTTTATCTCCAATACTGGGAGAGTGCTAACAGCGGTATGCCAGAGGCGAGCAAAGCCAAGATCCGTGAGATATACCAGGCGCATCATTTCCACTTAATTGAAGTGGAAGAGAGTGAGCTAGAAAGCTTAGATGAGCTATTGCCTAAACGATTAAGGCCGTTTGGCATTAAAGCCTATTAGAGAGCGCGTATCAGGGAGGCTTGCGTTGCTTGATGCTGTGAAGTCCAAACCAAAGAAAAATCCCGCGATGATCGCGGGATTTGCTTTTTATCGTTCGCTCAGAGCGAAATTAGAAGCCGACGATGTTCTTCGCTTCTAGCTCAGTGAAGTATTTTACCGTCTTCACTTTTAGCTCTTGAGTTGATGGCTCATCACATACGATCACTGACTTAGGATGTAGTTGAAGAGCAGAAACAGTCCATAGGTGATTTACACAACCTTCTACCGCTGCTTCTAGTGCAAGCGCTTTGTTGTGACCAGTTACTAGGATCATGATTTCTTGAGAATCAAGCAAAGTACCTACACCGATAGTTAGCGCGTACTTTGGTACTTGGTTAATGTCGCCATCGAAGAAACGAGAGTTAGCAATACGAGTGTCTTCCGTTAGTGTCTTGATGCGAGTGCGAGACGATAGAGAAGAAGCTGGTTCATTGAATGCGATGTGACCATCGTTGCCCACGCCACCCATGAATAGGTTGATACGGCCGTAAGATTTGATCTTGTCTTCGTAACGCTGACATTCTGCTTCGTGGTCTTCCGCATTGCCGTTTAGCAGGTTGATGTTCTCTTCCTGGATGTCAATGTGGTTGAAGAAGTTGTTGTACATGAATGAACGGTACGATTCTGGGTGATCAGCGGCGATACCAATGTACTCATCCATATTAAAAGTCACAACGTGCTTAAAGCTCACTTCACCTGCTTGATAGAGTTCGATCAGTGCTTTGTAAGTCGCAAGAGGTGTGCCACCCGTTGGTAGGCCCAACACGAAAGGACGCTCAGCAGTTGGTTGGAAATCATTGATACGCTTAGCAATATGTGCCGCTGCCCACTTACCAACTTGTGCTGCGGTTTTTAACGGGATAAGTCTCATTTTTTGCCCCTAGATATTAGAAATTTTGGATGTACCGAAACATTATTTTGCATTATAAAATAAGTTTTTGGTGGCTGCCATTGTTTTAGGTCAAAATTTCCGATTTTTCACCGAATGGTCATCTAAAATCACCATAACACACGTTTGCGTTGCCGTTGTGTGCTTTTTTTCTTGTTTAGATATCAAGCGATTCTTTCGCATTTTGTTGATAAATTTATCTTTGAAATTAAGTGTTAGTTTGAGTCAGTTCAAAATTGCATATTGGCGAAATGAAGGTCTGTTTACCATACTTACGATGTGTGCTTTTTAAGGAGCCTGACCATGAAAAATGAACTGGATTCCACCAAAATTCTCCACGCGTATGAAACCATAATGGAACGAGGCACTCCGACGGAATTTGGCAAAATTTATGAAGGGGTAGAGGCGTTTTCTGATTACGATGGTTACAGCGTTTACATGAGAGGCAACGGCGTTGAACTTAAAGTGGGATTCCACAATACCTATCATTTGGATTATGAACAGGAACATCTTCGCGATAGCTTTCTTAAAAAAGTGGCTAACTTGGCGAAATAGCCGCGATGTAATCCAAGCCGTTTAAAACCCAAAGTCGTGTTTGCTTTGGGTTTTCGTTTTTCTCACTCGCATACCTTCGAGAACGTTGTCTTTTATCGCACAAAAGAATGGAGCGTAAGGCGATCTGGCGACGCAAATACAGTAGAAAAATGATGAGTTCAAAGCCCGCCATTCGGAGCGGGCTTTCTAACATTCAGTCTGACAACTCAATGTAAATACTCTGTTTGAGGTCTTGAGTCCTCTTGAAGAACTCGACAAAAACAAAAGCGGTTTTTGTCTTTAATGATTAAGCCATTTGTTGTACTGGCAACCATGTGATCCCTTAATCGTCATTGGTGAATGAGCCTTAAGGTCGAATCATTGTTTGATAAACATGATTGCATCAAGAAGCAAATGGGATTAATCGTCCTCAGTTAAGCTCGCATCTTCCTCTACGTAATCATCGTTCGCATCAGGTTTATTGCGACCGTTTAACGTATGGAATCGCTTACGACCACGCGCAAGACGAATGTATTTCAACCAGGTGCGTTCTACTTTGCTTTGTGCTGCTTCTGGAGTCTCTAAAGTCAGCAAAAAGTGTTTCTCATCTTCATTTTCAGGGGTTAGTTGTCCTGTCTCTAGACCAACTAGGGTTTCCCCATAAATCATTAGGATTTCCTCTTCTGCAAGAGTAAAATCACCAGACTTTGCAAATCCGCGTGGGAATTTTGCGTTATCGAAAAATCGTTTTTTGCCATGACGAATCGTCGAGTCAGACATATCAGACAGCCTCTGTAACCGTATAGATTATTAATGATGATTTACGGCGAAAGTTAGGCGCAAAATTAGCAAAAGAAAAACAAAACTTTTCTATCGATATGATTGTATTTTATTGTTAATCTGGTGTCGTTCAACCAGGAGATGAGTAATGGACGTAAAGGTCTTTCGAACTTTTTTAGAATTAGCTAATGTTCGACATTTTGGTCGTGCGGCTGAAAATTTGTACATTACCCAAGCGGCAGTGAGTGCCCGCATCAAACAGCTCGAAAGTTATTTCGATGTCGAGCTTTTTATCCGAGATCGCAATAATATCAAGTTAACCTCTGCTGGAGAGCGTTTAGTGGGTTATGCGGAAGTGATGGTATCTACGCTTCAACAGGCCAAATTAGAGCTTTCGATGAAAGATGGCAGGGCATTGCAGCTGACGTTAGGCGGGACGCCTAATGTATGGGATGCTTATTTGCAAAATTGCCTCAGCGCCGTAACAGATTCGTTTAGTGGCTACGGTTTTAACGCTGAAGTGATGGGGCGAGAACTGCTGACTCGAGGCTTGCAAGAGCGCACGTTAGACATGGCATTCGCGTTTGATCAGATCAAAGCGGATGAGTTTTCATGTAAAAAAGTGGCTGACTTGGTTCTGGTGATGGTGTCGACTCAAGAAGACAGCAAAGAGACGGTGTTCGATGGCAAATACGTTTACATCGACTGGGGCACCAAATTTGCCTCTGAGCACGCAGAGCGCCATCAAAAGCACATTGCACCTTACCTCAGAACGTCCACTGCGCGTATCGCACTGGATTTTATTCTAGAGAAAGGTGGAAGTGCTTACTTACCTGCCTCTGTCGCCCAGCCTTATCTCACAACAGGGCAGTTGCATCGTGTACATGGTGTCGAAGAGTGGAATCGACCTATCTATCTGAGTTATCGCAAGGCGAGCACCTCTATCGATGCGATTAGGCAAGTTGAAGAGCTCGTTAAAATGATTGACCCGCTGGCGAGCTAAAAAACCAGTAATGGCTTAATATACCCTGTTACTGCAAGCGGCAACCCGAATCGATCTACATCACTGACTTTAAAGCCTCGCGATGACGAGGCTTTTTTCGATCAAATGAATCCGCACGCTGTGATGATTTAAAGATTCATTAAGTTTTCCAATGAATCCTCTATGTTGGCGCAGTGATAGGTGTGAATCGCGTTGCCATCACGTGCGTTGATTTGAATGGTTGAAATGCCATTCTGTCCTTGAGATTCAATAATACCGAGAGAATCTTCCACAGAGTTACTGGTAATCACTTCTTGATTACGCAGCACAATAATGCAGGAGTGCAAATCCATAGCCTCTTCCTTATACGTTATTTCTGACGTTGTTTGCCACTTTTGAGGTGGCTACTTTTTACATTAGTGTAGATTGTGAGATTTGCCACAAATAATACAGGTGACACTATTGCAAAAGGATATGACCGAAATATATCCCCTCGTTTTGTTTGAAGTCGCAATGCGGGTGGTGATGCTCGTTTACTCAAACACCAGTCCGGATCAATCATTTTATTAATCTGTGCGCTTTTGCTTCCATATTCATTTCACCCATTTACGATGCTCAGTGGCTTGGGTGTCACATCACTCGATGTATCATTCCGGCTTCAGTTCCGAAAATGGCTACTTCTTGCGCCATTTCGTCTTACAATCTTGATAACGATGGGTTGACTGTTAGGCCAAAACAAGGACGATTTTGTGGCATTATCCGATTTTTCCTCTCTCACTATTGAACAATGCCAACAGGCAAGAATGGCTCGAGATGCACGCTTTGATGGGGCGTTTTACATTGCGGTAAGAAGTACCGGTATTTTTTGCCGTCCGATTTGTCCGGCGAATTTACCAAAAGAAGAAAATGTTGAATATTACAACGACAAAGCTCAGGCATTGCAGGCGGGATACCGTCCTTGTTTGCGTTGTCGGCCAGATAGCGCTCCGGACTCGTGGGCATGGAAAGGCGTGGAAACCACGTTTTCTCGTGCGCTGCGTTTGATTGAGCAAGGAGCCTTGCAAAATGCCAATATGGCCGAGCTAGCGGCTCGCTTGGGGGTGAGTGATCGTTATGTGAGACAGTTGTTTGCCCGCTACCTGGGTATGTCGCCCAAGTTATACGCCCAGTATCAGCAACTTTTGTTTGCGAAACAGTTGCTCCATACCAGCACATTTAGCGTTGCAGATATTGGTTTTGCCTGCGGATTTAACAGTACACGCCGTTTCAACGATGCATTTCAGAAAGTGATGAAAATGACGCCTTCAAGAGTTCGCCATCAGTCTAAGATGGCTCAAGGAGAACAACCAAAGCTCTGTTTGCCGTTGAAAGGGATTCTCAACTGGCGACATATGCTGGCCTTTTATCGCATGCGAGCGATTGACGGAGTGGAACGAGTGACAGAGACTCACTACCAACGTAGCTTGCTTTTGCATGGCCACGAAGTCGAGTTTAGCGTGGCGCTATGCCAAGAAAAATCGTGCTTACTGGTGGAGGTTGCGGTTGATGATCTTTCTTTGCTCCACACGGTTGTTGCGGGCATAAGACGTATGTTTGACCTTGATGCGGATACTGATGTGATTGAAGCGCATCTCAGTTCTGTTGCGCCCGGTCTGGTGCGTGAAACTGGTATTCGAATTCCTGGCGTTTGGAGCGCTTGGGAGGCGGGTGTGAGGGCGATTCTGGGCCAGCAAGTGTCAGTAAAAGCGGCCATTGGGCAGTTGAATTTGTTGGTGGCGACTTTAGCGGTTAGTGCGGATAAGTTCACGTTCCCAACCCCCGAGCAAGTGGCATTGGCGGATCTTTCGTTTTTGAAAATGCCACAAAGTCGCAAAGAGACTTTGCAACGATTTGCCGCTTATATGATGGAGAACGAACATCAAGATCCCGGTGAGTGGTTGGCTTTGAAAGGTATTGGACCCTGGACGATCAGTTATGCGCATCTCAGAGGGCTCTCATTACCAAACTGTTTTCTCGATAAAGACTTAGTGGTGAAAAAAAACATGACACAATACCCATTGCTCACTGCAAAAAGCGCAGCGCCTTGGGGAAGCTACGCGACGTTTCATCTATGGAATCAATAACATGAAGTTTTACACACAAATGGATAGCCCATTGGGAGTCGTCACGATTCAAGCGGTGGATGAAGGCCTTGTTGGGATCTGGTTTGAACAACATACAACCAAACCTCAAATGTTGGGAGAGGTATCCACCTCTCACCCTGTTCTCGTGAAGGCAGTGCTACAACTGACGCAATACTTTGAAGGGACTCGTCAGCAATTTGAATTACCGCTTGCGGCCAACGGCACTGACTTTCAGCGACAAGTTTGGCACGCTCTCAGCCAAATTCCTTACGGTGAGAGTTGCAGTTACCAAGATCTTGCCAACGCCATAGGCAACCCCAAAGCGGTGAGAGCGGTTGGTCTTGCTAATGGCAAAAATCCAATATCGATTGTGGTGCCGTGCCATCGCGTGATAGGCAAAAACGGTAAGTTGACTGGCTACGCTGGGGGTGTTGAGCGCAAACAACAACTGTTGGCGTTGGAACTTAAATACCGATAGCTTGAATGCTCTATCACGTTATATGAGCCTTGGATGCATCAGGTATAGTCACGATTTACACTGTAAACATGGTTGTTCAGCAGTCAGCTTAGGAAATGATAACGAGAAGCCATTGGGCTTCTCGTTATTGAGTGGATAGTGGCGCTGGTCGCTACGAGGCCACGGGCGATTTTGGTTGATAGCGCCCCGGTTTGTGGTTCATCGCTAGAATCAAGTTTGTTGCTACGGCACCGAGCACTGATAAAGCAATTAAATAAGGTTCAACGATAAAGAGCGAAAGGACAACGATGGTACAGTCGAGCGCCATTTGAACCTTGCCCGCTCGAATGCCAAACCGCTCTTGCAAGAATAAGGCGAGAATATTGAAGCCGCCTAAGCTCATCTTATGACGGAAGATGATTAACATCCCAATGCCGATCAAACCGCCGCCCAGCAGCGCTGCATAAAACGAATCAATATGCGCAATTTCGATAACATGGTGCAGGTGATCCACGGCAAAAGAGACGATGGTAACTGCGATGAAAGTGTTAATGGTAAAACGCCATCCCATGCGCATGACTGAAAGTATGTAAAAAGGGAGGTTCAAGGCAAAAAATACCTGACCAAAACTAAAATCAGTGACTTTGGTGAGGAAAATCGCTAATCCAGCGGTTCCACCAGTTAACAATCCTACCTGATTAAAAAAGATTACGCCGAGGGAAACCAAGGCACTACCAAGAGTGAGCGCGAGTAAATTTTCTCTTAGGCTATGATCTTTATCCATTATTCCGACTTCCTTTAAAATTTGCTGTCAAAGAGATAAAACAGACTGAAAACCCGCTAAAGATGTCGATTATTGAGCGTTTTGTCGAGCGTCGAACGCAAATGGCAAAACTGTTAAGTGTTTAACAATATTTACACACTGTGATTGTCTAAGCGTAAGAATGTGCGTTTTATCGTCAAACTAAGATCGATAAAAACACAAGGAGAAGATGATGATTAAGCAAGTCGGCTCAACCATTATTCAGGCAAAACACAAAGCAACTTGTCACTGTGGTGGGGTGGAATTAGAGCTCGATTTACCTAATGGCATTGAGAAGCCCCGTCGCTGTGACTGTTCAATGTGTCGTAGAAAAGGGGCCATTGTGGCATCGGTAAAATTGGATGGCATCCGCATCATCAAAGGCGAAGCCTTGTTGAAGCTCTATCAGTTTAATACCCATACCGCCAAACACTACTTTTGCTCAAATTGTGGCATTTATACTCACCATCAACGTCGCTCTTCTCCAGACGAATATGGCTTCAATTTGGGCTGCTTAGAAGGGGTGAATCCGTATGACATCGGTGAAGTGCCACTCATGGATGGCGTTAATCATCCATCAGATAGGTCGAGTGAGAGATGAGTGAGAGAATTCGCGATCTGCAAGGGTTGGGGCCAAAGTCAGAACAGATGCTGCAGTCTGTCGGGATTAATACATCTCAACAATTGCGGGATCTGGGGCCTATTCGTGCATATTTGCGTGTTCGTGAGGCACAGCCCAAGGCCAGTTTGAATTTGTTGTATGCGTTAGTGGGCGCGTTGGAAGGGGAACATTGGCTGCAAGTTGCCAAGCAACGCCGTTGGGAGTTATTAACGCAATTGGAGGGCTACCAAGCATTGATAGCCCTATTTGAAGAAAATCAGTAATTAAAAGTCTGGGTGTTATAGACCAAGTGAATCGCGATGCTGGCGCAATAGCCAAGTAAGATCACTGGCGTCCACTTCAAATGGCCAAAGAAGGTATATTGACCGCGGGCAGCCCCCATTAGAGCCACCCCCGCCGCCGAGCCAATCGACAGTAAACTGCCGCCAACCCCTGCGGTTAATGTCACCAATAACCAGTTCCCCAATGACATTGAAGGTTCCATGCTGAGCACGGCAAACATCACGGGAATATTATCGACAATGGCAGAAAGGAAGCCAACAGTAATGTTCGCCCAAACCGGATCCCATTTGGTGTAGAGGGCGAATGAAACCATTTCGAGATATCCTAATAGGCTCAATCCCCCCACACACATGACAACGCCATAAAAGAACAACAAGGTGTCCCATTCTGCTCGAGAGACACGATGGAAGACATCAAACGGCACTACTGAGCCGATGCGCTTCAGGGCATCCTCATCCCCGTTAGCAATGGCAATGGCGGTTTTCTTGGCTAACGATTGTGCCAAGGTTTTCCGCAAGAAATAGCCAAAAAACTGCAGATAAGCGAGGCCCATCATCATACCAATGACGGGTGGGAAGTGGAGCACGGCGTGAAACGCCACCGCGGTGGCGATGGTGAGAATAAACAGGCCAACAATCCTTTTAGCACCACGTTTGAGCTCCACTTCAACGTGCACAGTTTGTGGGCGTTCCTCTGGAATAAAGAACGACATGATGAGGGCGGGCAATAGATAGTTGATCGCAGAAGGGAGAAAAAGTGGCATAAACTGTGAAAAGCTCACGTGGCCTGCCTGCCAGACCATCAGCGTGGTGATGTCGCCAAAAGGACTAAACGCACCGCCAGCATTCGCGGCAATCACGATGTTAACGCAGGCTATATTGACAAATTTTGGGTTGTCGCCGGCAACTTTCATCACCACGGCACACATCAACAAAGCGGTGGTAAGGTTATCGGCAATTGGGGAGATGAAGAAAGAGAGAAAGCCAGTGAGCCAAAACAGCCGACGAAAATCAAAGCCTTTACTTACCATCCACGCTTGCAGCGCATCAAACAGTCGTCTTTCTTCCATAGCATTAATGTAAGTCATAGCCACCAGTAAGAACAACAGTAGTTCTGCGTACTCCAGCAAGTTGTGTTCTAGTGCGGCTTTGGCGACCTCGCTTTGCCCATGGGACTGATAGCTAAATCCAATCAAAATCCAGATTAACCCTGCGGCAAGCAGTACGGGTTTGGATTTGCGCATTTTTAAGTACTCTTCCAGCATCACTAAGATGTAGGAGAGGACGAAAATAAACAGGCAGATGATGCCAACAGCAGAAGAGGTGAGGTTGAGTTTTGAGGTTGTTGCGCCGTAGGCAAAAGTGGGTAACAAAAGGGTAATTAGCACAACAATCCGTTGATAGATGCCCATAGATAGTTCTCCATTGTTATCTGGAGAAATTTTAGACACAAATGAACGAGTTATATGTGACAGCTATCGTATTCACTGAAGCGAAATGGATTTAGTCGTTTATCTTTTGAGGCTGTAGACGCTGGCAATGCCAAGTAAAGCAACGACCAAGAAAAGCCCGTGAGATAACCACGCACTGATTTCAAGAAATGGTGTTAATTGAGTGCTCCACATAAACCCTCCTTTTCGCTGGTTACTGCATGCGGAATAAAGGAGACACTTTACTCAGATTGGGGATTGATTAGTGTGAGTTAATACAAATATTTAACTAGCTGTCGTAAGGAGAACGGTGACTTTGCGATTGTAGTCTCATTTTATTAAATGAGAACCATTACTGGTCAAGTGGTTTATGATCAGTAATGGCGGCAGTACTCTTATCTCAATAGCACTCTTCTAAGTGGGCTGTGATGGATTAGCCAAACCAATGCAATGCTCAAAAGGATGGTGACTGGGTAAATAAAGAGATCTCGAGCAATTCCTTCCAAACCAGTCATTCCAGCGATATTCATCAGTAAAATGATGATCAAAAGATGGCACACGTACACGCCTAAAACATAGCGTGAGAGTGCAAAGGTCAGAGCATGATTACCCCAATTAGGAAAACAAAGCAGTAGCAAGAAAATGCCAGTTGCCCACATTTCTGTACCAAAAAGAAAATCGTGACCGTTAAAGGCAATGTCGAACTTCATCAGGCTCCACGCTTGACCAAAATGAAGTGCGATGCCGATTGCAACCAAGGCGAGGGCTTTGGCAGGAGAAAGGCTAAGGTTTCTATCACGAATGACGAAACCTATGACCACTAATAGGGTACTAAAAAATGGGCCATTTCGAGTAAAAAATGGTGACGCGATCTCCGTCAGTGGTTGGTAACTACCTGCTAAAACGCCATACAGATAAAGAAGTGTAGCAATCGCAACCAGCCAACTTTGGCGTTGAAAATGAAGGCTGAGCGCAATAATGGCGACCGCGATGACCAATGCCGGGATAAACCATAAGTGAACTAATCCGCCTTCTAATAGCGAGTTGAGTGGCGCTTGACTCAAGTAGCCCCAATAGCCTTGTCGCTCGGCTAAGTAACCGTGTTCCGCCACCACTTGAAAGTTAAAGGGCATCAGTAGACTTAAAATGCTCCATACCAACCAGATTTTGAGTAAAGGCTTGGCGTAACTTTTCAATGTGCTTAATGGTGTAGCAGTGAGTTTTGGCTGAATTAAATAACCAGAAATCAGGAAAAATAGCGGTACGGCAAAGCGTGCCAATTGATTGAGCAGGTAGCCGACCCAAGGAATGTCATCGATTTGCCAGTAGGTCAATGCCATTTGGCAATGTAAGCCTATGATGGCAAGCATCGCGATGATCCGCCCAAGCTCGAGGCTAGCGATTTTGGTTTTCATGTTCTCTCCCATTAAAATAACTGACCACAATCTATCATTGCTCTCAAAGGGAGAACCTAGCGAATATCAATAGTTGCGATGTGAAAAGAAAAATATTTAAAATCATTGCATTACAATTAAATCTATTATTTGTGTCGCCAATGGTATGTTGGTTTTCTGGTCTGATCTCTAATATAAAATTTGCAAAATGGAACGATCGTGCTAAAAATTAGGTCATTATGAGTAAAGGTCGAATTACAAAAGAACACATCCTGCAGCATGCCTTTCAGCTGGCCAGTGAAAATGGCTTAGAAAGCCTCACCATTGGCGAGTTAGCGAAGCAGTGCGGAATGTCAAAAAGTGGCTTGTTTGCCCACTTCAACGCGAAGTTGAATTTGCAACTCTCGGTACTGGAGTATGCCAACCTGATTTTCGCTGAGCGTGTGATCGCACCTGCCCGTTTGTCTGGTGATGCGGATATGGAGAAGAAAATCCGAGGGCTGCTGGATAACTGGATGACGTGGAACCACTCTTTTCAAGGCAGTTGCATGTTTTTAGACGCTTGGAATGATGCGGCGCCGAAAGAGTGTGAACTGCAAAAAGCGCTGCAAAGTTCGATTGCTAAGTGGTTAGATTACCTGCAAATCCAAGTTGAAAAAGGAATGGAACAAGGCGCTTTTTCCGCTGATTTGAATGCCCGACAAGCGGTGTTTGAACTGTATGGCTTGTACCTCAGTGCGCATGTGTTTTATGCCATACGCGGGGAGGAAGTGAGTTTGCAGCATTTTTGGCAAGGGGTCGATAAGCTGCTGGCAGGATGGAAAAACGGTTAAGAGAGCAAAGAGCAAGGTATTGCTCTTTTTAAACAATACAAATAGCACGGTCGTTCTTTTTGAACGAACGGAGGATATGATGAGTGAGAAGATTTACTTTAATACGTCGCAGAAGTTTAGCCTTAAACGCAGTTTAGTGAACTGGACGACACGCCTACACCATACGCTGGCCCCTTCCCATGCGAAAAGAACGGCGCGAAAGTTATTGCTAACGCCTGCTCGTACCCAGAGTAAAAACCTGCCACCACAAGGCTTGCGTAAAGGCCAGGTAGACACGGCCCATGGCACCTTGACCACGTACGCTTTGGGAGACGGGCCGGTATGGGTGCTGACGCACGGTTGGTCGGGCACGGCAAGTCAGTTTTTTCCACTGATGGCGCACATTGCTTCACGCGGCTTTACCGCGTTGGCCTACGATCACCCAGCACACGGCGAAAGCTCTGGCGATGTTGGGCATATCCCTGCGTTTGTTGAAGGGCTTGATGCGGTGTTGGATTCATTGGATGAGGTCGCAGGCCTGGTTGGTCACAGTATGGGCACGGCATCGGCTCTAGAATGTCGCCACCAAAAGCTTGAGGACAAACCCATGTTGCTGATTGCGCCAGTATTGAATTACGTGGAAAACTTGTTTTCGAGCATTGAGCGCTCGGGTTACAGCATGAAACTGTTTAGAGCCGTGGTGTCTGAGGTGGAAGAGCAGTTTAACTATCCTATTCAATCGGTTGATCCGTATCGTCGTTTGGCGCAACGTCGTGTGCAAACCCTGATAGTGCATGATGAACAAGACAAGTTTACTAGCCATGCAGTATCTGCCTCTGCCGCTCAAGAAATGGAGAATGTTGAATTAATCAGCACGCAAGGACAAGGGCATGGACGCGTGATGAAGTGTCAGCAGGTGCTAGACAGTTTTGATCGCCTGATTGCGTAAAGGGCGGGGGGCAACTCTTGTCGAACGCGTAAGAGCAGGAGATAAAAAAGGCCAGACGCGAAGCATCTGGCCAGAATTGCTAGGAACAGCAATGATTAGTTACAGTTCGCAGGGCCGATCTCTTTCCAAACCCCCCATTGACCTGATTTCGATGGATCTTCACCAGTAGTCCACCACTTCGCTTCCCATGTTTTGCCTGCATGAGTCACTTGTTGGCCACCCGTGTAAACCGCGCTCGCATCCCATGCATTGCTGCATGTGCCACCGTTATCCACTTTCTTCGCAACAACAACTGTTGTTGATGCCACAGACGATGCTTGACCATCGCTCACTGTTACGGTGAACGTTAGGCTAGTATCTGCTGTGTATTCTGCCGCAGTGAAGGTCACTTGTGCGCCATTGGTTTGTGCTACAAGACCAGCTGGAAGCTGCCAAGTGTAAGTCAGTGTATCGTTGTCTGCATCTGTTGAAGCAGACGCATCAACCACGACCACATCACCCGCATTTGCCGTGGCAGGTGCTGTCACTTTCGCCACTGGGGCTGTGTTCACAGGACCTGTGTCTTTCGCGTTCACCGTCACAACCACAGTGTCAGAGGCGCTTGCGCCATCTGCATCCGTTACCGTAAGTTGGAAAGTGAATTGCTGCGCTGCAGTCACTTCTGGTGCATCAAAGCTTGCAGAAGCCGTGTTTGCGCCCATCAGCGTGACCGTTGGACCACTCACTTGAGTCCAAGCGTAGCTAGCGATAGGGCCTTCAGCATCTTTCGATGCACTGCCATCCAATGTCACGGTTGCTGGGCCAACCACGACGGCATCGGCACCCGCATTTGCGGTTGGTTTTTTGTTTGGTGGGATCACCACACCGCCCGCCAAACCTTCATGCATCGCATTGAGGATGTCACCATTATCGGCATCGATTTCCCATGAGAATAGACCCGCTAGACCAAGGCTCTTCGCGTATGCGCCTTTTGCAAGAACAGAGCGATGATCGTCAAAAGTGATCAACTCACCCGTGGTGCGGTTCCACACGTATGGTGCTTCTGCCTGTTCATCGTAGCCATACTCATAACCGTTGATGCCTGTGCTGTTTGGACCCAACATAAATGACTTAATGCCTTTGTAGTCAATCACGCCATCTTCCCAAACGCCTTGAGCGGTGCTGCCTTTCAGTTTACCCGTTGCAGTGCCAGTCATTGGGTCATTTGGATCACGTAGAGTGCTTGGCATTACGCCTTCCCAACCACGGCCGTACATGGCAGTACCAAGCACCAGTTTGTTGGCTGGCACACCTTGCGCAAGCAGAAGTTGAATACCGTGATCAGAGGTGTAAGCCGGGCCTTTGTAAGGCACGCCATTCTCGTCTACACCCGTACCGTCACACTGACCAGGGCGCATGAAGTTACCACAGTAAAGCGCGGTTTGGTGACCAGGGACGTTGTTCCAACCGCCGTAGAAGTCGTACGTCATGGCAAAGATGTAATCCATGTACTGAATGGCATCTGCGTAGTTCACGTCTTCAATCTTGTCGTGACCTACACCGATTGCGGATGTCAGTTCATAAGTGCGACCTGTTTCTGCTTCCAACTCGTTCAGCATGGTGCGCAGCTCGCGCATGAGATCAACGTAGGCTTGGCCATCGCGTGCAGGATCGCCTAGGTTTGGCGCAGCGCCATCACCACCAGGGAATTCCCAGTCGATATCCACACCGTCATAGAATTTCCACGTCGTTAGGAAGCGTTTGACTGACGCCACAAACGTATCGCGGTTTTTCTTATCGACGAAATCAAAGAATGGGTCAGACAATGTCCAGCCACCGATGGATGGAATGATTTTGAGATCAGGGTAACGCTGTTTCAGCGCCATCATCATCGCGTAGTTGCCTTTGATTGGCGTGCTGTATTGATGGCCAGCTTGTGGGAAGCTCTTTTGATACGCTGCCCATGGGTCATGAATCACGACTTCGTAATCTGGCACACCCTGACACGCGGTTTTCAGTGCATTGAAGCTGTTACCGCCAACCGATTTCACCGACTCATTTGGACCACAGATAGGAATAAAGCCGTAAAGAATATGAGTTAGGTTCTGAGCTGGGATGTTGTCAACGGTATAGTTACGGCCATAAATGCCCCATTCAACAAAGTAAGTACCGACGACAAGGCTTGGGTCCGTGTTGTAAGACTTATTGTTCGGGTCAACATTCATGGTAAGCGGCTTAAGATGCGAGCCGTCGGTATCGGCGATGGTGATCTCCGCGGGTGCGCTTTTCGCACAGCCAGTCGCATCACACGCTTCGATTTCCATTTGATAAAGGCCGCCTTTTCCGTATTGGAAAGTGGCCGCTGTTTGGCTTCCAGAAATAGGACCAGAGGCCACTTTTATGCCGTCAAAATAGATATTGTAGGTATCACCAGTATTGCCACTCCATTGATTGAACTTCACAGAGATGGTTGCCTGATCATGGTATTTCACCATTTGGTTGTAGCCCGCGGTGGTTTCCATCGCGAGTTCAATCTTAGAAAACTGAAGATTGTTTGAACCGTACAGGTCAATACTTGGTGCTGTAGGGGCGGCAAGCGCTGCTCCGGAAAGAGCTAGCGCAATACTCGCGGCACACAGGTTTAGTTTCGTCATAATTTTTCTCTCATTCCTTTGTATATATGCCATCAATTGCGAAGGCATAAGCTGCTTTGCGAAGGTAGGCACAACGCATCGAGATCAGTATTAGAGAGTCTTTTTTTTCGGCAAAAAAAATTAAAACGCTTTTCGAGTGACCGAGAATAATCTCGTGCAGGGAAACAACGTGTTACATAAAATTTGGAAGCGTGTTTTAGACTTTGACCAATAATTGGCACTTTGATGGAGAAATAGAAAATAGCACGCCATTGCTCCAGCATGATGGTAATTGGAATTAACTTAACAAAAACAGATGAAACGAAGAGTCTTATTCTGATTGGTGGGACTAATTAAAATGTTCGCTCAGTGCGGCTCGGCGATTTTGTGCGCCGCCTGTGGCGCTGTCGGTAATGGTGTCTTCATAGCCTTTTTTGACAAAACGTTGCACGGGAGTGGCGGGCTGCAAACGTCTTAATTGAGGGGAAGACTCGCTACCAGTGAGCTGGTAAATGGTGAGGCCGCCACCGGTTTCGACCATGATTCGTTCGCCATCAAACTGATATTGTGTGGCGATCAAACGGTTGTTGCGGAAAACGCCTTGTTCAGAGAGCGTGAGACGCTCAGTTAAATAGGGTGGAGCGCCAATTTCTATCCATTCTCCGTAAACATTTTCTGGAGCCACATAGAACTGATATTCCGAGTAGATTCGGTAGGAAAAATAGCCAGTGAGCAGCAGGAAAAAAATCGTGAACAGCCCTCGAAACAAAACCAGCTTGCTGTTAATGCGTGCTTCGGCTTGCTGTTCGATACGATTGTTTTTGCTGTTTTGCGTGGATTTCTTAACCATATTGCGCTTCCTTATCCCGTTAATAGTGGATTTTGGACGACGATTTAGCAACTTTTCAGTGTCAAAGTTTGAAGCAAGAGCAAGGCGAGGTGGTGGGATTTCACACCTGTTTTCAATGAATACTTGAGGGAAGAAAAAAAACAGGTTACAAAGAATGCCTGTTGTAATGATGTTGGGTGTTCGAGCAATATGAAGTACACCCTGTTTAAGGATAAACGATGATTAAAGAAAACAGCTATTTTGCCGGAAATGTTAAGTCTCTCGGTTTCACTGAGCAAGGCGAGAACAGCAGTGTCGGCGTGATGATTCCAGGCAGCTATACGTTTGGTACTGATGCACCAGAGCGCATGACGGTGGTGAAAGGGGCTCTTGTGATTAAACGCGAAGGCGATGAAGCGTGGAGCACGTATCAAGCAGGTGAAGCGTTTGAAGTGGCGGGTAAATCTTCATTTGATCTGCAAGTAGAAGTGACAACCGCTTATTTGTGTGAATATTTATAATTGGCATCATGGATACCGATTGATTTTTGTCAGAAACCGCACGTTAGTGCGGTTTCTTGTTTGGGAGAACAGTTTAAAAAATGGCATTAAACTGGACGTACGGCCCCCACATGACATCGAATCGAGAATAGTTAAAGTAGATATCATCATCAGAGGCATCAATAAGCGGCGCACTTGTGGTGTATTCCAGACGCGCGCGAACACCACCTTGTACCGAGAACCCTAGACCAGACGCTTCTCTCCAGCGGCGCTGATAAATATAACCTGCATCCAATCCACCACTAAGCACCATGCCATACTCACCGACGATATCACCAGTTTCCCCGTTTCGAGCGATTTGCTCTGCTTGCTTCGAGAAACTGTGTTTTACCAAACCCAAACCGATGTTTGGGCGAAGGTAGAATCGGTCGTAGTCGATTTCATAACGAGCACCGTAAGCGGCCTCATCGGAACCTGCGACCAGCATGATTCGCGATTGCTCGTAGTCCTCATCCAGTGCGGCACCAAGTACATAATCACTCTCTTTATCGCGTGTAAAACCGATAGCACTTGGCATTGCATAGGTAGAATAGCTTAAGCCGAAATAGTTGCCGCCATCGCTGAGCACCAAGGTTTCGATGTTTTTGTAATCGGTCGTAAAGTCTTGGCTCATTTCACAACTGCCGCTGTAGCACAGGCTGTCTCGAGACGACTTATAGGTCGCAGTGCCACTGGTTGTCATCCAATCCATTTTCAGACGCAGGGTATCTGCTCCTTCAAAGAAGCCGTTAAAATCGACTAGGCCAGTCAATAAACTGACCGTGTCGGAGGCGGCTTGAGAGCCGCTTTCTTTCACTTCGTTCGTTAGGTATTTTAATGACACTTGTGTATCGGTGTAGCGTGCTTGGAAATAAAGGGAATGAAGCAAGCTTGGCTCGATGTCGTAATCGGTTTCAATGTCATCGCCAATCGACTGGCTCGCGTGCCAAAAGTTGTAGGTTGCGCCATATCCCGCTAAGAACTCCATTTTGCTTTGAGTGGCGAGTTCGTTGTGATAAGTGTCTTCAGTGAGGAGCCGCTCAGGGTCAATGAGGTAGGTTTTGTGCTGCTCATCTTTGCTCGCTTTTGGATCTTCCGCGGTGATGGCGTACTGAGAGCCGTAGACAAACACCTCTGGGTTAAAGCCAAAGTTGCTGCCATCTTCGCTGTTGGTGACCACGTGGCGTCGAGTTTCTGCCTTATCAAATGAGTAGAGCGTTAACCCTTTGTTGAACGGATTGATGTACTCGTACATCGCGACCAAGCCAGTGCTTCGGTTTACTGGGTAAGTAGCAATCACATCTCGGCGATCCGAACGATTGTGGAGGCGTGTCGGTAGCTGTTGCCACGCTGAGTCTCCTTGACGATCGAGGGTGTGGAGATTGGTGTAATGCAGAGTTCGCTTGTCGGCATTAACAAAAGCGATCGCAAGGGTGCCTGCGAGGTTATTGTTGATCTGACCAAAATCCGACTCGATAGGCAGTTTGATTTCACGGGCGGAGTTGACGGTGTAGATCTGGATGTTCTCTTCGTTCAAACAGACGAGCTCACCAGAGTAGTTAAAACCGGTCGCTTGCGACCCTTCACATAAGATGCGCTTGGTCAAACGTTGGTTATTGCGGCCTGAGACGAAATGGTAATCTTCGCGCGAACTGCTTTTACCGTTGCTTTTAACATGCTCTTGTCGAACTAAAGCGAAGGCGCGATCTTGGTAGCGAGTCACCGTAAGCAGTTCAGCGTCTGAGTTAAAGCGGTGTGCATAGCCACCGATGATCAGCTCTTGTTCACAATCCTCTTTACACTCGGGATTACGTTTACCAAACGACACCCTAGGCGCGCCAGCGGCGTCGCGGAACTTTGATTCACTGACGGTTTGGTTGCTCGGCGCAGTCAGTTCATAAGCCAAAACTGGACTGCTCAGCACTCCAACAAGAGCACTGATGAGTAATGTTGGTTTCATATCTAAATGTCTTTCCGTTGATTTTATTGTTTTGAAATAAATTGGCTAAAAAGGTATTTACTTTCGTGATGGTTAAAACGTCACTCGTGTTGGGCTGGTTTCTTCGGCCACCGCGGGTTTCGCTGATTTCGCTGGTTTGGCGGCAGGCTTAGCTTGTGCTTTGACTGGCCTTGCAATCGCGTGTTCTTTGATTTCATCGTAAGAACCGCTGACCAAGCTGACGTAGCTCACTTTGGGGTTCACTCGCGCCACTTTCACTCGCGCCACTTTTCGTTCGTGATAGCCTAATGTCTCCTTGGTGTAAGGGTCTGTCAGCCGTTCGCCCATCACAAAAATGTCGTACAGTTGGCCTGCGACAATATTGTCGCCACCGGAGTTGAGGATCAGTTCATTGCCTGTTTTTAGGGCGACTAAAGGGTAAATGTTTTCTTTCAGCTGTTGGAAAATTTTGCCTGCTGTCAGGTTGAGTAACAGGTCTAAATTATTGCGTGAAGAAGTCGTTGGCACTTTATCACTCCACTTGACTTGCTGAGTCACGCGGTCAATCAGTTTGTATTCAACAATGACCTTGGAGTCGTAGTAGGTTTTGACATCCTTAATCTGTTCGCCCGTTAGCTCAATAGTCGTAGAGTTGTCGACCACATTTTTACGTGTACGTGCCTCAACAACGCGTCCTTCAAGCACGTAATCCAAGTTGCTGCTGTCCACATCTTGCAGCACTTTGAACTTGCGATCTTGAACTATGTTGGCTTCAACCTGACGTGTGATGGTTGAACCATGAGGACCGGTAAAGGGTTTTACCGCAATGGTTCGTCGATTTTTATTGAGTGCCGCCAACTTTTTTTGACGTTCAAAGCCCTCAGGCACATCCACCTCTACCGCAAGGCGAACACGGCATTCAGAAGGCGAGCATTTCTCACTCAATATTCGGTAGGTGGCATCGCCAGCACTGGACGTTCGCTGTCCCGTCACCGCGCGAGTGGAGGATTGGCTCTCTTTGCCAGTTTCTCGCTGATAGCTGGTGGTGCTTAGCCGTTCACTGTCCATCGAGACGCCCTTGACTTGTTCGATCGAACGTCTGACGGCTTGGTCGATGGCGAGATCCAAGGTCTGACCAACTCCGGTGTTTTCAACGCTAATGGTGTCCGCTTGCGCTGGAAAAATCATCAGTAGACTCAGCGCAACTGCGCTGAGTGTATAACCGTTTTTCATCGTCAATCTCCTGGCTAAAAATCAGAGAGATCGAAGCGATCTGCCGATTCTGATTCGGTCTTGAGATTAGACGGAGAGGCATTCGATGATGTCGGTTTTTCCAGTTCATCGGCACGAGCACCGCTTTGCATCTTCACGGTATTTTGAACTTTGATAGGATGCCACACCAATACCACCCCAACCATTTCATGCCCAGTAGCCGGGTGTTTTGCTCGCCATTTGTGCTCGATGGAAACGCCAGTCATTTGTTTTAACGACGAGGTCATTTTTGAGCTTTCCGTGGAGGTTGTTTGAACTGTGCGTTGCAGCGAACCTTCCGCGGTGCGTGTTGCATCTGGCCCAATCAGCGTGGTGGTGCGAGACTTCTCTTTGGCCGTTCTTTTGATGCTTTCACGTGCGAAATCACCACTTAAATTATAGGCGCTGGCCAATGCACTCCAAGCCGCATCTTCGGCAAACCCTTCTGCCGCTTCACGCTCGATAGATCGCATATCGCGATCACTCGTGTGTACGACACCATATTGACCAAAAGAGACCAGCATTGGGTAGCCTTGAGCATCATACATCAGGTCTGTGCCAGCATTCATATAAGGCACTGACTGGTTTTTAAAGTACTCTTTTAGATTGGCGGCCGTGGGATTTTTACGTGTTGGGTCCGGTTGGACATCACCTTTCGAGTTGATGAGGTCAACCACTTTATCGCGTTTGTTGAGCGATAACGTCATCACCACCCCAATGGTGCCTTTGCCAGATTCATCGTACTGTTCATACGTTTTGGTGACAAACATACCCGAAAGGTCACCGTACGCTTTAGAAATGCTGCGGTTTTCAAAGTACTGCTGCATCAAAATTTGCTTCTTCTCTGGGGGAGCTTGCGCAAATTCAGGGGCGCTAATACCGAACTTTTCCAGTTCTTTGGATAGGTGCCCGTCAAACAGCGCTACGGCTTTGCCCAATAATTGTTGGAAGCGATTGTCCGACTGAAAATCTTTCGCGGTGGGTTCTGGTAACCCATGTTGGTGAAACGTTTCGCGGACTTGCTCTTCGACAAAATCGCGGTTGAGTGTTTTGAGGTAACTGTCGCGAGCTCGGTGCATAGCTTCAGCCAATGCCATTGCCCGATAGACAGCCCAATCAGGGTGGTTGGTGGTAACCGAAATCTCCGCTTGCCCCCCGAAGAATCGGATAAGGTGTGACTTATTGGCAGCTTCGATAAGTTGCTCTTTTTGAGCGATATATTCGCCAATTTTGCTTTCGACCGCGTCTGCCGTGTCCTCGTGGCTTACTACGATAGCATTGACGTTTTGATCCGCATTCTCAAGTGTTTGAACAATATCTTGTGCCAACGTTTGAGTACTAAGACTGCTGGCGATGAGACCAGCAAGCAGTGTGTATTTCATTTTCATCTGAATATTCGCCCTGTTTACCAACTAACCGTATCGCCATCGGCAATTTTGCCGATCACTCTTTCGCCTTCCCAATACGCGATGCCGTACTCTAGATGCGTTAGCGACATTTGGAAGTAGTACTCAATGCGAGTGTCACCATTGTCTAGGGTCAGGTCGCGTTGCATGATTTTGCCCGTTAGGCTGAAATCTGGAGCCAGCGCTTTACCACCGGTTTTTACCGTGGCTTCGTTGAAGGTTTTGGACTTTTTCAGTTCAGACATTTTGTGGATGGTGTTGTCTTCGCCCATCGCTGTTGTCATGGCAAATTTGCCTGACTGAAGCATTTTCACACGAATGCCTTTCGTCAGTTGCTCGGTGTCAATGCGCTGCATCGTATCGTTGGTGATCTCTGCAACGTAAACGATAGTGCGACTGCCGTCTTTTTGGCCGATGCCTGGTGCTGCAATGACCTCTTCTGCAAGCTCAGTGGCAGCCTTGTTGAAATCGGCATAGGTCAGAGCCGCTGCCACGTGATTTTGTGTATCTGATGCATCGATATAAGCCGTTGGCGTTTGACAGCCAGAAAGCAGCGCGCACGAAATGACGGCTGCAATAGCAGTTTTTTTCATTCTGGAAACCTTGTTTTTTGTTATAGATTGATGACCGAAATCAGTGGCTCGGCATGCTTTGTAGGCACACTGACCCAAATAATGTGTCGGTCAAATTGGTTGTTAAGTGCAACTGAAACGGTTTTGTTCCCAACAACGATAGGCACTTGGTCGCCCGGTTTGTTGAGTCTCAGCACTTGGTACTGGGAAGGAAGAGCACTAAAGCTACGCGTATCTGCGCCTGTTGTGGCTGCGGTATAAATGGCACCCGCACCCTCTAGCCAATCGTTCTCTAGCGAGAGTAGTTTTTGACTTGAGCTTTTGACGAGTAAGCGAACCACTTCACGCGTAAGGATGATGGGAAACTGCTTGTCAAACTCAGCCGCGATCACTCGATCCATATCGCTCAGTAGTTCAGTGGATTGCTGGGCAACTTTAATGGAATCATAAGCTGTCCCACGAGTTTTTAGTCTAGGTAGAGCGGCACTGACGTAAGAGATGCCATCACTGACTAAAAATAGCGGCAGATCGAGACGTTTTTCTTCTTTGATAACCGATTGGCCATTTTCAAAGATGACCCAAACTTGGTTGCTCACCCGTTGTGACGGATTTTTCACCAACTGTTTGGCGAGAGTGAGATCATCCGCGACCGTTTTCGCCCCCGTCATACCGTAAACGCGTTCGAGATTATCGACGGCACGCTTATAGTCGGAGCGATCTTTTCCATTCAATAGATAAAATAGAGCTTGAGAGTAGCTGACAAACGGATTGGTATAACCTTGATATGGTTGCCAGCGATTTAACGATATTCCAGCATCTTGTAACGCGTATTTCATGCTCTGTGATTGCACGGCTTGATTCGTGTACTTTTCAACCACATCGTTCTGTTTAATTATTTTGTTCTGCTCAGAAATCTCGCTATTAAAATAATTTACAGCCCGTCGTTCTCTTTCATAGGCGCGATTAAATTCGACACGTGCATTCGAGAAATCGCCTTGAGCAATAAAGTTCCATGCTTTAATGGTATTTAACATGACTCCATCATAGTGTGTACTTTGATATTCCATGACCTTGTCATTCACGGCAATAGCTGCAGAACCTTCAAGACTCTTTGATGCCCAATTTTGCGTATCTTTAGAGCGCATACCTTGCTCTACAGAATCTAAAATTTCATTAGATTCAATGAATTGTTCAGACTTGTTCAGAGCCGAACCAGCTTGTAGACCCCAAAATACATCGTCGACTTGACGAGTTTGTTTGTCATACTGCGCTATTTGACTGGCATAGGAAGCTGCAGAGGAAAAATCACCGTTTGAGATGTATTTATTAAAATTATCAAGGTCTCCATTACTGGATAACGAAGAACATCCTGAAAGCAATGAAACGGCGATCAGGATAGATAGAGGTCGAGGTGAATATTTAGCCAACATAAAATATAAATAATAATTTTTTATATATATTATTTATATGCTACTTGAGGATCTATTAGTTTCGTCTCAAAATTGAGCGAGTGATCATTTTTTGATCGGTTTGGCTGGTTTTTAGTAACTAAATGTAATTTAACAAATGGAGTTGAACTAAAAATAACCAGCCAATGAATGCTGTGATAGATATAAAATATATTAGTCAGTGAATCGACCAGTATTATAGTCATCAATCGCTTGGTTAATTTCATCGATGCTGTTCATCACAAAAGGTCCATAGTGCACGATGGCTTCGTGAATTGGCTCTCCAGCAAAAATGAGTACGCCAGAAGGTTGTTCGGCCTTAATCTTGATCGCATCTCCCTCGCTGAGCAGCCCCAAATGCCCCTGAGTCAATTTTCGTCCATCAATCGTGACGGAGCCTTGATACACCAGCAGCATACACTGAAAGCGAGAGGGGAGCTTGGCGGCCAATGTGGTGGGCGCAGCGACTTGCCAATCGGCAACGGTCACGGGTACACCCGTTTCCAATAACGGGCCCGTCAGTTTATTGCCATCGACCTCTATATCGCCAGCGATCACGCGTAAGGTGTCTTTTTCGCGATGGTGCTCAGTAATGCTTTCTGGTTGAAAATCGTGGTAACGCGCGGGAGTCAGCTTTTTCGCGGCGGGTTGATTGATCCAGATCTGAAAACCATGCAACTGCCCTTCCGTCATGATGGGCATTTCACTGTGAATGATCCCTTTACCAGCGGCCATCCACTGTGCGCCACCACTTCTTAGCTCACCGACATTTCCCATGTGATCCTTATGTTGAAAGTGGCCATTGAGCATATAGGTTAAGGTTTCAATACCGCGATGTGGATGTGGTGGAAACCCACCAACATAGTCGGCAGAGTCTTGT
Organism: Vibrio floridensis; assembly: GCF_021852965.1. Classification (NCBI taxonomy): domain Bacteria; kingdom Pseudomonadati; phylum Pseudomonadota; class Gammaproteobacteria; order Vibrionales; family Vibrionaceae; genus Vibrio; species Vibrio floridensis. The sequence continues at coordinate 51,263 of NZ_JAKGCY010000001.1, read as the reverse complement.
GACTTCAGTTCATCTATCATAAGGAAGGGCGAAAAATCAGGGCATTCAAAACCGGCTAAACGGGTAATGTTGACACCATCACCGTCTTTAGTTGCAATAGATTCGCGAATTTGCTTCACCGTTCTTAGTTTGACCATCACTTGCTCCTTTGGCATGGCATGTTTCAATGTTTCTAGTGATAGTTTAGTGGCAAGCGGCGATTTGAGCAGAGGGAAAACGTGATCAGCTTATTCGAAAATTTTGATTGTGCGACTCTATACGGATTGTCGATGTCAAATTTGTCTATACTTTAGAAGAGATAGGTAGGAGGTGCCCCTTGTCTGTTCAAGCTAAACATGGCGATCGCCCGCCAAGATACGAAGCGCCCGATTTAACAGCTGAACAGCGCCATCGCTTCACCTCGGTGGCGAATCAGGCTCAAGCGCGCAGGGAACGATTGGAAGAAGAACCGACCATCATTGAAGCTGCGAAACGTGCTGCTTTAAAACCGGTGGTCAAAGTACGCCCAGACAAACCGAATCGAACTCGCTATGCCATCTGGTTGTGTACGTTTTTGCTGGTTTGTCTTTGGCTGATGTATATGTCTGGCTAACGATTCTGCCGCCTATTCTGACGATGAGTTCACTTTTTTTACAAAGAGCGACACGTTATCCGTTGGCGGTAAAAGTTCACTGTTCATCATTTTTTTTTGTGTTTGTGATAGGGGCGGTGCGCAGTTTTCGTAATAGGCATATTGGTTTTTGCCTGAATGCTTGGCGGAATACATCGCTTTGTCTGCACAACGTGTTAACTCAGAAAGCTCAAAAGCGTCTTGTTGGTAAATCGCCGCACCGACACTAAGTGTCAACTCATTGATTCTTTCATGCGCTAAGTAACCGGTGGTAAACAAGCCGACAATCCGTTGCAGAATTCTGTCGAGGTCTTGCTTGGTTTTCACATCATAAAGCATCAGTACAAACTCATCTCCGGCAAAACGTGCAATCGAATAATCGTGCTTGTCTGTTCTGCGATTTTTGTTACGAACGTTGTTCTTCAAACGGTGGGCAAAGTGTTGCAAGACGCGATCACCCACATCGTGGCCATAGGCATCGTTGATGTGTTTAAAGTTGTCGATATCGAGAAAAACCAAGGCGGTGATGCATGTACTTGGTGTGGCATCTATTTCCCGCAGTTTATCTTTCGCCCAGTTTTCAAAACTCCAACGGTTCGCCAAACCAGTGAGTTGATCGAGGTAGGCAAGATCTTCAATCCCTTCTTGGTATAGGCTTTGAACATAGCGAACCACTTTGCTGTAGTAGAAAGTGGATGTGTGACACACAATGCAGGTAGCAACGAGAGCGATGAAAAATTGGGTCGCATCTAGTAAACCTGTTAGCACGACCGTTTTGGCAAAGAACAGCGAATAGGCGATGATAAAACAGAAAGAGCCACTCAGCATTAAACCAATATTGAAGCTGTTGATTAAAATGACGATGGCTAACAGAGGAAAAAGGACCAGCATTTTGTCGGCGGTAGCATCGCCATACAAAAACAACAGCAGTGCATCCAAGAGCATCAAACAACTCAGGACCAAATCGGCGTAGTGTGGTTTTTCTACTGACTTGATGTACAAGAAATTGCCAAGACAAATCATGGCCGCCAAACCGTTTAACGCCGCTAAAGCAAAATCTGAGTGTGTAAATTGGGTTATTGCGCAGTAGAAAAACATCATAGAAGCGGCAACAGAATACAGACCAACAATTTTTTTCTTTCTTGTTGATCGAATGTCTGCCATTTCTTCAAGATGTTGCCCTACTAATTTAGTCATTTTTACCCTTTAAGTTGCACTTTAGTCGCTTTCCCGCCACTTAATTCTAGGAGAGAAATAGAAGTTTGAAGCAATATCACGTTACTTTTAATGTGATAAGTATCTTGTTTCTTATGTGTTTTATTTCTTATTGTGTAATTAAGATGCAGAAAAAAAGAGAAGTCGGTAGACGTTAGTCGCATCCGAGTACGTAAGGGCTGGCCGGAAAATGAGCAGTAAAAGGAGAGAGAGGGGCTATTTTTAACGTCATTTTTCTGGTTATAAAAAACGGGTTTTGATGAAAAAATAGTCTAATAGTTTAAGTGACTCGTGAGCTATTTGGTAAATGATTGAGCTTTTCAGTGAGGTTTGATTTGTTTTGTTTCTATTCAGTTAATTAGATTTAAAAAGTGCGCGATTTCCGAATCGAACTTGATTCTGAAAATCGCGCTTTCTGTTTTTTGTGAGCTGATTACGCTATCTCGTGATGTTCGCCACGAGTGCTTCTTGAGTCACCACTCTGTTTTTACCAAGATTCTTTGCTCGTTGCAGCGCCAGTTCCGCGGCCTCTATGGTGGCGTGGTAGCTCTGTTCGAGTTTGGTCATGCCAACGCTAATGGAATAGGCAACGGGTAACCCAGCTTCCAATAAGCGCGTATGGCTGATGGCTTGCCGTAGCGTGTCCAGCTGTGCTTTGGCTTCTGTTTCATCACAGGCTCGAAATAACACGGCAAATTCTTCGCTGCCATAACGCGCGATGCATAAGCCATGTGGCTTTTGAAAGCTATCGCGCAGTAGCTGCGCAGTTTTGCGGATCACTATGTCCCCGACAGGGTGACCAAACGAATCGTTGATGCGTTTAAAATTGTCGATATTAAGCATGGCGAAGTAGATATTCTCTTGCTCTAACTCACGTTGCATTGCATTTGCCAGGCTGGCTTTGTTCTCCAGTTGTGTCATCGGATCTTGGTGACGTAACTGCTGATGGAGCAGCAAATTGGCCAGTGCAGTTTGTGCGTAGTTCTGAATCAAGATCATAATGGCTTTTTGCATTGGGAAGCGTTGTCGAATGTAGACCACTGCCAGCAGTGAGGTGCCATCGAAGAGTGGCATTCGGTAATGGTGGCCATGCACTTTCAGTTTGAGTGTTAGAGCGTCACTGTGGCGATGGTGGCTCAACGACGTAAACTGACTGGCCAGCGAAACGTCATGCAATAATGGCTTTTTGTTGCCGTGATAATCCAAGGTGCTAAAAAGGTGGTTCGCATTGTCGTACAGGCAAAACTGCACACCGGAGTGCGGGCAGAAGCGATCGAACAGGAGTTTGAGTTGCTGTTTGAACTCGACCACTGTTTTGGCCTGACCAAGCCGCGACAGCTCTTCAACTAACTGATAAGCCAAGTAGTGAATCACGATGGTAAAGCCAATTAGCGAGGCGATGACAAGCGCTGTAAGGCTGAACTGATTGCTGCTTGAAAGGATATCGCTTCTGTCAGTGCCCGCCACAAAAATCCAATCAAGATCGTTATCTGCCTCAAACACCGTCAGCTTAAAGTTGTCGCGATAGTAATATTCGTGTTTACCAGATTGTATGCCTTGTGCGATCTGTTGAGCGATACCGCTGTTAAAGCTAAAGGAGTGTGTGCCGATCCGGTTGGGATCGGGATGGAAAACGAGTTTGCCTGTCGCCTTCTCGACCACAAAGACATACCCATTTTCAAGGGTTTTTAGTCCTTTTAAATATTGCGTGGTAAACAATAAATCAAACTCAATCCAGAGTTGCCCATCCAGAGCCGGGTTGGCGTGTCGAACGGCGAACACCCAGCGGTTTTTATTGTTCTGATAGATGGAAGAGATTTCAAACTTGTCGCGAACGGTTTTGAGAGGATGCCAGTAGAGTTTATAAGGGTTGATGGTTTGCTGTTTTCCCGACAAGTCAACCAGTGTGGAGTGATTTCTTCGCCAAAACAGAATGTTAGAGTAGTTGCTGGAATGAGAAAGGATATGCTGCGTGATCTTTTCGCTGTCTTCATTGTTAGGGTTTAAGTTGGACGACAGTAACGATTTTTCCAACAAGTAGAACTTGCTGTACACCGCTTCGATTTGTGCATGGACCAAACTGCTCGCGGTAATAATATTGGATTGGGACTGGTGGTAAACCTGGGATTCGGATTGTTTGAATTGGTGGTAAGCCAGATAGATCATGATGATCGTTAGTAAAGCAAGATAGGGGCGTAAAAGCCGCATCAGTATTTTCGGTAATTCCATTTTGCCAGTGACGTTATTAAAACTGTTATATGGCTCGCAATATTAGAGAGTTCTGATGTGCACTTCAATGCGTATTATTTGGTAGAGGGCCTGAGTGATGAAAAGACCAGCAACTTGCTGGTCTTTTGATGAGATTTGGGTGGAAAAGCAAACCGCTACACTTTAGGCTTGGCTAATGCACTTTCCTGCGGCTGGTAATGCAAAATCGCCATCGAGACGGGGGAGAGCAGTACTTCTCCTTTGGCACTGTCTGGCGAGACATTGCGCACGTTGGTGTCACAAATGTAGGTCCACTCTTGTTGGTTGTCATTAGGCAGCGTAAAGCGCGCTGGTGCACTGGTTTGGTTGATTAAATAGACCAACTCAGCGCCTTTCTCACCAATGCCAATGTGCAGAGAAACCGCGCTCAAACGGTTCCAATCATCGTGCTCCATATGAACGCCGTCAACCCGACGCCAGTAGATGCGGTTGAGATTGCGGCTCGGGCCACTGAAGGCGCGAATAAACGGCAGCATATAACGTTGGCGATTTTCCACCATTTGTGCCAACCAGTGACGAAAATCGTTCTTGCGCTCAGAGTGCTCCCAGTTTAACCAGCTGATGTCGCTATCTTGGCAATAGGCGTTGTTGTTGCCTTTTTGGCTGTGCGACAGCACATCGGCAGTCAAAATATGCGGGATACCAAACGCAAACAACAAGCTCGCCATGAAATTGCGCTTCTGCTTTTCACGCGTGGCGATGATCATCAGATTTTCTGTTGGCCCTTCTGCCCCGTAGTTTTCTGAACGATTGTCACCGTGGCCGTCGCGATTCTGTTCGCCGTTATCTTCGTTGTGTTTGTGCTTGTACGACACCAAATCCTGCATGGTAAAGCCATCATGATAGGTGATGTAATTGACCGTCAGCTTGTAAGGCCAGTTGGCCGCACTGTAGATATCGCGTGACCCCATCAAACGGGTGGCAAACTCTTTCAAATAGCCTTGGTCACCACGCCAAAAGCTGCGGGTGATGTCACGCAGTTTGTCGTTACACTCGTTCCACCCAAATGGGAAATTGCCCACTTGATAGCCATTGGGCCCGATGTCCCAGGGTTCGGCAATCAGCTTGGTCTCTTTGAGGACAGGATCTTGCGCGACCGCTTTGAAAAAGGCCGCATCTCGGCTGTAGTCATCCCCTTGACGGCCCAGTGTGGCGGCCAAATCAAAACGGAAACCATCGACTTTAAACTCGCTCACCCAATAACGCAGTGTGTCCATCACCAAATTTAGCGCTGGCTGATAGGTGAGATCGACGGTATTGCCACAGCCCGTAAAGTTAGCAAAGTGGCTGCCATGCTTAAAGTAGCAACGCGAATCGAGCGCTTTGAGGTTGAATACGGTTGGGCCCGCGCCCCCTTCCGCCGTGTGGTTGTAGACCACATCCAAAATCACTTGGATACCGTGGCGATGCAGTTCTCGAATGGCAGTTTTCAGTTCCAACACGGCATCTTTGTCAGCGTAGCGAGGGTCAGGGACCATAAACAAATAGGGGTTGTAGCCCCAATAGTTGACCTTACCCATATCGAGCAAGTGAGGTTCATGCATGCAGGCCGCAATCGGCAGCAGTTGCAGCGTGTTGATGTTTTGTTGTTTGTAGAATGCCAGCATGGCCTTACTGACTAAACCCAGGTAGCGGCCTTGTGCCGCAGGTGCCACTTCCGGATGAAGCTGACTTAGCCCTTTTACGTGGGTCTCAAACAGCACCATCTCTTCACGGGAAATTCGTGGGGGCTCCACGTCTTGCCAATCAAAATCATCTTGATACACCACGCATTTGGGCATGGAGAAGCTTTTCTCTGCACTGTAGGGTGTTTGGTAGTGAAGTGGGCCATCAAGAGCTTTAGCATAAGGGTCGGAGAGAAGCAGCGGGCCATCGTCACTATCGACAATGTAACCGTATCTTTGCCCATGTTGGACGTTGTCGATAAAGGCATAGCGGATGCCAGCGTACTCTTCGCTGAGCTCAAAAGTTTTAAATTCGTTGTTGTCGTCAAACAAAGCCAGACGAATAGACGCACAATCCGGTGAATGAATGGCAAAGTTACAACCTGCCTCGTGTAACGTTGCTCCTAAGGGATAGGGACGAGCGAGCGATGTTGTCATAGTTATTTTTCTTAGTTCAGTTTCCATCTTTCGGAACCACTAGTAAAAAACTTTGTCTTACTGAGGTCAAGCGCCCTCAGTGATTATTCTTAATGTAATAAACTTTCTTTCTATTGTTCATCTTGGGTGAAAATATGAAATAGCCCTCACTTTGTAGCCCATCAACAACTAATAAACTTACCAACTCCACCCTAAATCAGTGATCAGTATCGATAAAATATTGTTCTGTAAATGATCTCATCCTTTCTCATCCCCCCTGTTTTTTTTCGGGGTGGAGGACGTTTTTCATCTCCGCCTTTCATAGCATAGCCAATGTTGAAACAACTGGGGACCTAGTCCCGTCTTACCTCTCTTCTTGAACACACAAACTCTACTGCCTGGTGAGTGACTTCATGGAGAGATACATAAGAATAGTCCTTAATGGAGTTAAGAATGAAAAAAGTAAGTTTAATCGCTGCCGCAGTGGCTTCTACGTTAGCAGCGGGTAGTGCGTTTGCTGTGGATTTCAATGGTTACATGCGTGCTGGTACTGGTATTAGTGGTAACGGTACTGCGGATGTTGCTTTTCAAAAATCGGGTGTTGGCCGTCTAGGTAACGAAAACGACAACTACTATGAGTTTGGCTTTTCAGAAGAACTGAAAAGCGGTGAGCAAACCTGGAAAGTTGAGTCAATGATTGCACAAGGCAACAATGGCGCAAACGGCTGGGAAGACGGCGACTTTAACGTTGCTCAGTTCAACGTACAGGCTAAGGGCCTATTGGCTTCTGACAAAGAAGCGGTATTGTGGGCGGGTAAACGCTACTACCAACGTAAAGACATTCACATTACGGATTTCTACTACTTGAACACATCAGGTACTGGTGGTGGTATCGAAAACCTATCTGTGGGCGATCAAAAGCTATCAGTGGCGCTTGTGCAAGATGGTGATCACGCTGCATCTTCTGGTTACATTCTGGATGCACGCCTAGCTAACATTAGCTTTGGTGAAAACGCGTCTCTTGAATTTGCATTGGCGTATAACTTTGCAACGGAGAAAGACGGTCAAACTGAGCAAGCAGATGATGGTTTAATGGCAACGGCGATTATCCACAAAGGCCTAAGCAACGGCTTCAACCAAACGATTTTCCAAGCAGGCACAGCAGGTTACGGTGCTCAAGTGGCTAACTTCTGGGGCGCAGGTACTTACTACGGTCGTGGTTCTGCAGACAATAACGATGCGATGGGTTTCCGTGTGTTGAACTGGGGTGTGGTTAACTTGAGTGACGCATGGGAAATGGGCCATCAGTTGGCTTACCTAGCGGGCAGTGACATTGGTGCTTCAAAAGCGGATACGAGCCAATTCTCTGCGGTTGCACGCCCAATGTACAAGTGGAATGATACAATGCGCACTGTATTTGAAGCGGGTTACAACGGCGGTGAAGATGACAAGGGTGCGGATTTCGCCTACAGCAAGCTGACGGTTGCTCAAGCATGGGCTATGGGTAACAGCTTCTGGTCTCGTCCTGAACTGCGTGTATACGGTTCATACTTAACGGATCACGAAGGCACAACGTTCGGTAGCAAAGGTGACTCTGATTTCGTAGTGGGTGTTCAAGTCGAAGCTTGGTGGTAATCAAGCCCCTTACACGAAATACGTGACGCATAATCTGAATAGCCGATGTTGATCGGCTATTTTTTTCAAGGCTCCTATCCCTTTGGTTTGATAAGAGCCTTTAAAAAAATAATCAAGAGGTGTTCCTATGGTGTTTCGAGCTTTATTACTCGGCGGATGTATTGCCTTAGCTGGCTGCCAAAGTGCGGCGGTGGTTGAACAAGTTAACGCGAGCTCGGGGCAAGAAGTTCAGCAAATTGCTCAGTTGCAAGCAATGAAAGTGAAATTGCCGAGCACAACCAAAGTGGTTTTAAGTGATCAAACGCAGTTCTTGCGCACATCGGTGATTGCAAGCCCTGTTGCATTGTTTGAGATCCCAGCGGATCGTGGCCAGATGACGTTAACCATTACCAGTGAAATTGGTGATTCGGTTTTCTTTCCGCATGTGATGATTGTGGATTCAGCGGGTCAGCTGATCGAATCTTATGACAGTACGGTGTTTGAGTATCGCAAGCCACGGTTACAACTTGGCAACCGATTAGTGGCGGAACTGGATTTCTATCCCCCACAAGGCTACAAATCGCTCAATCTGTTGATTTACACCACAGAACAAGATCGCCAAGGCGTCACTTATGTTGCGCATCCCGCCCGAATTGATGCTGAGGCGAGGGGGAATTATCTTCCTGAAGCGAAAGACATTCCCATTCCACATGCGCTAACGGGAACCATTGAGCTGGATATCTCTGGCCCGTCATTTTTGTCGCAGCTCCGTCGGGAAGAGCGTCCAACCACGACATCAACCGATGCAGCGAAAACGCAAGTTCAGCCAGACACTCAGGCCTACTATTTCCAGTCAATTGAACAAGCGGTTGAGGCAGGCGACATCCCTAAAGCGTTGAGCCTACTGGATGAAGCCAAGGCGCTCAATATTGAAGGGGCGCAAGCGGTGTTCGTTAACGCCGTTAACAAGAAAAAGTAACCGAGACTGATTGAAAAGCACTGGCATCACCAGTGCTTTTTTTATGGTCGAATTTGAGCCAGTTATCGCTCAAGTACCCATGCGCTGGCGGCAAAAGGCGGCAGGGTGAGCCAAGCTCGACCTTGACCGTGATTGACGTTCAGTTGCAGGGTTTCATTGGCATGATGACTGGATTGGTCACTGAGTTTATCCACTAAGGTATATTGCCCGTCCGCCAGCCCAAGTTGCGCGATCAACGCCTCAGGCAGCACCACTTGGCAGACATTCTCATGGTGGGCCGAGAAATTGCTGCCTGCCAGCACCAATTGTTGTTGGTCGTAGCGAGCAAAAAGATGGCAGAAGTGGCTCAATGCTTGTTGGTTGGTGGGGTACAAATCGTAATACTCACCGCTCATTGCCGAGTGGGTTAAGGTGAAGTTGAGTAAACGTGCATAGAACGCCCGCAGTGCGCGTTGTTTTTCACTCAGTTGACCACCATCAAACTGGCCTTCATTCATCCATTTTTGATGTTCGGGCACGCCCACATAATCAAAAATCGACGTGCGGCTGGGCAGACCAAAACCGCCCAACTCCGCTCCTGCTTCGCCCACTTCCTGAGCAAAATAAATCATGGTGGGTGAGCTACTGAGTAAAGCCGAGACCAACATTGCAGGGCGACCAAACTCCGCATCCCCAGCAAACTGAGGTGAGGCGAGGCGCTGCTCGTCATGATTATCGAGGAAATGCAGCATGTGGTGCTCAATGTCCATCATTTGCGCTTGGATCTCACCGATGATGGCGGTGGAAGCGCGGTTTTGCATCACCGCTTTGAGTCCGTCGTACAAATCCACTTTGTCGTACAGATAATCCATTTTGCCCAAGTGGATGTAATCGCGGTATAGATGAGGCTGATACACTTCGGCCATCAAAAACGCATCAGGATTGCGCATTTTGATGTGTGAGTTGAGATAGCTCCAAAACTCGACAGGAACCATCTCTGCCATGTCGTAACGGAAACCATCGACGCCGAATTCGAGCCAATACAGAGCGATGTCGCGAAATTTCTTCCACGAGTCAGGTACGTCTTGCTGCTGCCAAAAGGCAAAATGCTCTGCTGCGGTTTTCTGCGCGAAATCCGCGGGCAATTCGGCAAAGTCTTTGCTGCCATCGGGTCGCACGCCGTAATTGACTTTGACCGTTTCATACCAATCATCAAACTGAGGTTTGGCCAAGCGCGAGCCGTTGCCCGTCCATTTGGCAGGGAATTCTTCGTAAGGCCACTGCAATTGTGGGTGCGCCTCGCCGCCGAGTGGGGTAAAGGGCGCTGGAAAGTCAGGCAGCTGAAAGGCTTGCCCTGGAATATAGTAAAAGTTGTTGTCTCGGTGATATTCGACGCAGGTGTCGTCGTCAGCACCAAAGTCGCGCACCCCTTCAGGGTTATTTAATCCGTGATACTTGCGCGCAACGTGATTGGGTACGATATCGATGATCACTTTCATGCCGTGGCGATGGGTACGCTCAATTAACGCGGCAAATTCTGACAATCGTTCTGCTGGATTGTCGGCCAAATCGGGATTCACCGAGTAGTAATCTTTGACGGCATAGGGCGAACCGGCACGCCCTTTTACGACGGCAGGGTGATCGTGTCCAATGCCATAGTGTTGATAATCCGCCACCAACGCATGGTGTGGCACGCCCGTGTACCAAATGTGGCTAATGCCAAGTTGACGAATTTCTTTGAGTGCGAGGTCAGTAAAATCACTGAACTTGCCAACGCCATTTTCCTCTTTGCTTCCCCAAGGTCGGCTGTGCTGAACTTTGTTGCCAAATAAACGAGTAAAGACTTGGTAAACGGTGAATTTTTGTTTCTTCATTTCACATTTATCCCATGTTTGTAGGGGCATTATTATTGGGGCAACTTAACGGATATGACACCGCTTGAACTCCTCCTCATTGGGGGCGTAGAGAGGGTTAAAAGCGGGTTATCTGTGGCAATGTGTATACTTAAGTAACCTTAGCTCAAGATTTTAACAAATATGCCGTTAACCTCGGTAAGAAGCGTGTTTTAATTAGGCTCAGAGTGAGCTGATCAATAAAGAAATGACATTATGAGTATGATGGCCATTGCCATCGGTGCAACCAGCCTTTCGCTATTGTTGGTGTTCGTATGGATGTTTTCCTTGTCGTTAAGGAAACAGCGCATCGAGCAAGAGCGAAAAGCGAGAGAAATTGCCAACCGAAAAGCAATCGAAAAAGCGCGAGAACAAGAGAGACAGGAACGACTATTCAAAGCCGAAGGTGGCCATGTTCCGACAATCTTGTATTTAGCCAAGGAAGCAGAGCGAACGAACTTAAAGGAAGCGCTTTATTGGTATAACAAGGGAGCACGTTTAGATAACGTGAACTCGATGTACGGCATTGTTCGCATGAGTGAGCGTATGCGTGAAGACTTGATCCTCAAAGAGCAAGCCAATTTTTGGCGCATGGCGATCGCTGGATTGGAAGGTAACCTCGATGCGAAGTTTGAGGCAGGAAAAGCGCTGGTGCATGGACGCGGGGTTGAGAAAAATCTGCCCAAGGGCTATCGCTTAGTCGAAGAAGCCGCGGTTCAAGGCAACCTCGACGCTATGTTGTTTATGGGAGAGTGGAGCCAGTCAGCCGAGAACCCAGAGAAGTCCAATGGTAATGCTTACCAGTGGTACTATCGAGCGGCGAACAAGGGCAGTGTCGATGGGCAAATTCAACTTGGATTGAGTTATCTCTCGGGGCTGGGAACGAGCACCGATCACGCCAAAGGAACATATTGGTTAGAACGAGCTGCGGAAAGAGGTAGCGCGGAAGCGATGTTTCATGCGGGTGAGGCATGGCGAGACAGAGGAAAAACAGGGAATGCCCTCTCTTACGTTTGGTTTTTTCTTGCGTCACATTTTGGCTATGAAAAAGCTCGCGTGATGCGCGACCAAGTGGCATCGAAAATCGGCGTTGATATCGTGGTAGGGCTACAAGCGGTGGCCAAACCATTAATGAAAAAACTTGAAACAGGCAAAGTCGGCAAGCACGCGATCATCAAAGCGCTGAACAAAGTGTATAAGCGCACGAGTTATTTTCCACCGTTAGAAGCCAGCTTAGACAGCCCGACAGAAACGTTGGCGTTTGAAGACGACCTAGAAGAAAGCTTGCTGGCAGATACCGTTGCCAATGATGAGCCACCGTCAGCCAGCAGTGGACAACTTGATTTCACCCAACACTCTTTCTCAGGTAACGACAAATCTTAAAAATCCGGTCACCAATAACAACAAAGGCGTTAGCACCCCAAGGTTGCTAACGCCTTCCACCACAATTGCGCATGATTATTAGTCATGCTCAGTGAGTTTGATTATTCCTCAATGTCACACTCGGTGCAGCTTTGCAGCGCGATTTCGTGTTCGAAAACCATCACTTCATTACCCTCGGCGAGTAACTCGGCGATTTCATCCGCGACTTCTTGCTCATCTTCTGCTTCCACTTGGTCAGCCAGTTCTTCTTCTGAATAGCCGTAGAAGTTCAGCAGCAAGTAGTCACGTGCTTCTTCTTTTGTGCACGTTACGTTCACCGCAAGATCGGGCTCAACGTTATCTTGCGCGATGATTTCAGCCACTTGGGCAAGCACATCCTCTTTCATTGCTGCCGTTAACCAACCCAGATCCGTACTTACCGTGGTCTTTTTGCAGTCAAAGCATGGAAGTTGATGAAAGTAGTATTGAAAATCAGTCATAGGTCATTTCTTCTTTGAGTGTCGATAGCAAGATTATGCGCGTTTTTAGGTAAATTACTATCTCAAAAAATGGTTGAAATGAAATATTCGTTCCTAATTGAAGCGACAGAAGTGTAGGCGACCTTCGTTCGTTGCAATGCCAAGTTGTTTGGTTAAGGGAATGAACGCAGTGACAGCGGCTTGCGCAAGGTTTCTTGGTCTCTAACACCTGCATAAATACGGTGCTATCAAGAGAGGCAACTGTCGAAAGGCAGTTCGTTACCGACGGCTTTTTGCCAGTAGCTGAGCCACTTTGCCTTTGGTGGTTTTACTCACGGTTTGCATAAACTGAAAGCTTGGATTGGCGATGCCCGAGTTATCTAACTCTTCCACCATCAGAAGCCACAATTTGGCTGTCATTTGAGCATCGGCCAACGCTCGGTGAAATACGCCGTCGTTGTCGATATTTTTATAGCGAACCAACTCACCAAGCTTGTGTGACGGCGCGTCTTGAATCAGCCGTCTTGCCACCAACAGTGAACAGGCAAACTCGCCTGAATAGTCGCAGTTGATTCGCTCAAGCTCTGCATCCAGAAAGCGTTTATCGAACGAGGCGTTGTGCGCAATCAGGTTTTCACCCGCAATAAACTCGCTAAACGATGCCATCACCTCATCGCAACTGGGCGCGCTGCGCAGCATGTTATTGGTGATGCCGGTGTAGCTTTCAATAAATGAACTGACCCGAAAGCCAGGGTTCATCAACTGCTGGAACGTCTCCACTACCTCGCCATTCACCAGTTTTACCGCACCAATTTCTATCGCGCGATCCCCCAAGTTCGGAGAGAGACCAGTGGTTTCAAAGTCGAGCACGACAACGGAATTGGCTTGAGACATAAGGCTTTCCAACTAAACAATAACGCGCAAGAGTATCTGCGAAAGTGGTGAAAAAGGGAAGGAGAGGTGTCGAAGTAAGGCGAAGCTCAGTTCGTATTGGGTTAAAAAGTAGGCCTCAAATATCACGTTTTTCCGCTCGGGTGAGTTAGTATCTGCTGGCTATTCATAGCGAGCAATAATAGTTGACATGCGTTTAACTTGTTGATTTTAATTGTTTTTAAATTTAATTGAGAAATTAATATCTATTATGTGTATATCGTGTATAGTGTCCGCAGCTCTGGTAGTGAGCTATTGATAACATATTTAGTTCAAGATCTTCTCAGTTTTTCGATTTAGTTTGTCATATCTATTCTGCGATACCTTTTTCTTCATTCATTATTTAGTAGCTTTCTCCTAATTTAATACATCAATCGAGATATATATATGTCAAATAAAACAACTGGCTTAGTAAAATGGTTTAATGAAACAAAAGGCTTTGGATTTATCACACCTGATAACGGTGGTGCGGATTTGTTCGTTCACTTTAGATCAATTGAAAGCGCTGGTTTTAAAACACTAGCTGAAGGCCAAAAGGTTTCCTTCAACACCGAGCAAGGTAACAAAGGCCCACAGGCATCAAACGTTACTGTACTGTAAGTATTCATGAAAAGATCTCGCCTCTGTGTGAGATCTTTTTATTTAAAATCGAGTACTGTTCTTTTGGCAGTTAATATTTATGCCTGCCATGTTTAATATTGCGTGTTAAAACTATGTCTAAATATTGGATTGTTTAGAATAATAAGCTGTTCAATAGAATCGTTAATATAAGAAACAACATAAGTTCCTCTTCGAGTTTGTGAAAAGTTTTAGCTATAAGATATAGGAAATAGAATATGAAAAAACCAACAAGAAAATCGAGCAAAAAAACGCAAAAAAATAACTTTGAAGAGCGCTTTGCGGCAATGGTAACAGAGTATCAAGAAGCTAAAGCGCTACTTGACGCGATGGAGCAAGGAACTTCAGAGTACACTAACCAGAAAAAATTATGTGATAAGCTGTTCGCTAACGCAGAAAAATATATCAATAGAAACTAGCGATTACCAAATTCAACTGCGAAGCACGACACTCTTCAGTATCAAGCAGCCAAGGTCATTTCTTCACATACAATGGCTAGCTGCTTGAAGCGGTTCTCCAGAGCGGCTACGAATCAATTCGGAGAATGCAACCCTATCCTATTTCCTTCAGAATCAAGGAAAATGGCAAAAAAGCCACTGTTATCGGCAAGCGCTGTTTTAGGGATAATCATTTCCCCGTGATTTTTCACTACTTCATCAAGAACAACCTGCAGGTTGTCTCCTCCGTTTAGATATATCGTTACGCCACTTGATGAAGGCTGGAAACCGTCTTCTTTTAAAAGAACGCCCGTAACGGTCTGATAATTCAAAAGCGCTTCTATTCCCTATGTCATGCCGCCTCCTTGGCAGCTTCTCTCAATCATCAAATCATATTGCCAAGGGAACAGATTCGTCTACTTTGCTTTCAATAAAGGAACTGACCCGAAAGCCAGGATCCATAAGTTGTTGAAAACTATCGACCACCTCACCATCAACGATCTTAACCGCACCGATTTCAATCGCGCGATCCCCCAAGTTTGGAGAGAGACCAGTGGTTTCAAAGTCGAGTACGACAACGGAATTGGCTTGAGGCATAAGGGTTTCCAACTAAACAATAACGCGCAGAGTCTCTGCGAAAGTGGTGAAAAAGGGAAGAAGGGGGCGAAGTAAGGTGGTTCTCAGCGCGTTTTGGGGCGTTAAAACAAAGGGCAATAGAGTTGGGGAATCGGAATTCTCCCTTGTGAGTCATTCATCGAAGCCTATGTATTGATGGTTTGGTAATGTCGATATACCAATAGTAATGAATAGCAAAAGGAAAGCCCCGACCTTGCTAGTTCCGTTAAGCTAATGTTAGTAAGTCTCTCTATTTCCACATCTGTATTTAGTGTCTAGGAGCGAGAAAGTAAACGTTCAGTCATTTGAACTATTTGAACGTGGATGTTGAGTATAACAAACAAACTAACTTCACTAACAAAAGACCAAAGGTATAAATTCACGAATCTCCAACTGCAACACAGAAACAGTGAGTCAATCGGCATATCATTCTGGTAGTATCTATGTCAGAAAAACTAACTAAGACAGAGAGATGGCTACGGTGGAAAGTGAGAATCAAGGTTGGCATGAGCAAGACTTAGATGAGTTATTTCGCTCAATAGATATAGGCAGTATTAAAAAGCCTTTCAATGAATACCTAGCAGCGTTAAACGCCCTTTATAGCATGCACAAAGCTGATGAAAGTAGTTGGTTAATGCGCCACTTTCAACAGTTTAACTTGAGTTCATTAGATAATGATAACTTGGCGTTTGTAACAGAGTCCTTAAAACATGCAAATTATGATGAAAACGCACTACAAGGGGAGCAGATTGTTCTCTTCAAAGAGCCTGTTTTAGTATCAGAGTTATACTGCTCAAGAGTACTCTATAACGATGGAACTGATGTAGTCAGACTAATTTCTTATAATGGATTCGCTAAAAAGGTTGTTACAAAAAGAGTATTCGTCAATCATACCTCAGACAACAAGTCTGCTATTGCATATCAAATACATGATGTTGCTCATGGTTTAATACTACCAAGGCATGCAGACTTCTTATCGTTGAAGCTAGTTACACTAAAAAATCTACTAACAAGCCCCGATAAAATAGATTCTATCCAGAAAGCACTAAAAAACGCGCAAGAAATACCAGTCATAGCAATTGAAAATACATCTAAAATTTTTAGTGAAATCAATATGATTTTACGAAGAAGCGTCGAAAAAATTAACACGTTACAGTCTGAAATACAGTTGCAAGAGCAACAACGACAGCATTTAGAGTCAATTATAAGCAACACACAGAATACTTTAAAAAGTGTTCAAAAAGACCATGACAAGGTAAGCCAAAGATATCAGACAATTATCTCTCAACTTTCTGACAAAGAAGATCAGATAGAAGATATCGAAGGTAAAATTGAAGCGTCCAAAAAACTTTATGAAAGTGAGGACTCCAAACTGAAAAGTATCAAAGAAGAATTTAATCTGGCTGACACTGAACTTACGGAAGTAAAAATGCAGTTAGCAGAGACTAAACGAAAACGCAATGCAACCAGCTTTGATACGGCAGGGCACACTGAAGAGACTAAAGTTCAGCTCAAAGCATATTACTGTTTTGCGTTCCTTACTTTCATTGGGCTTGCTTGTATGGCTATATATGTTTATACGAACGGTCAAAACTTCAGTGATACACTTCCATACTTAGTTAATGTGAGCGCATGGGACATCCTGTTAAGCCGACTTCCATTAGTTACAGCAACTACACTTATCATTGGCGGATTATCTGGGGTGTTCTTCTATCTAATTAAACACATTGTATCTTTGAACACTGAAAAAATGACCATGCTTAAAGCGGGGATCTTGGCAGAGCAAATTACCAACTCACTAGCCTGTAAAAATATGACTGAAGAAGAAATTTTAGAGTTTAAACGTGATACAAAAATCAAACTCATCATGCAGGTATTCTCTAAGCAAGATAAAGATACTAACAATCTCATCATCGAAGCATTAAAAACAGTGAGCTCTAAGTAATGAACAACTATGGCCAAAGTGCTCAAGAATTCTTTGATGGCACTATCAATATTGATATGGATAGCCCACCATCTATTCTGACAAAGTATGGATTGATTCTTCTCGAAGCATCTGAATTGCTTTTGTCCAAAAATAAGCCAACACACTCCGCAACCCACCCCTAGTGGTGATCAAGTAAATCAAAATCACAGACATGGTGATGGAAGTTGCCGCATTCCGAGCAGGTGTTTTTGTACTGTTTGTTTTTGATCACCAGATAAACTTGGGCGTCGACAAACAGCTTCACCAAATCGCCATTGAGTTGCCCTTTTTCTGCTTCGTTAAACAGAATTTTAAAGGCGATCTCATCGGGGAGGGCGTTTTTGTATGGCCGGTCGGAGGCGGTGAGCGCATCGTAAATGTCGCACACCGTCATGATCTGAGAGGCGAGGGGAATTTGTTGGCCTGCCAAGCCTCTTGGGTAGCCACTCCCGTCGATTTTTTCATGGTGGGCGCCCGCAATATGCGGGATGTCTTGCAGATCTTGTGTCCAGGGGATCTGCTTGAGAAAGGTTTCTGTGTGGACCACGTGAGAGCGTATTTCCGCCATCTCCTCAATCGTTAAGCTCCCTTTGGGGATAGACAAGGCCAGCAGTTCGTCTTTGTTGATGAGTGGCGTGAGTATGCCGTTGTCATCCATCGCTTGATAGGCGTGGATCTGATGTAGGTTTTCCGAGGCAGATTCCGGCAAAACAGAAGGTTCATTGGCTTGCAAAATATCGAGCCAAAACTGCTCAAGCTGGGCGATTTGCTGCTGAATGTTGTCGAGCTGTTGTAAGGCTGAAGGCGAGTTTGAGTGGGCAAATTGGCCAAACAGTTTGAGCTCAATTTCGGCTCGCTGACGAAGCAAGGACTGCTGCGTCAGACGGATGCGATATTTGATGATATCCAGTTGATGTTCAGTCAGTTTTTTGGCTTTGGTCAACACCGATTCCTTCACTCCCACCTTGCCAAAATCGTGCAGCAAGGCGGCGTATCTGAGCTGGCGCAGATCCTTTTTACTCAGGTGGTGCTGTTCATATTGTTTGAGGTTGGCGTGATTCAAACTGGTGGCGAGCGCAATGGAGAGATCCGCAACGCGAAATGAATGACCGCTGGTGGTGGGATCGCGCTGCTCAATGGCGGTGACGGAGGCTTGCACAAACCCTTCAAAAAGACGGTGAATGCTTTCAATCAAACGTCGATTTTCGATCGCAATCGCAGACTGGCTCGCTAACGCCCGCAATAACGGACGAATCTCGGGCTCAAACGGGATGACATTGTCTTTGGTCACCGCGTGGGAAGAAAGGCGCACCCCTGCTTGTTTGGTGTGGTTAATAAACTGCAATACCCCAATGATTTCCTGCTGATAATTGAATATCGGTAAGGCCAATAACGATTGGCAGCGATACCCCGTTGCGTGGTCAAAAACGGGGTTGAAGCGATAAGGCTGCGCTTGAATGTCATAGACATCGTCGATGTTCACTTCCTCGCCGTGCATCGCCACATAGCCTGAAATGCTGCTGTCGTTCAGCTCAAAACGGCGCTCTTCAAAAGCAAAGTCGATGGAAGCGTTTTGAGTTAACTTGAGCACTAAGTGCCGATTTTGCTTGTCATGGTCGTCCAATAAAAAGAGTGAGGCAGCGTCGCACACGGCGAGCTTTCTTCCCTCGTCGAGTATCCGATTTAACAGTGCGCTCAAGCTCTTTTCCGCAGAGAGTGCAATGCCAATCTCGGTGAGGCGAGTTAAGTTGCTCGATTTGTTGTGCAGCAGAGCGGCTAATGCTTGTTGCTGCTGGCGTTGAGTGTGCATCAAAAGGGCGGTTTCGATGTGTTTGAGCGTGACTTTTTTGCTAAATCCGCTGGGGACGTAAAGATCAGCGTCGACGTCGAGGTGCTGTTCGGCAATCACGACAAGAAACGATTGATCACGCCACTGACAAAGAGTGTCGCGGTTTAGAGCGTCAAGCAGCGGTTGATCTAAGATCAGTAAATTTGGAGCGTGTTGGCGGATCTCTTGCTCGCTCTGCACCTCAATACAGCGCAGTTGTCGCTGGTTCAACGCATGCGATAGCCTTGTCTGCGCAAAGGCGTGACCGTGCGCTATCAGTAGCTTGCCAAGTGAATGTTGATCGTCGGTTTGCTTCATGACCACTCCCTTGTGAACCTTTTTAGAATAGTTCAGTTTTGGCGCACAGGTGGCAGTCTAGATTGTCATCATGTTGAGGGAGTGCCCACCGTGAGCCGCAGGGAAGCGTGTGAGTGGCAAACTCAGAGAACCTGATACAGCTTGGTTGGCTCGTTGAATCCTTTAAAGGTCTTTTCTCCGCAATCACAAAATTGCAGCTGGTGGAGCGTGCAACTTTGTTTGACGAGTTCGACGACCAATATTTGGTCAGATTCCGTGGCATCACACACGCGCGACGCCATTTGAACGGCGCTGCCGAATAAGTCGTTGTTTTCTTGAACGGGCTCACCCGCGCTTAAGCCGATCCGTACGTGCATACTTTGTTCAGGATGGCTTTGGTTATGCTGTGCAAAGGCCTGTTGAATGCTCTTTGCGCACTGAACCGCATCATCTGCCGAGGTAAATGACACCATAAATCCGTCCCCCGTGTGCTTCACTTCGCGGCCATTGTGCATTTTTATCGCGTTGCGCGTCATTGCGTTGTGGATGTGCAGCAGGTGCATCGATTTTTGATCGCCCAAACGAGTGGTCATGGCGGTGGAACCTGCCAGATCGGTGAACATGATGATGCGAAATGCGCTGTCTATCTTTGCGGGTTCTTCGTGTGTTGGTGTAATTGGATCTGCAATGCGTCCTAAAAAGAGCTGCACGATATTGGGATCCACTGGGATGATTTCGCCCGGCATATCGCCATGCGCTTCTTGGTGGACTTGGCGAATGATCGCTTCACTTTCTGCTTCGACTAAGCAAAAGGTGGTGCCTCGAACTTCATCAAACCAATAAGTGACAAACTTCACGCCATATTTCTCTTGAATGTCGAGGTCTTTGAGATGCGCGGTTTCTATCGCCTCTCGCGTGGCATTTTCTGAAAAATGGCGATCCATGAATAAAGGCATGATGACGAGCTCCCGAGGCAAACTGTTCCATTAAACATAGCACAAGCGAATCCGCTGCGAGCCGGGAGGCTTTAACCATGAATTTCCTTCATGTTCAATGTGAAACAATACCAATATTCTTCAAGTCGCGAAGCAAGTATAAAAACCGGACTGCTCTGGTGCTTGCCAAGGTGAGTGCGTTTTTGTGTCTAAGACGAAACGCAGCGCAAACTGGCGATTGGGAAAACCAAAAAACACAACCACCCCATGCCCAGAGAGGAAAAGTCAGCGTTATCTAAGGAAATAGGAGACCAACTCACCATGAACAACGATTTCACGTTTGCGATCAAACGCATTCGCTTTGACGAGAACTACCAGCCCTCGGACAACACGCGCATCACCACCAACTTTGCCAACTTGGCTCGTGGTCAGCGCCGTCAAGAGAACCTGCGCAATGCGCTTCGCATGATCGACAACCGTTTTAACGCCATGGCGAGTTGGGATAACCCAACCGGCGATCGTTACTCGGTGGAGTTGGACATCATCTCCGTGGATATCGATATTCACGGCAGTGGCGACGCTTTTCCCTCGATTGAAGTGCTCAAAACCAACATTCTTGACCGCAAAACCAATGAGCGCATTGAAGGCATTGTCGGCAACAACTTCTCGTCTTATGTGCGTGATTACGACTTCAGCGTGCTGTTGCTGGATCACAACAAAAATCAGCCTCAGTTCAGCATTCCAGCGAATTTTGGTGAGCTGCACGGCAAACTGTTTAAGGCGTTTGTCAGCTCGGCTGAGTATCAACAGCATTTCAAAAAGCTGCCCGTGATCTGCCTGAGCGTGTCAGACAACAAGATCTACCGCCGCACGGAAAACCAGCATCCGGTGTTGGGGTATGAGTATCTGCCCAACGACTCCTCGCTGACAGAGCAATATTTCCAGAAAATGGGCTTGCAGGTGCGCTACTTTATGCCGCCAAACAGCGTTGCGCCGCTGGCGTTTTATTTCTTTGGTGACTTGCTGAACGGTTACTCGAACCTTGAGCTCATCAGTACCATCAGCACCATGGAGACGTTCCAAAAGATTTACCGCCCAGAGATTTACAACGCCAATGCCGTGGCAGGACAACGCTACCAACCCAACTTGAAGAACCTTGACCACTCGTTAACTCAAATCGTCTACGACCGAGAAGAGCGCAGCCAATTGGCCATTGAACAAGGTCGCTTTGCCGAAGCGCATTTCATCAAACCGTACCAGTCGCTCCTTGAGCAATGGTCGGCCAATTACGCGTAAGCAATCAGTAGAATCGAGAAGGGAATGACGATGAAAACACTATTACCCACTTCAACCGCGGGCAGCTTACCGAAACCATCATGGCTGGCTGAGCCGGAAACACTGTGGTCGCCATGGAAACTGCAAGGCGATGAACTGACGGACGGCAAACGCGATGCGCTGCGCCTCTCTTTGCACGAGCAAGAGCGAGCGGGCGTGGATATTGTCAGTGACGGCGAACAGACTCGCCAACACTTTGTGACAACCTTTATTGAGCACCTGAGCGGGGTGGATTTTGAAAACCGCAAAACGGTGACCATTCGCAACCGTTATGAGGCGAGCGTGCCGACGGTCGTGGGGCCGGTGAGCCGCACTAAGCCAGTGTTTGTGGACGATGCCAAATACTTGCGCCAGCAAACCAAGCAGCCGATCAAGTGGGCGCTGCCGGGGCCGATGACGATGATCGACACGCTCTATGATGATTACTACGGCAGCCGTGAAAAACTGGCGTGGGAGTTCGCTAAAATCCTTAACCAAGAAGCGAAAGAGCTTGAAGCGGCGGGCGTCGACATCATCCAATTTGATGAACCCGCGTTTAACGTCTTTTTTGATGATGTCAACGATTGGGGCATTGCTTGTTTGGAGCGCGCTATCGAAGGGCTGAAATGCGAAACGGCGGTACACATCTGTTACGGCTACGGCATCAAAGCCAACACCGATTGGAAGAAAACGCTTGGCTCTGAGTGGCGACAATACGAAGAAGTGTTCCCGAAACTGCAGAAATCCAACATCGATATTATCTCGCTGGAATGCCACAACTCGCGCGTGCCGATTGAGCTGCTTGAGTTGATCCGCGGCAAGAAAGTGATGGTCGGTGCAATTGACGTCGCCACCAACGAGATTGAAACGCCAGAAGAAGTGGCCAACACCCTGCGTGAAGCGTTGAAATACGTCGATGCAGACAAGCTCTACCCATGCACCAACTGCGGCATGGCACCACTTGCTCGTGATGTTTCCACCGCCAAGCTCAACGCTTTAGCCGCCGGTGCTGCGATTGTGCGAAAAGAGCTGGCGAAATAACACGGGGCATTTTCCCCACTCCTTAGATAAAACAAAGCCAAGTGCTCAGCGCTTGGCTTTTGTTTTATCAGCATGTCACTCGCCAGAGTGGGAATCTCCGCAAGGTTCTTTTTTCCCAGTTTCTCTATACATTCTGAATGTCAGGATGCTTCAATAACAACGCGCGAATGCCATGATGCAGTACCCACATCAACATCGCTGTGGCGGTTACGGCGACAAAAATAGAGCTAAAACGGTATAAAATCGAAAAGAACGCGTCTTTGCCTTCGGGGACAATCGCCGTCAGCGGCACGGCCAGTGCCGACATCGCCGAAAACGCAATCGCGCCTTTGATTGGCCCCTTGGTGAGCAAATAACAAAATGGCCCCATGGCGATGGTCAGCGCGAGCCAAAACAGCAAGCCATTGCTATACCAACCGCTCAACACCAGTTGAACTGCCAAGCCAGCTAAGCAACCCAGCGCGGTGCCAATGACGCGGATTTTTGCCATCGCCATGGAGCCAGCCAAGGTCATTGGCGTAAGAATGATGATGATTGACGCTTGCGCTGAGAGTGAGTCGTAAAGATCGGCAAATTGAAACAGCAGAAAAGCGGCCATGGCGACCACCCAACCCATCGCTACTTGGCTGATGTAGTCCATATCGCTTTTGACGGGCGTGGTCATGGCATCCTGAATCTCATCGCGTTTGGGCTCGGGAAAGAGCCAAAAAGCCAGCGCACAAATGGCAATGTTTGCAAGGGAAATGACCCATAAGTTGAGGTTAAAATCTTCGATATCGATGAAATCATAGCTGGCAAAGTTCAGTACGATCGACCCGACCAACAGCCCCATATAGCCAAACAAGTAGGTGTTGGGATTCATCATCGCAATGCATTTGATTAGGAAAAACAGCCCCACCGCCACCGTCATGAGCACGGGATGGAACTGTAGATATTCCAACAAAAAGGTTGCTTGTACTGTGGTCCAGACGGCGGAAAACACCACCATCAGTAGCCGTGAAAGCTGAAAGCTATCGGTTCTGCTGAGAATAAACAGTGGCAGCATGATGGCGAAAAAACCGTAAGACCAACCAAAGAGCATGCTCAGGGCAAGGCCGCTGGCGCAGCCAAACCAAATTCGCTGAGTTTTCATCTCGCCCCTCTAGTACACGTAGTGGAACAGGCTGGCGAGCTTGATTTGCCAAGTGGCCATCCAACGCCAGAAGGTCTCCTCTGGTGGGTAGAGCACGATGGTGGCGCGAGAGCCAACAAACAGTGCCGCAGGCATGGCATCGTCAGTGGCGAGATTGACGCGTGTTCTCTGCGCATCGCGTACCCAGCGGTTGTTGATTTCCACGCTGGTTAATGAGCCGTTAGGCTTTTGCTGCGCGGCAGCAACACCGTAATCCCGGCTAGAGAGCGAGAAATTAAACACTTGGCCCGGATAGGCATCAAACGCCACCATGGCATGATAGCGATCATCCACGTTGGCGACGGATTTTTCGCGAAAATCCCCCGTTACCCACAGTGAACCGGTTGGAATGAAAGTCAGCAAGGGCTGGTTGGCGTTGGCCATGCTGCCCACTTCCAATTGCAAGTTGGTCACCACCCCATCGCTAGGGGCAAGCACCTGAGTATTGGCCAAATCCAACTGCGCTTTTTCAATGCCGTTTTGCGCCACGCGCACTGCGGTGCTTTGTCCTTCTCCTTGGCCCAGTTGCGCTTCAATCACGTTGAGGCTTTGCTGCTCGGCTTTTAAGTTGGCGTTGGCCACTTGGTTTTGCGCAAAGGCGTTATCGAGGCTAGAGCGGGAAATCACTTGCTGCGTCGAGAGCTTTTGCAGGCGCAGATACTCTCGATGGGCATTGTCATAAGTTGCTTGTGCTCGCGCAATATTCGCCAGTGCCGCTTCGCGTTGAGAATAGAGCGTCGCTTCTTTTTCTAAGGCAGATTGCAGCGAGAGCTTGGCTTGCTCTAAGGCAATGCGGTATTTACGTGCATCAATGCTAAACAGCACATCCCCTTGTTGAACATGCTGGTTATTGTGGATCTGCACTTGGGTCACTTTGCCCGACACTTCAGGGGCGACTTGCACAACATAACCTTGAACGCGACCTTCGGTGGTGATGGGAGCGTGTTGGTCAGCCAGGATGATGTAGAAAAATAGTGCGATGAATAGGACAATCAGGCTTCTCATCCAAACGCGAAATTTATGTTCTGCAGTCATAGAATCTATCAGTTTAAAAAGAAAGAGTGCGATTATAGAGAAGGGCGACGTTGTGCAGTAGAATGTGAAAAAAGACATTAGTGAGCTAAAAGTAGGACAATGAACGTCAGTCTCGATGATCTCTATCTGTTTACCCAAACGGTGATGCATGGCGGCATCAGTGCCGCAGCCAACGCGCAGAAAATGCAGCGCTCTAAAGTCAGCCGCCGTTTGCAAGAGCTGGAAAAGGCGCTGGGGTGCCAGTTGTTGATTCGCACCACGCGCTCAATTGAATTGACCGAGCAAGGTCAACGCTTGATTGAACTGGTGGGTCAGCCGATGACGCATTTGCAACAAGGGCTGGCTGTGATGTCTGAGCACAATCAGCCATCGGGGGGTAAAGTGCGTTTGGCGATCCCTTCGGCTTTGATGACCTCGGCGGCGTTTAACGCCATCATCAGCCAATTTAGCCAGCATTTTCCCTCGGTCTCCTTGGAGATTGAAAACCATCAGCAAAGTGTCGATCTGCGCCGTCAGGCGTTCGATCTTCAGCTCTTGCCTGATGGGGCGAAGGTCAGTGACGACAGCTATGTGCAGTTTAGCTTGCTGCCTTATCGCTCGCATTTGGTGGCCTCGAAAGCTTACTTAGAAACGCATCCCGCGATTCATTGCTTAGAAGATTTGCGCCAGCACCGCTTGCTGACCAACCGCTACAATGCTGACTTGCTGGATCCCAGTTTGCCGCTGGCACTGAAATCGGACGATCTGCATTTGCTGCGTTCCATGGCGATGGCAGGGCAAGGGATTGCGTTTATTCCGCAAGTGCATTCCAAACCCGCGTTGGAAGAGGGCAACTTAGTGGAAGTGTTGCCCCACCTCACCCACGCGAAACAACACCTTACCTTAATCTACCCGTCAGCACTTTACCTTCCGGAGAAAGTGAAAGTGCTGATTGAGCTGTTTCGCGAAAAATTTCAGTGAGCCGGATGGATAACTACATCACTCAAGGTGAGCGTAAAGGTGGTTAAGTCGTGCTTGGACTGGGCGTAAATATCGCCGCCATGCAATTTGGCAATGGAACGAGAAATGGGTAAGCCCAAGCCCGCGCCACCACTTTGTTGGTGAGTGCGCGATTTGTCGGCGCGATAGAAACGCTCGAATAAGCGTGGGATTTGCGTGGATTCGATGGTCTCTCCGTGATTGGTCACGGCAATTTGGTAGCCGATCAAATGCGGGAAAATCTCGACGGTGATATTGCTTTCTGGGTAACTGTGGCGCACCGCGTTGGAGAGCAAGTTGGCGAACGCACGCTTTAGCATGGTTCTGTCCCCGACCACTTGGCCTTCACCAAAACAGGTAATGGTGAGAGACTTTTCATCCCCTGCTAACTCGTAGTATTCCGCCAGATCCTCCAGCAGCAATTTGAGGTCGATCGGCTCGTTATTTTTCATCAACAAGTTGTGCTCCGATTTGGCCAAATAGAGCATATCGGAGATGGTTTTGGTGAGACGACTGAGCTCTTCGGCGTTGGATTCTAAAATATCGCGATATTCTTGCTCACTGCGCGGTTTGGCCAGCATCACTTGGGTTTGCGTCATCATATTGCCGATGGGGGTGCGCAGCTCGTGGGCGATGTCGGATGAAAATTCCGATAGGCGTTCAAAATCGCCCTGAAGGCGAGAAAGCATGCGGTTGAAACGCGCCACCAATGGCAATAATTCCTCCGGAAAGGGCTGCTGTGGGACGCGGACACTGAGCTCTTCCGTCGAAATGGCATCCACATATTGCTCAAGTTTGGCCAAAGGTTTGAGCCCTTTGCGCGCAATGAACCAACTGAGAAAACCACTGACGATGCTGGCGAAAAAGGTGATCCACAGCAGCACTTGTTTGAAGTTGGACAGAAAGGTAATGTGCAGGTCGATGTTCAGCCCCAACACTGCGTACCACTCTGGCGAGCTGCTCAGCGGGAAACGGATGGCTCGGTAATGGTGGCCATTTTCCTGCCAATCTATGCGTTCCATGCTGGCTTTGTTGATGAATCTTTTCGGCAAAGCGAGCGATTGAGACTGGTATTCCACCTGATTGCCATTAAGCAGCCAGAGTTTGGTGTCGCCTTTTTCAAAGAAAGGGCCATATTGGCTGATGAAATCGCCTCGCACTCTCAGTTCGTTAATTGTGTTGAACTTTTGCTGTAAGTTGTAGCGATCTTGCTCGTAAAGATGATGTTTGACCGCCCACAGTACTGCGGCACTCAGTGAAACGAGCACCAACAGAGAGGCAAAAAAGTAGGAGAAAGTCAGCCGAGTGGTGATTGATCTAAATCCCATAACCAAGCTCTCGCTCCTCAAGCACGTAGCCCATGCCACGTTCAGTGTGAATCAATTTCGGCTCAAACGGTTTGTCGACTTTATTGCGCAGCCGCCGCACGGCCACGTCGATGACATTGGTGTCACTGTCGAAATTCATGTCCCAAACGGAAGAGGCTATTTGGCTGCGCGACATCACTTCTCCCGTTTTGCGCATAAACAGCTCCAACAAGGCAAACTCTTTGGCGGTGAGGGCAATGGGTTCTTTGTCGCGAAACACTTTGCGCCGCAACAGATCCAGATGGAGATTGGCGATGGAAAGCCGGGTGGTGCTTTGGGTGGTGGGTTGTTGGCGTTTGAGCACGGTGCGAATGCGCGCCAACAGTTCGACAAAGGCGAAGGGTTTGACGATGTAATCATCGGCGCCCAGCTCCAGTCCTTTGACTCGATCTTCGACTTGGTCGCGTGCGGTGAGCAGAATCACTGGGGTGTCGACTTGATTACTGCGCAGAGCGCGCAACACTTGCCAACCATTGAGGTGGGGCAACATCACGTCCAATACAATTAAATCATAGCGCTGGCTGGTGGCTTGATAGAGGCCATCAACCCCATCGCAGGCGAGATTGACGAGATAGCCTGCTTCTGAAAGTCCTTTTCTTAAATACGTCCCGGTTTTCTTTTCGTCTTCAATGATCAGAAGTTTCATAACTGCCTTAACCGAGTGTCACAACGAGGCCAGCTAAAGCGTGGCAGGGCTAGGGGTGAGCCCTACCAAACGCGGTTTGATGGAGATTAGCTGTTCTCATCTCGTTTCAAATATTGATAACCCACGTTGACCACACCTTGGTAGCGGGTGTCACCTTGCTCATCGATGATCACTTTGGTGCTGATTTCTGCGCCATCTTTGAGCTCAATACTGTTGGTTTCCGTTGGGTCATAGGCTATGACATTGAATTTGCCCTTTAGTTCTTGTGGCGATGCGGCTTGCAAGTTGGCCAGTAGCACCACACCAGCGTCGTAAGCCGCTTGCTGGCTGCCATACAACTCGGTGGTTTTGCTGTAGTGCTTAGTGGTAAACGTGTAGTTTGGCGGTGGCGTTTGCAGCGCCGCCCAACTGGTTGACGCGAAAATTAAGCCAGCAGAAGCAAGAAGAGTGGTGGTTACTTTTTTCATTGTTGTTTCCTTAACTCTAGTTATCTAGGGGTTAAGCAAAGTGTATCGATCGGCGCTGACGAGAAAGGGTCGTTGAGATGACAAATTTGTCATGTTGTTTTGTTGCGTGGGTGCAACGGCTCTCATTCGCAAGATAAGTTTGATTCTGTGCCCGATATCTCAATGAAAAAACAGTAGAAAATGGCGAACGCGATGAGCGTGGTCTACGTTGTTGGAGTGCAGTTAGGTTCATAAAAGGAATGACAATGAAACCACTCTCTTTGTATATCGCGCTCGCGCTCACGTCAGGGGCCGCTCTGGCCGAACCCATCCCATCTAAACCGGCGACACAAGCCACGATTGAAGCCAATCAGGCGGTGTATCAAGCGTTAAATTTTAAGGATGAAACCGATTTTAAGAATGCTCAACGAGGTTTGATCGCCAAACAAGATGTTGTCACCATCAAAAACGCCAATGGCGATGTGGTGTGGGATCTGGAAGCGTACAAGCAGTTCATCTCGCTAGAAAATAAAGCGCCAGATAGCGTGAACCCCAGTTTATGGCGTAACGCGCAGCTCAATATGATCAATGGTCTGTTTGAGGTGACTGAGGGCATTTATCAGGTGCGCGCTTACGATCTTTCCAACATCACCTTTATTAAAGGGGACAAAGGGTGGATCGTCTTCGACCCGTTGATTTCCCAAGAAACCGCTAAAGCGGCGCTGGAGTTTGTTAACGCTCAGCTTGGTGAGCGCCCAGTGACGGCGGTGATCTACTCGCACAGTCACATTGACCACTTTGGTGGGGTTCGCGGCATCGTGAATGAAGAAGATGTGAAAGCGGGCAAGGTGGAGATCATTGCCTCACACGGCTTCACGGAACATGCAGTGTCAGAAAACGTGATTGCAGGCAATGCGATGGGCCGACGCGCTATCTATATGTATGGTGCTTTGCTGCCGCGCAATGAACGTGGCGGGGTTAATGGCGGCTTAGGCCAAACCACGTCAACGGGCTTACCAACCTTGATTGTCCCCACCCGTATTATTGAAAAAACCGGTGAAGAGCTGACGGTGGATGGCGTGCGCATGGTGTTCCAATACACCCCAGGCACGGAAGCACCAACCGAAATCAATACTTGGTTCCCAGACAAAAAAGCGTTGTGGATGGCAGAGAACTCCACCAACACCATGCACAACATCCTCACGTTGCGCGGAGCGCAGGTGCGTGATGCGCTCAAGTGGTCCTCTTACCTCAACGAAACCATTGAAATGTGGGGTGATGAGGTGGAAGTGAAATTCCAAAGTCACCACTGGCCAATGTGGGGCAGCAAAGAGATTGTTGCTTACTTTAAAGGCCAGCGTGATATGTACAAGTACACGCACGACCAAACCGTACGCTTGATGAACCAAGGGTACATCGGCTCTGAAATCTCGGAAGTGATTCAATTCCCAGAGGAGTTGGAGAAGAACTGGAGTACACGTGGTTACTACGGCACCTTACGCCACAACAGCCGAGCGGTCTATCAGCGCTACATGGGTTGGTATTCAGGCAACCCTTCCGATCTCAACAACTTACCGCCAACCAACGCAGCGGTGAAATACGTTGAGTACATGGGTGGTGAAAGCGCAACCATTGACAAGGCGCAAGCGGATTTCGATCAAGGCAACTACCGCTGGGTGGCGGAAGTGCTCAAACATGTTGTGTTTGCTAACCCACAAAGTAAGCGCGGCAAAGCGTTGCTCGCCGATACTTACGAGCAGTTGGGGTATCAAGCGGAATCTGGCCCGTGGCGCTCGGTTTACTTGCAAGGGGCTTATGAGCTGAGAAACGGGACGCCTAAAGCGGGAGGCACCAATACGGCCTCGCCCGACATCATCAAAAACATGCCGCCAGAGATGTTGTTTGATTACCTAGCAGTGCGCATTTTGCCAGAAAAAGCCGCGGGTAAAACCTTCGCCATCAACATCAATTTCACCGACTTAGATGAGCAGTACACCTTGTATGTGGAAAACTCGGTGCTCAATCACACGCGTAAGCAAGCGAAAAAAGCCGACGTGACGTTGAATTTAACCAAAGCGACCTTGGACGATGTTCAGCTTGGCAACATTACCTTGGAGAAAGCGATTGCCGATGGTGATGTGCAACTCAAAGGCAATAAGCAGGTGTTTAAAGACTTTGTTGGCATGCTGGATAAGTTTGATTTCTGGTTCAACATCGTGACGCCATAGAGAGGGCATTGTTATGGTGCGAAGTAGGCACTTACCTCTCTTGGGTTTGTTGTCCTTAATGGCAAGCCAGCCTGTGCTGGCTTGTTCTTATGATGGTCAATTTAATAACCCGTTTGCGGAGAGTTATCCCGGCGCGTTAGACATCGCGATAGCCACTCGCGAAGCGATTGATGCGCAACACATTACCAAACCGCAGAGATTGGCGGGCAGCAAAGGGCTGGCTCGTGCGCAGTGGTGGTTAACCTTGCTCAACAAGCAATGGCCGGATAAGGCCGCAGCGGAAAGCTACATCTATCTGGTGGACAGCCAATTGTGGTCAAAGCGGCAAACGGATGGGCTCACCATTCATGTTCCTCCGCCTGAAAATGCTCAACAGGTGATGCTATTAAGTGAGGCGGCCCTTGGCGCGTTAATCAATAATGAGCTCAGCTACGAGCAGGCCCATGAGCTGCAGATTGTGCAGACCATGACGCCGTAATGTGCAAAGTCGTTTGCACAGTCGTTCGCGCAACCGCTTAGTAGCCATTTAGCGGGCATAAAGCCTAGAAGCCTATTTAGGATATGGAAGGCTTTGCAAGTAAAAACGTCAGTGTAAAGGTGAGTCCGGCACTGGCGTTTTTGTTGACCGCAATACGCCCTTGCATATCGCGCATGTTGTTGGCGGTAATCGACAGGCCCAAGCCCAGCCCTTCGCCAATTTTTTTGCTTGTCGCAAAGGGTTCAAACATCTGGCTCAGTTGTGCCTCGCTGACGCCACAGCCGTTGTCACTCAAGGTAAGCGTAAGCTCTGTTTCTGAAGTGGTGGCTGAGATCATCAATTGAGGCTGCTCGGTATTTTTCATTGCATCCACAGCGTTGGAGATGAGATTGCCCAGCACTTGTCGTAAACGCTGTTCTTCTCCCAACACATCGGCCAGTGGATGCGGTAAACGCACCCGCACATCAATGGGCGCGAGCTCGGCTTGGTAAATGCGCAAGGTTTCTTGTAACGCATCCGGCAGGGAGACAGGGCAAAGCTGTTCCGGCTTTTGATAGGCGAAGGATTTAAGCTGGCTGGTCATTTTGCCCATGCGATCAATGAGGCGATGGATAAGTCGATTGTTGGCTTGCAACATCGCCATTTCACCACGTTCAAGCAATATCTCGTTACTGGTGAGCAGGGTTTTTAGCCCTGTCAGCGGTTGATTGAGTTCGTGAGTAATCGCGCTCGACATCCTGCCCAGCGCTGCCAATTTGCTGCTTTCGATTAATTCTTGTTGCGCTGAACGCAGCGCCGCGGTGCGCTCTTCCACCCGTTCCGCCAGCTCGTGGTTGGCCTTTTGCAGAGCTTGTTCGGCTTTTTTGCGTTTGCTGATGTCGAGCACTGTGGCGAGGTAGTAAAGCTCGCCATGCCAGGGAAAAGCGGTGAGAGAAAACAGCAATGGAAATTGGCTGCCATCACTGCGCCTGCCCATGGTTTCCACCGCACTCA
Organism: Vibrio floridensis; assembly: GCF_021852965.1. Classification (NCBI taxonomy): domain Bacteria; kingdom Pseudomonadati; phylum Pseudomonadota; class Gammaproteobacteria; order Vibrionales; family Vibrionaceae; genus Vibrio; species Vibrio floridensis. Next base: position 19,461 of record NZ_JAKGCY010000001.1, on the reverse strand, counting down.
CTTCCGCAAGATCGCGATGCTTGGGTAAGTTTCTCAGCAGTTGCAAGGTGGTGGAGGTGGCATTGCCGGTATCAAACAGTTGCCATGCGGGGGCGAGTTTACTCATCGAATCGGAGACGCTGAAATAGCGTTTGGCCATCGGGTTGAGATCTTCAATCTCACCATGACCATTGAGCAGCAACAGCCCCACATGAGTTTTGTTGATCATCTGACTCATTCGCTGGCGCGACTCATCCAATAAACGCTGGATGCGTTGGTTGCTGAGCGATTTTTGATGGCGCTGGTAGGCAATTACGCCCACCAACAGCAACACAAAGTTGGCCAGTAGGATCGCCCAACCTGCGCGGTTGCTCGCTTGCTGTATCGGTTGGTAATCCGTGAGGTAGGTGAGCTGCCATTTGAGATCGTCCAGCACAATGGTTTGGGCGAGAAAGCGGCGTTGCTCGAGTTGCCAGAATTGCAAACGCGTGTCATCGCGCAGTGTCGCCTCGCTTTGCTGGATCACACTTAGGCGATCATTGAGTTCATCGGCGGTGAGTGTTGGGTGGCTGGAAAGAAAATAGTGGCCACGCTGGTTTTGAAACAAAATCGCATCACTACTGAGCAGCCATTGTTCGGTGAGTAGGCGCAAATTGATTTGCACCACGGCAATGCCTGCGATGCCAAAGTCGAGGTATACCGGCGCCGCCAAATAGAAAAACGGTGACGCACCCTTGGCTTTGCTGACCAGAGCGACTCCTTCTCCTTGCGCGTGAATTTGTTCCACAATGGCATCGAGATCTTGCTCGCTCAACGCTTCGTTTTCCAAGCTGGATACCAGCACATCGCCGCTGGCAGAGAGCAGATACCAGCCTTTGGTATTGGCCGCTTTATCCAACAGAGTCAGCTCTCGTCTGAGTTCAGAATAGAGTGAGCGCTCACCATTGAGAAACCGCTCGCTGTGATTGTTGCTGGTGAGTAGATAGGGCAAGTGATAAAAACGCTGTAAGGCGCGACGCACGTCGCCAATGTAATCGAGAAAATGTTGCTGCGCGTCAACCACTGAACGCGAGGTTTGCCACTGGCGCACCAACTCCTTCCCCATCCATTGGCTGACAAACAACCACATGACGATAGCGATGAGCACTACCACTCGTTTTTTCATCGCGTTGCCTCCTTGCTTGCTTGGCCCAAGATTGCTCTGCTTGTCGGGTTTGTTAAAGCTTTGTTGTTAAGAAGTGAGATCCAGCTCCTTTTCCCAACGGTGCTTTTTGCTAACGTAGCAGCAGGAAAATTTGACACGATGGACAAGTGGTATTTCTCGATGGATGCAGTTTCTTTCCCCCATATCGCCCTGATTGAAGACGATGAAATCGTCCGCCAAGCAACCGCCCAATGGTTGCAATTGGCTGGCTTCCACGTTGAGGCATTTAGTCATGGCCTTCCAGCCCTTACGGCGATCAAAACCGGCGATTTTGACGGCATTGTCAGTGATGTGCGTTTGCCGGATTTGGATGGTATCGCTCTGCTGGCGGAGTTGCAGCGCGAACAAGTGGGCTGTCCGATCATCTTGGTCACTGGGCATGGCGATGTCGATATGGCGGTTAAGGCGCTGCAAAATGGCGCGTACGATTTCATTGAGAAACCGTTTAATCCCGATCGCCTCGCGTCGACACTGCAGCGTGCGGTGAGTGAATATCAGCAGCAAGCAGACTATGGCAATCGCAGCCATTATCTGCAGCAGCTCAGTGGCATTGAGCAGGTCTTGATTGGTCAAAGCGCGATCATGCGCCAGTTGCGTGAGCAAGTCGCACGCGTTGCCAGCATGGACACCAATGTGATCATCTATGGCGAAACGGGAACCGGAAAGGAGTTGGTGGCGCGCAGTTTACATACTGAAAGCGCTCGACGAGCCAATCCATTTGTGGCGATCAACTGTGGTGCGATTCCAGAAAATCTCTTTGAAAGCGAGCTGTTCGGTCATGAAGTTGGGGCGTTTACGGGGGCCAGTAAGCGCCGCATTGGCAAGCTTGAGTATGCCGATAAAGGCACCTTGTTCATGGACGAAATTGAAAGCATGCCGATGGCGATGCAAGTTAAAGTGCTGCGCAGTTTGCAAGAAAATCAGGTGGAACGCGTGGGTGCCAACCGACCAGTGAATGTGGATTTACGCGTGGTGGCGGCAGCAAAAGAGAACTTGTTTAATCATCCCGCTTTTCGTCAGGATCTGTTTTATCGCCTCAATGTGGCGCAGTTGCACTTGCCGCCATTGCGTGAGCGAGAGGAAGACGCGTTGCTCTTGTTTGAGCACTTTGCCTCGCAAGCGAACCCAAACAAACGTGTACTTAGCACAGCGGAATCACGATCGCTCTTGAGTTATGCGTGGCCGGGTAATGTGCGTGAGCTGCGCAATGTCGCGGTGCGTTTTGCGCTGGATGAGAGTTTGTCGGTGATGGAGATCCTTTCGAGCCGCGCGGCGATGGTGCAAGAGAGCTTGCCCGTTGGTGTGCCGCTGGCCATCCAACTGCACAATTATGAGCGCAAGGTGATTCACGATGCTTTAGTGCGCCACCAAGGCAGCATTTTGGAGGTGATGAACGAGCTTGATCTTCCTCGCCGCACCCTCAATCAAAAAATGCAGAAGCTCGGTCTGAATCGCGCCGATTACACCGATAACTGATTAAACAAATCGGTCAGCAGGCAAATCGATAAGCTGACGATCAGATGAGCAGACAATCAGATACAAGCAATGAGCAAGATTTTGCTCATTGCGAGTGTTAACATTTTTATAACCTTGATCACGAAGTGCGAATACAGATGCGAACGGTTCAAGCTCTTTTTAGTTTAACTGTTTGATTTTAAATTGCTTTTTTGTTTCTTTCTTTCTTTCACGCGCAATAAGCAAGATCTTGCTCATCTTCAGCAGAGTAAATCAGCCAAATGTTGCTCATTTTCCTGATTTATTGTTACGTATCTTTTATATATCAATCACTTAAAAATTGGCATCTTGTTTGCTCTAAGGTTGTAGGTAACAAAACCATAACAACTACCCTACAACGGAGTGTAACCATGAAAAAGAACCTATTGATGAAATCTCTCGCTGTCGCCATGGTCTGTTTCTCGGCCAGCAATGTCGCCGCCGCAGATAACCGCAGCTATATTTTGGCCACGGCCTCGACGGGCGGGACGTATTATCCAGTAGGGGTGGCACTGGCGACGCTAAGCAAAGTGAAGCTTGAGCCTCAATATAAGTTCTCTCTCTCTGCGATCAGCTCGGCGGGATCAGGCGAAAACATCAAGCTGATGAACGACAACGAAGCGCAATTCGCCATCCTGCAAGGTCTTTATGGCGCTTGGGCTTCAACCGGTGATGGCCCATACGCGCAAAGCGGCCCGCAAACCAAACTGCGTTCAGTCTCCATGCTGTGGCAAAACGTCGAACACTTTATTGTGCGCAGTGACCTAACCAGCTCTGGTACCGTAGCCGATCTGAACAATATGAAAGATAAGAAGTTTTCTATCGGTACCAAAAATTCAGGCACGGAAAGTTCAGGTCGTCAAATTATGTCGGGTTTAGGTGTCAATCCGGATGAGTTCAATCTGGCATACATGGGCTATGGCGCGAGTGCAAGTGCGATGCAAAATGGCACCATCGATGGTATGAACACCCCGGCTGGCGTGCCAGTGGGCGCGGTAACACAAGCATTTGCTGCGTTGGGGAACGATATCCAGCTCCTCTCGTTTACCGATGAGCAAATCAAACAAGCCAACGGCAAATATCAGCTCTGGACCAAATACGTCATCCCAGCCAACACTTACCCAGGTGTGGATAAGCCAGTGACGACCATCGCTCAGCCTAACTTCCTTGCTGTTCGTGATGACATTTCTGACGAAGACGTTTACCAGCTCACCAAAGCGATTTACGAAAACCTTACCTTCTTACAAGGCATCCATAAAGCAACCAAAGCGATGGCGATAGAAAAAGCGATTGCGGGTCTGCCATTGCCGCTGCACCCAGGTGCGGCGCGTTACTACAAAGAAGTGGGCATCACCATTCCTGATGCTCTGATGAGCAAGTAAGCGACTTTGCCCACCAATGAACGTTGGTGGGCGTGAGGCTTGTTATTGTTTCTTGTTCCCTCGGAGTCTGACCATGAGTGATTCTTTACAACAACAGTTGCAGCAGTTTGAGTTACCGACACGAACGGATTTTCCGTGGGTAACCGCCGCCATCACTGGCATTGGAGTGGTGCTTTCCCTGCTGCATATTTGGTTCAACACCTTATCGACCTTGCCGGAGCTGTGGATCTCCGCGACTCATTTTGCCGGCTTTGCGCTGATATGTTTGCTGTGGTACCCGGCGCACGCCAGTTTGAAGCGCAGCCGTATTGCGTTAGCCGTAGATGTGCTGATTGGCATTGCAGCACTGGCGTGTTTGATTTATATCCCCTTTGCGGAAGATGCTTTATACCAGCGTGGTGTGAAATTTGTCACCTCGGATTGGGTGGTTTCTATTACCGCAATTTTAATCGCGATTGAGATCATTCGTCGCACCATGGGCTGGTTTATTCCTGTTTTGATCGTCATCTGTTTGAGTTACGTGGTGTGGTGGGGCAAATGGGCGGGCGGCATTTTCCATTTCCCCGGTTTGAGCATGGAAACCCTGCTCTACCGCAGTTTCTTCTCCTCTGAAGGGATGTTTGGTTCGATTTCACGCATCAGTTGGACCTTCGTATTCATGTTCATCCTCTTTGGCGCGTTTTTGGTGAAATCGGGCGTGGGGGATTACATCATCAATGTCTCGCGTGCGGCGGCGGGTAAAATCATCGGTGGCCCCGGTTTTATTGCGGTGTTGGGCTCTGGGCTGATGGGGTCGGTGTCGGGTTCTAGTGTCGCCAATACCGTTTCGACTGGCGTGATCAGTATTCCGCTGATGCAAAAAGCGGGCTTTCCATCGCGCTTTGCCGCGGGGGTAGAAGCCGCGGCGTCAACGGGTGGGCAATTGATGCCTCCGGTGATGGGCGCGGGGGCGTTCATTATGGCCTCTTACACGCAGATTCCTTATGTCGATATTGTCGCGGTGTCATTTGTCCCTGCTTTGATTTACTTTCTGTCGGTGGCGTTTTTCGTGCGCATCGAAGCCAAACGCAGCGGCGTGCAGAAAATCACCACCAGCGATGAATCATTGGGCAAGGTGCTGCTGTCTGGTTGGCACAATCTGATCCCTCTGGCGGTGCTGGTTACCCTATTGGTACAGGGCTTTACTCCAACCTACGCGGCCGGTTTGTCTATCCTTTCGGTGGTGGTGGCGTCTTGGTTCTCGAAAGACCACAAAATGGGGCCCAAAGAGATCATCGATGCACTTGCCCAAGGGGCAAAGAACATGGCGACGACTGCGGTCTTGCTGGTGGGCATTGGCTTGGTGATCAACGTGATCAGCACCACCGGGATTGGCAATACCTTCTCATTGATGATCAACGGTTGGTCGCAGGGAGATTTGTTGATCATGCTAGTGCTGATTGCATTGGCCTCACTGGTGTTGGGCATGGGCCTGCCAGTTACCGCGGCTTACATCGTGTTGGGCACACTCTCTGCCCCTGCCTTGTATCAATTGATTGCGGAAAACCAACTGTTGAGCCTGATGTCGGCGGGGCAATTGCCAGAACAAGCGAAAGCAATTTTTATGCTCGCTGCGCCCGATAAGCTCGATTTGCTCAATGCCCCGATGGCCATCGAGACCGCGAAAGAGATGTTGGCTTTGGTGCCCGTCGACTTCAAAGAAACCTTACTTCAGCAAAGTTTGGGTATAGAAGCCGTAGGTTTGGCACTTTTAGCCGCACACTTGATTATTTTCTGGCTTTCACAAGACAGCAATGTTACCCCGCCTGTGTGCTTAACCGCCTTTGCCGCCGCCACCATCGCCAAAACGCCACCGATGCGCACTGGGCTTACCGCGTGGAAAATCGCCAAAGGGCTTTATCTCGTGCCACTGCTGATTGCCTATACCGGCTTGGTAAGTTGGGACGTGACCACGGTGCTGGTGACGGGATTCTTCGCCATTTTTGGTACCTATGCCTTGATTGGCGCACTGGAAGGCTATTTAGAAGGCCAAATCAATTGGCTGCTGCGCCTCGCGCTTGCCGCTTCTGGTGCGTTGATGGTGTGGCATGATGTGCCACTTTGGTTACGTGTGGCATCACTCATCATATTCGCCGTCATTTTCGTGTACAGTGGTCGCCAATATCAGGCGCAACAAGCGGCAGCGGTTTCTTAATTCTCCTGCGCTCATCGTTTGAGCGTAGTGCAAATGCGCATCCTGAATGAGAAGGGAGTAGTGAAGTGTACGATTTTATTGTTGTGGGTGGCGGGATTGTTGGGGTCTCAACGGCTTGGCAATTGCAGCAGCGTTATCCAGAAAAATCGGTGTTATTGGTCGAAAAGGAATCGGGCTTTGCTCGTCATCAAACAGGGCATAACAGTGGTGTGATTCACGCCGGGGTCTACTATGCGCCGGGCAGTCTAAAAGCGGATTTCTGTAAACGTGGCGTGGAAGCCACCAAGGCATTTTGCACCAAGCATCAGATTCCGGTTGAAAACTGTGGCAAGTTGCTGGTGGCGACGACGGCAGCAGAAGTGGAAAGGATGAATGCGCTTTATGAGCGCTGCCATGTGAATGGCATTGAGGTCGAGCTGCTTGATGCGGCGCAATTGAAACTGGCGGAGCCCAATATTGTCGGTTTAGGGGCCATTTATGTGAAGTCCACCAGTATTGTTGATTACCGTTTGGTGACGGAAAAAATGGCGCAGGAACTGGTGGATTTAGGAGGAGAGGTGCGCCTCAACGCTAAGGTGATCGCGCTTGAAGAGCATGCGGATGAAGTGCAAGTTACCTGTGAGTGTGCGGGGGAAACGGTGCAGCTTAACGGGCGCTTTTTGGTGTCCTGTGGTGGGCTGATGGCGGACCGATTGACCAAGATGCTGGGTATTGAGACTGACTTTCAGATCATCCCTTATCGCGGTGAATACTACCGTTTGCCGACTAAACACAACCAAGTGGTGAAACATCTGATTTACCCGATTCCTGATCCGGATTTACCGTTCTTGGGCGTGCATTTAACGCGCATGATCGACGGCTCAGTGACGGTTGGGCCGAATGCGGTGCAAGGTTGGAAACGTGAAGGCTATGGCCGACTCAACTTCAGCATTCACGACACTTGGCAAATGTTGCGCTTTGCTGGGTTTTGGAAGGTCACCAAACAGCACTTTGCTACCGGGGTGAAAGAGTTGATTAACTCTTGGTGGAAGGCGGGGTATCTCAAACTGGTGAACAAGTATTGTCCGATGATCCAAGTTGGAGACTTGCAGCCTTATCCCGCAGGGATTCGCGCCCAAGCGGTGCTCTCAGACGGTTCGTTGGTGCACGATTTTCTCTTTGCCGAAAGTCCACGCAGCTTACATGTGTGCAATGCTCCCTCACCTGCGGCGACATCGGCGATGCCAATTGGAGAGTACATCTGCAATAAAGTTGACGCGAAGCTTTAAGGCGGAAACTCAACACCAAGCTGAAAAGAAAAGGGGCACTCAAATGAGTGCCCGTTTGTTGGAATTAGGAACCTAGGAACTAGGAAGCGAGGTACGAGGGACTAGAAATTAGGTACGAGGGACTAGAAATTAGCAACTTGGAAGTAGAGACTAGCTGCTAGAACCTAGAACCTAGAACCTAGAACCTAGAACCTAGAACCTAGAACCTAGAACCTAGCTATTGCTGCTTTCACGGTATTGGTATTGGTAGTCAACATCGACAATCGCGCGGTAAGCCACTTTGCCGCTCTCTTTCGCAAATTCTTCTACTTTCACTTCAATGTCTGAAATTTTCAGTGAATCGTAAACTGGGCGTTGGCTAAATACGGAAAGCTCGTGAGTCAGTTCAGTTGGCGTCATCGCGCGCAGCTCTTGTGCTTTCATTAAACCTGCATCATAGGCCGCTTGTTTGTTTGCGAACGTATCCGTGTGAAGAGACGTTTCGCCGATTTGAGTTTCAACGGATGCGAATGCGGTCGAGCTGAGCATTAACGTGGTAGCAAGCAGAATGGTCTTTTTCATGGTCATCACCTTCTATGGTTGGTGTTATTGTCTACCCAATCCATACTAGAGATTTCTATGTAAAGAATCCGTCAAGCTACGTAAAGAGCTGTCTAGTTACTGCAAAATATTTGTCAGGACGTCAAAAGCGTGTCATAGCATTCATTGCGTCAATTTCTCGAGCTATTTATCGAAACTCGAATAAATGATTAGTTATCAAACTCCAGTTGTTTTTCTCAATATTCGAGTCACTTGATCGCGTTAAAAACTGAACTTTTTAATCGTTTCAAAACCGAGCCAAATACATTTTTTATGAATCTAGATGATAAATCAGTCAATTTATGAACAATCTTGCCAGCGAATTTTAGCATATGTCCAAGTAACCCTTCGGTCTGCTCTCTAAATCGCTGAGATATATTGGCAATTTTTTCAATGGCTTGTGCAATTAGATCATAAAAAGTCAAACCACTCATTGCCATGTTCTGAAAAGACAATAACGCTACATAGCCAGCATCCCTTAGCAGTGTTCTAATTGCGGAAGCGATCTTATCAGCCCAGTAGTTATTGAATATTACTTTGTGGCTGTTTTGCAATTTTAGTCGGGTAGACTTATATATGTTTTCACAAGAAAATCTTTTTATGTGCTGCCAACTGTCAGAAGTTAAGGCTTTTTTGTACCCAATCGATGATGCCAATTTGTGAGCTTCTGGTTTTATACCAAAAGAGTTATCTAGCCTATACTCTGGGCTATTGGTTGGCGCGTGTGTAAACGGCCATAAAGGCACCATTGGGACAGGATCTGCTCCATTGGTACAACGGAAAATACATAAGTTAGATGACGAAGATTTTTGAGCGTATGAGAATAGTCCTATTCTTGGTGCACCAAAAGTATATAAAACAACACTTATCTTATATTTTTCTTTAACCCAGTCAGCGCACAAAGATGCAATCGCACCGCCTAAGCTATGTCCGACGCAGTGAATGGTTTTTATATTATTTAAATTTGCTTGAATATAATGAGCTAGTGATGCCTTTATGCTGTTAAATGTGTTCACAAATCCCGCATGAGCATAAGCACCATTGCTGCTGCCTTTCACTCCAATATTAATGTCCGTTAACTTATCTGCAGTAAAATCAAAATTCGTTCCACGAAATGCAAACACATACTGTCCATCCATAGAGCCATAACCTTGAGCACAAAGTACAAAATTGGAGATTCTATTTGATAATAATCCTAGTGGAGAGCCTGTTTTTGCCTTAACAGTTGTTTTCCCTGCATCAAAGTTAAATTTCTTTGCCAATCTGCGTTCAGGTCGAAATGTATTTGTTTCAAACTCAATATCATAAGCTTGCTCTGCAAAAGTGAGTGCATCTTTAGGGGATAGTGTTTTCATTAGTATAGTTCCTCGAAAGTCAACTTTTCTAAATCACAAATGCTATAAACTTCGTTCGTTACAGGTTCCTCTTCCGTTTCTGAATAAGTATATACTTTAAGGGGATTAGTAAGATTGCAGTAAAGATTTCCTAGAGAGGCTACAATCACATTCGATGGACTGAAAGTATGAAGTTTAGATTGCCATATCGTTATGTCATTGTTGGAGATATTAGTTCTAACAATGACTTGCACCCTAATGTCTTGTAAGTTACTTTGCTTATGTTTTTTTTCGGGTTCCACTGAATTGAAAAAGAAATAGCCATCTTCGTTAGTTGTCGCTTCGTCAGTTAAAACACCATTGTAAATAATGGTTCTTTCAATTTTTAATCCGCTAAATGACTCTCCATTTAGAACAATTTTTCCTCTTATTTCTGGACTTAAAATTGACTGCATTTGGTCTGTTTTTCCCTGAAAAGATAAAGTGAGTAATATGAAGAAAAGTCTATACATGATAATGTTCTTCGCCAAGAATCCTGCAGAAACATGCTCTTATTAGTTAAATGTTTATACAAACTATAATGTCATTTTTTGGGCTTGAATCACTTAAGTATGCAAATGACATTTCTGTATTTATATAATATGAATAATTTTTGTCATAGTTTTGGCTGTTTAGCACAAGCTGGACTGAGAAGAGTATTGTTAATCCATCAACAAGTTCGACCGATGGCAGACAAAGCAGAAGAACTAGATATCTTAAAAATGCCGTCACCGACTTCGCGAAAAATCTAAAGTAGATAGCTATGAATTTATGCTCGAAAATCTGCCGTGTTTAAGGGTTGTCTACATGACCAATACTTTCATGTAACGGCTCTGAATCAAAAATGGGCGGGTGACATAACGTATCTATGCCCAGTTAACTTTGAACAGCAAAATATCACTTAATGAAGTGTTCAGTTTGGCTGGAGCAGATCATGGTAATTGTGGCGTTGTGTTTCTTTCTTGATGAATTATTCATCCGCGAATTCGCTGGCGATTTTGATGAACATGTCTTCTTGCTCCAAAAAAGCTTCAATCACTTCGGGATCAAAATGTGTCCCATTGCCTTCGAGAATGATTGAGCGTGTCTCCTCATGGCTCATCGGGCCTTTATACACACGTTTGCAGCGCAGCGCGTCATACACGTCGGCAATGGCCATGAGCCGAGCACTGAGCGGAATACGCTCACCCGCATAACCATTGGGATAACCAGAGCCATCCCACTTTTCATGGTGCCCATAAGCAATCTCTTTTGCCGCAGAGATGAGTTCATTTTGCGCGCCGGAGAGTTTCTCTGCTTTCTCTAGAGCCAATAATCCCAGTGTGGTGTGAGATTTCATCTCTTCAAATTCTTCTGCGGTGAGCTTGCCAGGTTTGAGCAAAATGGAGTCAACTATGCCCACTTTGCCGATGTCATGCAGCGGCGCGGCTTTAAAGTAGGTATCCACAATTTTGGGGGTAAGAACCGTTTGATACTTGGGAAGCAACGCCAACTGCTCCGCCAGTAAACGCACATAATGCTGAGTACGCAAAATATGGTTGCCCGTTTCCGGATCGCGCGTTTCTGCCAAACTGGCTAAGGCAAACACCACCGCATCTTGCATGCGGTCAAGCTCGTGTGAACGTTTGAGTACCTCTTTCTCTAGGTAGCCATTTTGATCGCGCAGAAAATCTTTCGAGCGTTTATTTTGCAGATGGGTTTGTACTCGCGAGCGCAGCAAAGGAATACTGACAGGTTTGTGAATGTAGTCGACAGCGCCAAGCTCAAACCCTAGTTTCTCATCTTCGGGTGAATCTTTACCCGTCAAAAAGACCACAGGAATGTCTTGAGTTTTGTGATTGGCTCGAATTTTTCTGATCACGTCATAACCCGATAGCTCGGGCATCACGATATCGAGCAGCACTAAATCAATCTCAAACTGCTCTAAGATATGCAACGCCATCTCCCCAGATTTGGCCGCTTTCACGTGGTAGCGACTGGAGAGTCCTTGAGCCATAAACGCCAGATTGTCTGCGGAGTCGTCGACAATCAAAACGGTGCAATCATCCAGATTTTCAATAGGCATATATCAATCCTGAAAAAGTTTTCCTGCAACTTGCTGAACAATAACTAAACTTATCAGTAACTATAGACAAGCATCGATTTATTGCACTGTTACCTTGCAAAAAGGCCCAGCGAATGCGCTCAATTAGAACTTTATTTATGCTGCTGTTTTTGGCGATGGGGATCTGTTCTATTGCCATGTTGTCTGTCACGCAAAAGGTGGCGGAGCTTCGAACCCAAAGTCGGGATTATCAGCAAGACCTTCATCGGTTTTACCGTCTTTCTCAAGAGCTCAAGCAAAGCTCAGATCATTTGACTAAGTTTGCACGAGCTTATGTGGTGACCGGAGATGATGACTGGGAAGCGCTGTTCAACAAGGTGTTGGATATTCGTGACGGCAAATTGCCTTTGCCAGTGGGAAATGAATACGAGTATTGGGACCTCGCTGCCAGCTCTGCCGAATATGTTCCACCGTTTACCAGTGAGACAGGCATTCCGCTACTGCAAAGATTACGTGATTCTGGCATCAGCGCCACCGAGTTTTTAGAGCTGAAAAGCGCCTTAATGCTGTCGGATAACTTGGTCAATATTGAGCGTGAAGCGTTTTTAGCGGTAAAGGGATTTAAGTTAGAGCCCGATGGTAAAGAGCTTTATACGGGCAAACCGGATCTGCCTTATGCGCAATCATTGCTGTACGGCAAAGTCTACTTTGAAGAAAAAGCCAAGATCATGAAAGCGATCGGCTCAGCGCATCAAGCGATCGTTCACCGTATTGAAGGTAACATAGAACAAACCGACACTCAGGAGCTGCAATATCAGTATGTGTATCGAGTGTTGGTGGCCATTTTACTCGCATCGATCGTTGTTTCGTTCACGCTGTTGTGGCGTTTGTACATCAGCCCATTGAGTAAGCTACTGCGTACGGTGGTGAATCAAGTGAAAGCGCAAGATTACGCCTTTACGATTACGCAAACCGCGTATGCCGAGCTGCAAAAATTCATCGACAGTTTGAATGTGGTCTTCCACCATATTTCCGAGCAGCTGAGCCAAAACACTTTAGTGAAAGATTTCAACATCGTGTTGCGAACCAGCCAATCGACGCAGTCTTTGTGCCATGAAGTCACCCAGTTTCTGCTTCATCAATTTCCTGTGCAGCAAGTCAGTATTGCGATCTACCGCGATGACAAACTGATTCGTATCGCCGGGGCGGGTTACGACGACACCATCAGCCGTGAGATCAGCGATCAGAGCTCAACGCAGCTGAGCGTGTTGCTGTCCGATAAACCCTACAGCATGAAATCATTGCAGGGAAAATACACCACGCACGTCAATGGCGGCGTGCTGGAACTGAATGAAATTTACTATTTCCCGTTGTGTGTGAACAAACAGCCGGTGGCGCTATTGGAAATTGGTACGATCGATACGCTTACTCCGTTACAGTATCAATGGTTATCACAGATGCTGGATGATCTTTCTGTGAGTATTCAGCTGAGCCAAAATGTGGAGCTGCAAAGAAAAGCGGAGCAGAAAGTACTGGAACAGTCACAGCTCAATCAAGAAATCCTCAACGCGACCCCCAATCCGATGTACTGCCTTTCAGCGCAAGGCAAGTATTTAACCGTCAATGCCAAATTCAGTGAGTTGACGGGCTTGGCGATGCACGAAATTGTCGGACGCACCCCGATAGAAGTGTTCAGTCAGCAAGAGGCCTCGCATCATTTTACCAAAGTACATCAAGAGCTTAGCCAAGAGCAGTGCAGTAAAAACTATGAGCTGTCGCTGCTTGATAGCCAAGGTGGATGCCGCGATATGTTGGTTTGCGAAGCGTCGTTCAATAATAGCCAAGGTCGTGTTTCTGGGATCGTGGGGATCTTGTTGGATCTCACCGAGCGCAAGCAGATGGAGTCAGAACTGCGAGATGCGAAAGACACCGCCGATGCGATGAGCCGAGCGAAAGGGGATTTCCTCGCCAATATGAGTCATGAAATCCGCACCCCGATGAACGCCATCTTAGGCATGGCGCACCTTGCGCTCAATACCGAACTGGACCCTTCCCAACGCAAGTACCTCACACGCATTAATGAGTCCGCGAAGAACTTACTGGGCATCATCAATGACATTCTCGATTTCTCCAAAATTGAGGCGGGCAAACTGAGTGTCGAGTCGATTGATTTCAGCTTGGATGAAGTGTTTGAAAACTTGACCAACGTCATTTCGTTTAAAGCACAGGAAAAAGGCATTGAGTTCTTGTTGGATATCGACCCAAGAGTGCCTGTCGGCTTGGTGGGTGATCCACTTCGTCTTGGCCAAGTGTTGGTGAATTTGTGTGGAAATGCGGTGAAATTTACCGAAAAAGGCGAGATCTTGGTGTCGGTAATGCCGGAGTCGCAATCCAGTGATGATGTGACGCTTCGCTTCTCGGTGAAAGACACTGGCATCGGTATCGATAAAGAGAAAATAGCCGATCTCTTTAACGCTTTCTCACAAGCGGACACCAGCATTACTCGCGAGTTTGGTGGCACAGGGTTAGGGCTCAGCATCAGCAAGCAGTTGGTGGAACTGATGGGCGGGCAGTTGTCGGTCAGCAGCGCAGTCGGTATGGGTTCGACGTTTACCTTTACGATTCACTGCGGTTTGCAAGAAGCGAAAATGCGTGACATTGCTAAACCAATTAGTGGCTTGGCAGGCAAACGTGCCTTGATTGTCGATGATAACGATTCCGCACGAAACATTTTAATGACGCTACTGAGCGCGATGCAATTTGATGCCAAAGCGGTGAGCAATGGCTTCGAAGCCTTAGATGAGCTCCGTCAAAGCACCTTTGATATGGTGTTTGTTGACTGGAACATGCCGGGCATGAACGGGTTAGAGCTGTTGCAAACGGCCCATCAAGAGCGATTACTCGCAGAAACGAAAAACTTCTTGGTGACCGCCTATGGACGCGAAATTTCCATGGATGAAAACAGCAGTAAGCTGGTGGATTCTTTAATCGTCAAACCGGTGAATCCGTCCAATTTGCTAGATGCCATTATGGACAGCTATGGCATTGAACATGTGACACGAAGCAGCACGACCACGACGTTTGAGAAACCGGTGTTTGATGGACAAACCTTGTTGCTGGTGGAAGACAATGAAGTGAACCAAGAAGTGGCGATTGGTCTTCTTAATGGTACAAATCTCAACATTATCACCGCAGATAACGGCAAGTTAGCCATAGAAGCACTCGAGCATCATCCGATTGATCTTGTTTTGATGGACATGCAAATGCCGGTGATGGATGGCATTACCGCCACCAAAGCGATCCGTGAGCGAGCTGAGTGGGCGACATTGCCGATTGTCGCCATGACGGCCAACGCGATGCAAAGCGATGTAGAGCGCTGCCATGACGCGGGCATGAATGACCATGTCGCAAAACCCATCAATGTGCATAATCTTTACCAAGTGCTTTCTCAGTACTTGTCAGCAAGCAATGTCGCTAATGCAGCGAGTCACACCTCGTCATCATGTTCGACCTCGGGTTCACAGAGCAACCCAGATCGGCCAGCCTCTGCCGATGAAGACGATTTACCCACCTTATCCGGTATTAATATAAAAGAAGCGATTTTTAACACTGGCGGGAATAAGGAAAGTTATTTGTCGATTTTAAGTCGTTTTTTAGAGATGCAATTGGAAGAGTTGCCTATGTTTAAAGAGGTAGTGGAAAAAGAAGATTGGGATATGGCGTCGCGTATGGCTCATACCCTCAAAGGCGCTGCGGCCAATCTTGGCGTTACTCCCCTTGCTCAGTTGGCAGTAAAAATGGAAAAGAGCATCGACCATCGCAGTAAAACCGTGATTGGCGAGTTGGAATTAGCAGGCGTCGCGCTCGACAAACTTCACGCACAATTATCGGAATGGCAAAAGCGGCATGTCAATGTGAGTGAGCAAGAATGTGGAGAAGCGGCAGAGCTCTACAAACGGCTGGTCGAGCTCGTTGAGCAATACGATGTGGCGGCGGTGGATGTGATTAAGCAGGCCAAAGATTGCGATGTATGGACGGATGAGCAAAAGCAGCTGCTTATCAATGCCATTGAAAGTTTTGAGTTTGAGCAGGCCAAAGAGATGCTGACGGCATTTCCAAAACCTGAGTAAACGGAGAAAAAGCGCAACGACGAAGAGCGAAGCGTTAATGATAACTGGAGGGATGCTGTTCCCTAATTCCCTATAACAACAACGTAGTTGGCAAAGTTAAATTAACAAGGAATGAACAGTATGAATATCAATAGCACGATGAAACTGGTGTTTGGGGTTATTGGCCTTGGCATCGTAATCAGTGTGGTAACGGTGTTGCAGCTTAACGGATTACTGCAAACAGTAAATCAGATGTCGCAGGTCCGTTATCAATCTTACCAAGCTGCGGATGAGCTACGCCAAAGCTCTGATGACCTAACACGTTTAGGACGTACCTATGTGCTGACAGGTGATGAAACCTACGAAAAAATGTACATGGACATCCTTGCCATTCGAAATGGTGACAAACCGAGACCGCAAAACTACCACACCATCTACTGGGATTTGGTGTTGAACTATGGGCAAAAACCCAAAGCCGATGGTGCAAGAATCTCATTGCAGAAAATGATGGAAAATCTGGGCTTCACCCAATCTGAGTTTCAACTTCTTAAACAAGCCCAACAAAACTCCGATGCTTTGGTGAACATGGAAGTCAAAGCGATGAATGCAGTCAAGGGGCTCTATCCAGATAGTGCAGGCAACTACACTCGTCGAGCTGAGCCAGATATGGCAATGGCGGCGAAACTCTTGCACAGCAAAGAATATCACCAAGAAAAAGCCAAAATCATGGCACCGATTGATGATTTCTTTAAAGAGTTGGAAGCACGGACAAATCGTCAGTTTGAAGCGGCGGCGCACGATGTAAGAACCACGGTGATGATTGGTAATGTCTCTCTCATCGTGGTGTTTGTTATTGCGATCATCGGTTACATTTTGGTTAACCGCAAAGTGGTAAAACCCATCGACCAAATGGCCAATATTTTGAAAGAGGTCGACGTTAACTCTGATTTGACTTTGCGTGTGGATGACAAGAGCAATAACGAGCTTGGCGTCATCGGCACCACCATTAACAAAGTGTTGATCAGCTATGCGAAAACCATCAGCAAGATCAACCAAGTAAATACCACTATCTCCAATATTTCTGAAGCCATTCAGAGTATTACCCGACAAAATATCTCGATGGCGGGTCAGCAGAACCAAGAGATGGAAATGGCGGCTACCGCAATGGAAGAGATGACCGTAGCTTTGTCGAATGTGGCAGAAAGCACAACGATGGCGGAACAGTACGCAGGTAGCGCAGAAAAAGAAGCATCAACCAGCAAATCGGTGTTCGACAAGACCACCCGAGAATTTAGCCAGTTGGAAGGGGAGTTCACCAATACATCGCAGATCATCCAACAGTTGGCGGAAGAGTCCAATAACGTGGGCAATGTATTGGATGTCATCAAGGCAATAGCCGAGCAAACCAACTTGTTGGCACTCAATGCAGCGATAGAAGCCGCGAGAGCGGGTGAACAAGGTCGCGGCTTCGCTGTGGTTGCTGACGAAGTGCGTTCGTTGGCGCAACGCACGCAAGACTCTACAGGAGAAATTGAAAGCATCATCATGACACTGCAAGAGAAAGCTAAGCGGTCAACGTCGACCATACAAAGCAGTGCCGATAAGATGCAGTCAACACGCTCGAATATGGGTGTGGCGAACGATGCACTAGGAACGATTCAAGGCTCTGCGGTTGAAATACATAAACTTAACACCGCGATTGCGGCGGCAACCGAAGAGCAATTGGCGGTTAGTGACGAGATCTCCAGTAACTTGGCTAATATCAAAAATCTCTCTTCAGAAATGAATGAAGCGATCAATCAACTTGGTCCAATTGTCGTCGATCTGCAACGTAATGTTGATGACCTCAACGGTGTGGTATCGCATATCCGTACGTAATCGTGACACACAATAGGCGATTCTCTTGCGAGTTTAATGCTCGCAAGAGCGTTGCTATTGTTGCAGATCCAGTTCGTTTTGAATCAGAGTGACGCATTGGGAGGCAAACAACATTTTAGGGCCAAGGCTAATGTTTTGCGTCCCGAGGCGCTTGAGACTGTTAAAGGTTTTCTTTGGCATCGGAATATGGTCAGTAAGTAAAAAACAAGGATTGGCAGCAAACTTAATGTCGCGAACAAACTCGCCTTTCTTTTCTAACATATATAACTGATGGTCTTCAGCCAGCTGCTGGACCAATCGTTCAAAGCTAATTGTACGAACGGTCACACCCGGTTCGACATTTCTTAATTCTTCTTTGCCCATACCCGTAGAAGCATCAAGCGCACGAACAACAATGTTCAACAAGTTTGCCTCGTGAAACCCTCCGACATTTGAGATCTCATTTGAGTTTATCGTTATGGTACGAGAGAAATCTTTTGTGCTTTCTAGCACTAAATGAACAATGATGTCTTCACGATGTGACTGAGCAACAAACATCGTGTTCATCAGAGTATGTGCAAGAATCTCAGTATGAGCCTCGTTACCGACCCCTTCTAATAACGCTCGACTGTTTGTCGGCGCTGCGCGTGCGCGTAATACAAATGTACGCATGATAGACCTTTGCAGTGAATTCGAATGCACGGAGTATATACCTAACAAATAGTTTGTTGCGAGTCATGCTGTTATCAAAGTGAGTATTCGAAGTAGAGTGAAAGAGAGAGCAATTGAGAGAAAGCTTACAAAGGAAACGTTGCGAGTGCGTATTGCTTGGTTAAACTAGTCTGGCACTAAAAGAAGGAGGGCGGTATTCGTGCGTCAAATAAATAAAGAAGCATATAGAAAGAAAGGGAACATGGTGATAGTGGCGTTTCTACTGGCTTTTGCCTGTTCTGCCATTGCATTTAGTACATTGTTGATTGCCCTATTTGGTAATACAGACATTGTTGAAGGCGAATCAACGGGAAACTTTGTTTGGAACCTAGTCGGAGTAGTTATTGCTCTTGTCAGTACGCTTTCAATCTTGAATCAAATAAAGACGCATCGCTATTTTGATGAGCTTTTGTATGTATGGAAGCTTAAACAGACTCATTTAAAGATCTATCGTAAAGTGACTATCCTCAAACATGCTGCTCATAACGAACACAATGAGAGAGCAATGACCATTCTTAAGTTTTACTATCAAACTCAGCAGCAAGTGTACGAGTTAGACAACAATACACTGACAATAAAGAGTGTATTGAATGAGCTGGAAAGGATTCGTCAGTGGGAACAAAACCACAGAGTGCTCAATGCATCCGATTTCCAAGCTGTTTGGTTGAACGATTTCTGACGAAAACAGATGCTTTTTTTTAACATGGAACCAAGAAAAATAACCCTTTGATTGTTTCTTGCGCGAACGAACGGTTTTGTGACATTTTTTATCGAAAAGCACTTGCCAAAGAAACTTCGTTCCCTATAATGCGCATCCACCGACACGGCAGACAGCGTAAGGCTTCAGCAAGGTCGGGTGAGGTAAAAACTTCTGAGAAAATAAATTTGAAAAAGTGTTTGACTCTTCAAATTAACTCGCTAGAATGCACCTCCGCTTTGAGAGAAAAACTTCTCGAAAAGCAAGCTCTTTAACAATATAAACCTATCAATCTGTGTGGGCACTCGTTGATGATAATCCAATTAGAAACTTCGGTTTCAAATTAGGTATCAATGAACTGAGTGACCAATCGAGATTAAGTTTACTTAGTCTTGGCACAGTCAATTCATTATCGTTCTGTTGGAACGATAATAGCTTTAAAATTACATTAGTAGTTTTGAAGTCAGTATTCATTGAGCCGAACAAAATCTTAAATTGAAGAGTTTGATCATGGCTCAGATTGAACGCTGGCGGCAGGCCTAACACATGCAAGTCGAGCGGCAGCACAGA